>UPYT01000013.1 GCA_900538475.1 uncultured Clostridium sp. | reverse complement strand
ATTATATGTAATCTTCAAATTTTAATTTGTTAGGAATCTACCTTGCCCACAATGGAATTAGAAAGGAGGCAAGTGCCTATGTCAACCTGGAGCGGAATCCGAAACAAACTGGAAAGTGACTACCTGTGCCCGGCACTCCGGAGTCACATCCAGTATTTTGCCACCAGCTACAGCAAAAGTGCTGACCATGAGGGCCGGGCAGCCATTCGTGTGGACGGCGTGGAAGTGCTGCGGAGCAACTATTACACCTATTTTGAGAATGTGTGGACAAAATTTCATCACTTGCGGTCCACAACGCTGAAAGATCACAACTCCACAAAAGAGGCCATCAACCAGGCTCATGCCTATGCGCTGGAACAGGGTACCTTTGACCAAAAGGTATTCTATGAGGCGTTTGGTATCTTTGATAACCAAAGCATTGAGAAAAGCCTTGTCAGCGAGAATCCTCTTGTCCGCATCTTTGCTCTTCTGGACCGCAGGTTGGGAAAGCGCCGCCTGCTGGCTTTGGAGGAATCCATGGAGCAAGAACTGGACTGGGTGCGGGCCTTCTATGTGATCCGGTTGCAGGCCGAAGGGCTGATGGAAAAAGAATAACATTTAGGAGGAACTGCCATGTCACAGATTGCGTCCTTTTATCTGATAAAAAATAACCAGCGGAAGGAGTTGTCCGACGGCAACTGCTCCGGTGCGGTATACATGGCTATCTGGGACTGGTGTGAGTACGAGCTGGATCTGGATGTTCGTTTTCCTGCTTCCCAGACGGAGGATACCCTGGACTGCGTTCTGCTGGAGGGAGAGCTGGCGTCTAAACTGCTGGCAGCTCTGTGGGAGCAGGACCTCTCGGAACTGGCCGCTGAAATTGCCCCAGACTGGGACCTACCCACCGAGGCGGTGCAAAGCGGACTGGAAACGCTGCGTTTCCACCTGGAGCTGGTGCAGGGCGACGCTGCCCTGCTGTATGAGATGACTTGACGGGCCTATGTCCATGCCAAGGATGCAGGTTAAGAAACGGAGAGAAATACTATGGTGAGAGATGGACTTGTGTTCAAAGATGAGGATGGTCAGGTCATATTCAACCAGTATAGCTTCTGCGAACTGGTGAAACGCCTGCTGGTGGAGCTGGTGGGGATCTCCTATGAGGAATCCTCCCAGATAGTGGAACACTCACCGCTGGCAGAGCCAGTGGCTGATGCCATGGGAGTGGCGATATTTAGCCATGAGTTGCCCTATTACTGGGCTATGTTTTTCTACTATGGAAACGGTTATTGGCAAAGGGGTATTCCAGCGCAGCCAGAGGACATGGATGCCTATGAAGCCTTGGAAAATAAGATCATGGAGAAATATGACTTAAAGGAGCTGTTTATATGGACATGAGAGAGGTGTTTATCATTGACGGTCGCCGCTTTTCTAACATGGCCGGTTTTTATGACGAGGTGGAGCAGGTGTTTACCTGCGGCTTAGACTGGAAGATTGGTCGAAACCTGGACGCCTTCAATGACATTCTCCGAGGCGGTTTTGGGCGGCATGAGTATGGCCAGCCCCTCCGCATCAAGTGGCTGGCCTATGAAAAAAGCGTCCGCGATCTCGGAAAAGAGACTATGGACACCATTACAGAAATCATTTTGGATACGGATCATTCCGGGCACGACTGTACCCTGGAACGGCTTTGACATAACAGAAAAGGAGAAAAACTTATGGGACTTGACATCTACGCCGGGACGCTGACCCGGTATTATTCTCACAACTGGAAAACCGTTGTTCAGCAGTGGGCGGAGGAAAACGGATATACCTTCAACCGGATTACACCGGATGGAGAACCTGCTGACAACGAGGAGGAACTGTCCCCGGCTGAGGTCCAGGCGGCAGTGGAGGACTGGCGGGATCAGATCCTGGCCGCCATTTCCCAGCCGAACCAGCCGCCCTACACTCCATGGCCGGAGGACAACGAGCGGTCCTATTACACCGATAAGCCGGATTGGGATGCCTTTGGCGCTATGCTGCTGGTAGCTGCCTGTCGTACATACGAGGAACCGGTGCCTCCCACCGTGGAGAAGGACTGGAGCTTCGGGGAGCATCCCCTTATTGCCCGCCTTGCATCAGACGAGGAGCGGGTGTGGTCCCTGTTTCGGGGCGCGACTTGGTGGCTTCCCCTCACCGACAGCTTTCTGTTCCAAGGCCCTCTGCCCACCGATGATCAGGCGATGATCGCCACCCTGAGCGGACTGCGGAAGGAGCTGGAGAAGCTGAACCAGCTGGCATGGCAGGCCGATGAGGATACCATCCTTGGCTGGGCAGACACGGAGGGATACCCGGTAGACGGAACCGTAGACTCAGATGCACAGTACAGCAAGGCAGACATCCCAGAACACACCCAGTATGACACCCAATCCCTGGCCAAGTTCGCCTTCTCCATGTTCTGGCGGGCCATGCGGTTTTCTGAGGAACAGCAGGTGCCCATCCTGCTTGACTATTAAAGAGGATTCGTCAGGAGGTGGAGACCATGGAGCAAAAACACCCGGTAGATATATTTCAGGAGTTTCAGGACTACCTGTGGAATGGCCTGAGCCTGGAGGAAAAGGGCTGGAAGCGGCTGAAAAAAGGCGACTTCAAAAAGAAAATGAAAAACGGGCTGACCTATCAGATCTGGTTTGACCGGAGTCGCTACAACTACATAGACTACGAAATCGGCCATGGAAATGTGGAGGTTGGCTTCAGCTGTATCATTAGGCAGGGAGATGATTACCTCTACTCTTTCAGAATTGAACCGACAACCGGCGGTTCATTCTTTCGGATGCTGACAGAGGACCTGCGGCTGAACACTGGGTTGCTGGACACCCTCCTGCCCCTGATCAAAGCCCACTACCTTGATTTTATCGACTGCTTTGAAGCAGACCCGACAGCAGCGTTCCAGAAGGTCTGTGCCCCCTTTACCCAGCCGGAGGATTACAACTGGTGCATCCATGTGCGGGAACAGATGGTGGAACGGTACGGAACAGCGGAACAGCTGGAGGAGTACCGCCGTCAGACGGAATTGCGCGGAACGCCGGAGCATAAGGCAAAGAACGGGATGGGCTTGATGTTGTTCCACCTCTCCCACGCCAATGATGTGGATCAAGCCTGGGCCTCAAGCCGCACCAGAGTGGAACTGGATCAGGTGGTGGAACCCTTTGTGCAGGCCAAGCGGCAGACAGGACAGTGGACACAGGAGGATGAGGCGGGCTATCAGCTCTACCAGCAGGAAACAGATCCGAAGAAACGCACCTTTCGGGTATGGTATCTCATCGCCAATCCCCGGGGCCTGCCGAAAGAGTTTGTCCAGAAAGAACTGGAGTTCCGGTGGAAGCTGTTCGCTAACAGAGAGGAAGAAAGAGAATGAACGGTATTATTGTTCTGGTTTGTAGTCTGCTGTTTCTCATGGCTATAAACCTGCTGATAGAACGCAACTTCATCGGACTGATTCTGTTTTGTGTGGTTCTTTTTTTAGTCTTTGGAGTAACTCCACACACAAAGTAGTGATTGTCCATTGTCGCATGATCTACCGTTATAAGGAGGAAACTAAATGACCAATAAAGTTTTCCAGCAGAATCTGGATGACAAAAAAGGTCCCCAGCCAGGAGGACCCTATCTCATTCAGATGTTGTTCAAAGAACTGGTGCCCATGCCGGATAAAGAAAAAGTGACTGCCGTAATGGAGAAACACATCGGGTTAACAGAGTGCTTCTGTTATGATAAGAAAATGGCCGGCTTTGCCGCACAGGAGCATATTGCAGAGTTCAAGGACGGAAAATGCCCGGTGCAGCTGATGGTGATGAAATGCGACAAGTTCAAGGGCAAAGGCTTTGATGCCTTCCTGATGAGCCAGATGTGGGACTGTCAGGAGGACCGGGAGCGGATCTTCCGGGAGTGTAAATATCAGGTGGTAGCCACCGATATGCTGGCTACGGCGCTTTCGGCGCTGGAGCGGGCCAACCTGGACGCGGACTTCTTGGAGGCTCTGGCGGAGCTGTACCCCACCTGTGAGGCATTCTATTTTCAGAACTGCGGCAAGCTGTTTCTGGAGGAGGATGTGCGCTCCCATCAGATTGAGGGTCCAGATCGGTTCATCCGCTTTGGTGTCAATGTCCGCTTCTTCAATATCGAGGGCACGGAGGATATGCTCATCGACACGGTGGGCATGAACACCCTGTTTTTGCCGGATCTCCAATACCACTTCCACGACATGGACCCCAACTGGGTGGTAAATCACGCCTACAATGTGGCATCGTACATATTGGAGCATGATAACCCCATTCAGGATGGAGAAACCATAGACGGCGTGGCGGATGGCCAGATGTGCCGGGAGATTCAGTGGAAGTGCCAGTATGAGGACGCCCTGATCCAGCCGCCCAGAGGGGTGCTGGACATTAATATGGGAGAGTGTGCGTCTGGAATGCGTTAATATAAAATGATGCCATATAAAAAAGATAGTTGACATTATATCGTAAAATGACAGCTATCTTTTTTATATAAGGGTTTTGGTTAAGATTTTCGTTCTACAAACCACCGGCCTATATAAGCTCCCGTTAAATTTGTACTGCGTTCAAAAAAGAGATGGCTTTGCTTTCCGTTTACCAAAATTGTATAACAGTCGCCCTGACCTCCAGCTTTCCTTGCGACAGAGGGTTTCACATTCAAAATGCGGTCAATTGTATAAGGCGTTCCGTCTTCCCAGGTAAGTTCTTCTGGAAGCATTTTTCCGTCTGGAAGGAAGGCTGCTCTTACGTTTACATAAACCTTGCAGTCTGTCTGAACACCGCTCATATAGTTCTACCTCCTTAAAAAGTTTTTTAACTTCTTCCAGTTCTTCCTCAAGTGTAGATGCATCTGAATGGAAAATGAGATGTGCTTCATCCTTTGTCCATCCGCATAGCAGATAATCACCAGTATGTGTTAGCTCAGAGGTATAGTAAAAATATTGCTGCTTATCTAATTGACAGCAGAAATAGACACACCGGGTAAGAGGGGAGAGGACAGGAGATGGAGTAATAAGCTGATAGATGATAGTTGTCCCATTGTTGCAAAGTTCTTTTCTAAGGGAAAAATCGTTTTCCGTATATGGACAAATATAATCAGACTCTTCCTGATACATGGCATGGAACAAGTCAAGGTATAGATCGGAGCCATTTTTTTCAAGATCCTGACAAAATGATTTTGGGGAAAGATAGAAAAAATGGGGGTTCCATTTATGTTCTACATAGTATATATCGCGGATAGTATCTTCGTTCATCAGTAGTCCTCCTATTCAATTGTTTTCAGAAAATTCCCATGTGATACGATGGGAGACTCCAGTTTATAACCTTTACGTTTCATGACACGAAATTTAAAGTCCAGTAATTCTGCTGGTACATAAAGAGCTTTGGCCGCCTGAAAGAAAAACTGGTCTTCGTTTAATGCATTTAATACGCAGTCATCGGATAACAGCAGTTCGGCAGCAAAGAGATTTGCTTCATATTCCTGCCGATCTGTATCGTCAAATAGTGTAAATTCATGAAACGCAGCTGTTATGTTTGTATGAAGCACGGAGTGAGCAATTTCATGAGCCAGTATGACCCGTTGAATCACTTCCGGTAAATCGCTGTTGATTGTGATATGTTTGATTCTGCGGTGCTGAACATAAAATCCTTTGCAGCACCCTTTATATCTTCCCATCGGTTTTAATACCACGATAATTTTCATTGCCTGTGCCAGACGGAATGGATCCGATTCACCATATTTTTTCTGGATCCGTCTGACTTCTTCAGATATGGATTGAATAGTCAAAACAGCTCCCTCCTTTCGGACTATATTACGGGAGAAGATTATTGTGGATTTTTCTTTTTGCCAAAGGTTTTTCTGGCTGCTTTTTTACAGTCATAGTATGCTTCGGCAACTGCCTGAAAATAAGCATCTTTTGCTTCTTCGCTTAGAGTGCCTCCTGCAAAAAGAGCTGTGTTCTCAGCCAGCATTTTCTGTAGATCCAACGCCTCCCTGGTTCCGCTATTTTTTCTCATATCTTCTACATATTCCATGCGGTCTAAGCCGTAAGATGGATCCTCTATGTTATCGTTCTGCAGATACTCGGTTGATACCTCCAGTGCCTTTGCCAGTTTATAAAGCTGTGCCTGGTATGGTTTTCTTTCGCCTAATTCATAAGAAGTAATTGTCCGGATACCCATTCCGGCTTTTTCTGCTAATTGTTTCTGACTTAATCCAAGATTTCCGCGTTGTTCTTTAACTTTAGCACCAAAAGATTTCATGTCAGACCTCCATTCGTTTTAGTGTGCGTAAACTTGCTAACTGTGCTATTGACAAGTGTGCATGTAGTTGCTAATATTTGAATTAGCAAGAGTTGGCAAGTATCAGTGACTATATGCACATTATAGTGGTAAGTGTGCAAGCTGTCAAGAATAAGTGTGCTAATACTTGCTAGAAAAAATTGGAAGAGGGTACAGAATATGAATCGGACAATCCTTCATAGTGATATGAACTGTTTTTATGCTTCTGTAGAAATGATGCTGAACCCAGAGCTACAGGGAAAAGCAGTAGCAGTGTGCGGGTCCACAGAAAACCGTCATGGAATTGTTCTTGCAAAATCAGAGAAAGCGAAACAAGCAGGAATAAAAACAGGAATGGTTAACTGGGAGGCAAAACGACTTTGTCCGGATTTGATTTTGGTTCCACCCCAGTATGAACAGTATTTAAAATATTCCAATATGGCAAGAGAGATTTATCAGGAATATACAGACCTGGTAGAGCCTTACGGAATGGACGAGTGCTTTCTGGATGTGACAGCAAGTCAGGTTCTTTATGGTTCTGGAAAAGAAATTGCAGACCAGATTCGCTGCAGGATGAAGAATGAACTGGGATTGACTGTTAGTATAGGAATTTCATTCAATAAAATATTTGCAAAACTGGGAAGTGATATGAAGAAGCCGGATGCCATAACTAGCATTGAAGAATCAGAATGGAAACAAAAGGTTTGGCCGCTTCGGGTATCGGAATTATTATTCTGTGGCCGCTCAACTACAAAGAAGCTGGAGCAAGTTGGAATTTATACGATAGGAGATCTGGCAGAAATGGATCATGATTATGTGAACCAGCTTCTTGGTAAAACTGGGCTGATGCTGTGGTCATATGCAAATGGTCTGGATGATAGTCCGGTAATGGAGAAGGACTTTGTGTCTCCGATGAAAAGTGTGGGGCATGGAATTACTTGTACAGCAGATCTTAAAACAGAAGAGGAGGTCTGGAAGGTTATTCTGGAATTATGCCAGGACATAGGACATCGATTAAGGATTCATGGATTGAAAGCACAGGGGGTTCAGATAGCGATTCGCAGTCAGGAACTATTTACAAGGCAGTATCAAGGTCAACTTTCCCTTCCGACGATAGTGCCTTTGGAAATTGCTAAACTGGCGAGAGAACTATTTCAGAGAAATTATGATTGGAAGGAACCTGTGCGTTCGGTAACTGTTCGTGCAATCAACTTGGTATCAGCAAAAGAACCGGAGCAAATCTGTTTGTTTTCGGATCCAATCCGGCTTGAGAAAGAAGAAAAATTATTTTTGGCGATTGAGGAAATTCGGCGGCGATTTGGAAAAAGGGCTATCTATCCAGCGGCCTTGATGAAGGATCTGAAGATGCCGGAATACCGAGATCATGGTTTGATTATGCCGGGAGTTATGAACCGGTAAGATAGGAGGGGCTTATGGGACGGAAAAACTCATTGGCAAAAAACAGTATTCAGATGCTGTGTGTGATGCAGCATCTGGATGAACAAAATTTATATGAAAGGTCAAAATTGTTATTATCTATTTATCGAAATGTATGCTGGACGGCCTGTGACCGTGCTGCAATGCTTCGTGAAGAAACAGAATATTGTTATGGCAGAGAACTGGAGGAGGGGCTTCTATATCTGAATGATTTTGCTCCTACTGTAGAGAGGGAAAAGTTTGAAGAAACAGTAAAAAGCCTGTTCCAGACCAAGTGGCTTGTGGAACTGGTAGACTCGGCCATGGTTAAAATGCGTGATTTTCCATATTCACCACAGCTTTATTTTGACATTGTGTTTAAGTGTTATTTAAGCCGGTTCCGATATACAGAGCCTGAATTACTGGAAACGCTTCGGATGGAAAGAAGCACATATTATGATAGAAAAAAGGAAGCAATTAAAATATTCGGTTTATCCCTTTGGGGGAGTGCTCTTCCTCAAATCAAACAGGCTTTGGAAGAACCGTTACTTTATGAATAGAGGAGAGGTGGTTTTATGAGCAACAAAAAGAAAATGGAAGTTTTGTATTTTGTTGAGCAATACATAAAAAGGTATGGATATCCGCCTACTGTGCGGGATATCGGAAAAGGTTTAGGGTATCGTTCCCCATCAACTGTGCATGGTTATCTTCGGCAATTGAAGGAAGAACATCTGATTGAAAGTGACGGAAGCAAACCGAGAACGCTTCATGTCAATTAAATAGTCCGACTAAAGTCCGACAATAGTCCTACTGAAAGTCCGACTTCTCTCATGTTATAGTCAGTACACTGGATGGTCAGTGTGCTGAGCGAGAAGATCTCATACAGAAATGTATGGGGTCTTTTTTTATAGTGTTTTGTGCGCTGCATCCAATTTCAAATTTGTTAAAAGCCAGCGGGATCCTCCCGTTGGCTTCTTTTTTTCTAAGGAGCAGCGTATGGAGAAAAGCTCTTGCTTGAGGATTGCCAGAAACCTATGTCGTAGTCCGCCACTTGTCCTTCGTTTTCACCACCCAACGAAAACTAAGGAGGACAGGAACATGGCAAAACCGTATAAGATACCGGATTTTAGAAAAATGTATCCGGAAGCCAGCGAGGAAGTAATCGCTGTATTGAGAACAAGTGAAAGAAAAATGCAGTATCAGGAATATGACTTAAAAAGAGCAAGAAATATCGTAGATCCTAAAACAGGAGAGAAAATGACCATTCCTAGCAGAGAGGATTCCTATGAACGCCTGCAGGAAATGGCTGTGCAATTTCCAGAAGAAAACAGAAGTGTTGAGGATCAGATTCTGAAAAAAATAGAGTGTGAACAGTTACATAAATTCCTTTTAGAACTCTCGAAAGAAGAACAGTGGTTGATTCAGGAACTCTATTTTGAGGAACGGACGGAACGGGAGGTAGCTTCGGTACTTGGATTGTCACAGAAGGCGATAAACAAACGGAGACAGAAGATTTTAGAGAAACTGAGAAAATTATTTTAATTATTTTTCTGTTTTTGGTTCTCAAACTTCTCTGCCAGCGTGGAAAGAAGTGAAGGGGACTGATTTCTCTTTCTGTTCTTTGGCAAAAACTGTGTGAAACAGTCATATCCGGCAATACAGATACCTTAGTTGTTCAGCCCAAAAGGAAAAGCACAAAGGAAAATCCGCCACGACCACCTGCAGATAGTCAGAGTGTCTGTCAATAAGATGATATCAAAGGTGCAGAGCGAAAAAAATTTGTCCTTAAAGCAGTTTTGGCAGACTGCCTGCAATGACCTGAACAGCCTATAATGATACTTCCGTCCAGTCACAGCCCCGCAAAACGGGAACACGCAATGAGGGCGGCTCGGAGAGACCCTCGGAGGGGAACAATCCCATGACAGCCTTAAGCCATGGCTGGTCAGTGTTGCCGCCCAAAGATATCGGTTGTAACAGGAATATCAGTATTTCCGATATCTGGTTCCGGGAAGTTGTGTCGAATAGGAACTTTTGAAAATGAAGAACAAGTGATTTTTAACAGAAACTATGGCGGCAGCTTTATATTTATCCAGCGGAAAAGGAAAGATAGATCAGCTGGATAAGGCTGCCGCTATCCTTGTGTTCTAAATCACAAAATGATAAGGAGGAAGATGTATATGCGTGTCAAAGAATTTATGGAATTATATTCTGACAGCAATTTTCATTTTATGACATCGAAAGGATATTTATTTCTGAATTCTGACCAGGTAAAATCCATACTTTTGGAAGAGCAGAAAGAAGCAGCCAAGAAGGAGCTGGGAAAGGGAATCCGAGCTGATGAACTTTTGGCAGGCGAGGTCATCAGCGTAAGCTGGAAAAAGGGCATTTGCCATATGACGGCAGAATTACATAGAGATAGAGACTTTTCATAAAGAGTAGGAACATTCGTAGTCCAGAGTAGATGGAAGGAGGGGAAGTGTTACGATAAAAAAAGGAGATATATATTATGCAGACCTGATGCCGGTAATAGGCTCTGAACAGGGGGGAATCCGGCCGGTTTTGATTATTCAGAATGATGTTGGTAACTGTTACAGTCCAACTGTCATTGTGGCAGCAATTACAAGTCGGCCTAATAAGCACTGGATACCTACGCATATCGAATTGGGAAATCATGTAAGAGGACTCCATAATGATTCTGTTATTTTATTGGAGCAGGTAAGGACGATTGACCGGATAAGATTAAGGGGGTATGTAGGAAGTCTGAGTGGAGCCATGATGCGTAAAGTAGATGAGGCAATTCTCGTGAGTTTTGGTGTAACAGTACAGAGAAGAACATAAAGGGTGTTTGGAAAAGGAGCAGGAGGCAGGAATGGGTCAGGGAAAACGTGCGTGGATCTATTGTGCGATTGATGCACCGGAAGATAGAAATGGTGCATTAAAAAGTCAGTTTAAACAGCTGATTGATTACGGAGAGCAGATGGGATTTGAACTGGTTGGAAGTTCCAGTGATGTGGGGGCAACTCCACTTTGGAATCGAAATGGATTTCGTCATTTTATAGAAGCGGTTCAGAAAGAACAGATAGATGTTCTTTTGATTGTAAACCGTGGCAGGCTGTCCAGATCATCCATGCAGCTCGCAAGATTTCAGATCCTTCAGGAAAGCTATGATGTCGATGCATATTCGCCATTGGAAGGGAAAATTGAGTTTGGCAGTTGAAAAAATAGGAGAGAAGATTTTATGAGAGCAGAAGAAAAGAATATGGTAGAACAGATCATGGACACAGAAACGATGGGATATGCCTATGAGTATCCATATGGTGGGGGAGCCAGAAAAGAATATATGTTGGCACTGACCCCGGAGAACTTGGCAAATTTTATCGGTGCGAGAGGATATGATGCTAAAAAAATAGTGATTACCGATGTGTTGGATCGCCTGATTGTGAATACCTGTATGGGGATGCTGGATGTTTGTCCGGACCAGAAATTATGTGGGAGAATTATTGAGTATTTGGCACCGATCCAGCTGGGAGAGAAGGAGGCTGGAGAGATTTTGGCGGTGGAACGCAATGTGGCAGATGAATATTTTGCTATGGAAGATGAAGCGGTTACGATGGCAGAATGCCAGATGTTATAGAGATTGTTGAGGAGGTAGAACGATCATGATTGGGATATTGATTGTTGCGGCAGTTGGAATTATTGGATTTTTGTTAACTGCAGGTATTGCATTTGGAATAGCAGGGAGTTATCAAATCGATTGACGTTGTTTATTGATAATGCTTCGTTTGAAAAGGAAAGATTGTTACATTGTGTGATAGCTATGAGAAGAGTAACACGGTATACTGTGTATAGCGTTAGAGGAAAGGAGTAAAGTAATATGGCAAGGTATATTGTGGATTCCCAGATAGATAATCACGAAAAATATTATTTCATTCGTGAACAGGAGAGCCAAGACATAGTGTTACTGCCCTCCAAGTATCTAATGCATAAAAAAAGATCAAAATTGTCACCTAACACTATCAGAAGAAGTGCAGGAGCCATTTCATACTATCTGAATTATATAGATGAGACTGGCATTCAGTTAGATGATGTATGGGAGATGCCATATGATAAGCAGCAGGAACACTTTACAGACTATTTGATATGGTTACAGGCAGGATTGCATAGTGGAGATAGTTATAAAAAGAAACCATATAATGAGACCTGTAATGCATATTTAAAAGAGGTGTTCCGATTTTATAGATTTTCTGGACAGCAGGATGAATCTACAAAGCAATTGAAAGTCCTCTCTGATATGAGAATTATTGTACATAATTCAGTGGGAGTAAAAAGAACATTATATCGGAATACATTTCATGGATATCTACAGGAAAAAGGACATATAGGGAAGACCATAGAGCAGGATAAGATCGTGATTTTATTAAAGGCATGTGCCAATTGTCGCGATCAAATCCTGCTTTTATTATTAGCAGAAACGGGATTTCGCATCGGGGAACTTTTGGGAGTCCGGTATGCGACAGACATTGATTATGAGAGACACTTGCTGTATGTCAATTTTAGAGAAGATAATGAAAATGGAGCCAGAGCTAAGAATGCAGAATACAGAAAGGCAAAAATCAGCGATGCCACCTTTGAAATTCTGCAGTTTTATATAGAGGAATATAAAGACCTTATTTTCCAGCAGGAATACTTGATTATTAACATTTCGGGAGATTATGCAGGAAAACCGATGCAGGACTCAGGCGTCTATGCATTGATGGAACGGCTGCAGAAGAAGACTGGGATTAAAGTAACACCACATATGCTGCGGCATTATTTTGCAAATGCTCGCCGGAAGGCTGGATGGAAGCTGGAACTTATCAGTCAAGCGCTTGGGCATCGAAATATAGAAACAACAATGAGATATTTAAATATATCGGATCAGGAGTTGATGGATGTCAGTGATGAATTTTATAGAAAACATCAGTCCATTTATGAAATTGATAAATTACTTTAGGGAAGGAGGAGAAGTATGTGACTGCATTAAGATTATTGAATACGGAATCACAGGATAAAGCGGATTATCTTCACAACCAGTTGATAACAGATATAAATGTACCGAGTACATACTGGGAGTGTGCAGAGTCCTACCTAAAAGGTGTAGGGATATATGATGTTTTCCTTATAGAAGAACAGGATTTCCGTAATTATAAAATCTTTTTGCGTGAAACAGGGAACTTTACAAAGAAACAGGTATTTGAGCGAACTGGGTTCCTGCGAAATTTGAAGAAGACCCTCATCCAAGAAGAGTATAAAGAGTTGTTGAATGAAATTGAGCAGTGCAATACAGTGCAAGAACGCTTGAAAGGAAATGTCAGGAATTTCTTGATAAGACAGAGAATTCATCATGTAAAGGAAATTGATTATAGAATCAGAGAACTGTATGAAAGTGAGCTGCGCAGGACAAAAACTTCCTCGAAAGGCCTTGAATATTTGAAGACATTGGATCGGATCAAGCAGTTTGATATCCGAAAAGAAATGGAAACCCTTTCTGGAAGAAATAAAGAGCGGCTCAAGTATGAAGGGCAAGTGATTTTTCTTCCCTATATACCGGATCAGGACATAGCATCAGATTTTGATTATATCCAAGATAAAAGCGAACTGGTATGGGATTTTAGTCAAAAGGCGCCGGAAACTTTAAAAAAACAAATTTTTCAGATTTTGTGCTATGCCTTAAGAAATATAAAAGACAGCAAGGATCGAAGAGTGCGCTATCTTCTTCCTTTAAGGTGGATGTATGAGTTTTGCGTAGAGGAAGGAATTGAAGATATCGAGCGGCTTGAGCTGGAGCAAATAAAGAAATTGGAAACAATTGTAGCCAGGAAAGTTGCAAATGTGAAGAATAGTATGCAGATTGTGGATAACAGCCGCAAAATACTATTTATGAGTGGAAAAGAAATTCACTGGTATGCAAATGTCTGGTATATGGAAAGATTCAATTTTGCACCAGAGCGTGTAAATCCAAGCAATCCTGTGCAGCGACTCAGTTTTTACGAAGTGACGAATGCGAGAAACAGAGAATTGCTGCAAGAATATATGAAATATCAAGTAGGTATCGGTGATTTAGCACTTGGAAATATACGAAATCAATTGTGTTATATTAAAAAATTTCTAGTTTACTTTAACACATTTGAATCCATATGTGAAATTACGGAAGAACAGATAGCAGAGTATTTCAAACTTCTGCAGGAAGAGGAAATTAAAGCAGAAACAGTAAATAGACAGATATTTGATATTCACAGATTTTTTGTGTACTTAAATGCTAAAGGACATATCAAGAGAATAATTTTTGATCCGAATTATTACATCCAGAAAGTTTTTCCATATCACCATGATCGAAGTGTTCAGGAAGATGAGTATATGGAAATATTAAAAAGGCTGAAGTTTTTTCCAGAGGTACAAAGACTTATTTTTCTAAATTTATGGGCAACAGGATTACGGATCAGTGAAGTGTGTACATTAAAAGGAGGTGCATATTATTGGGATGGGGAAGATGCATGGATTAAGGTTTATCAAATCAAAATGAAAGCGGAAAAAATGATACCAATTTCATTGGTGCTTTATCAAATTATGAAAATTTATATAAAAAAGCATCATATTAAACCTACCGATTTTCTGTTTAAATCAAAGGATGGCGGGGCATATAGGACTGGTACATTTGTTAAGGGCTTCAAAGCAAATTGTAAGAAGTATGGAATACATATTTCGGGCGAAACATTCAAGACGCATGATTATAGGCATACATTGGCAAGTAGTTTCTATGATGAAGGAGTGTCCATTCAGACGATTCGGGATTATTTAGGGCATAACAATGAAAATATGACAAAGCAGTATATAGACTACATGCCTAAACGGATCGAACAGGCGAATAAGGAATATTTCAATCAGGCAGAAAATCTTCTTGCAACTGGAATTATTCCAAAGAAACGGGGTGAAAAAACTGGAAAATAAGATACATATCTATGAATTAGACTGCTATAAGAATGCGACTGAAGAACAAAAAAAGAGAATGAGGGTTCGGAAAGACCGTTACTTCGACCTGGAGGGACTTCCGTCAGAAGAAGTAAGAAAGCTCCTAGAAGATTTTGTCTGGGAAAGGGGAAAGAAACTTGCTCCAAGTAGTTTGGCATCTGAAATATTATATTTTAATAATATCCGGAATTTTCTTATAGAAAAGAATATTAAAATCCTGAGATATGAAGACGAGAATAAGATTATTTTGCAGCTAAAGAGTTGGATGATGGAAAAGGGATATGCCCTTACAAGTAAGAAGTATCGAAGCGTTTATGAAATTGTAGCAACAGAAACACCTGGCATAATAAAGCATATGAAGAAGATTCTGAGGTATTCTCAGAAGGATGGGGAGTGCTTAGAACAGGAGAGAGATGTGTGGGAATTGGACAAGTTTGAATTTCCTCTCCGCAGCAACCCGATAAAGAATGTAAAGACTATAAATTTTAAAGGAATTAGTCAAATAACAATCCGAAAAGAAGTTAAAACAGTAATTTTTATGCATTTGAAATATATGGCAATAGGAAGTATTATGGCTGAGATGGTAGCGACTAAAAGATTTTGTAGATATCTGGCATTAAGGTATCCTAAGATTATATCATTACTAGATTTGACACGGGATATTATGGAAAGCTATTTGATCTATCTTCAGACAGAGGCAAAGGAGAGGAAAAATTATCGCTCTGATTTATATGGTCTACGAAGGGTAATTGAAGATGTGGGAAATCATTATGATAGGCAGGATATTAAAAACCTATTTATAAGTACAGATTTTCCTAGCACGCCAAGATATCTATTTAAGTTTTACTCGGACGAGACTATAAAGAAGCTGAATGAAAACATTTTTCAGATGGATGAACAAATAGCGAGGGCGTTAATCCTTCATCAGCTGCTGGGAACACGAATTTCGGATACGCTTACACTAAAAACAGACTGTTTGAGTATAAGAGAAAATCGATATTTTATACGAATCGAGCAGGTAAAATCAATTACATTTGAAAAAGCAATTAGTGATGAAATAGCACAGCTTATTATAAAGTCAATTGATTATACCGAGGAACATTATGGAAAGACAAAATATATTTTTGTAAAAAAAGAGGATCCATTGAGACCATTTCAGTATAGCATGCTTCAACATCGAGTCATGCAGATGATTAGGAAAAATGATATTCGGGATGAGAATGGAGAGTTGCTGAATTTTGGAACACATACATTCCGACATTGTTATGGGAAAAAGCTGACAGAGATGCATATCGATGACTGGATGATCGCAAGGCTTTTGGGGCATAAAACATTACAAAGTGTACATCATTACCGAAAGATTGGGAACAAGATAATGGCGGATGAAACGAGGGCAGTCAGAGAGAAAATCGATATGATTTTAATGGATGTGGTAAAGGAGTGGGATGGATATGAAATATGATAAGATGATAGCCGTTAACAAAGCTGAGAGTGAGCAGAAAATAAAAAAGGCGATTCGGGCAATCGATGATATGGGTGCCAGAGGGCTGCCGGTTTCTGTAACAGAATTGGTTCGTTGGACAGGTTTATCAAGAGGATTTTTTTATAAGAATGTGCAAGTCCGTCAGAAACTGGAGGAAGCTATTAAACAGTCACGACGGATAGATGTACAGCAGCCATCTGAAGAAAGAAATGCTGCAGATTATAATTTTCAGGAATTGAAGAAGGATTTTAACAGCTGCCAGTCAGAGAATCAAAGGTTAAAGGCTGAAAATGAGCAGCTTCTCCAAAAGTGCAGTATACTTCAAAAAGAGGTGGACACATTGAAGAAACGGTTGGATCGAAAGGAAATTGCAATGTTGAAAAAATTATAAGGAGGTATTAAGTCGTGAAGTATGATAGGATAGTCGAATTAAAAAAACAGGAGGCGCAGAAAAACTTAAGGATTGCTAAATTTGAAGTTGAAAATATGCTTAAAAAGGGCGAAAGTATCAATGTAACAGTTTTATCAGAGCGAACAGGATTTTCAAGAAGTTACTTTTACAGGAATAGAGAAGCAGCTCAATTAGTCAAACAAGCTCAAAAAAAAGAAGAACATATTTTAAAGACCCATGCGGGTATTGTACATATCTCAGAGGACATCGAAGAAAAACTAATTGACTTAAGAATAGAAATTATAAGACTGAAGCAAGAAAATGAAATTCTAAGAAAAAAGTTGAGGGATGTTGGATATGAAATATAGTAAGATGGTAGAAATGAGCCAAGAAAAAAGCAGAGAAAAAGTGGCAAGAGTAAAAATCGAAATTCAAAAAATGCTTGATAGGAAAGAGCGAGTAACAGTGTCTGGATTGGAACGAGCAACCGGTTTTTCAAATAGCTTTTTTTATAGAAACGAAGAAGTTAACCAGGCAGTAAAGGAAGCCCAACTTAAACAAGGTGAATGCTACAATCCTAAAAAAGTAATTTTTGATATGGCATTAGAAAATAAAGTGATGTATTTAAAAACAGCAATCCTTAAATTGAAAAAGGACATGAAAAAATTAGAACGAGAGAATTTGGAATTGCAGAAGGAAAATGTGCGATTAAAAGAAATATTGGAAAAGTTACAGGCAAAAGATAATTAAGAGGGAAGAATATTTTAAGAGTGTAAAACAAAAACGACGATGCTTCTTTGAATGATAAGAACATGGTCGTTTTTACGTTATTATTGTATACATTTATAAATTCAAAGGCAGAGTAACGAGGAAAGGACTTTCCTGCTACGAGCAAAGCCAGTATTTTCAAGCATTCTGGGGCAGGTACTGGATTTTATGGTGGTTCTGATTGGACTGGTGATTATTTTCAAGTCCCAGATTACGGAACTGTTAAATAATATTTTTAGTGAAATAAGCAAGCAGTCAAAAGAGGTTTACTGATGAAGATGCAACAGGAAGAGCAGGGACAGAATGAGAAGAACGGCAGACGGGCAGATAACGGTATTTTTTAGTCTGATCATGATGTGTATGTTTGCTTTTTTCTGCGTGATTCTGGAGTCTGCAAGGACAGCAGGAGCCCGCTTGTATCTGCAGACGGCAGCTTCATCAGCGATGGATTCTGTATTCAGTCAGTATCATCGAAAGCTTTGGGACACTTACCGGGTTCTGTTTGCAGAGTATGATACTCCGGAAGATATTACAGATGCCTTTGGCGGATTTATTCTTCCATATTTGGAAATGGAAAACTGGTATCCGATTCAGTATACAGGGGCGCAGACAGAGGAAATTATAAGAGCAACGGAAGGACAGGGGGCTTATTTTGAGAAAGAGGTTCTTGACTATATGAAGTTTGGAATCTGGCATATGGATTTTGATGTGGATACTGTTCAGAATCTGTGGGACAGTGCAAAGGAAGCAGCATCTGTAAAAAACATGGCAGAGAGCTATCGGGGACATGCCCGGGAGGCCCTGAAGCTGGAAAAAGCCCTGGAAGCAATCAGTGAAAATCTGGATGAACAGCAGAAGCTGAAAAATAGCGGAATGTCTGCATTAAACAGTTATGACGGAGCTGATTTTCGGAGGAATGCAGAGAAGATGATTGGAAAGCTGGAGCAGATACCCGGGCTGGTAAAGAGTTACCGGAGAAAGGCAGATGCTCTGGCCAAGGGAATGGAAATCAGCAGGGCAAAATATGAGAAGGAAAGCGGAGACTGCAGGGATGAGATCCAGGGACTTCTGGAGCAGGAAATCCAACAGTATGAATCTTACGTAAATGCCGACGGAGAAAGGCGGCAGGAGATAGAGTCTCTGGAACCCTGGTCAAAGCAAATGCTTGTGGAACTGAAGCAACTCATTGAGGAATCTTTTGAGGTAGAAGAAATTATTGATGAGTGGGAGGATGATGAGGAAGAGGGCGGTGAAGGTCCGGATTTAGATGCTTTGTGGTCACCGCTGGAGCACAGATTAGGCTCTCTTTCTATTCATAAGCTTTCCTTTGTTCATGGAGTAAAAGATAAGAAAAAGGAGGGCTGGCTGGAGCAGGTATCATCTATGTATCAGGAGGGATTTTTAGAACTGGTGGTTCCGGAAGGAAGAGAAGTTTCTAATAGGGCTTCTGGACTGGAAGATGTGCCATCACACCAGGATATGGAGCCGGATGCAGTTAGAACAGTGAATTTTTTAGATCATCTTTTGATTGATGAATACTGCGGAATGAATTTTGGAAATTTTCTGGAAGAGGAGGAGCAGAAAGAAGGCGAAACCGTTCTTGCCTATGAAATGGAATATTTTCTGGGAGGAAAGGAATCTGACCGTGAAAATCTTTCGGATGCAGTTCACAGACTCCTGGCTGTTCGGGAAGGGCTGAATTTGGTACACATTCTGACAGATTCTCAGAAAAGGACGGAGGCAAGAGGTTTGGCAATGGCCATTACAGGAGCAGGGGCTTTGACTCCACTTCTTATGATAACAACATTTTTTGTAATGTCTGTGTGGGCATTAGGAGAATCTCTGATGGATGTTCGGGGACTTTTGGCCGGAAAGAAAATTCCTCTGCTAAAAGCAAAAGCAGACTGGCAGCTGGAGCTGGAACAGCTTTTGTCAATGGGGAAGGAACGGATTGTTGGGGCCGGAGAATGTGATACAGGGCTCTCCTATTTGTCCTGGCTGAAAATACTTTTATTTATGAGTAATATTGTACTTCAGGAGTTTCGCATGATGGACCTGATTCAGATGAATCTGAGGCAGGGACAGGACAGCTTTCGAATGCGCCGCTGCGTTTATCAGATACGGATCCAGGGAGACTTTTATGGAAAGCATGTATTTTTTTCTCCTGGCTTTGTAGGAAATCTGACGGGCGGCTCTGATCTCGTATATCCGATGACGGTGTCTGTGGAGAGGAGATATTAAGGCGAAGACGGCAAACTGAAAAAATAAGAAGAAAGGAGGCGGACAGGAATGCCTTTTTCCATGGCAGCTGTGCAGAAGCATAATCGAAGTATTCTGCAGTTCTACAAAAAAATCCCTTATAAAAAAATGAAAAAAATCGTGACTCTCCAAGTACGAATCCTCGCTGTTTATTTACATGAATGTGTACACTGTCATGGCAGAAAGGCATTCCTGTCCGTCCCCGCCGGGATGACGCTGGAAGCTGCGCTTGTACTCCCGCTGTTTATTTTTGCGTCAGTCAGTCTGATTCTTCCAATGAAAATTATGAATACAGAGAGGAAAATACAGGCAGGTTTGGAGGCAGCAGGAGAAGAATTAAGTCAGTATGCATACCTTCAGGATGTAATATTAAAGGGGGAAGAAGAACAGATTCCAGGAGCGGATAATTACGCGAAGGACTTCTGTAAAAATCTTGCAGGTGCTGCTGCCGGGATTTATGCACAGCTTCGGGTGCAGGATCATGTGGATACGAGGCAGGTGATTTTTATGAATGCCTTACAGTCCTCTGTACTGGAGGATGGAGAAATGCTGGATCTGGTTTTGAATTATCAGATACAGATGCCGTTTCCAGTTCTGGGGCTGGAGCATATCAGCCGTACTGCAAGGAGCCGCAGAAGAGCATGGATTGGAAGAGAGGGGCATGATGGAACGGCAGGGGGAGGAGAAAACGGGACCGATGAGGATGAGATTGTTTATGTAGGAAGAAACAGTACACGCTATCACAGAAGCCGTTCCTGTCACTATCTGGTAAATAATTTAAGCCCTGTAGCATTTTCGGAGATAGAAGGTTTGAGGAATAAAAGTGGAGGAAAATATTATGCCTGTAAGGTTTGCGGAGACGGTGCAGCAGCTGGTTTCACAGTTTATATTATGCCAGAAGGAAGCAGTTATCACAGAACGAAAAACTGCAGCGCCATTGTATCCTATGTGCGGGCAGTTAAGCTCAGAGAAGTGGCCCACCTTGGTCCCTGCTCTTATTGTGGAAAATAGAAGATAATTAAGAAAGGCGGGGGAGGAATGAAGCTGGAGACAGCAGTGCTTGCAGGTTTTACCGCTTTGGCAGCAGGACAGGATCTGCGAAAAAAGCAGGTCGATATCAATCTTTATTGGATATTTGGAATGATAGCCGGGGCAGTCTTGGTTTTTCGGATGTGGGAGAATCAAAATATAATGTGGGAGAAGGCTGCAGAAGGACTTTTTGGTTTTTTGCCGGGACTGGTGCTGCTGGGATTGGGAAAGGTCAGCAGAGGAAGCATAGGAGCCGGAGACGGATGCTATTTTCTGATCAGCGGTCTTTTGCTGGGATTCTGGAGAAATCTGGCAGTGCTGTTTTATGGAACCTTATGCTGCGGTCTGTTCTGTCTGGTATATTTTGTCTGGGGAAATTTTAAGAAGAAAGATAATCTGAGGAAACAGACAGTTCCATTTCTTCCTTTTGCTGCTGTGCCTGTTTTCTGGATGATCATAGGAGAAGCAGCAGGAGGATGGAAAGGGTGAAATGGGATGAGGAAGAAAGGACGCAGAGGAAAGCAGGAAACACGAGGGGCTCTGCCGGCTGCATATACAGTAGAGGCTGCCGGAGTTATGGCTGTTGTGCTTTTTACGATTATGACGCTGATTGGTCAGGCCTTTCGTATGCAGGCGGAAACTCTTGGAAATTTTGGACTCCACCTACAGGTTGAAACAGAGCGGCACAAAATTGAAAACTCTGAAGAGTTTAAAATTATAGAGGTTGTAGAAGGAAATGGATGGAGTCTGGAAATTTCTGCTCCGGTATATCGGCCGGAAAAATTTCTGAGGATGTGGAGTCTGACGGAGGGATTGTCATGAAGATTAGTTATCGGAGAGAGATGAAGCATAACTATATGATTGTGGAACCGAAGGAGTCAGACTGGTGCAGCTATGAATGTCGGATGCTGGAAGTTAATGCAGTAGAAGGAATTTTAGAGTTTAAGCTGAATCAGACCGATGGGCAGCCAAGATTTTATTATGAAATTTCTTCTAAACAGCCGTTGGCACGGCTTTTAGAAAATCAGAAGCTCCGGGAAGTACAGCTGCGTCGTCTGATTCTTTCCCTAATTCAGGTACTTGACAGAATGGAACGGTATCTTCTTCCAGAGGGAAGTATTCTTCTGGATCCGGAGTATGTATATATTGAACCGGAAACTTTTTCTGTCTGGCTTTGCCTGATTCCTGGACGTAAAGCGCTATTTTCAGAGGATTTTGGAAAATTGCTTGAGTATTTGTTGGGAAAGGTGGATCACCAGGACAAAGACGGTGTCGTTCTTGCCTATGGACTGTTTCAAGAAAGCCGCAGAGAAAACTATGGAATGAGGGATATTTTGCGTCTGCTGGAACGAGGCGGACAAAATAATGAGGAATGCAGACTTGAGAAGCCGGATGAAAAGCGGATTCTGAAACGCAGCGAAGAACAATCAGAAACTGGGACTGCCGCAGCGGAAGGTGTTCCGAGTGTGTGGGAAGAAGGCAGCCAGGGGGAAAGAAATTATCCGGGCAGCCGAAAAACTCAAAATTCACGAGAGAAGCTGGAGCGGGCAAAATCAAAAACTATGTTTTGGGGGCTTTGGGAGGCAATAAGAGAACTTTGGGGTAAGTTGATTCAACTAAGGGAAGTACCTGGAAGAAAGAGACAGGCAGAACAGGAAAAAAATCCGGTTCAGGTTTCCTGGGAGAATATGTTTGGTTCTGAGGAATATGAGGATTCGAAGGATGACGAAGACAGTGAGGGGATTTTAAAAGAAAATCGGCAAAAGACAGAAATACCAGCCTTTGATGGTACAAAAGAGCCGGAAGAAGGGCGGGATACGGTATTGCTGACAGATCTGGGAACAGAAGAAAGCAAAAATTTACACAGACTATGTTCTCTGGACGGAGAGTCTGAGGATATTGTTCTTTCATATTATCCATTTATAATCGGCAAACAGGAAAATCTGGTAGATTACATTTTGCAGAAAGAAACCGTAAGCAGGCTTCACCTTAAAATTGAACAGATAGAAGAGGAGTATTTCATCCAGGATTTAAACTCAACAAACGGTACCTCTGTGGCAGGCCGTATGCTGGAGAATAATGAGGCAGCACGGCTGCATCCGGGAGATGAGGTTTGTATTGCCCGATATCGATACCGATTTGAGTAAAAAGCCCGTTATAAAAGACAAAAATCGTGAAAAAAGCTGGAAAAAACAGGAAAGAGACAATAGAATACCTTAACAAACGGGGCGGACTATGCTAAAATAGCCGTGAAACAGATACATAAGGAAAAGAATTCATGGAAATGAAAAGAATGGAAAATTACGGACAAAGGCAGCAGAAGGCCTGGATAACAATGACTTTGATCGTATTGAATATCCTTTATTTTGTGTACCTGGAAGCGGTCGGTTCCAGTGAGGACGTTTTGTTTATGCTGGAACACGGAGCGATGTTTGGTCCTCTGGTTTTGGATGGTCATGAGTATTACCGGCTTTTGACTGCTGTATTTATGCATTTTGGAATTAATCATATTGTCAATAATATGCTGGTGCTGTTTGTGCTGGGAGATAATTTGGAAAGGGCGCTTGGAAAAATCAAGTATCTGCTTTTCTATTTATTATGTGGTGTGGGAGCGAATGCTGTGTCAATGCTTTTTGATATGGGGCAGCAGACCCATGCAGTCAGTGTAGGTGCATCAGGAGCTATTTTTGGCGTTATAGGCGGTTTGCTTTATGCAGTACTGGTAAACCGTGGAAGACTGGAGGATTTAAGCAGCAGTCAGTTAATTATTATGATTATATTTTCCCTGTATTTTGGTTTTACAAGTACGGGTGTCGATAACGTGGCTCATGTGGCCGGTCTGGTTATCGGAATTGTGCTGGCGATGTTGTTGTATCGAAAGCCGAAAGCACACTGTACTTCTGAATATTGGGAAATATAATAAACATTAAGAAAGGGGGGGATTGGGAATGAGAGATGAAAACTGTATTTTCTGTAAAATTGCGAATGGGGAGATTCCATCATCCACAGTTTATGAGGACGATGATTTTCGGGTTATTCTGGATTTGGGGCCTGCTTCAAAGGGGCACGCTCTGATTCTGCCCAAACAACATTACAAGGACATCTGTGAAGCAGACATGGCAGTGACGGGAAAGATTTTACCTCTGGCAGCAAAAATTGGCAGTGCCATGAAAAAAGGACTGGGAGCCAGTGGATTTAATGTAGTTCAGAACAATGGAACAAGCGCAGGACAGACAGTATTCCATCTGCATGTACATGTAATTCCGCGATATGAGAATGGTCCAGTCATGGTGGCATGGAATCCGGGGAAGGCTGAGAGCAGAGAGTTGGAAGAAACGGCAGGAATTTTAAAGAATGCGCTGGCAGAAGAGTTATTTACGGAGGAAAAATGAGAGAATATATAAAATCTCAGGATGAATGTTTCTACTCTATACACAGCCGTTATTATCCGCTGCTGCGTACAATAGCCCAAAGAAAAGGGATTCCTTATGATGAAATTGATGATGTGCTTCAGGATGCATTTCTGGCATTTTATGAGCATTATCCATTAACGTGGCCAGATTCCAAAATAAGGGCAACTTTGATTAAGACGCTGAAGAATTTGTGCATTGATTATTGGAGAAAGCGTGAAAATCGCAGTGTTGCCAGTATGGATCCGGCAGAGCTGCAGGTGATCAGATATGAACTGAGCATACTGTCAGGAAAGGATCTCAGCACAGTTATAGTTCAAAAAGAGCTATATAAAGATGTTATGAATGCATTGATGACAATGAAGAGGGACTGGGCTGTAGTATTCTTTTTGTATATCATCGAAGGAAGACCAATGGATGAGGTGAGTAGAATCCTCGGAGTTTCAGGGGCTGCGTGCAGAATGAGGCTGATGAGAGGAAGAAAGTACCTTCGGGAAAAATTGGAGAAGACTGAGGAAAACAGCCTGCACGAAGCGTCCGGGCATCTGAAAAAATTGCCTGAGGCTTCAGATTGAGAAGCTTCAGGCAAATCTGCAAACAGATATCAGATATTATGAAGAAACAGAACGTACAAAACTATGCGGATGTTTCTGCATAAGAGGCAATCAGATTCATAACAATGTCTACAGCATCGGATAAGGTGCTCTGATTCATGGCACTTATGAATTCCTGACGGTGTTCATAAGTGTCATGAATAGTCTGATATAGGGTTTCGTCGGTCATCTGTTCTTCTTCTAGCACAGCAGAGAAGCCCTGCTTTTTAAAAGAGCGTGCATTGAGAATCTGATCGCCCCGGCTTGCTGCCGCAGACAAAGGAACCAGTATATTCGGCTTGCGAAGGGCAAGGATTTCACAGATGGAATTGGCGCCAGCGCGGGACAGGATTAAGTCAGCTGCAGCAAAAAGATGACGCAATGGGGCATCAACATATTCAAACTGTACATATCCTTTTTGGCTAATCAGGGAATCATCCAGATGCCCTTTCCCACAGATATGTATAACCTGATAGGTTTCCAGCAGCTTGGGAAGAATACTGCGTACAGCATTGTTGACAGCCACAGCGCCAAGGCTTCCGCCAATAACCAGGATAACAGGTTTTTCTGCGGACAGTCCGGCATACTGCAGTCCGGTCAGGCGATCGCCTTCCAGCAGTTCCCTCCGGATGGGGGAGCCGGTCAGGACGGCCTTTTCCTCGGGAAGGTAGGGAAGTGTTTCTGGAAAGTTACAGCATACCTTTGCAGCAGAGGGAATACAAATTTTATTAGCCAGTCCAGGAGTCATATCAGATTCGTGGATAATGGCCGGGATTTTAAAGTGCTTTGCGGCCAATACAACGGGGACGGAAACAAATCCGCCCTTGGAAAAAACTACATCCGGACGATATTTTTTCAGAAGACGACGTGCTTCAGCATAGCCTTTGATAACACGGAAGGGATCAGAAAAATTTTTTAAATCAAAGTAACGGCGAAGCTTGCCAGAGGAAATTCCATCATAAGGAATACCAGCACCTTCAATCAGCTTACGCTCAATACCGTTGTAGGAGCCGATATAATGAATTTCATAACCGCGTTCTTTCAGAGATGGAAGCAGCGCGAGATTAGGGGTAACATGTCCGGCAGTACCGCCGCCGGTCAAAACAATTTTTTTCATAAAAGTTGCCTCCTAAAATAGTCTTATTAGGGTATGGTTGCCCATAAGTGGTACTTTATTATTAATTATTATACTAACCGCAATGTTTAAAAAGTCAACCCCGAATCGAATGGAAAACAGGGAAAACAGCGGGTGCAGCAGAAAATCCATGAGTAAAGAGGATGGCCAGTGAGACAGAATAAACGAGCAGACAATTTGTATACGATAGAACAAAAGGCCCAGAAACTTTTCAGCAGCGATGAAGCCAGCCTGCTGGAGGAAATGGATGAGGCAGAACGCATCTGGGCAGAAGAGAAGATTCGGGATCCTAATGCAATTTCCAGCATGGAAACGGCTGCAGCGAATCACTATGAAAAACTGATAGAGCAGATTCGAATAAGAGGAATCAAACCGGTAACGGAAGAAGAATATGAGCGAAGAAGAAGAAAAGAGCTGGGAGAGGATGAAGATTCAAAACCGGTAATGAAAAAAATCGGATGGAAAATCAGGAAAAATTTGATCTTGAATAATCGTAAAAAATATAGTAAAACATATACGTAAGAAGTATTTAAAAGGTATGAAAATCAATAGACAGGAGGAGTTTATGATGCAGAAATATGTTTGCGGCCCCTGTGGCTATGTATACGATCCTGAGGTGGGTGATCCGGATAATGGAATTGCACCGGGAACAGCATTTGAAGATCTTCCCGAGGATTGGGTATGCCCGCTTTGCGGACTTGGAAAAGATGTATTTGAGCCAGAAGATTAAGCTCAGAGTTTGATTGATTTTATGAGAGAAAGAATGGTGCCGCTGGCTGAAAAGCAGACGAAAGGCAGCACCATTCTTTTTCTTTCATTGAAGACGTGCATGATGCGTCAGAGGAAATCGCTTCTGATGCAGCTGTGTTTTGGTGCGGGAATGCGCCCGCAGGTCATATACTTTCTTATTTATGGACAGAGAAGAAGGAGATTTAAGCAATTATGTTAGGAATTATCGGGGCAATGGCAGATGAGGTTTCTCAGTTAAAGCAGGAAATGAGCAATGTAAAAATTGTACAGGCAGCAGGGATGGAATTTTACCAGGGAACCATTGGCGGAAAAGAGGCTGTGGTTGTAAGATCCGGTATTGGAAAAGTAAATGCGGCTATGTGTGTACAGATTCTGGCAGATCGGTTCCAGGTGGACGGAATTGTAAATACAGGAATTGCGGGTTCCCTGAGAGCAGAGATTAATATCGGAGATATGGTTCTTTCTACAGATGCAGTTCAGCATGATGTCGATGCGGTAGCATTCGGATATCCGGTTGGTCAGATTCCTCAGATGGATGTTTTTTCATTCGAGGCGGACGAAAAACTGAGAAAAATGGCTCTTGCCTGCAGCCAGAAAGTAAACCCGGAGTTGGGAGTTTTTGAAGGCCGGATTGTGACTGGAGATCAGTTTATTTCTGATAAAGAAAAAAAGCAGTGGCTGACAGATACCTTCCAGGGATTCTGTACTGAGATGGAAGGAGCAGCTATTGCCCAGGCAGCATATTTAAACGGGATTCCGTTTCTGATTGTTCGGGCAATTTCCGACAAGGCAGATGACAGCGCATCTATGGATTACCCGGAATTTGAGCGTCAGGCTATTCTTCACAGCACCAGATTGACAAAAGCTCTTATTGAGGCATATTAAAATTGACAAAATTTTCCATGAAAGAATATTCAATATGAAGTTAAGAATCGAATTTTAGCAGAATTTGATGATCGATTCTAGGCTCCCTGAACTTTCCAAAAGTGATTTTGCCCGGTATAATGGGGATGTCATCAAGAAAGAAAGGGGAGCTGTTTTTATGTTACAATTACTGGAAACAGGAAAGGCACTGTATGTGCTGGCAGGAATCTGCGTACTCGGCATTATGACGAGAGCGATTACCAAACGCTTCTACAAAAGACTGATAAAAGAAAGTACAAATCTGGCGCTGACAAAAAATAAGAGCCTGAAGGAGCTGCGGCAGAAAGCAGAAAATACATATCGGATGAACCAAGGGATGTCTGACAGTGGAGCATGGCTGGAGCACCAGCTGTATGAAATGAAGATTATGGGCGTGAATCTGTCAGGCTGGAGTAACCTGTGTATGCAGTGGACCTGGCTTTGCCTTTTGGCAGGAGGTCTTGGAGCATTTCTTTCTTACTGGTATCGGCTGGATACTTTTTACATTGTTCTGTACGGAGGAGGCTCAGTCCTCTTGGCAATGCTCACCATGCTTTTTGATAACGGTGTGACAGGCGGCTGGAGAGAACAGCTGCAGGCAGCGCTTCAGGACTATCTGGAGAATGTGATGTATCCCAGAATGGCACGGAGTATGTCTGGAGAAGGCAGTCAGCGAGACAAAACGGCACAGGAGCGTTCCGGGCTGCGAGGGGTCAGAACGGTAGGAAAACGGGAAGGAAAACTGGTTCGAAGAACCCAGACTGCAGCAGACGCAGAACAGGAGGTTTCAGGCAGCAATGCATTTTCCGGAACGGCTTCAGAGCGAGCAGAGCTTGAAGGGCAGATGGAAGCAGCGGGAGCGCGGGAAGAGAAACTGTCTGGAGGCAGGAAGACAGAGACTGTGGCTGCAGAGAGTCTGACAGAGTCAAGGCGTGCTTTGTTTGGCGGGCTTCGTGGAAATGGGAAAAACAGAAGCAGCCAGAAGCTTTCTGAGGGAATCCATGGAGAATCGGGGACTTTAGACAGAGAAAGTAGAGTGTCGGAGCATGGAGGACGGAGTGATTCCAGAGTCAGAACGGGAATCCAGGCTGACAGCGAGGCAGATGGATTTGAAGGAAGAGGTGCAGGAGGAAAGGCAGCTGCAGGCGGCTATGGAAATAGCGGGACAGGAGAGCAGGGCGAAAATTCGGGACTGAAGACCATTCGCGATTTGGATTATCTGAGGAAGAGCCTGGAGCAGATTGCAGCCTGTCGTGAAAAAAGCCGTGCAGCCGATGAAAACTGGCTGAGGGATTTGAGACCAGAGGAGGTAGAGCTGATCGGAGATATTTTAAAGCAGTATTTGGTGTGAAATTGTGTCGCATTTTTGTGGAGAATATGGTATAATTAATTCAATAATGGTTCTCGGAAAGAGGCATTGTGGGAATTGGACCGGGGAACAGAAGAAAAGGAGAGAAAATTATGGGCAAGACTGTAACATTTGATTATTCCAAGGTTGCTGATTTTGTATCTGCAGAGGAATTGGCAAATTTTAAGAGTACTGTTATGGGGGCAAAAGAGACTCTGATCAGTAAGTCAGGAGCTGGAAATGATTTTGTCGGCTGGATTGATCTTCCGGTAGATTACGATAAGGAAGAGTTTGAACGAATCAAAGCAGCAGCAAAGAAGATTCAGAGCGATTCAGACGTACTTCTGGTTGTAGGAATCGGCGGTTCCTATCTGGGCGCCCGTGCAGCGATTGAATTTTTAAGCCACAGCTTCCACAATGTTTTGGATAAGAGCAAGAGAAAGGTTCCTGAGATCTATTTTGTAGGAAACAGCATCAGCAGCAAGTATATCCATGATTTAAAGGACGTACTGGAGGGAAAAGATTTCTCTATCAATATTATTTCCAAATCCGGAACAACCACAGAGCCGGCTATCGCATTCCGTGTATTTAAGGAAATGCTGATTGAAAAATATGGCCGCGAAGAAGCAAACAAGCGTATTTACGCAACCACAGACAAGGCAAGAGGAGCCCTGAAGAACCTGGCTAACGAAGAAGGCTATGAGTCCTTTGTAGTTCCGGATGATGTAGGCGGTCGTTTCTCCGTGCTGACAGCAGTAGGTCTTCTTCCCATCGCAGCAGCAGGTCTGGACATTGACAAGCTGATGGAGGGCGCTGCTTCCGGAAGAAAGAAAGCACTGGAAGATCCATATGAGTCTAACGGCGCTCTGCTGTATGCCGCAATCCGCAATATTCTTCTGAGAAAAGGTAAAAACGTAGAGATCGTAGCCAACTATGAGCCCAGCCTGCATTATGTATCTGAGTGGTGGAAGCAGCTGTTCGGAGAAAGTGAAGGCAAGGATCAGAAGGGTATTTTCCCGGCAGCAGTAGATCTGACCACAGATCTGCACTCTATGGGACAGTTTATTCAGGACGGCGCAAGAATTATGTTCGAGACTGTTATGAGTGTAGAAGAGTCTCCGGCAGAGATTCTGCTGAATAAAGAAGATGTTGATACAGACGGTATGAACTATCTGGCAGGAAAGAGCGTTGACTTTGTAAATAAGAGTGCTATGAACGGAACGATCCTTGCTCATACAGACGGCAACGTTCCGAACCTGATGGTTCGCATTCCGGAACAGAATGAATTCTATCTGGGCGAGCTGTTCTATTTCTTTGAGTTTGCCTGCGGTGTCAGCGGATATATTCTGGGTGTGAATCCGTTTAACCAGCCTGGAGTAGAAAGCTACAAGCGTAATATGTTCGCGCTGCTTGGCAAGCCGGGATATGAGGATGAGAGAGAAAAACTGCTGGCCAGACTGTAATTGAAAGCAGAAGCCTTTGTAAAAACAGCGGCAGTTAAAAAATGACCATAAACAGAATACAATAAAAGAGAAAGAGAGCAGGTGCTGCCCATTGGGGGCGGTATCTGCTCTCTGCAATTTGACCTGTGAAGAGTTTTCCAAAATGACCGTTTCAGAAAGGCGTTTTTCGGCATTTCTACTCCTCAAGTACCTGAATTTCCAGATAATCAAATTCAATTTCTTCAATAAAATTATCCTGGCTGAACCGTGTTTTATCGTGGCGTTTGAAGTCTGTAATATTGGAATCCAGCCAGATGGGTTTGCTCAAATCAAACTGACAGCAGATATCATCCAGAGACTGGAAGACCATCTGTGTGCGGGACATCCGATAATCTGTCATGCAGATGACAGTATCCTGAAGCATACGGCTGTTTTTCCAGATTTTTCCCCACATACGAAACATGAAAAGGCCTCCTTCGTTCTAAGTGATTTTCAGTATATCGGATTTTTATGTAAATGTAAATCCCTGGAGAAAAATACAGAAGTATAACCGGATTTTTATTGTCTTTTTCTGCGGCGGCAGTATAATGAAAAGAGTTCGTTCAAAAGCTGGTTAGGCAGGCACAGCAGACAGGGTTTTGAGAAAAAGAGAACGGTCAGGAGTGAATGATAATGGGAAAAAAGACAGTGGCAATGGATATGACACAGGGATCCATTACCCGGCAGTTAATCAGCTATTCTGTTCCTCTGATTCTGGGTAATTTGTTTCAGTTGACTTACAATGCAGTAGATTCTATCATTGCAGGCCGGTTTATTGGAAAAGAGGCATTGGCGGCAGAGGGAATGGCCAGCCCGGTGATGAATCTTGTAATATTAGGTATTTCCGGAATCTGTATGGGGGCCGGTGTGCTGATGAGTGAATTTTTTGGGGCAAAACATCTGGAAAAGCTGAAAAGAGAAATGTCTACGGCAGTCCTGTTTGGCCTGTATTTTTCTTTGGCTGTGACAGGGATGGGAATCATCTTTACTCCGGCGCTTCTGAGATTGCTTCATGTGCCGGAGGAACTGATGAAAATGACTGCGGTGTATTTAAGAATTATTTTTATTGGCGCGCCCTTTACTTATTTTTATAATGCACTGTCATCTGCGCTCAAAAGCGTAGGAGATTCGAAAACGCCGCTGAAATTTCTGATGTTTTCCTCGGTGCTTAATGGAGTGCTGGATTTGATCTTTATCGGAGGTCTGGGCTTTGGAATTGTGTGTTCGGCTGTTACCACAGTGGCGGCAGAGGCAGTATCTGCGGGCTTGTCTGTCTGGTATGTGTATCAGAAGATTCCTTTGCTCCGGCTGGAGAGAGGCGAATTTGTAATGGATCGGGGGCTGCTGAAAACGACGCTGCAGTATGGTTCCGTTACAGCGCTGCAGCAGTCCTGCCAGCCGGTTGGAAAGGTGCTGATTCAGGGGGCCGTCAATACCCTGGGAGTGGACGTGATTGCCGCCTACAATGCAGTAACCAGGATCGATGATTTTGCATGTCTTCCAGAGCAGAGCATTTCTCATGGAATTACTACGTTTGTGGCCCAGAATCGGGGAGCACAAAAGCCGGAGCGGATGAAAAAAGGCTTTGGCCGCGGGCTTTTGCTGGAGTTTGGATACTGGATTGGAATTTGTGCAGTGGTGCTTTTGATTCGAAATACGGTATTAAGGCTGTTTGTCACCGGAGAAAGCGCAGAGGCCATTGCAGTCATTGGCGGTCAGTATCTTGCAATTATGGCATTTTTTTATATTTTTCCCGCCTTTACCAATGGATTTCAGGGCTTTTACCGGGGCATGGGCATGATGAAAATGACCCTTCTGGGAACCTTTATTCAGACCAGTCTGCGGGTCATTTTCACATGGCTCCTCACGCCTTCTATGGGAATCAGCGGAGTAGCCTTTGCCTGCGCCGCTGGGTGGAGCGTTATGCTTCTTGTTGAGATCCCTTATTATTTTCATTTACAACGATCCCGTTGACCTCTACGCCTCCGTCAATGGCAATGACAAGGCACTGGCGTCCGTCGATTTCGCGGGTTTCTACCAGGTCAGCCCGTTCCGGGTTGACCTTTATAATTACATCTGGTGTTTTTACTTCAAGAGCCCGGGTATTTACGACATTTCCGGCAAAAATAGAAGCACCTGGTCCTGCGGTTTCATCAAAGGCTTCGTCAAAGTGGGAAAGCTGCTCTTCCTCGACTCCGCTTTGCTCCAGCAGGGACTTAACCTGATACTTATCCAGCATCAGAGGCTCCGGCTGATCCTTGTGCTCCTCCAGCATTTCACTAAGATTTTCGTGAATGCTTTTAACCGTTTCGTAGTCACAGGCATCTCCCAGGGTTTCCTCAATAATTGCCTGGAAGGATTCCTTCTGAAACTGGGCAGGCAGAGGAAGGGGGCAGCCTAACAGCTGTTCCATAAAGGAATCATGAAGGTCATTGACATTTTTGGAGTAATACAGGGCTCCGTGGAGATCCGTGGAGCGGTCATTGAAGGCCGGGAAAAGGAAGCCAAGCTCCGGCTTTCCCACCACCCAGTCGCGGACCCGATTCTGGAAAAGGTTTTCCAGCTCATTGTAGCTTAATCCTGGCTTTGACAGATCAACGGGGCAGATGCTGCAGAGAATGTAGCTGTAGACTTCATCAGAGGCATCATCCATTTCCAGTCCGTCTGAGGTTTTTCCGGGAATATCATAAGCATCGTGAATCAGTAGGATCAGATAATTGCCTACATATTCATAGGTTTCTATAATCCGATCATAAAAAGCTTCCAGAAGAGCCTCGTCCTGAAGCCGGCTGTTTCTCAGCTTCAGAAGAAATTCGTGGGGGCCTCCTTCTTTTTCTGCTTCCAGAGGAAACTCCAGATTCATGAGATTTTTTCCCAGAGTGCCGGAAAGATTTTTCCGAAGAATTTCAAAGTATTTAAACATATCTTCTTCCGGAAGGGAAAGAAAGGCTTCTTTGAACAGGGCTTTTTTATTTTTTTCTCCGTCCACATAACAGCCGCAGATACGGGTAATGGAACAGTTGGAGGGGGTAAACTGACGTTTGATTTCTGAAATTTCTTTTTTTGTCATAGCTGCTGTCTCCTTGTTTTTATATGTCACTTCAAGTGCTGTCATATAGGAATTGTAAAATGTTTCTGATCAATCTTTTTCATTTTATAATAAAAACAGGAAAAAAACAATGGAGGAACTGCCTGAGAAAGTGCGCTTTCATCCTCCCTGTGGCCGCCTCTTCCTGCTGCCAAGCATTTTCCCGCTGTAGACGAAAAGGGCTTCCTATGATATAATTATAAGTCAGATGGCTGTTTTTAGGATACTGGGAATTCGGTAAGGAGAACGGTTATGAAAGAGAATATGAAAGTACGAGGACAGTTGAAGTGGTATCTGGCCTGGCCGCTGCTTCTATCGCTGTTTCTGATGTTTGCCAATGTGGCAGTACTTCTTGTAAGCTGGCAGGCGGCATGTATGATGCTGCCGTTTACTATCACATATATTGCGATGTCTGCCTGGCTGAGAGTTTACAGCCGCAAGCGGGTACTGGGCGGTCTGGTGGAGTTTTCCGCCGAATATGCCTGGATTCAGAAGCAGCTGCTGACAGAGATGGCGCTTCCCTATGCCCTGGCAGATGATGATGGAAGAATTGTCTGGATGAATCAGGCCTTTCAGGAAATCATTGCCCTGGAAAAAGGCACAAGAAAAAATCTGCTTTCACTGTTTCCAGAGGTAACAAAGACAGATCTTGCTGTGGATAATGAAACAGCGCAGGTACATACTTCTTTTGGGGAGTATAAGTTCCGTCTGGATCTGCAGCCCATATTTGTAAGCGGAACAGAGGAGGAGGATATTGAGGCTCTGGTCAGCCGCCAGAAGCTGCTGGCTGTATATCTGTTTGACGAGACAGAGATTCTTCGTTATCGTCAGGAGATTACAGATGAGCGTATGGTGGCGGGACTGATTTATCTGGATAACTATGATGAGGCGCTGGAAAGTGTGGAGGAGGTTCGCCGCTCTCTGTTGACGGCTTTGATTGATCGGAAAATCAATAAGGCTATTGGTTCCATTGAGGGTGTGGTGAAGAAACTGGAAAAGGATAAGTATTTCTTTACCATCAAGCAGAAGTATATGGAACAGCTGGAGGAGGAGCGTTTCTCCATTCTGGAAGAGGTAAAGGCGGTTAATATTGGAAATGAGATGGCCGTGACCTTAAGTATCGGAATCGGTATGGGCGGAGACAGCTACAGCCAGAATTATGATTTTGCCCGGGCTGCCATTGATATGGCTTTGGGACGGGGCGGTGATCAGGCGGTAGTGAAAGATGGAAGCCGGATTCAGTATTATGGCGGAAAATCTCAGCAGCTGGAAAAGGCAACCCGCGTTAAGGCCCGTGTCAAGGCCCATGCACTTCGGGAACTGGTGGAAACGAAGGATCGCCTGCTGATTATGGGACACCAGATGAGCGATATTGATTCTTTTGGCGCAGCCATCGGTATTTACCGGATAGCTGTGGCATTGAATAAAAAAGCCCACATTGTAATTAACCAGGTAACCTCATCCGTACAGCCTATGATGGATCGCTTTTTGGATAATCCGGAATATCCGGAGGATCTGTTCCTGAAAGGGCCTCAGGCTGCGGAGCTGGTAGATAACAATACCATGCTGGTGGTAGTCGATGTGAACCGCCCCAGTATTACGGATGCACCGGAGCTTTTAAAAATGGTAAAGACGATTGTTGTTCTGGATCACCATCGCCAGAGCAGTGAGGTGATTACCAACGCAGTGCTTTCCTACGTGGAGCCCTATGCATCCTCTACCTGTGAAATGGTTGCAGAGGTGCTACAGTACATTGCAGACGGAATCCGGATTAAGCCGGCAGAGGCAGATACCATGTATGCGGGAATTGTAATTGACACCAACAATTTCACCAATCAGACCGGGGTGCGGACATTTGAAGCGGCAGCTTATCTGCGGCGCAGCGGAGCTGACGTAACAAGGGTGAGGAAGCTGTTCCGGGACGATATGGCAGATTATAAGGCGAAAGCATACACCATTACTTCGGCAGAGGTTTACCGTGACAGCTTTTCCATTGGTGTATGTCCGGCAGAAGGGCTTCACAGTCCCACGATTGTCGGTGCACAGGCGGCTAATGAGCTGTTGGAAATTAAGGGAATCAAGGCCTCTGTAGTTCTGACAGAATATCAGAATACCATTTATGTCAGCGCCAGATCCATTGACGAAGTAAATGTTCAGGTTATGATGGAGCAGCTGGGGGGCGGCGGCCACCGAACGATTGCAGGTGCCCAGCTGAAGGATGGAACCATTGAAGACGCAAAACGCCGCGTAAAAGAAGTAATTGATCAAATGCTGCAGAAGGGAGATATATCATAATGGAAATCGTATTATTAGAGGATGTAAAGGCTCTGGGAAAAAAGGGCCAGATTGTAAAGGTAAATGACGGCTATGCAAGAAACTTTATTCTGCCCAAAAAGCTGGGCGTGGAGGCTACTGCCAAGAATCTAAATGATTTAAAGCTGCAGAAAGCCAATGCTGCCAAGGTTGCAGCAGAACAGCTGGCCGCAGCGAAGGAGCTGGCAGAAAAGATTGAGAGCGGTCAGGTTGTGCTGAAGATGAAAGCAGGCGAAGGCGGAAAAGCATTTGGCTCTGTATCTGGAAAGGAAATTGCCGCTGCGGCATCAGAGCAGCTGGGTCTGGATATCGATAAGAAGAAGCTGGTTCTGCCGGATCCGATTAAAACCTTTGGAAACCATGAGGTGCCGGTAAAGCTGCATAAAGATGTAACAGCAAAACTGACTGTAAAGGTGACAGAAGCGTAAGAGACAATGGCTGCCAGTAAAAAGGGCAGCCATTTTGTTCTATGGAAAGTAAAAAAGACAGGAGACGAGCAAAATCATGGATGAAGCTTTGATGAAACGGGTACTTCCCCACAGTATAGAGGCAGAGCAGTCTGTTATTGGTTCCATGCTGATGGACAAGGAAGCGATAATTGCGGCCTCTGAGATTGTAACTGCCAGGGATTTTTATCAGCAGCAGTATGGAATTATGTTTGAAACCATGGTAGAGCTGTTTAACGAGGGAAAACCAGTGGATCTGGTCACTCTTCAGGATCGTCTGAAGGAGAAGGACGTTCCTCCGGAGGTGAGCAGCCTTGATTTTGTCCGGGATATTATTACCACAGTTCCCACATCAGCCAATGTAAAATCCTATGCAAATATTGTTCGGGAAAAGGCAGTTCTGCGGAGGTTGATTAAAGTAAACGAAGAAATTGCCAATACCTGCTATGCGGGAAAAGAGCCTTTGGAGCAGATTCTAGCAGCAACGGAAAAATCTGTATTTGATCTTCTGCAGAGCCGCAGCTCCGGCGAATTTGTTCCTATCAGGCAGGTGGCCTTAAATGTACTGGAAAAAATAGAAGCTGCCTCGAAAACCCAGGGAACGGTAACGGGTATTCCTACAGGATTTATTGATCTGGATTATAAAACCTCAGGCATGCAGCCTTCGGATTTTGTTCTGATTGCGGCTCGCCCTTCAATGGGAAAAACAGCATTTGTCCTGAATCTGGTTGATCATGTGGCTGTGCGCAAGGGGCTGCCCTGTATGATATTCAGCCTGGAGATGTCTAAGGAACAGCTGGTAAACCGTATGCTGGCTATGGAGTCTAATGTAGATTCTCAGAAGCTGAGAACTGGAAACCTGACAGATTCAGACTGGGATGCTATTGTGGAAGGAATCGGTGTGATTGGAAATTCCAAGCTGGTCATTGACGATACGCCGGGTATTTCGATTACAGAGCTGCGATCCAAATGCAGGAAAATGAAGCTTGAGCAGGGGCTCAGCATGATTATTATCGACTATCTTCAGCTGATGTCCGGAAGCGGCGGAAAAAGCAGCGAAAGCCGTCAGCAGGAGATTTCGGAGATTTCCCGTTCCTTAAAAGCCCTGGCCAGAGAGATGAATGCACCTGTGGTGGCCCTGTCCCAGCTGAGCCGTGCCTGTGAGACGAGAACAGACCATCGGCCCATGCTGTCGGATTTGCGTGAGTCAGGGGCTATTGAGCAGGACGCAGACGTAGTAATGTTTCTTTACCGTGATGATTACTATAACAAGGATACGGATATGCCTAACATTGCAGAGGTAATTATTGCAAAACAGCGTAACGGCCCTATTGGAACCGTGAATCTGCTGTGGCAGCCGGAATTTACAAAATTTGTGAATTTGGAAAAGTAAGAATATTTGAGAAACCTTTCCTGTGGAAAAATCAGACTTCTTTAGGGAAGGTTTCTCGAATGATTTTTTCCATTGCCTTTACAGCATTGGATTGATAGGTTGCATAAGGGTGAGCAAGTGCCAATTCCAAAAACACACCTTTCTGGCCAATAGAAAAGTAACTGGCATGGGGGTATTCCTCAATACAGGACTGATAAGTAAAGGCCAGTCCCAGGCCGGCTCTTGCCATAGCCGCAGCCAGATCAGCAGTAATATTCGTATTTGCAGCCCGGAATTTGATTCCGGCTTTTTTAAATTCCTGACGGCTGATATTCCCCAGCATGGTATCATAGGGACTGAGAATAAATTCATAGGATTCTGCATCTTTTAAATCCAGCCAAAAGCCGTGTCCGTTGTCCTTGGGATGAGCATATTTTTGAATGGGGTGATCAGAGTCAGCTACAATGAGAATTTCATCTTTTTTAAATATTTCTACTTCGTGAGTTAAACGGGACAATGGAAGCGCAATAATAGCCAGATCAATGGTTCCATCAATGAGTTTTTCTTCTAACGCCTTGCTGTTGGCTTCTATAATTTCTACATTTACATTTGGGTAAAGGGCATAAAATCGTTTCAAAATTTTGGGAATCATATATTTTCCGCGGAAAGAACTGATTCCAAGAATAATACTTCCACTTTTTAACTGGGCCATGTCGTCCAGTTTATTTTGAATTAACCGATAATGTCCAAGGATAATGCGGGCATTATCAATAAACATAGAGCCAGCAGCAGTTGGGCGGATACCTTTTGAGGTTCTTACAAACAACGAAATACCTAATTCTGTTTCATATTGAAGAAGGAACTGGCTTAAACTGGATTGGGCCATATAAAGACGTTCTGCTGCCCTGGAGATACTTCCCTCATCAGCCAGCGCAACAATATATTTTAACTCTTTTAACTGCATTGGTTTTTCCTCTTTTTGGTAATAATAGAACCATAAGTTACTATATCGGATTTTCCGATATAGTATATAAGTTATTTTCGGTTTCATCAATATATCTTTTATTATATGCTTAGATCATAAAAATTACAACAATTTCACTAAAAAGGAGGAGAGCGAATGGGAAAAATTTCTTTAAAAGGGGTTATTGATATGCATGTGCATTCAAATCCAGATATCCGCCATCGCGCTTATGACGATTTTGAGCTAATGGAAGCTGCAATCCGGGTGGGGGCCAGGGCGATTGTTATTAAAACGCATCAGGGGACAACGGTAGATCGCGCCTACCTATGCAATCGTCATAATGAAATCATACATCATGGTGATAATGATTTTACGATGTTTGGAAGTGTCACCTTAAATCGTCAAATGGGAGGACTGAATGCAGCAGCAGTAGAAAGCGGACTGAAGCTTGGTGCTAAGGTGATCTGGCTTCCAACCCAATCAGCCAGAAATAATCTGGAAAAGCAAAAGGGGGATTTGTCAAAAGCGGTTGAGGTTATTAGAGACGGTAAAATCGTTCCTGAGCTGCAGGATATATTTCAGCTGATAAAGGATTTTGATGTGGTATTGGGAACAGGACATCTTTCTCCAGAGGAAATTTTCAGGGTTGTAGAGGCCGCAAGAAATGCAGGTGTGAGAAAAATTGTTGTGACTCATCCAGAGTGGTGGATGGTTGGGATGAGTTTAGAAGATCAGGTGAGACTTGTACAGGATTATGACATTATTCTGGAACATTGTTTCGCACAGCCTATGGGAGGAGGAAAATATAAGAGTAATCTTCCTTTGAATTTGGAGGCGATTCAGGCTTGTGGTTATAAGAATGTTATGGTGAGCACAGATGGAGGACAGGTAGAAAATCCTTTCTGGGAAGCTGCACTGGAGCAATATATACAATATCTGGCAGATCATGGAATTTCTGAAGAACAGATTTTTTATATGACTCATGAGATTCAGACAAGACTTCTAAATTTATAGTATTCAGGAGGTAGGGATATGATCAGTTTATTTATTGTAGCGGCGATTGCTTTGTCAGTTGCAATTGGGTATAAAACAAAATATAACACAGGTTTTTTTGCAATAGTATTTGCATATGTAATCGGCTGCTTTGTTATGATGATGAAACCGAAGGAAGTAATCAGCGGGTGGCCAGTGAGTACGATGTTTGTTATTATGGCTGTGTCATTGTTCTATAATTTTGCTCTGGTAAACGGAACGCTGGAAAAGGCAGCCCGATATCTTCTTTATTTTTGCAGGCGTTTTCCTGGACTTCTTCCCTTTGCTCTTTATGCGGCAAGTGCCGGAATTGCCATGCTGGGAGCGGGGTTTTTTACTGTGATGGCATTCATGGTGCCGATTACACTTCTCATTTGTAAGGAAGCAAAAATGGATCCGCTGACCGGCGCAGCTGCAGTTAATTGCGGGGCATTATCAGGTGCCAATTTTATGACCAGCGGAAGCGGGATTATTTTCCGAGGCTTGATGGAGGAAAGTGGTCATGGAGATATGGCATTTTCTTCAACAGCAGTCATTTTTATTGCCAGTGTAGTGTTTTCGCTTCTTCTGATTGCTGGATTTCGCTATATTCCCAAAGCGAACCGTCATATTGGGAAAGGGGTATCCTTTGAAAAACCGGATCCATTCACAAAGAAACAGAAGCAGAATCTGTATCTGATGCTGATCATGATTATAATTGTACTGCTGTTTCCTGTATTAAATGTAATTGTGCCAGAAAATGAGGCAATAGCATTTATTAACAGTAAGCTTGATGTGGGTCTGGTAGCAATTGTATTTTCTGTGATTGCTCTGTTTTTGGATCTGGCTCCGCAGAAGGAGGTAATTGCCCGAATTCCATGGAATACGATTCTTATGATATGTGGAGTAGGAATGCTGATTCAGGTTGCAGTAAAGGCGGGAACTTTGGATCAGATGGCAGCATGGGCCGGAAGCAGCCTTCCTGCTTGGATCATTCCAGTTGCATTTAGTCTGATCGGGGCAATTATGAGCTTTTTTTCCAGTACATTGGGCGTTGTTTGCCCTGCATTGTTTCCGCTTGTGCCAGGACTTTCCGAAGCAGCTGGTCTAAATCCGTTGATTTTGTACACCTGTATTGTTGTAGGAGCCCAGAGCTCGGCTATTTCTCCGTTTTCATCTGGAGGAAGTCTGGTCATGGGTGCATGTTCAACAGAAGAGGAACGCAATCGTATGTTTCCACGTCTGCTGTTTTTGGCAGTTCCTGTCAGTGTAGCTTCTGCAACGGTATTTAATTTTGTGTTATCCATAATTCTTTAAGGTTAGTTTTTATGGTTAATCATAAATCTCAACCACTCCTCATAAACTATAAGTAGGCTATGAAATTAAAAAGAACATAAGGGGAGGAAGGGAATGGACGATACACATTATTCCATATCAGAGGCCGGTAAGCTGGTCGGTGTGGAATCCCATGTGCTCAGGTACTGGGAGGACGAGCTGCAGCTGAATATACCAAGAAATGGAAAAAGTCACCGGTACTATACGGGGCTTCATATTCGTTTATTTCAGAAGATAAAAGAGCTGAAGGAAAAAGGATATCAGCTGAAAGCCATCGAACAGGTTCTTAATAAAATGCTTGAAGGAGATGAGAACGTGGATGTGGACGAGATTTTAGAGAAGAATGCAGTTCATATTTTAAAGGAGGGAAGCACAGAGAAGCTGGATGAGAAAGCGCCTGGACTTCGCGTCCTTCCAAAGCCCAGTGAGGAGGGCACTGTAATCAATCAGGAAAAACTGGATCAGTTCCAGGAGCTCATGAACCACATTATCGGCAATGCGATTGGACAGGCCATGAAGCAGAGCAGCGAGGCGATGAGCAGCGAGATTAGCCGCCAGGTCAGCAATCATATGGTTCAGGAGCTGGAGTATATGATGCGTGTAAACGATGAGCGGGAGGAAGATAGGTTTAAGATGCTGGATGAAACCCTGAGAACCTATCAGAGAGAAAGCAAGGGAAAAGCGGAGGCAGCTGCCACAAAGCTTCCGTTTTTCAGAAGGCGGAAATCAGGGAGAAAAAGCGGATAAATAGAAGGATAAGGGAAACGGGCGCTGCGGAACAGGATTCAGAGCGCCCGTTTGGTGTATCTATTCTTCTAACTCGCCGCAGGCTTTTACAAAGGCTGTAAACAGGCGGCAGGCAGCCGGATCCTGCTCCCAGAGATATTCCGGGTGCCACTGAACGCCTATCAGGAAGGGATATTCCGGCATTTCCACACATTCTACCAGGCCCTCCGGGCCGTGTCCGGAAGCAATCAGTCCTGGCGCTACGGTACGGACAGCCTGATGATGCATACTGTTTACCTTCAGGGTATCACACTGGGAAATTTCTGCCAGAAGGGTTCCCGGAGTAACTGTTACCGTATGAGAAGGAATCTCATATCCAAAGGGCTGGGTGTGGGCTACAGGAAATTTCTGGGGAAACTGACTGGGGATATCCTGGTAAATATCACCGCCCAGACCGATATTTAAAACTTGTGCGCCACGGCATACGCCGAGAATTGGTTTGCGGGCAGCCATGGCCAGCTTCAGGAGAGAAAACTCCATCTGATCCCTCCGAAGACAGACGTTTCCGCAGTGATGCTGGGTTTCTTCTCCAAAGAAAAAGGGATGAACGTCCGGGCCGCCGGTAAATAAAACGCCATCGGCAGTTTTCAGCAGAAGCGCCAAATCTTCTTCCTCCAGATCCAGAGGAAGGATGACGGGGACGGCACCGGCATGGCGGACTGCTTTTAAAAATGCCGGACGCATGTAGGGTTCGTCGCGTTCTGTATTGAAATAGGGTGTCAGAAGGATAACAGGTTTTTTTGATGTCATTGCAATAATCTCCTAATATTAGATTTCCATAGATAGAAAAAGAAATACCCCCTCCGCATATACGGAAGGGGTATCTGGTGTCTTTTAATTATTCCTCGCTGATAGCGCCGGTCGGGCAAACGCCTGCACAGGTTCCGCAGGAAATGCAAGCATCAGCATCGATAACGTACTGGCTGTCACCCTGAGAAATAGCACTTACCGGGCACTCACCCTCACAGGTACCGCAGCTAACGCAAGAATCAGAAATTACATATGCCATGATTTTATCCTCCTTGAGTATTCTATAACTTTCGTTGTTCTTTCATTCTATACTATCTCAGCAAAATATTCAAGTGGAAAATCATGTGTCTGTGAACAAAATAAGGAACAATTGGCAGTCTTGTTATTTCAGGGGTTAGCTGGAGGCTCTGGTTTTACGAATGGCGCTTAAAATCAGCTGTCTGGCAGCCAGAGCCTGTGATTTTTCCAGAGGAGGAGTATCCTTTAAAACATAATCGATACCCAGTTTTTCGTACTTTGTCTTTCCCATATCATGATAGGGAAGTACATCCAGAGCTTTTACATTGTTCAGACTGGCAATAAACTGGCCCAGGCGAGACAGCTCTGTCTGATCAAAGGTAATGCCCGGTACAACTACATGGCGAATCCAGACAGGAATATTGTGCTCATCCAGATAACGGGCAAATGCAAGGATAGGTTCTAAGGGCTGTCCTGTCAGCTTTCTGTGTCCCTCGGGATCAATGTGTTTAATATCCAGCATGACCAGATCTGTAACGGAAATTAACTGATCGAACAGGTTCATCCGTTTTTTATTTTCCGGCTGAAAGGTAATGCCGGAGGTGTCCAGACAGGTGTGAATTCCCCGTTTTTTTGCTTCGGAAAACAGTTCTGTCACAAATTCAATCTGAACCAGCGGATCGCCGCCGGTTGCTGTTATACCGCCTTTTTGATAAAAGGAACGGTTTTTTTCATACTGTTCCATAATCTGCGGCACTGTTATTTCTGTGCCGCCGCCTATTTTCCAGGTGTCCGGATTATGACAGTACTGACACCTCATGGGACAGCCCTGAAAAAAGACAACGAGACGGACACCTGGTCCGTCTACAGTGCCGAAGCTTTCAATGGAGTGGATATGTCCAACCATAGAATTTGCCTCCTGGTAAATTATGATAAAACGTAACTATTCAGGACAAGAAGATGCCCCGTCCTGAACAGTTACGATAAAACCGACTTTAATTAGATGTTGCCGTGGAAGGTACGGGAAATAACCTCGTCCTGCTGTTCCTTGGTCAGCTTATTAAAGTTTACTGCATAACCGGATACACGAACGGTCAGCTGAGGATATTTTTCCGGATGAGCCTGTGCGTCCAGCAGAGTTTCTTTAGTAAATACATTTACATTCAGGTGATGTCCGCCCTTGACTGCGTAGCCGTCTAACAGGGATACCAGGTTATCAATCTGTGCGTCGCTTGCATGTGTCATAAGAATAGTCCTCCTTTTATCTGAAATCATTATCAGGTATGAATGATGAACAATCAGCTGTGACTGATGTTTAATCTCTGTCGCCGATTCCGTCCATCAGATTGGGAATGGAGCAGGCAGTATCAATGCCGCATTCCAGATCCACATCAATATCACCCATAAACAACTGGTCCTCTTTTCCAAGTGCGCCGGGGATAATGGAGAAGGTATTGGAAATACCATCCTGCGCGTCCTTAAAGGGCAGCTTGGCTACAGAAGCAAGGGATGCGACTGCGCCGTGGGTATCCCGGTGATGCATGGGATTTGCGCCGGGAGCGAAGGGCTGTCCGCCTTTTCTTCCGTCCGGTGTGGAGCCGGTTGCCTTTCCGTAAACAACATTGGAAGTAATGGTCAGGATAGAAGTAGTGGGGATACCGCCGCGGTAGCAGTGATTCCGTTTTACATAGTTCATAAAATCATGGACAATGTCAACAGCAATCTGGTCTACCCGGTCGTCATCGTTTCCGTATTTGGGGAAGTCTCCTTCTACTTCGTAGTCAACTACGATGCCGTTTTCATCACGAACGGTTTTTACTTTGGCATATTTGATGGCAGACAGGGAGTCTGCAACAACAGACAGGCCGGCAATACCGGTTGCAAACCAGCGGGTTACCTTATGATCGTGAAGAGCCATCTGCAGACGCTCGTAGCAGTATTTGTCATGCATATAGTGGATGATGTTCAGGCTGTTTACATAAACACCGGCCAGCCACTGCATCATATCGTGGTAGCGATCCATAACCTCATCGTAATCCAGATACTCAGAGGTAATCGGACGGTATTTCGGTCCTACCTGCTTTTTGCTGACCTCATCTACACCGCCGTTGATTGCGTACAGAAGACATTTGGCCAGGTTGGCACGGGCTCCGAAGAACTGCATTTCTTTTCCGATTCGCATGGAGGATACGCAGCAGGCAATCGCATAATCATCGCCGTGGGTAACACGCATCAGGTCATCATTTTCATACTGGATGGAGGATGACTCAATGGAGGTCTTTGCACAGAAACGCTTAAAGTTTTCCGGAAGACGTACAGACCAGAGTACAGTCAGGTTTGGTTCCGGAGCAGTGCCCAGGTTCTGCAGAGTATGCAGATAACGGAAGGACATCTTTGTTACCATGTGGCGTCCGTCAATACCTACACCGCCTACAGATTCAGTTACCCAGGTAGGATCGCCGGAGAACAGCTCGTTGTATTCCGGGGTACGGGCAAATTTTACAAGGCGCAGCTTCATAATAAAATGATCCACGAATTCCTGAATCTGCTCCTCTGTATAGCGTCCTTCTGCCAGATCGCGCTCTGCGTAGATGTCAATAAAGGTGGAGGTACGTCCTAAGGACATGGCAGCTCCGTTCTGCTCCTTAACAGCAGCCAGATAGCCAAAATAGGTCCACTGGATAGCTTCTTTTACATCAGTTGCCGGCTTGGAAATATCAAAGCCGTAGATGCGTCCCAGCTCCTTCAGCTCTTTTAAGGCACGAATCTGCTCGGACAACTCCTCGCGGTCGCGGATAATAGTAGAATACATGGTGCTGCGGGTGGTGGATTTCTGTTCCTCTTTATCTTCAATCAGGCGGTCTACACCATACAGGGCAATCCGGCGATAGTCGCCGATAATCCGTCCGCGTCCGTATGCATCGGGAAGTCCGGTGATAATATGGCTGGAACGGCATGCGCGCATTTCGGGAGTGTAGGCATCAAATACGCCTGCGTTATGGGTTTTTCTGTGTTTGGTGAAGAAGTCAACGATCTCCGGATCAACCTCATAGCCATTGTCAGCGCAGGCTTTTACAGCCATGCGGATGCCGCCGTAGGGCTGAAGAGAACGTTTGAAGGGCTTATCTGTCTGGAATCCCACAATCGTTTCCTTTTCCTTGTCCAGATATCCGGGACCATGGGAAGTAATGGTGGAAATAATTTTGGTGTCCATATCCAGAACTCCGCCGGCTTCCCGCTCCTTCTGGTTCAGCTCCATAACCTGATCCCACAGCTTTTTGGTGTTCTCAGTCGGGCCGGCCAGGAAGGAATCGTCGCCGTCGTAAGGGGTGTAGTTTGCCTGAATAAAGTTGCGGACATTGATTTCGCGCATCCATACTCCAGGCTGGAATGTTCTCCACTGCTCTTTCATATCAGTTACCTCCTGCGTAGATTAAAATTATGCGTAACTCTTCAGGACGGCGGGAAATCTCCGATAGTTCTTGTCCTGAACAGCTACAACTATATAGAATATAAATAAAAACAACTACATATTGCAGAATTTTCTCTGCACTGGCATTATATCTTGTGGTATAGGCTGTCGTCAAGGCAATTAAAGAGAATAATTCTCATGTTTTTGATTTTGTACAGGAACGAGATCCCATTTCCGGCATTTTTGTGTAATTTGGGTAACTCTTCAGGATGGCGGGAGAACTGGAAGAAAAATTCTTGTCAAGCTTGCTTGCAAAGGGATTTTCCTGCCAGCTCTCACATCGGAGGAATTTCCGATACTTCTTGTTCGGCTTTGCCGGACAAGAAGATGCCCCGTCCCGAACAGTTACAATTTAGGTAACAGCTCCTGGTGCTGAGTGTCCGCTGCAAGTGGGCAGGGAGATACATGGCTGAACCATTGATCATTTGGATAAAAGGAAGAAGAGATATCTTGCCAATTTGCGGGAAAAGTATTATAGTATTAACAAGTATGTCCAATAAGGAGGAAAATAATATGCAGATTAGCAAAGATATGTTGATTGGCGAGCTGATTCAGATGGACGAGCTGATTGCTCCCATGCTGATGCGCGCAGGAATGCACTGCCTGGGATGTCCGTCTTCTCAGGGCGAAAGTCTGGAAGAGGCATGCATGGTTCACGGTATTGACTGTGACACCCTGGTTGCCGGCATCAATGAAGTTCTGGCAGGCCGCTAATTGAGAAATATAGAAAGCCGCAGGCATCCGTGGATTCTGCTGGGGAATGAAACTCTTCCAGAATCCGCAAAGCCTGCGGCTTTTGCTTTAAAACAGCTATTTGTTGTTTGGGGTCATAGAAGGGACTCAGCCATTGACCAGAGCCAGCTTCTGAAGAGCCTGGTTTCTGATAATGATTTCATAATGCTCCTGATAGTACGCCTCCGTGGCAGCTTCCGGCTTTACCTTTTCTCCATACTCGGCAAGAATATTGCAGAGACGGCTGAAGGTCAGGGGATCGCAGCCCTCGCTGGAGAGAACCAGATAATAGCTGGAGGTCTGCGGGCGTTTGTAAAGAGAGTTCTTCCCTTCACAGATGCCGTTTACGATTCGGGCAGCGTCGGTAACCTGATCCAGGCTGCCGAAACGGTAAATTCGAATCTGTACTGCCGGTGCTTCTGAAGCAGTCTGTCCGTCAGCGGAAGCAGCAGCGCCGCTTTCCTTGGCCGGGGCAGAATCTGTCTGACCGGAGGAAAGTCCCAGAAGGTCGTTTTTCAAAAATTCCATCAAACCATCTGCGCCTTCCAGAAATTCGCTGGTGATACTATTATAAAGTCCTTCCTGTTCGTCCTCTGAGAGAGGAGAAAATTTGGAAAAACGAGTATCCAGCTCTTCCGGATCTTCTATTTTTGTGATGACCAGCATCACACTTTCGTTGGAAAGCGGGATTGCCTCGACCATCAGCGGAATATCCTCTGCATCAAAACCAACTTCATTGGAGGCCTTCTGAATCATTTCACGAAACAGACTGCGGGCTTTTTCACTTCCATAGGCCAGCTCTCCCAGATTCATATTGCGGACACTTAAGTCAAAGCTGGTCAGCGTACATCGTATCTGGTTTTCATTAATCCGTTCTATCTTCATAAGACCACTCCTTCCGTATTTTCCTGAGAAGCTGGGAAAAAGTCCTGCTTCCCTAATTTAATTATAGTATATGATATAGGGAAAAAGCAATTCCTATGTAACATTTTTTATAAAATTTTCCTGCGGGATTTCAATTTTTCCGGGAGGGGTGTCGAAATTAGTCGATGGATTTTATCTGCAGGCTACTTGTAAAACAGCAGAATATGTATTAGAATATGCCTACAGAGATGACGGGAAGAAAGGAGGAACGAGACGGCAGACGAAACTCTGTTTGGAAAGTATCAGATGTGCCGGATTTTGGGACGGGGACGAAGCGGAACCGTATATCTGGCCAGACACATGGAACTGGAGGAATACCGTGCCATTAAGCAGGTTGCCAAGACCTGTACGGATTACAGCCAGTTTCGAAAGGAAGCACTGATTTTAAAAACCATTCGCCATCCGGGGATACCAATTGTGTATGACTTGGAGGAGGATGAGGATTACAGTTATTTGATAGAAGAATATCTGGAGGGAAATTCTCTATATGCCCTTATTTCTGAGACAGGGCATTTTTCAAAGGCAATGACGATTCGTTATGGAATTCAGATTTGCCATCTGGTAAATATCTTGCATTCAGCAAGACCAACCCCTATTTTATATCTGGATTTACAGCCAAAGAACCTCATAATTTGCCATGACACGGTAAAGCTGATTGATTTTGATCATGCAGTTCATTTGAGTGATGCAAAAAATTTGTCACAGCGTTACGGAACAGTGGGCTGTGCAGCGCCGGAACAGTATACGGGAGATGTTTTGGACGAAAGGACGGATATCTATGCCATTGGTGCTGTTCTCCATTATATGCTGACTGGGCATTATCCCGGAGAGGGTGACGGAAAACCGCTGCAGGTGTCTGACAGTACAGGCCGAAATCTTATGCGGATTATTCGCAGATGTCTTAGTGAGGACAGGGAAAAGCGGTATGAGACAGCAGACCAGCTCTGCAGAGCCATGGAAAGGGCAGAGGCGCAGTTACAAAAGCTGGAAAAACAAAGACAGGGTATTTGGAGAAGCCATCCCGTATCATCTCTAACCATTGCCGTAGCAGGAAGCCGGCCGGGGGTCGGAACAACACATACGGCAATAGGGCTTGCAGCCTATTTAAGACGGCAGGGGATTTCTGCTGTGTATGAGGAACACAATGAGACAGGTGCCATAAGACAGCTTACTGACTGGTTTGGCGCTGGTCATGACCGCTGGGGGATTTTTGTGATACGGGGATTGCCGGTCCGTCCCTGGTATGGTTCCTGTGTTCAGCTTGAGGAGACGCCGTATCCGGTGAGAATTCTGGATTACGGATGCAGCAGAAAACAGCTTTTTAACGAACAGGCAGATTTGGAAATTCTTGTCTGTGGGGCAAAGCCATGGGAGCAGGCATCTGCTTATGAGGCCTACGGAGAATTAAAGAACTGTCCGGGTCTTATCCTTCTGATGAATCATTTCAGCAGGCAGGCTGCAGGAGGAGTATCAGGAGCAAGGTACAGAAAATCTGTTTGGGCAAAGGAAAAGCCAGTTTGCTTTCTGATGCCGGATTTCCCGGATCCCTTTTCTGGTGACAGGGCGGCAGATCAGGTGTATCAGGCAATGATGAACAGAAACGCAGCGGAAAGAAGAAAGGAAAGAGCAGGAGGAGGCATACGAAAACTGTACGGAAAAGGAAAAAATCTGTTTTTTCTTATTCTTCGGCAGCTGACTGGAAAACCTTAGGGATTATCAGCGCCGGAGGAAGAACCGGGGCAACCCATCTGGCAGTATGGACTGCCAATTATCTGACCGGAGTTCGAGGAGAAAAAACTGCAGTTCTGGAATGGAACAGTCATGGCGATTTTGAATCTATGGAGGGATTCTGCGAAGGAGAATTTACAGACAGAAAGAATAATTTTTGCGAAATCCGTCTGTGGGGCGGAAAAAAGAATGCTGGAAGTGGAAAAAAGGCTGGAAACAGAGGAAAATTATCTTTCTGTCGGATTTTGGATGCAGATTATTATAAGCGGGCAGGATCGGAAACCATGGCGGCCTGTCTCAATGGAAAATACCGAAGGATTATCGCTGATTATGGGGAACTGACAGGGGAAAGCTTCTGTGAATGTACTCGTTGTGATAAAAAAGTGCTGGTGGGCGCATTTAGTGAGTGGCAGATGGAGGCGTTTCTGGAAGCGGTCAGGATGATACCGGAGCATGATGAGAGCTGGCAGTGTGCGGCCGTTTTTGGCAGCGAAGAGACCAGAAAAGAATGGGAAAGACAGCTTCGGATATCCTGTATTCGCATTCCGGTTTCAGCAGATGCCTTTGTAGTGACAGCTTCAGATATGAGGTTTTTTAAACAGCTGCTGTTTTAATGGCCGCTGAAATAAAATACATAGAAAACAGCCGGCAGAGGCGGCGAAGGGGATTTGTGTCACGGCTTATACCTTCCAAAACAGTGCTGCCTCTCCGGCATTAGTGGAGGAAAAGAGTGGATAGGAAAAAAAGGCTGAATCCGGAAAGCCGCAGGGCTTATCTGGAGGGCTTAAGAAAGTACCGGGAAAAAGGAGTGCCGATACTGATAGATGGAAAAGAGGCAGATGAAAGTCAGTGGGATAAAATTTTTGAAATCCACGAGGATGGAAGCTTTTATATGGGAGATTATGTTCTGGAGGAGGTGATGGACTGTCAGGAGCAGAAAGCAGTAAATAGGGCGGATCAGGAGTTTATAGGGGAGCCTTCTGCTGGTTATGGAAAAAGAAAGCGTTTGAAGGAAATTCGATTTGATCTGGTTTATTATCGTTAAGCAGATAAAACAGCAGTGCTTTGTGCACAGATACGGGGCGGGGCTTCAGGAGAGAATTCCAATTCAGCCTGGAAACTGAAGTCGGGGCGGGAAAATATCAGAAAAATTTAAGAGAAGACATCAGGGTTTTGTGGTATACTTTTTCCATAGGAAATATGACAGGAAAGGGAATTTTATTCTCTGGAATACAGACAGGAGGAAGTACCACAGATGAAAAAATTTATGGTCACAAGTTTGACAGTGCTGGCGACGGTTTTTCTTATCGGAGCGGCGGCAGCGGGTGTTTTTCTGTATCAGAAATTGTCTCCCTCTAAGGATATGGCGGATCAGAGCCTGTGGTATGGGGTCAGCGGCGATGAGATTGCGGTGATTTTGAATAATGAGCAGGCGGAGGGGGTTACAGGACGTGATATCAATGGTCAGGCATATTTTCCTCTGACCTGGGTGAATGATACTTTGAATGAGCGGTTTTACTGGGATCAGGAAAATCATCAGCTGATTTATGCCCTGCCGGATTCTATTGTTTATGCAGATGCGTCAACTATGGGAAGCAGCGGAAAGCCGCTGCTTGTGGAACAGGAGGATGAGGTATGGCTGACTGCCGGCTTGGTATCAGCTTATACAGATATCAGAACTTCTTTCTTTAAAGACGGAGATGCAAAAAGGGTGTTTGTGGATACCAGCTGGGAACCGGAGCAGGTTGCTGCAGTAAAAAAAGATGGAAGTGTCCGTGTACGCGGAGGAGTGAAAAGTGATATTCTTACGGCAGTGGAAAAGGACAGTACAGTTGTAGTGCTGGAAACGCTGGAAAAGTGGAGCAGAGTGCGGACCGAGGACGGTCAGGTGGGATACATTCAGAATCGCTGTCTAAAGGAGCCGGAAGTCCGGACTCTGATCAGTACCTTTCAGGCTCCGGAGTATACATCGATTTCCATGGAGGAGCCGGTAGTTATGGTGTGGCATCAGGTGACTCAGGCAGCAGCCAATAAGACAATGGAAACACTGATTTCCAATACCAGGGGAGTCAATGTTATCGCGCCTACCTGGTTTATGCTGACGGAAAATGACGGGACATACGAATCTCTTGCGAATCAGGATTATGTAAATAAAGCGCACAGCCTGGGACTTCAGGTGTGGGCAGTTCTGGATAATTTTAACAGAGGAACCAATGTGCAGTCAGAGATTCTGTTTGCCAGCACAGCAGCCAGGAAGAAGCTGATTACCAGCCTGATTGCAGATGTAGAAAAATACGGTATTGATGGAATCAATCTGGATATCGAGGGAATTAAGCCGGAGGCAGGACCGCATTATGTCCAGTTTATCAGGGAGCTGTCTGTAGAATGCCGAAACAAGGGAATTATTTTGTCTGTGGATTCTTATGTGCCTTCTGCCTATACTTCTTTTTATAACAGAGCAGAGCAGGGACAGGTGGCTGATTATGTAGTGATGATGGGATATGATGAGCATTATGCCGGAGGAGATCCGGGTTCTGTAGCATCTTTGGGGTATGAGAAAAAGGGAATTGAGGATACGCTGAAGGAGGTACCAAGAGAAAAAATTATCAGCGCAGTTCCATTTTACACCAGAATCTGGAAGGAGGAAGGTGGAAAAGTTACTTCCGATGCTATGGGAATTGCCAGAGCTCAGCAGTGGATTGCAGATAATAATGTGGAGCTTTACTGGCAGGAGGATCTGGGGCAGTATTATGGAGAAACGGTACGGGATGGAATCAAGTATACACTGTGGATGGAAGAGGCACGTTCTCTTGGGCTGAAGATGGAGCTGATCCGGAAGTACAATCTGGCAGGGGTTGCCTGTTGGAAGCTGGGATTTGAACCAGAGGAAATCTGGGATGTGATCAAACTGCCGTGAGGCATAAAGGGGGCGGTTTTATGAAAAGGATACAGTGGAAGAGATTTTTGACCTGTGCCGGAGCGGCAGCACTTCTGACCTGCGGCGGCTGCAGCAGGACTGCCGGGATCAGTCCCTCCGATACAAAGCCCGAGGAGTCTCAGACGGAAGCTTCTGTATCAGGAACGGAAGCGGAAACAGGGACAAACATTGATGAAAGTGCAGGAGAAACAGTCGGAGAGACTGTTTTCAGTCCGACAGTTCCAGAAAGCAGTTCTGGTGAGCAGATTTTGGAAAAACCGAATGGAGAATCTGACGATGGAGGGCAGGAAGAGGAGGTTTCCTATCAGATTATTGAAAATATTATTCTGGCTACGGATATCCATTATTTTGATCCATCGCTTACAGATTATGGCCCCAGATTCCAGGAAATGGTGGAGTATGGTGACGGAAAAGTAGTTACCTATATCGATGAAATTACGGATGCTTTTTTAGAAGAAGTAATTCAGCTGCGTCCCAATGCTTTGATTCTCAGCGGAGATTTGACACTGGAGGGAGAGAAGAAAAGTCATGAAAGTCTGGCTGAAAAGCTTTATCGCGTAGAAGAGGCCGGGATTCCGGTTCTGGTGATTCCTGGCAATCACGATATCAATAATAAACGGGCGGCGCGGTATGAGGGAGAACAGAGACTTCCGGCAGAATATACCACACCGGAAGAGTTTCGCAGAATTTATCGGGATTTTGGATACGATGAAGCCATCAGCGAGGATGTGAGAAGTCTCAGCTATGTGTATCAGCTGGATGAGGAACATAGGATTATGATGCTGGATACCTGTCAGTATCGTCCGGTTGCCAAGGTGGGAGGTGCGATTTTAAGCGAGACCTATTATTGGATTGAGGAACAGCTGGAGGAGGCATGGGAGGAGGCAATGGACGTGATTCCTGTTGCACATCACAATCTGCTGGAGGAGAGCAAAATCTATGTGGATGACTGTACGATTGAGCATGGAGAACAGCTGGTGAATATTCTGGATGAATGGGATGTGAAGCTGTTTTTAAGCGGCCACCTTCATGTTCAGCATACAATGCGCTCTGAGGATAACAGAGGAGTGTGGGAGGCTGTGACTTCCTCTTTGGCAACGCCAGCCTGTCAATATGGAGTTTTAACCTGCCGGGATGATGGTTCTTATCAGTATGGAACCTGGTCTGTGGATGTGGAGTCCTGGGCCAGAGAGCATGGAAGAAAGGAACGGGATCTGCTGGAGTTTCGGAAGTTCCAGGAACCATTCCTTAGAAGGGTGTTTTATAATCAGTCAATGACGGCATTAAACGCAGTTCCTGATATTCCGGAGGACAGGAAAAAACAGATGTCGGATCTGTATGCAAGGCTTAATTATTATTATTATCAGGGAACAGCGTATCAGATTAAAAATGAAGTGCTTTCGGATCCAGCTTACCTTATGTGGCTGAATGAGGGAACTCTGACGGTGTTGGGAGAATATGTGGAATATATTGTGTCGGATGCGGTTCATGATTATAATCGTCTGATTGTGGACTGATTCTTTTTTCCGTTTCTTCAGGATATATTAGAATATAGTCTGAAGGGATGAGAGGGATTTTTGTGGAGAATCGGAAAGCGGAAATACTGATGGCGGCTATGCTGCTGACTTTTGTGTTTCTGATATCCAGGCATGCAGGGCTTATGGTATCCGGTCAGAATGTGACAGCGGGAAAAAAACAACCAGTGGTAGTTCTTGACAGTGGACATGGCGGCACGGATCCTGGAAAAATCGGAGTTGACGGAAGCCTGGAGAAGGATATTAATCTTCAGATTGCAGAAAAGGTAAAAGGCTTCCTGGAAGCATCGGATGTGACGGTTATTATGACAAGAGAGGATGATTGCGGGCTTTACCAGGAAGATGATGCCAATAAAAAAAGAGCAGATATGAAAAACCGGTGCGATAAAATCAACGAGGCGGCACCGATCCTGGCAGTCAGCATTCATCAGAACAGTTATCATGAAGAAGCCATATTTGGAGGCCAGGTATTTTATTATAAGGATTCTGCAGAAGGAAAGCGCCTGGCAGAAATCCTGCAGAAGCGTTTTGATTTTGTATTAGGAGAGAAAAACAGAAGGCTGGCAAAACCAAATGGCAATTATTATCTTCTGCTTCATGTGAAAGTACCTGTTGTGATTGTAGAGTGCGGATTTCTTTCAAACTGGGAAGAAGCAGCACGACTGAATTCAGAAGAGTATCAGCAGCGGCTGGCCTGGACTATCTATATGGGAATTATGGAATATATCAATACTTCCGGTTGACAAAATCATAGTAAAATGGTAGACTATAGGCGGTTAGATAATACTAATATCCAAACAGACATTTGAACAGATTACGAAAGGAAGAATTCTTATGAAATATATATATGCATCAAGAACAGGAAATGTAGAAAAACTGATTCAGTCTCTGGGACTGGAAGCAAAAAAACTGGCAGACGGTACAGAGAAGGCCGAGGGTGATTTTATTCTTTTTACCTATACGGACGGAAGAGGTATTGTACCTCCGGTAGTGGAGCAGTTTCTGAAAGAAAATCACAGCCTGCTAAAGGGTGTTGTAGTTTCTGGTAATATGCAGCGTCATGGAGATACGTTCTGTGCAGCCGGAGAGATTATCGCAAAAGAGTATCAGGTTCCTGTGATTGCCCAGGTTGATGGTGCCGGAAATGAATGGGATTATCGCCAGATTCGTTCCCGTCTGCAGGAGTGTGCGGAATAGGAAGAGTTGTTATATTAAAAATGGACAGATACCGGAAAGAACTTGAAAACTGGGGATTTCTATGTTATGATTCAGTTATAAATAAGTTCTTCGGGGCGGGGCGCAATTCCCCACCGGCGGTATAGTCCGCGAACCGCTTATGGCGGCTGATCCGGTGTGATTCCGGAACCGACAGTATAGTCTGGATGAGAGAAGAGATTGTGTGGCAGCAAAGCTGCTGTGATTGTCGATCAAAATATTGCCCCGGATCTTAGGATCCGGGGTTTTTGTTTTATGGGAAGTCTCTTTCCTGAAAAGCAAAAAAACGGCGGTACGGCGAAGGGGCAGACACATGATTCCTCTGGAGAATGAGCTTATATTATAATTTTCAGGAGGAAGTTATCATGAAGGAAAACAAATTAATGACAACAAAAAATGTTGTTCTGATGGGGATGTTCGGAGCTCTGGCAGGGGTGCTGATGGTATTTGAGATACCGCTGCCTTTCCTTGCTCCCAGCTTTTATGGTCTTGATATCAGTGAAGTTCCGGTTCTGGTAGGAACCTTTGCTTTAGGACCAGTGGCCGGGGCTGTTATTGAAGTTGTGAAAATCTTGGTTAAGCTGGTATTGAAGCCAACTAGCACAGGCTTTGTGGGAGAACTGGCCAATCTGACCTTTGGCTGTGCAATGGTTATTCCGGCAGGTCTGATTTATCAGTTTAAGAAAACCCGAAAAGGCGCTATGGCAGCTCTGACAGCAGGAACCCTTCTCATGTCAGCTGCAGCAATCGTGGGAAATGCGTTGGTTATGCTGCCTTTTTATTCCAATTTTATGCCATTGGAAAATATCATTGCGGCCGGGGCGGCTATTAACCCGGCAGTCAGCAATGTGTGGACTTTTGCTGTTATCTGTGTAGGGCCGTTTAATGTGATTAAGGGAATTGTGGTTTCCATGATTACGGTGCTGGTTTATAAGCATATCAGCGCTATGATTCACAGTATTGGAACAGAGAAGCGAAATGGCCAGAGCAGAAAACTGCGTGCTTAGAATTAAAAAAATAATATAAAAGAGAATCGCCAGAATAGCGGAATAGATACCGGCTTTGGCGATTCTCTTTTGTATTATAGAAAATTTGATCGAAAGATACAAAAATGTTCCGCGAGTATGCACACTGCTCGTTAGAGGAAAAGGGATGGTGACGCGACTTTGTTTCGGTTCGGCTGTGTGTCAAAGTGCTTTCTTTTTAGTGCTTATAAAGTCTTTTCATTCTGCTTTTCTTTTAGATAAGCATCGGCATCTTTAAAAAAGCTTCCCAGGATCAGGATGATAATGATTCCCAGAGGGAAGGCGGCAATGATGGATACTGTCTGCAGGTTTGCCATGGAATTTTCGGAAAAAATCAGGGCAATGGGAAGCAGAATCAGCATAATAGACCAGAACAGTTTAATGTTCCGGTTTGGTTCCTCGTTCGGCTTCAGCTCCTTGTAGGAATAAGCGGCAGCCACCAGAGTAATGGAATCAAAGGATGTAGAGTAAAAGGTTACCATACAAAGGACCAGAAGAATCAGCACCAGTCCGGGAAGCGGAAGCTGTTCCAGAACGGAAACAATGGCAGCATATAAATCTCCGGTTTTTGTATATACAGAAAGCAGATCCAACCGTCCATGCATCTGCAGCCCCATTCCATAATTGCCGAGAATGATGAAGGAGGTAAAGGTTCCAGCCAGACCAAAGGAATATCCTCCCAGTACAACCTGGCGAACAGTTCTCCCCCGGCTGATAGAGCCAATGAAAAAAGGAGTTGCTACACACCATACAATCCAGTAGGACCAGTAAAAGATGGTCCAGTTCTGAGGGAAGGAGCTGGTGCGCAGGGCATCTGTCCAGGTGGACAGTCCGATAAAGTTCTGAACCAGATTACCAATGGAGCTCAGACCAGTTTCAATAATGTATCGGCTTTCTCCTCCCAGGAAAAATACATAGGCAAGGAGCATAAAAAACAGATAAACGCAGCAGGAGGCAGCCAGCTGTACGCCTTTCATTCCAAGATAGACACAGAAGGTGTAAATACAGCAGATACTGATTAAAATAAAGATGGTAAGAGCGACGCTCTGAGGAATTCCGGTAACGCGGCTGATTGCCATGGAAAGCAGAGGTGTTGCCAGGGAAAAAGTAGTGGCAGTACCTGCAAGGAGAGCAATTACAGCAATGAAATCGATGATTTTACCACTCCACCCATCCACCCGCTTTCCAAGAATCGGACGACAGGACTCAGAAAATTTCTGCTTGGTTCTTTTGCGGACATGAAGCATAAAGCCGAACGCCACGGCCAGAACCAGATAAAAACTCCAGGGAATCGGTCCCCAGTGAAACAGAGGATAGGTAGAGGCCCATTCCTGAATTCCGCCCATTTCTTCAATGTGAGGTTCATTGGCATACAGGATCCATTCACAGCAGGAGTAAAAAAGAATATCTGCAGCCAGTCCGGCAGTAAACATCATGGAGCCCCACTGAAAAAAAGTATATTCCGGTTTTTCCAGATCTCCCAGCCGAATGTTTCCAAAGCGGGAAAAGGCCATATACAGGGAGCAGAAAAATACACCCAGGCCGATCAGCAGGTAATAACTGCCCATCTGATCCCCAAGGAGAGAGCGGATAGAAGCTAAAAGCTGGGAGGACTGTTCTGGATTGCGAACAAACCAGATACAGAGAATCACAATACAGAGAAAGGGAATCAGTGTAATAAACCAGTCCAGCCGGCGGGCCAGCGAAGTGTCGGAAGCCCGATTTTGTTCTTTTTTCATAATGTAAAATACCTCCTATAGCAGTTTTACAGAAATATCTGCGAGTAAAATGTTCAAAAATATTAAAAATTAAATTATATTGAACATATTAGCATTGCAGGAGAAAAAATGCAAGAGGGATTTCTTGCGAATTTCTTTCAGTTTAGGAGGGAGTCTATCAAAAAAGAAGGAATTCTGGTAAAATAGCAGAAAAAATGAAAGATGTGACGGCAGAAATGGAGAGAGAAAACAGAAGGGCAGGGGCAGGGAGAAGCAGGAGAAAACAGAAATCAGCAAGAACCTTTGCTGGAAAAGGGCTGGTATCCGGGGGGATTGCAGTGCTGACAGTAGTGTTGGCTGCTACAGGATTTATGACATGGAGAAAAGAAAGCTATGCCAGGGGGACCGCAGAGCAGCCTGAAAATTCCGGCCAGCTTGTGACAGTCGGAGAGATGCAAAGCAGCGGAACCGGGGAAGAGAAGCCGATTCTGGGGGGAGCTGAACTGATGATGCTCTCCAATCAGACAAAAGGGCAGATGATGTCATTTTTAATAGAAACAAAAAATGGAAATCTGATTGTAATAGATGGCGGTCGTTGGGAAGATGGAGAGCACCTGATGGAGGAAATCCGTCGGAGAGGCGGTCATGTGGATGCCTGGTTTCTGACCCATACGCATACGGATCATGTAGGTGCTCTTTTGAATCTTTTGCAGACAGAGGCAGAAGGTGAAGATACGGGAATAGAAATTCAGCATATCTATTATAATTTTGCAGATTTGGACTGGTATGCGATTCATGAACCGGGAGATTATGGCACAGCGGCTGCAATTATTGGAGAATTGGAGAAGCTTCCAGATAGAGTATGCCAGATTGTAGAGAGGGGACAGACGATTACCGTAGATGATGTGACAGTGACGGTAATGAATGAACGCTATGAGCCAGGACCGGAGCAAATAGGAGAGCGGGACGGCAATGATGCAGGAATTGCTTATCGTATGGTAGTTCATGGGGTATCGATTTTGTTCCTTGGAGATTTGCAGAAGATTGGTGGCGATTTGCTCCTGGAGCAGGCAGGAGCAGAGGCATTAAAATCTGATGTTGTGCAGATGGCTCACCACGGACAGAATGGAGTCAGTGAAGCTGTTTATCAGGCCATAGATCCGGAAATCTGTCTTTGGCCTACGCCTGGATGGCTTTGGGATAATGAAGGCGGCGGCTACCAGACGCCGGAAACAAAAAGCTGGATGGAGAAGCTTCATGTAAAGCGGCATTACTGTATAAAAGATGGCGATCAGATTATGCGGTAAAAAAGAAAAACGAAAAGACAGCATTATTGTGGCAGCGGATAAATTCCGGCTGCCACATATTATTTAATAAAAAATCAGTCTGTTACAGCCAGTCCGCTGTGATAAGAATAGCTTCCCAGCTCATGGAGAAGCCGTTCCAGCTCCTGGGCATCTGCCTGACGAGTGGAATGGATGCTGGTATTGATCAGCGCGTTTACGTTGCTGCATTTCAGCAAAGAATACCGGAATAGATCCGGGAAGGAGGCCCTTGAGGCAAGTCTTCGATCCCAGGGATTGCACCATAGCTCGTGATCCAGATTCAGGCACTGACGAGGATTCTTTACTTTATCTGTGACCAGTTTGGTGGAGGCTACCGGTTTTTTCAGCACAAGGTTCTCAACAAAGGCGATCCGGTCAGTTTTTTTGCCGGAGGGATCGGCCAGAGTGCGGCATCCAAACCGCAGAGCAAGAATGGAGCGGTAAATCATGGATGAAGATACCTGGAAGCTGTTTTCATAGGTAATGGGGTAATAGACCTCATTGATACATTTTGCCAGGAACTGGGAGATGAACTGCATTTCCATTCCGTTCAGGCAAATGGTTGCCGCCTGGTTAAACTGAGAAGGCTTTTTCTTTTTATATTTCCATAAAAGCAGGGCATCAATATCATTTTCCAGAGCGGCATGAAGGCCGTGAGTTTCCATAGTCGGATTTTTGGCATCATAGCCGATTCTGCCATATACATAAGGATGGCAAATGGAGTCGCCAATATAGTGGCAGACAAAGCCACAGAAATAGGAAAGTCCTTCCTCTCTCTGCTGCCGGGATTCAATATCCTGTAAATTTTCCAGATAGCAGCGGAAGAAATCCTGGATGTGATGCTCATGCATATAGGAGCCTACATTCCGGTAATCTCTGTGACGGAGAATAGGAATGTTGTAGAAAAACATATCTGGTCCCTGAAGTCCAAGCTGGTAAAGCCAACGATATTTGGCAATAATATATTTTAGCTGATTGTTGGGAAGATCATTGAAGGCCTTCATTCCCAGAATATAATGTGTGGTAAATCCAGGCATATAAACTGCCCCCTCTCTCTTAAAATTTCCCGTAGTGTTCCTTTCTATCATACCATATTCGGGCATGAAATGCGAGGGGACAAATAAAGGAAAAAGGGAAATAAAGAAGAACGGGAGATACAGAAGAAAGGGGAGAGGAGCACAGAATCTGTGTCCGGTATAGGAATGAGACTTTGCTGCATAAACATAGAAAAAAGACATTGGGAGTAAGAATGCAGCAGTTGGCAGAAACGATACATGTGATTGTTTGGGGGCCGTGGACCATGATGATTTTTCTTGCTACAGGAATCTGGTTTACGGTAAAATCAGGCGGTTTTCAGTTTTTTGGCTTTTCACAGTGGTGGAGAGAAACCATTGGGAGTATCTGGGAGGAGGAACCGTTACAAGGCGACAGGGAGAATGAAGGGATGGCGGACTCCGGCATTACGCCGTTTCAGGCGGCCTGTACGGGGCTGGCAGCGACTATTGGGACAGGCAATATTGTAGGAGTGGCGACAGCATTGACTGCGGGAGGGCCGGGAGCTCTGTTCTGGATGTGGGTTTCTGCTTTTATGGGAATGATGACTGCCTATGCAGAAACGGCTTTGGGACAGAAATACCGTTACCGAAAGCAGGATGGACATTGGATGTGCGGGCCTATGGTATATATGGAGCGAGGAGTGGGGAGCAGATGTATGGGGATTTTTTATGCGGGTCTTGCCCTTCTTTCTTCACTGGGAATGGGAAGCATGGTACAGTCAAATTCTATGAGTACAACCTTAAACTTCAGTGCAGGGATCCGGCCCGGGACAAGCGCTGTACTTATAACGATTCTTACCGCACTGGTGATTCTGGGGGGTATCGGAAGAATTTCCAGGGTGACAGAAAAGCTGATGCCGGTGTCCGCGGGAATTTATGTTGCATTTTCTGTAATGGTTCTTTTTTTCTGCAGAGAAAGCATCTGGCCAGTATTACAGACGGTATTTTCTGAGGCATTTACTGCAGAGGCAGCAGGTGGAGGTGTAGGCGGCTTTCTCCTGAGCAGAAGTGTCCGGTACGGGATGTCCAGAGGTGTGTTTTCTAATGAAGCAGGTTTGGGAAGTATGGCTGTGCTTCATGGAGCGGCAGAGAATACCACACCGGAGAAACAGGGGATGTGGGCAATGTTTGAGGTGTTTTTTGATACCATTGTGATTTGCAGTCTGACTGGTCTTGTGATTCTCTGTGTTTGCCACAGAGTGGGAAGCGTACCGGCGGCTCTGGATGGAGCAAGGCTTACTGCCTGGTGTTTTTCCCGATGCCTGGGAGCTCTGGGGGAACGTCTGGTATCAGGGGCAATGACAGTCTTTGCATTTGCCACAATCATTGCCTGGTATTATCTGGGGCGGCAGACGGCGTCCTATCTGGGGACACGGATTTTTGGCCGGGAGATATGGATGGGCTGGTATCCGGTTCTGTATCTGGCAGCGGTTTTTGCTGGCTGTATCTGTCGTCTGGACGTGGTCTGGATGGTATCTGATGTGTGGAACGGGCTGATGGCGTGGCCTAACCTGGCTGCTCTTTGGATTTTATCCAGGCAGATTCCTTTTTGCCAAAGGAAAATCCATATTGACAAGAATGTGAAAAGAAAGTATCATACTACATAAATAAAATGTAAAACCGTATGGAAAAGGGAGTAGCTTGGCGGTTCCAGCCGCTGTGTACTGTCGTCATCTCGGCTGTCCGCGTCAGGCGGAGTAAATATGGCCCGGCATGCATATAATAAGCGAGACTTTTACTGTGTCCTTGTGGTACAATAAAAGTCTCGCTGTTTTTATGTCATAGGAAATTACGTCCTATGACATAAAAACGCTCCGCGAGGATCGCCATGCGGCGGAAGAGAATTTTGTCGCAGAAGCGACCCGCCGCAGGCGGAGAAGCTCGCAAGCGAGCTTCTTTCTGTCATAGGAAATTACGTCCTATGACATAAAAACGCTCCGCAGGGATCGCCATGCGGCGGAATAGAGGGACATGAGGATTTACAAAAGGAGGAAAAGGAAAATGATTCTGACGTACGTACTTTTAGTTGTGGGATTTGTACTTCTGATCAAGGGCGCAGATTTTTTCGTGGAAGCGAGTTCTTCCATTGCAAAGACACTGCGGGTGCCCAGTATTATTATCGGGCTTACGATTGTTGCTTTTGGAACCAGTATGCCGGAGCTGGCAGTAAGCACTACGGCATCTTTAGCAGGAAATAATGAAATTGCTGTGGGAAACGTAATTGGTTCCAATATTTTTAATCTGCTGGTTGTGCTGGGAGCCTGCGGAGCGATTCGTCCATTTGCAGTACAGCTGCGGTGGGATTATGCAGCGTCTGTAGGGGTAGCTGCCGCCCTGTTTTTTATGATTGTTGGTGATCATTTTGTGAGCCGGACAGAGGCTATTATTCTTCTGATGCTGTTCGCGTTTTTTGTAGCGATGACAGTACGGGATGCATTGACAAACAGAATTGAAGAGGAAGAAGAGTATAAATCCATTACACCTCTGCGTTGCGCAATTTACATTGTAGGAGGTCTTACTGCGATTGTATGCGGTGGAGATCTTGTTGTGGAGTGTGCAAAGGAAATTGCACTTGCCTTAGGTATGAGCCAAACTTTGGTAGGATTGACTGTGGTAGCCCTGGGAACTTCTCTTCCGGAGCTGGTAACCTCTGTGGTTGCTTCCCGAAAAGGGGAAAATGGACTGGCTCTGGGAAATGTGATTGGTTCTAATATCTTTAATATTTTGATGGTTTTGGGTGCTTCTGCAGCAGTAAAACCAGTGCCGGTAAACGGACTGGCGGTTGTGGATGCGGCCTGCCTGATTGTATTCAGTTTGATCACCTGGCTTTTGTGCAGGAGCAAACTGCGGATCAGCCGTATGGAAGGTCTAATTATGCTGGGAATGTACACTGTGTATCTGATTTATATTTGTATTCGGTAACAGGATATGGTTAAAAGTAAAAAGAATCTCTCCGGGAATAGAGAGATTCTTTTTTTAACATTATAAAGAGGTAAAAAAGGGAGGAGAGCTGATAATGTGTATTATCAGCTCGAGTATTATGAAAAAAATCTTATAAGCGTTTCATAAACAACTGCGTCTTGTTGTTTATGGTTATAGTATACGGGGAAATCGTGAAGAAATCGTGTTCTTAATGTAAAAGGTTTTTGAATGAATTATGAACAGAATGTGAATGAGACGTTCTGCTGTTGACAATCCGGCAGACTTTCATTAAACTGGATATAGGGAAAGCGGACGGAATAGCCGTGGCTTTCGATTATCGTATCAGAAGGGAGATTTTACAATGAAAAATCCAGAAATTACTATCACCATGGAAAATGGAGATGTGATCCGCGCAGAGCTTTATCCGGAGATTGCACCGAATACAGTGAAGAATTTTATCAGTCTTGTAAATAAGGGCTTTTATGACGGACTGATTTTCCACAGAGTGATTGAAGGCTTTATGATTCAGGGCGGATGTCCTCAGGGAACCGGCATGGGCGGCCCGGGATATTCCATTAAGGGCGAATTTTCTCAGAATGGTTTCCAGAATGATCTGAAGCATACGGAGGGCGTACTTTCCATGGCAAGATCCATGATGCCCAACTCTGCAGGCTCCCAGTTCTTTATTATGCACAAGACTTCTCCGCATCTGGACGGCGCATACGCTGCCTTTGGTAAGGTTGTAGAGGGAATGGATGTGGTAAATAAGATCGCGGAAACCCGCACAGACTACAGCGACAGACCGCTGAAGGAGCAGAAAATCAAATCTATGACTGCTGAAACCTTTGGCGAAGAGTATGGCGAGCCGGAGAAGTGCTAATCTGTCCTGAGGGATACGCAGAAGATTTGTTTTTCAGTGAATAAAGAGAGAAAGGTGATCCGGAAACAATGAAAACAGAGCGGAAGGTTCTGGTTGACGGAGTTTTGTACCCGGTTATTCTTTCCGATGAGCAGGAGACTCTCCTTGCTGCGAAGGCGGCGGGGAGAGTCTTTGTTGGTTTAGCGGAAAAAGGCGGGGCGGCAAGACTGTGGGGAGCAGAATATGTGGCAGAGGCAGAGCCTGAGTGGGAGAGGGAAAATAACCAGAAGGATGCGGGAAGAGGAGCGGCTGGGACATTTGTGGGGGAAGAGCAGACAGCAGAAGACCTGATCAGGCGGGCAGGAGTGGACGACGTATATCTGGAGCGGATTGTCCGCCGCAGTCTGGGACTTCCGTGGAGAATTTGTGAGACAGAACGTCTTCTGATACGGGAGTTTACCAAAGAGGATGGGACAAGGGTTTTAAAGGAGCCAGAGGAGGAGACAGAAAGCGACAGGGTGTTTTATACACCGGAGCTTTTAGATGCCTATATCCGGCATCAGTATCGTTTTTGTGAATATGGAATCTGGGCAGTAGTGCGCAAATCCGACGGCGCTTTGGTGGGGACAGCCGGAGTATCGGCAGGACAGGAAGAGGACGGGCAGAAGAGTGCCGGAGAAGCAGAAGGAGAGGAAGAAGCGTGGCTGGAGCTGGGATATCATATTTTCCGCCCTTACAGGCGCAGAGGCTATGCCAGAGAAGCCTGTGAAGCCGTGATTGCTTATGCAGAGCAGGAGTTTTCCTGCCGGATCCGGGCAGCAGTAAAGCCGGACAACACAGCGTCTGTCCGGCTTTTAAAGAAGCTTGGAATACCTTATTATTTTGTCACAGAGGGATCAAAGATATAGCGGATCAGCGCGATGGAGTGATCGGTTCTCTGAGAACCGGCAACCAGACCAAGAAGCGGAGTATCCTGCGACAGATTGGAGCCTTCTGCAAATTCTGTGCCGCTTAAATCAATGGCACAGGCATATTCCTTGCCGTTTTCGTCTTTGGAATAATAAAGGCGATCCTGAACCAGCGCAAGCACATCTGGAGGAAGAATGGTTTCCAGGTTTTCGAAGCCGCCGATGGAAGCATAATGATCCGTGCTGGTTGTATCTCCGATCATGACATCCAGATCATGAGCCATAACAAGGGCTGTGATTTTTGCCATCATAGCATAGCTGTATTCTGTAGCCTTTTCACCAAAGGAAACAAAAGCTGTTTCTGTAACAACCAGCTCCTTCTTTCCGAACTGCATCCACTCTGCAAAGTCCTTTTCGATGGGCTCAGAATTAATATCAGATTCACCGCGGCTGTTCAGATACATACAGTGAAAGGCCGTATCAAAGGTGGTTCTGTAAATAGAGGATCCTACAATATACAGGGCGATAACAAGAAGAAGAGCGCCGAAAATATGAAATTTGTAATAGGTCCAGATATACCAGGCTTCATCCCTGGGAGACATGGCTTTCAGCTTTTCTTTTTCTGTAGGCTGATGGACAGGTGGAAGATCCGCGGGAGAGGTTTCCGTATTGCCGGAGGAGGAGCCAGCCTGCTGCTGGCGCATGGTTTCTTCTGTAATTTTCATAAGCAGTCATTCCTTTTCTGTAAAGCATTTTCTATCTTTCTTGTCTGCGGCAGAGCCGCCATGGGATAAGTATATCATAAACTGACCAGCGATGGCACAAAAAAATCTGAAATCAGAGGGAACGTTGCAATTTATGTTTTTTTTCGCTATAATACGTTCAGGCTCTTTGAGCAGAAAAGACACTCCGCAGAAGGATCGGAGTAGAAAACAGGAGGATAAGAATGCTTTCTTCACTATTTAATTACGACAACCCGGTCTGGCGGTTTATCGGAAAGTTTTTTGATGTTATGATTCTGAATCTTTTATGGGTGGTATGCAGTATTCCCATCGTTACTATGGGCGCTTCTACAACAGCGGTTTATTATGTTACGATGAAGCTGGTACGGGATGAAGACGGACCTACCATTCGTTCCTTTTTTAAATCCTTTAAGGAAAATTTTAAACAGGCAACGATTATCTGGCTGATACTTATGGTAATAGGTGCAATTATCGGCTTTGATCTGTATTTCTTTATGCGGGTGCAGACAGAAAGTTCAACCGTGCGTACCGTGATGATGGCTATTTTCCTGGCTTTTGGGATTATTTGGATTTGCGTTACCTTATTTGTATTTCCTCTTCAGGCCAAGTTTTATAACCCGGTTAAGAGAACCTTGTTTAATGCATTTTTCATGTCAATCCGTCACTTTTTTCACTCTGTAGGAATGCTGGCCATTGATGTGCTGCTGGTTGCAGCAGGACTTCTTGTTCCGATGCTTGCGGCATTGGTATTTCTGTTTGGATTTCCACTGCTGGCTTATGCAAATTCTTTTTTCTTTGTAGGAATCTTTGATAAGTATATTCCGAAAAAGGAGGAACGGGATGACGATGAGTTCCATCCTCTGGAAGACGAGCCAGAAGAGCAGAATACGGAGGAATAAAGCAGAAGAATAAAAATGACGGAAAAAGAAATAGCAGCAGCTTGCTCATACGGTTTCCTGACCGTTTATAGCGCACAAGAAGCGCTGAGTGTTGGGACAGAAGAACCGTCACAAAAAATAAAATAAAGATTCGGAAGGGGCCATTGTAAAAGCAGGATAGATGTCTGCTTTTACAATGGCCCTGTATGAGTATAATTTGTTTTTATGCTATTGTTGAATTTCCTTTTTGGTTATTTTCCATTTTATGGATACGGTAGATGGAAATAAGGAGAGGAAGCACGATGGTTGGGAGTGCTACTTTACCCAGCAGAGTATAGCCTTTTTGCACAATGGCAATCAGACCGATATTGGAGATAATCCAGCAAATCAGAAGATAACTTCCTGACAGAACGAAAAATTTAACTTTCTGGTTTATGTTATCTCCCTTCCACAGAGTTATCCAACGATTGGAGAAGTTGAATGTGAAGCTGGGAGCGGTAGAAACAACGGAAAATACAACAACTACCCAATATACTGCCGTAAGGATTACCGGAAGGTTTTTCTGGCATATGGTCAGGATTGGAGCACTGTCAGAAGCCACCTCTGGCATGAAAGGCAGTACAATGATTCCGGTGAGGACGAACAGTAAGGTGACCATGACGCCAATCATGATACCGGATCCGATGACATCCTTCTGACCACGTAATCGATCGCTGTAGTTACTTAATGTGGCGCCCCAAGTACTTGTAGTCAGACAGTAGGAGAGAAACATGGAGGTGTGGGCGGATACTGTGGTCAGCCCCCAATTGGGACCTTCGCTGAAATTGCCCATTTGCTTCGCCAGAACGTCGCCTCGTATGCTTACAACTGCAATTAGAATTGCGATCAGGGAAACAAGCAGGGTAATGGTCATTACGCCATTAAATTTACGCAGAAAACCGGCTCCATTAACAGTCAGCAGAGCGAATAAAAGGACTCCGGCAATGCTGGCTGCCGCGCTGGGAATGCCAAACAGAGAATTCATCAGCTGTGCAAACAGAGCAATGGTGGCGCTTACAGTAACCATGCCAAACAGAGTGGTATAAATATCAAAAAAGACGGTAACGATCGTTTTCAACACCGGGTTTGCATCGGATTTATGCTGTCCCCAAAGCGCCAGATAGAAGGTATTGTAGTTACTGGCTTTATAAGCCCGGGCTACATTTAAACCAATTATGCAGAAGAAAGACATAATCACACAGAAGACAGCCAGCCAGACCCAGGCCCAGCCGCCGCCTAAGGGGACAATATACTGGGATGCATAGACACCGGAAGCCATATTTGCACCACAGTATGTGCCAAACATAAGAGCGCCCAGTCCAAACCAGATTTTAAAGGTTTCCCACGTACTAGATTTATTTTCCATAGAGAAATGACTCCTTTCAAAATTATTCGCCTTCGTGGATATAGCTATTGTCCTGAGGTGGGGAGATCATTAAATTCAGAATAGTCACATCTGTAGTTTTCATGCCTTCCCGTCCTATACATCCAATATTGCGTATAGTCTGCTCATAATCACCATCCACGATTCCTTCGCCAAATTCGAAACGGCGGCCTCGGCGGGCCATTCCATAGCCAAGCACAGCGGCCTCTACAGCAGCAGAAATCTTTGCAGCGCAGGATGATTTTGCTCCATCACAGATGATTCCGCCAGTAGTTCCAATGGAATTAATGATGGTGGTTCCGATCAGATCATAATCGGCGCCTTGCAGATAGGCGATACCGCAGGCGGCGCCAGTGGCGGCAGAAACTGCACCACAGTATGCAGAGAGATTTCCGATATAGCGTTTTTGATGGATAGCCACCAAATTAGCTAGAGTCAATGCCCGTAAAAGCTGTTCATGGCTGCTGCCAAGTTCTTTGGCATAAACTACGATCGGCATGCAGCAGGTAATTCCCTGGTTTCCGCTTCCAGAATTGATGACAACTGGAAGGGCGCAGCCATTCATGCGGGCATCGCTGCCTGCAGCTGCTGCAGCCCGCGCTTTTTGCAGGGTACTGGAGCCTTCATCTTCAAGGATGGTTTGTCCTACGGCGGCGCCCCACGTATTTGTCAGCCCTTCCTCTGAAATAGCGCTGTTGCATTTGATCTGCATTTCTAATACCGTCTGAACATCTTCCAGTTCTACTGTGTTCGCAAAATCCAGGATATCTTTTACATTGAGCTGGCTTTTGTCTCCGCTGACTTCAGTCTGGATATCTGGTGATTCCAAGAGTACAGTACCGTTTTTTATAATGCGGGAAATGTGGTCATGCTTTGTGCGGATTTCCACTTCAGCGGAGTTCGCGCCAGCGGAGGCAATAATATGGATATAAAGATTATCCACCCCTTCGGCCAGCTTGCAGGTACACATTCCTTTGGAAAGCAGAATTTTGGCTTCGGCGCTTTGCTCTGGTGTAACTTGGCTGATGACCTGAAGACCCAGGTCTGATTTGCCTGCTACTGCACCCAGGACGGCAGCAGCTTCAATTCCCCGCTGACCTCCTGAATTGGGAACAATGACGCTTTTTACATTTTTGATAATATTGCCGCTGCATATTGCGATTATCGTTTCAGGCATGCAGCCTAATACATTCCGGGCTTTGGCCGCGGCGAATGCTACCGCAATGGGCTCTGTGCAGCCCATTGCGGGAATCAGCTCGGAATGCAGGATCTTTACATAATTATCGTATTGTTGTTGATTCATTTTGCAATCCGCTCTTTTCTATTGTGTTTGAGGTTCATTTGTGTGCAGCTGCGTACTCTTCCGATGCTTCCCGAACCCAGTTTAAACGGGTGTCATCGATATCAGTGGGTACTGTACAGTCAGCACCCAGAACAACGCCAATCTGTCCCATTTCATCCAAAAGATCCCAAGTGGCTTTCTTCAGTTCTTCCTTGCTGCCTTTGTAAATAATTCCATCCTGGGCAAATCCGCCGATAACCGCTTTTCCACCGAATAGTTTCTTTGCTTCTGACATGGTAGTTCCCTCAGCATTGACAGCTACGCTGTAAGCAGCAGCGTTGTAACCGGTAAAGAGGGTTAAATCGTTGCCGTTTCCGTGGTAACCGCAGATGTGTAAAATGTGGGTATCACGGATTTTTTTAGCTTCATTCAGAACATACTGCTCGCTGGGGGCAACATAGTTGGCGTGGAATTCTTTGGAGAAGAAATTGGCTTGGTTGGCGCAGCTGAAGTAAATACCATCGGCTCCGCATTCTGTCAGCAGAATTTTGTTCAGTTCAGCAATTCCCTTGGACATTCGCATGAGACAGTCTGCAATAGCCTGCGGAGCTTCCTCCATAAGTTTACGCATCAACGGTTCGCTGGCGCCAGCAACAGGCAGATCATCACTGGCCATCAAGGAATTGCGGAGTACCCAGGCAGCAGAGAAGGCGGTTACATAAATGGGGGCATCGCATTTGCCACGATAAATATCTACTACGCGTTTGGTCAAATCAATCTGAGCTTTTGCGTAGTCACAGTCCATGGACATGGGCTGGATTTTTTCCAGATCCGCAGTAGATTTTACAAAAGATACGTCCAGCGGCATCATCATAAGGGTGTCATTCATGATTTTAATAACATCAGGATTGAACTTTTCCAAAGCGGGAAGATGGCCTTCAATGTTGCGTTCGATAGCGCCGGGAACAGAAAGGCCCTTGTTCCATTCTTCAACAGGGGTGAAATGATGGAAAAATGCTACTGGAACTCGGTCTACCGGCTGATTTGCAAATACTCTCTGCATTCTTTCTTTTTTGGTCATAATTCTGGTTTCCCCTTTCTTTTTTATGACATGCTTGACATAGTTGATAAAAACATAGTATCATAGTGAAAAGAATTTGTATAATATGTAAAAAAGTAGGGGATATGATAAAAAGCTATAACCTTATTTTTTAGGGGGGATAATAATTGACAATTAAGGCTTTAGAATACTTTATTGTGACAGCACAGTCACATTCAATTAATGAAGCGGCAAAAAAGCTGTACGTAGCACAGCCCAGTTTAACTAAAACGCTTCAGAATTTGGAAGAGGAGCTGGGCTTTTTGCTGTTTATCCGAAGAAAATCAGGAATTGAATTGACTGAGTCCGGACGTCAGATTCTTCCAGAGGCTATACAGATCGTCTCTTACTGTAATGGATGGCTTTCTCTGGGAAAGGAGAGAGTATTACATTCACTCAATATTTATACTCATGTTTCTTTTCCTAATTTTCTCTTGCCGGATGTTCTTTTAAAACTCAAGCACCTTCATCCAGATTTAAAGATCAACTGTACATGCAATGCGGCTCCGGAAATGAATATATCAGCCAATACAGAAAATCCCAATATAGTTATTTTGCCATGCGGTTATGATGAAAAATATCAGCATCTTGTGATGCGTCAGGGAAATAAACCAGACAACCTGTTTGGCGGAGAGTATACCTGCCTTGTCAGCCGTAAAAGCCCACTGGCAGAAAAAAAGCAGGTGTCACTGAAGGATTTATCAGATTATTGTCTGTCTTTGCCAGAGATGGATTCGATTCAGAAAAGTATTACACCTATTACAGCACTAATTCAAACAATTATGAATATGAACAATCAGATTGTCCAGGTAGAGTCTGTAAATAGCGTGATTGATATGGTTCGCAGACATCCAGAGACCTATGCATTATCATTTTATCCAGCATTGTTTCGGTATGATGCTGTTCTGGCTGGAGAGCTTGTAGCGATTCCTATTTCTGATTTTGATACGAAAAGCGAGTATTGTCTGTTTTATTCAAAACAGGCATACAAGCAGTATCCATATTTACAGGAAGTAGTTCAGTTGATCCGTCAGCAAGTGGATATTTTTTTAGAGAGCTGCCCTATTTCTATGATGTCAGACAGTGCTTTTTGACCGAAGGATAATTAGACAAAGAAACGTTTGATTGGTAAGGCATAAAAATGAAGCCGCTGCATCACAGCTGAGTGATCATCTGTGGAGCAGCGGCTCTTCGAATTATTTTACAACCTGGCCGGAGTAGGATATAATGCCTCCGGCGTTTTGTACGCTGGAATACCCCATCTGGCCCAGTATGCCGGCTGCGGGCGCCTGACTGGCAGTATACGAATACAGGGGTATCTTTTCTGGAAATCAGACTGCTGATACGCCCCAGAGATTGAAGGGGAATATTGACGCTTCCAGAAATATGTCCTTCCTGATATTCCTGGGGAGTGCGTACATCTACAAGCACAGCGCCGGGAGTCTGGCGGCAGTTGTGGACTGCCTGGTTAATATCGGTTCCTCTGAAAAAGCTGAAAATAGACATAGTTTTCCTCCTGCTTCATCTGTTATTTTATCATGAAATCGTCAGTATTCTTCAGAACGTAAAAGGTATTTCCTTTTTCTTAAAGCTATCATAACAGGTTTCAGAAGAATTTACTGTGACAATGTCACAGTAGTCATTTCTGCTCCTTGATATTTTTGGAAACCGTGATTTCCTGATTGTCAATGTGCTCGCGGATTGCGGTTTTGGCTTCCGATGCTTTGCGTCCGCGGACAGCTTTTAAAATCTGTTCATGTTCGACTACAAGGATCTGACGTTTTTCGGCATCCTTGATGTATTCCAGGCGATAGCGGTACATCTGCTCCCGCAGGTTGTTGAGGATTTGGACAAGACGGTTATTTCCAGTGCCGTTGTAGATGATATCGTGGTAGTGCTCATCTGTTTCTGCAATGGTCATGGCATCTCCGGCTGTGACAGCTTCGCGGAATGCATTCTGAGCAAGCTCCAGATCCTCAATATCACTGTCGCTCATACGCTGGCAGGCAAGCTCGATGGCCAGCTCCTCCAGGGAACGGCGAACCTCCAATACGTCCCGCAGGCTTTTTTCAGAAATTTTGGCAACTTCGGCACCTTTTCTGGGAATCATTAAAACCAGGCCTTCCAGCTCCAGCTTGCGGATAGCCTCGCGGATAGGAGTTCGGCTGACGCCAAGGCGGTCAGCCAGCTGAATTTCCATCAGACGTTCTCCCGGCTCAAGCTCGCCCTTTAAAATTGCCTGGCGCAAAGTGTTGAAAACCACATCCCGAAGAGGAAGATATTCATTCATATTAACTTTCAGTTTCTGTTCCATGATTTGAAAGCTCCTTCTGATTATAGAAATTTGTAATATAAACCTGTTTGGCAAGGTGGGAGAAGGCGCCGAACCGCATCTCCTCATAGGCAGTCTGGGCGGCCTTTGGATTGGTAAATAAGCCGAAGACCGTGGGACCGCTGCCGCTCATGAGAGCGCCTATAGCTCCGCTTTCCAGCATGGTGTCTTTGATCTGCTGGATAATAGGATATTCTTTTATGGTAACTGTCTCCAGAACATTGCCCAGGCGTCCGGCGATTCCGTAAATATCCTGGTCACGGATGGCCTGGAGGATTCCATCAATATCTGGGTGCTGATCTGGTTTTAAAGCATTGGCGTGAAGATTGTCATAAACAAACTTGGTGGATACGCTGATGGCAGGTTTTGCAATCAGAACCTGGCACTGGGGTACTGGGGGAAGCGGTGTCAGAATTTCACCGATACCTTCAGAAAGCGCTGTTCCGCGGAGAATGCAGTAGGGAACATCAGCGCCGATTTTTACACCGCGCTCCATCAGCTGGGCAGTGTTCAGTCCCAAGCGGAACATTTTGTTTACTCCAAACAGGACAGCGGCTGCATCACTGCTTCCTCCAGCCATGCCGGCAGCTACAGGAATGAATTTTCTCAGACGGATCTGAACGCCCTCAGTAATCTGGAATTCATCCATCAGGAGCTTTGCAGCCTTGTAAACCAGATTGTTTTCATTGGTGGGAAGATAATACAGATTGGTTTCTACCTGAATGCCCGGTTCTGCAGTGCGAATCAGGTCAATCCGATCAAAAATTCCTACGGTCTGCATGATCATGCGGACTTCGTGATAGCCGTCTTCCCGTTTCCGGAGTACGTCCAGTCCCAGATTGATTTTGCCGTAGGCCTTCAGTCCAAGATGCTTAATCATGGCACTTCTCCTTTGCAGTTCATGAAAAATCGCAGAACAAAAAATAGATTCTGGATTGTATTTTTGTATTATTTTGTATACAGTATATATTATACAAATAGGGGAGAAAATTTGCAATAGGAAAATCAGAAAAAGAAACTGCTTTTCCCGTCCGGTTTTGATGGAAGCTCCGGACGGGAAAGCGGATAATGTGATTATACAGATTCCAGGGGGATAACATGGCGCATCAGGTCTTCTAACTGCTCCCGTTCTCTGGTAAGGACAACCTGTCCATCCTCGCGAATGAGAATTTCGGCAGGGCGAAGACGATTATTATAATTGGAGGCCATGGTAAAGCCGTAGGCTCCGGTGTCAAGGATACACAGCGTATCGCCTTTCATAATCTCCGGCAGTGTTCGATCCTTGGCAAGAATATCGCCGCTTTCGCAGATATTGCCTACGATAGTAACGGTTTCCTCTTTTTCAGAGGGCTGATCTCCCGCCCGATAGATTTCCACACCGTGATAGGAATCGTACATAATGGGGCGCTGGAGTACATTGAAGCCGCAGTCGCAGCCTACAAACTTGCGGTCGTGGTTGTGTTTTACGGAGTGAACCGTAGAAAGAATGACACTGCTTTCTGCAGAAATATAGCGGCCCGGCTCAATACGGAAGGTAAGGGGACGTCCATATTCCTCAGAAAATGCATAGAGAGCCTTGTCAATAGCCGCGCCCAGCTCCTTTAAATCAAGAGGTGCCTCTCCGAATTCTTTTTTGTAGGGAATTCCGAAGCCGCCGCCCATATCTACGAATTCCAGATCCGGAAACTGTCTGGCAATGGCAAAGAGTGGTTCCAGACTGGCAGTGAAGGCATCTCCTGTCATAAACAGAGAGCCAATGTGCTGATTGATGCCAATCAGCTTCAGATCGTACTTTTTCAGGAGAGCTTTTACCTGGGGAATATCTTCAGGGTCAATGCCAAACTTGGTCAGCTTTCCGGCAGTAATTACCTTCTCATGATGTCCGGCTCCGACACCGGGATTAAACCGGACAGCAACCGAATGACCTGGCGCCAGCTGTCCAAACTGCTCCAGCTGACTTAAGGAATCTACACTGATCCGCACTCCGGCATCAATAGCATACTGCATTTCCTCTGGAGAAACATTGTTGCAGATATAGAAAATATCTTCTGGAGAAAATCCGGCCATCCGCTCCATATAGATCTCACCGGGAGACATGGCATCGACCTCCAGCCCTTCAGAGCGCACAATCTGAAGAAATGCCAGACCACAGTTGGCCTTGGCAGAATAATCAACGACAAAATGGGGATAAGTAACCATATTTTTTAAATCCCGGCAGCGCTGGCGGAGAATCCGCTCATTGTAAACGTACAAAGGAGTCTGGTACTGACGGGCCAGCTCTGTGGGATCGTTCCCCTCAAAAAAATTCATGTTTTCCGTGACTTTTGTATAAATCTTTTTCATTGAAGGTTCCTTTCGTGATAAGGTTGGGGATATCAGAGCTTTTGGCAGCGCCGGGTATGAAAACCGCGCCTGCGAAACTCTTTAACGTATTGTAGCACGGAAGGGTAAAATGGGCAAGAAGCATCGGAGATTCCTTCGATGTGAGAACTGGAAGGAAAATCCGCTTACAAGCAAGCTTGACACGAATTTTTCTGCCAGTTCTCCCGCCATCCTGAATAGTTACTATAATTTCTTGACGGTTTGTTTAAATTCCATGTATCATGAGGTTATAGCTTTGCAAACAGAAAAACAAAAAGAGGGAGCAATACCATGAAATTGATACATTTATCGGATCTTCATATTGGAAAACGGGTAAATGAGTTTTCCATGCTAGAGGATCAGAAATATATTCTGGCGCAGATCCTTGGCATTGTAAAGGACGAGCAGCCGGATGGAGTGATTCTGGCTGGAGATATTTATGACAAAGCGGTGCCGTCTGCAGAGGCAGTGCAGGTTTTTGACTACTTTCTTACGGAGCTTTCCAGATTAGGTACAGCTGTTTTTCTCATCAGCGGAAATCACGATTCAGCGGAGCGTCTGGCCTTTGGAAGCCGTCTGATGCGGGAAAGCCGTGTGTTTTCGGCACCGGTTTATGATGGGAAGCTTACCAGTGTGTGTCTGGAGGATTCCTGGGGGGAAGTGTGGATTCATCTTCTTCCCTTTTTAAAACCGGCAGCAGTACGCCATGTTTATGAAAATGAGCCGGCAGATACCAGTGAGGAGGCTGTTGCCACAGCTCTTTCTCATTTGAACCTGGATCCGCAAAAAAGGAATGTGCTGGCAGCTCATCAGTTTGTAACCGGGGCATCTCTCAGTGAATCAGAGGAGCTGGCTGTGGGCGGACTGGATCAGATTCGTGCGGAGCTGTTTGAGCCATTTGATTATGTGGCTCTGGGACATATTCACAGCCCGCAGCAGGTTGGCCGGGAAACAATCCGGTACTGCGGAACGCCATTAAAATATTCTTTTTCTGAGGCAGGGCAGCAAAAATCTGTGACAGTGGCGGAACTGAGGGAGAAAGGAAATATTCAGGTCAGAACCATTCCGCTGAAGCCGCTTCACGATATGAGAAGACTCAGGGGAACGTATCTGGAGGTAACGGCGAAATCGTTTTATGAGCAGTTTGATCGGGAGGACTATGTGCAGATTACTCTGACGGACGAAGAAGATGTGCCAGATGGAATGCAGAAGCTGAGGGTGGTTTATCCGAATCTGATGCGCCTGGAGTATGACAACAAAAGGACAAGGGAAGGTCATTTGATTGAGGCTGTAGAAAGGCTGGAGGAAAAAACAGGCCTGGAGTTGTTTGAAGAATTTTATGAGCTGCAGAATAACAGTCCTATGAGTGAAAGGCAGAGGGCCTTTGCAGGAAAACTGATGGAAGAGATTGACAAAGAGAGGGAAGTATGAGACCGGAATATTTGATTCTCAGTGGATTTGGCCCTTATGCAGGGAGGACAGAGCTTGATTTTCAAAAGTTTGGAAAGGGCGGGCTCTACCTGATTACAGGGGATACAGGAGCAGGAAAAACCACAATTTTTGATGCAATTACATTTGCGCTGTACGGAGAGGCCAGCGGGCAGGTCAGAGAGTCGGGAATGTTCCGAAGCAAATATGCAGCGCCGGAAACGCCAACCTTTGTGGAGCTGACCTTTTCCTATCAGGGAAAAACTTACCGGGTGCGTCGAAATCCGGAATATCTGCGGCCCAAGGGAAGAGGAAGTGGAATGACTGTTCAGAAGGCGGATGCAGAACTGACTTTCCCGGACGGGCGGCAGCCAGTTACAAAGGCCAGAGAGGTTACAAAAGCGATTACGGAGCTGACCGGACTGGATTACCGGCAGTTTACGCAGATTGCCATGATTGCTCAGGGAGATTTTCAGAAGCTTCTACTGGCGGGAACAGCGGAAAGAGGAGAGATTTTCAGACAGCTTTTTCATACGGGGCTGTATCGGGAGGTGCAGGACCGGCTGAAGGAAGAGGTGAAGAAGAGGTGGAAGCAGTATGATGAGCTGCGCCGAAGCATCAGCCAGTATCTGGATGGAGTAGATGCAGGGCAGGATGAGGAGCTGTCTTTGGAATTTCAGGAGCTGAAGAAGGAGCATTTTGACGGAAAAGCAGTCCGCGGTATGGAAATTTTAAGTCAGCTTCTGGGACGAGATGCAAAGCGTCTTCAGGAAATGGACAGTTCTTTAAGAAAGCTGGAGGAAACGATCAGGCGGGAAACAGGGCGGGCAGAAAAGCTTCAGCAGAGAAAAAAACTGGAGCAGGATCTGGAAGTTAAGATGGCTGACAGGAAACAGGCCGAGGAGGGGCTGAAGCTGGCACAGAGAGAAGCTGATGCTTCTTTGAAGGCTGCAGAGGACTGTGGGCTGCTGGAGACGCAGATTCGTCAGGCAAAAGAGCGTCTGCAAAAATGGAGTACCATGGAACAGCTGGAAAGACAGCTGGAAGATCTGGGGCAGGCGCTTACACAAGTGGAAAAGAAGGCGCAGGCAGAAGGACAGAAGCTAGGGAAGCTGGAGGAGGAAGCGGATTCTATAGAAAAGGCACTGGAACAGTTTCAGGGACTTGACGGCAGGAGAGAGCGCTTTTTGGCAGAAAAGGCGAGACTGGAGCAGCAGCAGGCAGAGCTGGGGAAGGGCAGGAATTTGTGGGAGCAGGCCAAGAAAAGGCTGAGCTTGACAGAGGAAAAGCTGTCTCTGCTTCAGAAGGAATCCTTTGAGGTTGGAGAAAGGCTGAGGCAGGACAGGGAGGAGTTTGAAAAGGCAAAGGCTGCGGAGCTTTCTCTGGAGCAGATTCAAAGGGAACAGCAGGTTTTGGAAAATAGGAAAATTCAGCTTTTTCATCTGACAGAACGGATCAGCAAATGGAAAACGGCAGCGGAAAATCTGAAACAGTTTCAGGCCAGGTATGGGACAGCAGCAGAAATCAGCCGCAGCCTGCGAAAACAGTACACAGAGCTGGAGCAGCTGTTTCTTGACGGACAGGCAGGCATTCTGGCCGCTCAGCTGAGGTCGGGGGAGGCATGTCCTGTATGTGGTTCTCTTCATCATCCTATGCCTGCCCGCGTACAGAAAAACGTACCAGGGAAGGAAGAACTGGAGAAAAAGGAAAAAGAAGTAAATCAGGCAGAAGGAAAAACAGAGCGGCTCAGCGGAGAAGCCGGACAGTGGAGAAAACGCCTTGAGGAGGAAGAAGAACAGCTTGCTCAGGCTGGTATGTCGCTGTATGGAGTGTCAGAGCCGGAGCAGCTGGAAGCGCTGGCAGAAAAGGAGCAACAGACGCTGATTTCTTTGGAAAAAGAAATCAGCTGCCGCCGAAGACAGGCTGAGGCAGAGAAAGAGCAGAAAGAGAAGCTGGAGGCATGTCTGAAGGCTGGGGAGGAGAAATTTCAGCAAAAGGAAAATGCTTTCCGGGAGATGGAGAAACAGAGAGCAGCAGATGAACGGGGGTGTCAGGAGCTTCAGAAGCGTTTAGAGGAGATTTGCAGACTGCGGGAGGAGGATGGAATGGAAAAGAACTCCGAAGAGCAGACTGTGCGGGCAGATGCGGAGGATTATGATACGGCAGAGCATGCCGCTGGACTTTTATCTGTTCTGGAGGAAAAACGGTGTCAGGTTATGGCAGAGCTTGAGAAAAACAGCATTTGGGAGAAACGAAGAAAAACTCTGGAGCAGCGCCGGGAGGAGACAGAGAAGAATCGGAAAGAGGCAGAGACGGTGATCCATAGCTGTGAAAAGCAGATGACAGAACAGAGAACTAAGCTTCAGGGATACCAGGAGAGAATTCTTGACTTGCAGGGAGAAACGGCAGGAGAGACGAAGGAGGCGCTGGAAACGGGAATCAGACTGTGGGCAGAGAAAAAGGCACAGCTGGAGTCTGCACGGGAGATGAGCGGACAGAGGTATCAGAGGCAGAAAGAGCTGCTGGCAGGATTGATTCAGGCAGAGAAGACGCTGAAAAGCCAGCTGGCGGAAAGCGAAGGTCTGGAGGAAGCTGGTATTTTGGAAGCGCTTGCGCTGGCAGAGGAACAAAAGCAGGAACTTTCCAGAGAAAGGGATGCTCAGTATGCAGCCGGAAAAAATAACAGGAATATTTATGATGCAGTCATTGGACGGCGGCAGGTTATGGAACAGGCTGAGCAGGAATATGTGTGGCTGAAGGCTCTTTCTGATACTGCAAATGGAACGTTGAGCGGCAAGCAGAAAATCGAACTGGAAACTTATATACAAATGAATTATTTTGATCGGATTCTCAGGAAGGCAAATCTGCGGCTTATGACCATGAGTAGCGGGCAGTATGAGCTGAAACGCAGGGAGGACAGTGACAATAAAAAAGAAAAAGCAGGTCTGGAGCTGAATGTAATTGATCATTATAATGGTTCTGAGCGCAGTGTGAAGACTTTGTCCGGCGGGGAAACCTTTCAGGCATCCCTGTCTCTTGCTCTGGGGCTTTCGGATGAAATTCAGTCCAGAACCGGCGGAATCCGCCTGGATGCCATGTTTGTAGATGAGGGCTTTGGCTCACTGGATGAGGATGCCTTAAATCAGGCCCTGAAGGCACTGGAGGGATTGACAGAGGGAGAACGGCTGGTTGGAATTATCTCCCATGTTTCTGAGCTGAAGGAGAGGATTGATCATAAAATCGTGGTAACCAGATGCAGAAACCGGGAAGGAACAGGAAGCAGGGCGGAGGTAATCGCAGGAGGAAGGTAGCGGAAGAAAAATACAGGGAGGATAGAAGACAGATGGGAAAGACAATACTTCTGGTGTCCAGAGAGGAAATGCTTCATCAGGCTCACAACATATTACAGGAGAAAAAATATACCATTCACGGAATGCGGGTAATCTCTACGGAGAATGCAGTTATGGAGGCCAGAAAAGCCATAGCGGACGGGGCATCCATTATCATTGCCAGAGGACTTCAGGCATCCCTGATCAAACAGTACACCGATATTCCTGTAGTGGAAATTGTTCTGACAGCACAGGAAATGGCTCTTTTGGTGATGAGAGCCAGACAGATTGTGGCGAAATCACGTCCGGTTATTGCTGTAGTGGGATTCCGGAATATGTTTTGTGACATGTCTTATTTTGACGAGCTTTACGGAATCGATCTTCGCATGTATTTTGCAGAGCAGGGGGCGCAGCTTCCAGGGATTGTGCGAAGGGCTGTGGAGGACGGTGTGGATCTGGTGATTGGAGGAGACACAGCAGTTTCCATTGCCACAGAGGCAGGGGTTCCCTCCCTATTTCTTTCCACCACAGAAGATTCCATGCGTCAGGCTATGGCGATGGCAGAGAATCTGGATTATGCCATGAAGGTGGAGAAAAAGACAGCAGCCCAGATGGAAACACTCCTGGATTATTCCTTTAGCGGAGTAATCCGTCTGGACAGTCAGGGGCTGATTACGGCAGTAAATCCTGTGATGGAGGATATTATTGGAAAAAAACAGGAACAGCTGAAAGGACTTTTCGTAGGAGAACTTGCACCCCTGCTGGGCGAGGAAGTGCTGCGGCAGGTTTTGAAGGAGGGGAAGGACTCTTCTCTGTTTCTGGAATGGAATCACACGCCTGTTTTTGCAGTAATTGCTCCCGTTCTCTATGAGGAACGGGTAGAAGGGGCAATTATTACCTGTCATAAAACAGCTCCCAGAGCAGGGACGAAGGAAAAACGGCAGGAGCAGAGGCGAAAGCAGGAGGAAAGGGGGCTTCCGCCTCTGGTGCGTTTTGAGGATATCCTTCAGGGGTCTCCTGCCATGCAGGAATGTGTGCGCCTTGCCAGTCTGTATGCCCTGTCACGGTATCCGGTAGTGCTGCGGGGAGAGCCGGGAACGGAAAAACGAATGCTGGCAGAAAGTATTCACAACAGCAGTCCCAGAAAAGAGGGTCCGTTTCTTGATATTCCCTGCCGGGGATTGTCCGGCGAGGAACAGAGGGACTTGATTTTTGGTTCCAGGGGGGCGGCCCTTCAGGCTCAGGGCGGAACCCTGCTTCTTAGGAATGCAGAGGAGCTGACTCTGGCAAACCAGTACCGTCTGTGTCAGTTGATCCGGTTTCAGGTATGCCACGGAGCAGACATTGCCCGTATGAGAAAGATCGATGTGCGCATTATGATAACAATAGAATGTCCTCTGCCGGAGCTGGAGGCAGAAGGAAAAATCAGCAGCGATTTGTATTTTCTTCTGTCTGGACTGGAGCTTTTCATACCGCCTCTGAGGGAGAGAAAAGAGGATTTGAAAAGAAAGCTGGATATGACACTGCAAAGCTGCTGTGAGCGGTATGGACGGTTTCATGTTCTGACGGCAGGAGCCAGGGCGGTGATGATGGAATATCCATGGAGAGGAAATCTGTTTCAGGTGGAGAACTTTTGTGAAAGGCTGATTTTAACAGCCGGAAAGCGTTCCATTGATGAGAACACAGTGAAAAGACTGCTTGGAGAATTGTATCCGGAACCTTCTGTCCCTGACCGCGCGCCAGGTCTAAATCTGCCAGGAGAAGGCACGTTAGAGGAAGAGCCGGAGGAACTGCGCCGGATTCGTGCTGTGCTGAAAAAGTACAATGGAAACCGGGAAAAAACAGCAGAAGCGCTGGGAATCAGCAAAACAACGCTGTGGAGAAAAATGAAACTGTGGGGGATTGCATAAAGAAATGAAATGCAATTATTTTGAAATGAATATGAAATAATAATGAAGGATTGTGGCAGATGAACAAGAAAAAATCCTGTTTTTATGAAATTCAACCATTGTTTCTTTTCGCTGTGATATCTATAATGCAGTCATAGATACCTGAGGCACAGGAATACAGGAAAGAGAGGAAATATCATGAAAATTGGATTTATTGGATTAGGAATTATGGGAAGACCCATGGCAAAAAATCTGTTAAAGGCAGGCTATGATCTGGTTGTATATGATTTTAACAAAGATGCAGTGGCTGATTTGGTTTCCTGCGGCGCATCAGCTGCAGAAAGTGGAAAGGAACTGGCTTCCCAGGTTGAGGCAGTAATCACTATGGTTCCCAATTCTCCCCATGTAAGAGCAGCAGTTCTGGGAGAAAATGGTGTTGCAGAAGGTGCAAAGCCGGGACTGGTTGTTATTGACATGAGCTCAATTGACCCGACGGAGAGCAAGGCAATCGGCGCAGAACTGGCAAAAATGGGCATTGACATGATGGACTGCCCTGTATCTGGTGGAGAGCCAAAGGCAATTGACGGAACCATTTCTGTTATGTGCGGCGGCAAAAAAGAGTTGTTTGACAAATATTATGATATGTTGATGTCTATGGCAGGTTCTGTTGTTTATGTTGGCGAGCTGGGTTCCGGAAATGTAGCAAAGCTGGCAAACCAGATGATTGTCGCAATCAATATTTCTGCAGTGGCAGAGGCGCTGACCTTTGCAAAGAAGGCAGGAACGGATCCGGAGCTGGTATATCAGGCAATCCGCGGAGGACTGGCAGGTTCTACCGTTATGGATGCAAAGGCGCCAATGATGCTGGATGGCAATTACAAGCCGGGCTTCCGTATTGAACTGCATATTAAGGATCTGACCAACGCACTGAACGCAGCTCATGCTATCAGTTCTCCGGCTCCTCTGACTGCTCAGATGATGGAGGTTATGCAGTTCCTGAGAACAGAAGGCTGCGATAAAGAGGATCACGCAAGTATTGTGAAGTACTACGAGAAAATTTCCGGTACCAGCATTGTAAAATAATCCCAGGGGACGAAGGAGACGGGTATGAATACAGATTTTATCAAGGGAGTCGTTGTTCCGATGATTACACCCATTGATCAGGATGAACTGATTGATGAGAAGGCAATTCGCAGTCAAGTGGATTATGTGATTGACGGTGGAGTAAGCGGAATTTTGTTATATGGAAGCAACGGTGAGTTTTATGTGATTGAAGAAGACGAGATGGAGCGCGGTCTGAAAATCGTTGTGGATCAGGTGGCAGGGCGTGTCCCGGTATATTTTGGTATCGGAGCCATCAGCACCAAAAAGTGTATTCGTCTTGCTAAAATGGCAGCCGCAGGCGGCGCAGCAGGAATTTCAGTGCTGCAGCCCATGTTTTTAAAGCCGACGGAGACAGAGCTGTTTACCCATTTTAAGGCGATTGCAGATGCAGTGGAGGAACTTCCCGTGCTTTTGTATAATAACCCTGGACGTGTAGGATATACTCTGTCAGCTAATCTGGTAGAGCGTCTGGCCCATGAGGTTCCCAACATTGTAGGAATGAAGGATACCAGCGGAGACATTACCCAGACCTCTGAGTTTATCCGGAGAAACAGAGACATTGGATTCAAGGTATTCGGCGGAAAGGATACCCTGCTGTATGCTTCTCTGTGCCACGGAGCGGTAGGCGGTGTCTGCACTGCGGCAAATTTTATGCCTGAGCTGATTACAGACGTTTATAATAAGTATGTCGGGGGAGATCTGGAGGGATCTCTGGAGGCACAGTTTAAACTGAATCCGGTTCGCCTTTCCATGGACGGCGCAAGCTTCCCGGTAGCAGCAAAGGATATGGCTAACCTGCGGGGACGCAATATCGGTCTTCCCTACACTCCGAATCTTGCAACACCGGAGGGACCGGTTCTGGACAAGATCAAAGCAGAGATGACAAAAGCAGGACTGCTGTAATCGGAACGAACAAAAACAAGAAAAATTTACTGCCATATATTGATATCATAAACCGGCCATCCCCCACAATCTGGCCGGTTTATGTATTTTTACAGAATAAATTAATGGTTCAGGAGGGGCTATGAAATTATTATTTGCATCAGATTCATTTAAAGGAACCCTGTCATCCCAGCAGATTATCCGCCTTTTGAAAGCATCGGCAGAGAAAATATTTCCGGGCTGTGAAACCGTGGGAGTGCCTATAGCAGATGGAGGAGAAGGAACAGTTGAGGCGGTGATTACTGTAACCGGAGGCAAGTACCGTCAGGTAAAGGTTCACGGTCCTCTGATGGAGGAAACAACGGCTTCTTACGGTGTGTTCCACGGTGACAGAGCGGTGATTGAAATGGCTGCCGCGTCCGGTCTTCCTATGGTTCCGGTGGAAAAAAGAAATCCTCTGGAGACAACGACTTATGGAACAGGAGAGCTGATTCGTGATGCGTTAGAGCAGGGATACAGAAAGATTGCCGTAGCCATCGGCGGAAGCGCTACCAATGATGGCGGTATGGGCGCTATGAGGGCGTTGGGAGTACGTTTTTTGGATCAGGAGGGCCGGACACTGGAAGGTCGCGGACGGGATCTGGAAAAGGTGGATAAGATCGATGTGAGCGGTCTTCATCCAGCTGTATCAGAAGCAGAGATCACGGTTATGTGCGATGTGAATAATCCACTGACAGGACCGGACGGAGCAACTTATACCTTTGGAAAGCAAAAGGGAGGAACTCCGGATATTCTTGACCGTCTGGAGGCGGGAATGAAGCAGTATGCCGGCGTTATGAGAAGAAATGGAATGGATGTGGAGCAGATGGCCGGAGCCGGAGCAGCAGGAGGTCTGGGGGCAGCTCTCTGCGGATATCTTCATGCAAATCTGAAATCGGGAATTGAAACTGTGCTGGATTTGATGGATTTTGACAGTCTTCTGGAAGGAACGGATTTGGTCGTGACAGGAGAAGGCCGTATGGACTGGCAGTCAGCGTTTGGAAAGGTTCCCAGCGGAGTCGGATTAAGATGCAGGGCAAAGGGAATTCCAGCTGTAGCGATTGTTGGCGGTATCGGTGACGGCGCTGAAAAAATGTATGACTTTGGTGTGGAAAGCATAATGTCAACCATAAACGGAGCGATGGATCTGGAGGAAGCTCTCTCGCGGGCAGAGGAGCTGTATGCAGAGGCCGCAGACAGAACCTTCCGCATGGTGCGTACCGGAATGAAAATATCAGGAGTTTCAGAATAAAGTAACAGAGAAAGAAGTGGAGAATGCGATGGAACATTATGTAGTTCTGCCTGACGGGACGCAGGTTCCGGCCCTGGGTCAGGGAACCTGGTTTCTGGGGGAACAGAAGGTAGATGAGCTGCGAGAGCAGGAAGCGCTGACAGCAGGGATCAGCGCAGGTATGACACTGATTGACACAGCAGAAATGTATGGAAGCGGAAAGGCAGAGCTTTTGATTGGAAAGACCATAAGGGAGATGGACAGAAGTGACCTGTTTCTGGTTTCCAAGGTTTATCCTCACAATGCAGGACGGAAAAACATATTTAAAAGCTGTATGGCAAGTTTGGAGCGTATGGGAACGGATTATCTTGATTTGTACCTGCTTCACTGGAGAGGCGGAATTCCTCTGGAGGAGACGGTGGCATGTATGGAGCAGCTGAAAAAAGAGGGGAAGATCCGGCGCTGGGGAGTCTCCAATTTTGATACAGAAGATATGGAAGAGCTGTGGTCTGTGCCTGGAGGAAAAAACTGTGCAGTAAATCAGGTACTGTATCATGTGGCGTCCAGGGGAATCGAATATGATCTTCTGCCGTGGCTGAGACGGCATCAGATTCCTTTGATGGCATACTGTCCGTTGGCCCAGGGTGGGGATTTGCGCAGAGGGCTTTATGAATCTTCAGTTTTGAAGAAGGTGGCAAAAGCGCATAGAGCAAGCATTTCTCAGATTCTTCTGGCTTTTGCGATTCGTGATGGGAGTACGATTGCAATTCCCAGAAGCGGGAAAAAGGAGCATACGCTAGATAATGCAGGGGCAGACAGGATTGTGCTGTCGCAGGAAGAACTGGAGTGGATTGATCAGGAATTCCCCGCACCGTCACACAAGGTTTATCTGAATATTGTGTAAATTCCTCTTGTGATTTTTCTGGATACATATTAAAATCTAATGGGCAACAGTTGGGGACGGCCTTTTCAGACCGTCCTAAACTGTTGTTTTCATGGAATTATTATGTATAGAAAAAAGACGGAGGCCTGTTAATGAAAGCTTATCAGTTAAAAATTGCCATAAAAAATTCGAAGCCCCTGGTATGGAAACGGTGCCGGGTACCGGCGGGGATTACCTTTTCTCAGCTGGCTCCGATTCTGGAGGTTGTGACAGAGACGGCGGAAAATGCCTGGTATGAGTTTGAGTTTTTCCAGAAAAAGGTGCAGATTAGAGAATGGCAGGGAGATGCTTCGGCGGTTGCCAGACCCCCGTTCGAATATAAGGATGCTTCTGAAACCAGCATTGATCCTATGATGGAAACGGAAGCGTGGTTTACCTTCCGTCGAGAAACAAAGCCGGAATTTCGATGTGAGATCGAAAAGCTTCTGGAGGAGGAACCCTGTTTTCCTGCTGTTTTGAAGCAGAAGGATGATCCGGAAACATGGAAATGGACGGCTCCAGAGGAACTGAACCAGAAGCTGCAGGAAAGATTTTTCCTGGCAGACGGGGGGGACAGACAGGAAGAAGGCGAAGAGCAGAAGGAAGGCCTCAGCCAGGAGGATGCTTTCGGCCAGGAGGAAATGCGGAGAGGTCCGCTGCTTCGAGATTATCTGAATGCCTATGACAGAGAGGATCTGGAACATATTGCAGAAGAAATTTTCCTGGCAGGATACAGGATGATGGCAGATGCCGAGCTGGCTCAGAAGCTGGCTGAGGAGTTGCTGCGTCCTGAAGTAATGAAGGAACGTTTGATGACCGTTCCGGAGGAATCCATGGAAGCTATGGAGCGGGCATTGAACAGAGGATGTTTCTGCCCGGATAAGAAAGAGCTGGAACTTCTGCTTCCAATCTATGAGCTGGATTATCTGATTGCCTACGAGGATGAACAGACAGAGGTGGCTGCTGATGTCAGAGATATGTTTTCCGCAATAAACACATCGGAATACCGGCTCCAGAGACGGGAACAGTACTGGATGTGGGTATGTATGCGGATTGTGGAGTTGTTTTATGCATCAGCACCACAGGAAATTGTGTACCGAATGTATAAAAAATACAGCGGACTGGATGCAGGTTCTGCAGACTTCCAGAGGGTTTTTGAAAGCCTTCCGAAGAAATACAGAAGCTGCCAGCTTCAGAATGGAAAGGTAATTGCCATAGAAGCTCTGTTTAATGACGTATATCAGGAAATTGAAAACAGCCAGAGCGGAAAGAGCTTTTATATTCCAGACGCAAAAGAGGCAGAGGATTACGCCCGTCATGGATATCCGTCCAGAGATATCTGGTATCGGAAGTTGGGAGAATATTTGGAGGAGACTTTTGGCGCCGGAGAGGAAATCCGGGAAACAGTATTGTCTGTTCTGTGGGATCATGCCTGCATGGGAGAGCCTTTGGCTGTCACTTTGGACTGGATGAAGAATTCCGGATTTGAATTTCCATCAGAGGAGGCATATCACAGATTTATCTCTCTTGAATCCAATGCTGCCAACAATACGCGGAAGCTGATTCTCAGAGGCCATACGCCGGTAGAGGTTCAGGGGGATGATTTTGTTTTAGGAAATGACGGAAGGATGCCGTTAGGTTCGTCAGGCTCCGTTTTGGCAGGAAATGTCAAAGCAGAAAAGGAAACAGCGGGAAGAAAAATTTATCCCAACGATCCCTGTCCCTGCGGCAGTGGAAAGAAGTATAAGAAATGCTGCGGAAAAAACAGATAATACCGTAAGAATTCAGCCATGTCTCCTGTCCGCTGTAAGCGGGCAAGAAGACGCATGGCCAAACAGTTACATCATATCAGCATGGCTTACCAGGTCAGCTTGCTGACATTCCGGTCTTTCAGAAAACCGGGAATCTGGTAGAGAACCAGAACATCGGTAATACCCTGTTCTTTTATGAAATTGCTGATTTTTCCATTATAGTAGCGCAGATCAATCATGTGCGTCTCTTCAAAATGAAGAGCTGCAAAGGGGGCAAAGCAGTGGGCGTAGGAATCCTTGATAATCAGGAGCTTGCTTCCGTCTGCCTGGCTGTGATTTTTGATTTTTGTCCAGCCATGATTGCCGTCTAAGAATACCCGGTACTGATCACGAGTATTTAACGCTTCCATAGAATAGAGGGAGGGAACCGGACTGTCAGAGCCGTCGTAATAGACGCTCCAGACCGGTTCTTTTTTTGGCCGGTAAAGAACAATGGAATCCGCCTGTACCGGAATATTCAGCTTGGAGTGAATGGTTCCGAGAAAGTGATCGGAAACGGTTTCCTGCTGAAAATCAGATGGCTTAAAGGAATCAAGTCCAAGAGATGCCGCCCAGGCCTGGTAGCCGGTAAAGGCTCCGAAGGAGGTCCAGTGGTGATCCGTGCGGTAATAGGGCTCCTGTTGCTCTTTGGCATCTGACAGGGCCTGCCGGACAGGAACCAGCATTTTGCCAATGCCCTTTTCTTCCAGGCGGTTCGTAATGGCGGCTTGGGAGAAGGGGGCGGCGAAGGACGGAAGTTTTTCCGTCATAATTTCAGAGGAAGACGGAACCAGCATTACCCGCACATGATCTTTTCCCATCAGGGACTCCTGGGTACTGACGAATTGACAAAGGCGATCCAGGTTTTTGCCGGAAAGCTCCGGATCCAGATCTTCCTGATAAAAGGTTTCTATAAGGTAATGATCCCTTCCGAGCCAGACTCCGTTAATTTCTTTTTTCTGCTGCAGCTGTTCTGCGGTAGTTTTTATGCCAATCCACTGATCGCGGAAGGGAAACTGGTCGCTGAGGTAGGTTTCATATTCCGTGCCAAAGGCTCCGCTTTTCAGGCTTTGCCAGGTAAGAGAAGGCATCTGGGCCAGATAACGGTTTTCTGTTTCTGAAAAGCTCTTTTTCGGCATGAAAACTGAGGCAAGAGCTCCGCAGCCCAGAAAGGCGCAGAAAAGTCCCGTCAAAACGGCCGGGTATTTGTTTTTCTTTTTCATATAAGCTCCTTTCCAGGTTCCGGTTAAAAGCGGAAATACAAAAATGGGTTATAGGTTGCATCCACCAGGTAAGCAATGGACAGAAACAGAACAGCTCCTAAAAACAGAGGTTCCAGTATCGTACGGCCTTTTTTGCAGAACCGGTCTGCCAGTTTAGCTGGAAGCGGCGTAGAGCCGAATGCAGAAAATACCAGCAGAGACAGGCTTCCCAGCAGAAGAAACAGAGTTCTGTCATTGGAGAAGGGCAGACCGCTGACTCCCAACATTTGCAGCAGATAGGCCAGTCCGGCATGCAGATCTTCAAATGCAAACAGCACCCAGCCAAAGATCACGAGGAGACAGGCATATGTGTGCTGGAGCCAGGAAGGAAGTTTTTTCAAAATATTCTTCAAAATGAATTTTTCAAAAAGAAGCAAAATTCCGAAATATACTCCCCACATTAGAAAATTCAGGCTGGCACCGTGCCAGATTCCAGTCAGAAGCCATACTATCAAAATATTGCGAACCTGAAGCAGACCGCCTTTCCGGTTGCCGCCCAGAGGAATGTATACATATTCCTTAAACCAGGTTCCCAGGGAAATATGCCACCGTCTCCAGAACTCCGTAATGCTTTTGGAAATATATGGATAGTTGAAGTTTTCCGGGAACCGGAAGCCCAGCATATGGCCCATGCCGACTGCCATATCGGAATAGCCGGAAAAATCAAAATAAATCTGGAAGGAAAAGGCCAGAATTCCCAGCCATACCATAAGGACGCTGCGCTCCTCGGGCAAAATGCCATTGATTTCAGTCCAGAGGGCTCCGGCCTGATTGGCAAGAAGCACCTTTTTTCCCAAACCAATGATAAAATAACGGATACCCAGAGAGAATTGTTCCAGATTTTCCCGTCTGCAGTTTAATTCAGCGGCAATGTCCTGATAACGGACAATAGGACCGGCGATTAACTGAGGAAACATGGAAACATAGGCACCAAAAGAGATCAGGTTGTCCTGAACAGGTGCCTCTCCGCGGTAGACATCAATGGTATAGGACATGGTCTGAAAGGTATAAAAGGAAATACCAATGGGAAGAGCCAGCCCCAGAAGGGGGAAGCTGCTTCCGGTCAGTTCGTTGAAGGAGCGGATAACAAAATCCGTATACTTAAAAACAAACAGTAGGGAAAGGTTGATAACAGCGGAAGACGCGACCGCCAAGCGGGCGCCTTTTAAATTTCCCTTCTCTTTAAAATATCCCACCAGCTTGCCGTGAATAAAGTCAACCAGAGTGGAAAACAGCAGGAGAGAGATGTATACAGGTTCTCCCCAGCCATAGAAAATCAGGCTTCCAAAAAACAGAATTCCGTTTCTGAGAGATTTCGGCGCTGCAAAATACAGCGCCAGAAACAGTGGGAGAAAGCGGAACAGAAATAAAAGACTGCTGAATACCATGGCTTACTTGAAATATCCATCGATAATATCAATGGCAATCTGATTGTTTTCGGCAGCAGATTCTAATGCAGCTTCATCGCCTTCTTCCATGGAAGCATCACTGGGAGCACCCAGCATAACAAAGAAAATATAGTCGCCATGGCGCACAACCTGAGACGCCTGAATTTTGGCAATATTCATGGGGTACTGCATGGTATCGCCTACCAGACGATCCCGATATGCATTTAAGGCGGCTTCTACATCATCGCCTTTTCCGTCTTTTGCCTGTACGCCGATAAAGGTTTCAACAAAGGTGCTGATCATAGGAGCCTCTGCCACATAGGATTCGCAGAGCTCAGGAGAAAGTCCAATCACATCTTTCAGCATTTGTTCGTCCATTTCTGTATTGGGAATATAATTTTCGCCATAAGCATTTTTAATATCACTTAAAACATCCTCCAGAGATACCTCTTTCACTGTTTCAGGAGCAGTGGTTTCCTGTCCAGCAGGATTATTGGAAGCGGTGCTGCCGGAGCAGCCAGTAAGAGAAGCAGCAGATAAAGCAGCTGCCATAAAAAATGCAGTCAATTGTTTTTTCATCATAATCAGTTTATCCTCCTTTTTTGCCCCGGGGGGGTCTGTATGACATATTATAAGTGAGGGAGGAGGAAAAGGCAATTTACAAATATATGAAGCTTTCTTACGGAATTCATCGAAACAGAAACGGATATATTACAAACTTCTTTAAAAAAGATAGAAAGAGGGAAAGAAATAGTTTCCTTTGACATAGAAATCATTCATAGTTTTTCTAGGGCAATGCTCTCTTGATGGAGATGCGCTCTGCCATTTGCGTAAACCTTGGAGGAATGGGTGTATTATTTCTATATAGAAAAATATTCTGAAAAGGTATTTTAGAAGTAGTTTTGGTCTTTGGACTGCTTTAAAAAACATAAAATAAAAAAATTGAAAAAAACTGTTGACATTTGTAGAAGCATTTGATATGATATAACTCGCCGCTGAGAACGGCGGCAACAAACTTCAAGAGAGTTTGAAAAAAATAAAAAAAGTTGTTGACAAACGCAAGCGACTGTGATAAGATAAACGAGTTGCTGCTGAGAACAAAAGCAACAACGAAATGAACCTTGAAAATGAAAAATTGAACAGTGTTTAAAACCCTGAAAATTCTAATAAAAAAGAGTCCTGGTTGGAC
>UPYT01000012.1 GCA_900538475.1 uncultured Clostridium sp. | reverse complement strand
TGGTAAGTCTATCTTACATCAGTTTGAAGGTTTACACAAACTTTGGGATACTCCCATGAACATTTAATCAGATTTTGCGTATACCTAACAGGAATATTCATAAATATTTCACTGATCAGGTATACGCATTTTTATGTACTGTATATTATTTATTTTTCTCTTTATATTTGTACTTTTTATAAGTATGAGCTATACCTTTCTTTGTATGTTTATTATATTTGTTCTTTCCCATTTTCTCCGGTTCTGGTTCAGATAACGAAAACGATATTTCATATTCATCTATTATTTTATCTATCTTGTTTTTAATAACATCTGAATCAAATTCTATTCGCCCTTCAAAAATTGTAATCGGTCTATCAAAAACTTTTTCCGTCTTCTCTACATACTCAACCAGAATATTAGGATAGAAGCATATAAATTGCTCGCTTATTCTCTCGTTTTCTGATACAGACACTTCTTTTTTCTTTATTTTATCTCCAAAATTTTGTTCAAGAATTTTATTTACATTATATTCTTTTGGATCATATAACAACCAGATTCTTTTCTTAGATATTGCATTTAATGCAGAAACAATCTCTGGATTTAGTAATTTTTTCAATCTTTCACAAGAAATAACTATTCCTTGATAATCAAATTCTTGATTACATGAAAATATAGCTTCTAATTCTTTCTCATCAATTAATGCTCGGGTATGTATATATTGGTCTACTAATTCATCTGAAATAATTTCACTTCCATTTAATTTTTCAATTAAACTCTTTGTATATTGCCTATCTTCCTGAGTGACAAGCCCTTTATCATAGTGATTTTTCGAAAAATCCCAATCTCTTTCAAAAAAGTTTTCCATCCCTGAATGTACCACGTCTCGTACTTGATGATAAAAGCTATTCTGGTATCTTTCTCCAATGTCACCTTTAATAATAAACTCATAATCTTCTGAATCATCATTTTTATAAATAAAAAGTTCATCTTTCACATAATACAGTTTCTCATAAGCAATATCTAATATCTTATACAACTCTCTCTGTAAAATTTTCGTGTTAAAAATATTTGATTCGATCTGATTTCGCTGATATATCTCATTTATAATTGCATAATTGCTTTCTAAATAATCTTTTGTAATTGTTTGTTCTTCACTTAAACAAAGATCCCTCTTAGAAGGCTTTGCAAATGCATTTTTTCCACTTTCTTCAATATTACCCGTAATCATATTTACAGAAAGTTCATTTATATTTCTTTTACGAATAGTAACCTGTTTTCTATCCGCTAAAGCTTTTCGCCCCCTAGGTGTCATAATCAATTTATTCTGTGAAGTGATAATATACTTCTGTTCAATCATATCTACTATGGCTTCTTTTAATAATTTAAACTCCACCCCCATAATTGCAGATATCTCATATACATCAGCCACTTCGATATCAATTAGTTTTAATATTGTTTCAAAAAACAAATTTATTTCTGTTACTTCCTTTGTTAAACAGGTAATACCTATTTCACAATACGGAATAAATATACTCTGTCTTTTAATTAAATGAAAATTTTTTAACTCCCGGGGAAGTTTTCTCGATACTGCTGCTACTAATTGTTTCATTTCTTTTCTCCTACTTTTCTATAATGCGACACCCTTCAGATTCTGTAATATATTTGATGATTTCAGGAAATTTATTTCCTCTGATTTTATAATTATCAAGAAATTTCATATCTCCAACAATAATCAACAAGCATCTTGCTCTAGAAAATGCAACATTAATTCTAGCTTCTGATTTCAAAAAGCCAATACCGTATTTGTTTCCACTACTTCTAACAGTAGAATACAGAATAATATCTTTTTGGCTACCTTGAAATGCATCTACAGTATCTACGTCAACCTCAATATGCTTAAAGGAATGTTGTTTTACCATTGTTTGCAAAATGTACTTTTGCGATCCATATCCTGTAATTACTGCAACCTTAGTCCTTTTGACAAGTTTAGAATCTAATTCCAATAGTTTTCGTTCAATAATATTTCGCTCAAGATAATTTTGATATGATTTTTTTCCACTATTATCAAATTCCTTTTCATACCTCTCTTTTGTCGAATACTTGGATGTACTAATCCACTCAATTGCAATTTCCTCATATCCTTCTATACACAATTCTCTATCCTGCGCCTCTACTCCATTTTGGATCTCATCATTATAAAACACATGACTAATCAACGTACCAATAGTTGGGTGCATTCTATATTGTATAGTAAGACGATGTTTATTATCCTCTGGAAACATATTATACATTCTTTCAAAAATACCTTGCGCCAACCCCTCCTCATCAAGTTTTTCCTTATTATTTCTAATTATTTCAGTATCTAAAACAGGTGGTAGTTGTTGATGATCACCTACCAATATAATTTTATGTGCCTTATTTAACGAAACTGCTAATTCAGGAAACGTTGCCTTAGCTGCTTCATCTACAATAACATAGTCAAATTCAACATCACGTATAATCCTGTTTGACACAAATCCTGTACATGTACCAGCAATAATTACCGTACTTTTAATGATATAAAGTTCTACTTCATCACACTTTTTTAATTGTTCTGTCCATTCTCTCTGAATCTCCAGTATTTTTCTTGTCCTTTCTGACTTTACCCCTTTTGTTTTTTTTATAAAATTTTCAACAAACAATTTATCTTCTACTGAAAAATCCATGTTTTCCACTTTTGAATTTTCCAATTTCAAAAAATATTTGTCAAACTCTTCTTCTGGAATTCCAATTTCCTCAAGTGCATTTTTAGTATAATCATTACATATTCTTCTAACATTTTGATACCATTTTTCCTTCACATCATTAATAGAATACTCTTCTCTTATTTCCTCATTTAATTTTTCATCTCTTCCAATACGAAGCAAATCAGGTCTTTCGTCACTTTCCCTAATTAAATCTTCTAACATTTTATCTACTGCTGGATGCGATTGAGAAACTAGTAACACCTTCTTAGGTTCAACATCTGGATTCTTTTTGTTTGCTTTCAGTATTTGTAAAATAATTTCGATAATAACATTCGTTTTTCCTGTTCCTGGAGGACCTTGAATAATTGCTATAGAATCTGCATCTAATGCTTTTTTTATCGCAGTCCTTTGTGGAAAATCTAATTTCTCATTAAACATATGTATCGGTTTCGAAATAACATTTACAGACGGGGGCTCCACACCTGAAATTATTCTCTTCAAATTAAAAGAGCACTGATAATCTTCTTTTTCCAGAACATTTAAAGCATCTAACTGTCTTTCAACATTAATTTTATCTTTCCTATAATCTAAACAAATAAAACCGCTTGCTGGCAATCCTATTGTTCCTTGCTTATTTATTTCTAAAACTACATGATTTTTCTCATAAATATCATTTTCATAAGTACCTACTGTCACAGGCTTTATTTTATCTTTCTTTTTTCCGACTTTTTTTTCATAAACAAATACTTGTTCTTTATTCAAACGTTCTTCATCTATAAAAGTGCCCTTTTTAAGCTTAAATCTTAAAAGATTATTCTTTACTTCATAAGAATCATATGGTAATCTTACAACATTTTTCTCGATATCTTCTCTTATTAATTCTAATAAATCTCTCCATACTCCATACTTTTCCTTATATTCACAATCAACATTATTGTTTGACATATAATTTTCGTAATAATCATAGATAATGTTTTTTATTTCGAAACTATCGTTTTTCAATTCTCTATGTGCAATTCTTTTATCTACAAATCTTATTTCACCCTCAATTTTAGCAAATCTTTTCTTAAGTCTATCACGATCAATTGGAGGAATCTTTCTAAATTTTACAACGTCAAACACGCTTTGCTCATCATCAAACACACATTCTGCCTGAAAATTAAATCCTAAGAAGATGTAAATCATCGTTTCTTCATTCTCATTTGATTCTTCTTTTCTACAAAATGCATACAAATCTAAAAAGTTCTCTGGCATATACGTTTCGGTTGCCATTTTAATGTTTATTGACTGTGGTAATAATTTAAGGTTTCTCAATTCCTTTATTCGTTCGTATGCCGCTGTCAAAATAATTGTTTTATCCAAATTCAAAAAGCGTGTAAATAGTTTTGAAAAATCAGCTCTCAATTCAAAAACATTTTCATATCTGTCATCAGGATTTTCCGCAACTAATTTTTTTAATATCGGCTTTAATGAAACATCCATTCCACTAGTTCTATTCAATACATCCTGAAACTGTACTGCTAATGGAGGTTGTTGACCGGTAAAAAGGAAATAAATTACCGCACCAAGCGAATATAAATCACTTTTTTCAGTTGCATTTTCACTATGTTGATGAACTTCAGGAGCTGAGTAGGCATTAGTCCCTAGTTTATATACTGTTGCTGAATTGATCATATCATTGATTTTACATATGCCAAAATCAATTAACTTGACCTGTTTATCGTCGGTAAGCATGATATTATTAGGATTAATATCTCGATGGATAATCCCATTGGAATGTGATATTTCAATGGCGTCTAATAATTGTTTTATTATTGAAAATCGCTCTTTTGCAGAAAAATTTTCAATAGATGATTTTCCTAATTCTATTCCGTTTATATATTCTAAATAAATTACTCCAACCTTTTCCTTGGTTGTTGATATAACTAAATAATCATCTCCCAATATATTAACAATATTCGAACATTTATTCAGTTTATACAAAGCACGCATTTCCCTTGTGAATACAGCTTGATACAAAGGCTGTTCGATTCCATATATTATTTTCCTAACAATTAAATCCCCTGTGCTTTTATTTTTCAATACATCCACTACAGAATTTGTATCCGCTCGATTCTTTAATCTCTTATATGCTTCCCAATCTCTAAATGTACTCATCGTTACGCTCCTTAAAAGAAAAATTATGAACATATTATATCACTTTCACTTATAATATCATATATTATAAAAGCTGAACAAGTCAGATTAGTCTCTGCACTTGTTCAGCTCTTTGTTTACCTGTAAATCAATTCTTTTAACACAATCTCTTCTGCAGCATTCCGGATATTATTTACCGCCCTACCCCATTCCATCTGATCACGAACTTTCATTTCTTCCGTAATGCCCTGCCTCTCCATCATGTGACGCACCAGAATATCCATTCTCTCCTGTGCTTCATCGTCCACAGTATTCAGATGTTCTGTCAGTCTGTCTTCCAACATATACAGTGAATACATTGCCGGACGATGCTCTTTCAGATATGTTTTCCGCATCATTCCATATTTCCCATAATGCGGTTCTTCATCTGTACTGACAAGATTCGGATAGTAAATTCCGTCTGCGCCAAGTGTGTAGGTTCCACCCATTTTTTCAAATGTGCTTTTCATGTGTTATTCCTCCTTGAAATCAGCGATGTCCTTAGATCATCGCAAAATATTTCAGGGCAGCCTTGATAGCATCTTCTTTCTCTTTCGGGCATTGTGGAACTCTTGCATTTTCTGATTTTGGAAGATTATAGTTTTCTCCCACTTCAATTCCACATTTGCGTTTTACCTGAGAAATATATAAACTTGAAACCTTCAAGCCAAATTCTTTCAGCACATAATCTTTGATTTCCTGATAGGTTGCTTTCAACTCGGCACTGGTGGCATCCAGCTCGTCCAGGTCTAAGTCGACCTCAATCGTATCATCTGGGTTTTTTCTGGACAAAAGAACAACAGTCTCCACATTCGCCGTATCCGGGAACTATCGCACGTACAGTATTTATCATCATTTTTAGACATATAAAAACACATAAAAATAACGGTTTTAAAGGGATTTCAGCATGTTTTATACTTATATAATATCTATCGCCATATTGCAACATTTGTACAGCGTTGACAAAATGCAGACGCCGTCAACGCTTTGATTTAATTTTCAGCCCCTTGCCAGACTTTTTTTGTTACATATTATATAACACTTACGTCTTTACCATAAAAGAGGAGGTGATATAGTGAGACGCATATACACATGTCCGGAAATTGCGATCCGAAACAACTGGAACCGGCTGCATGGCCTACCAATGCGCAGGCGAGCGCATCTGGACGCCAGGATTGCGTGGAACCAGAAACGATTTAGGGCAGCAAAATAGCTGCCTTTTATTTTGCCAGCCCCGGCCACCGCAGCGCCCCATCTGCATCCGGCGTCAGCGTAACCGGCTCAGTCAGCATCCGGCCTTCATCGTCCATAATGTACCACCTGCCGTCAATGGTCTGTTGTCCCTTCACCATAGCCCCATCCGCTCCCAGGTAGTACCAATTACCATGATACTGATACCAAACATTACGCACCATTATGCCGGCGCCGTCAAACCAGTACCAGCGCCCCTCATCCTCGTACCAGTCGTTGACAACACAATGGTCGTTATCCAGATAAAACCGCCAGCCGGCATCTTCCTGTTGCCAGCCGGATTTTGACCGCATAGCGCTTGCAACGTCATCCTTAAACCGCTCCCAGGCATCAGGATGATCTACGAACCACTTGGGGCAAATTTTCCCAGTCACATCATAGTGCCGGATTAATCCGCCATGCTGCGGATCCAGCTCCCAACGCCTGCAAATATCGGCGCACAGCTCCACATAGGCCTGATAAGTGACATCTGTAAAACGACCGCTCTCATCTGGATGACAAGCCTCTATGCTAATCGTATAGCTATTTGCTTGGTTGGTACACCAGCTGATTTCCTCCTCTGGGATTAACTGGATAATTTCACCATGCAAGCCAATAATATAGTGACAGCTGGCTTTGGCGGTGTGAGTATCCTTCAGATTTTCAAAATAATTTCTGTTTGCCTGAGCTGACGTTCCGGGATTTCCAATATAATGACAGGCCACAGCCGTAGTTTTGCTGCGACGATTTCCCGGCCTGCTATAATTGTTTATTGTCAAATATTGTTTATTAATTTCCATAGTTTCCTCCAAAATAAAAAAAGCCCCAGATTCCTCCGGGGCTGTTGCGACGTCGCAAAATTATTTACTCTGCGAACACCCAATCTTCTGCCAGCATATCCGCCTGACTGGCAAGCCATCCCATCTGTATACCGCTTGTGCCAACAAATGAAATGGCTTTATTTCCAATAGCATCATGCTCACAATTTACAACATCTCCTGCCGCATTCTTGTAGCTGATATTGGATGCCAATTCAATATATTGATTTTTTCCGTTCCATCCCTGCCGCTTAACCCTCATGCCTCGCTTCATCATTTTAATGGCTGTTCCAAAATCGAAGGCAGCCACACCACCCAACACAGGAGTGTTTTCCTCTGTTGCAAAGATCCATTCGTCAGACAGGATATTCTTCAGAGTATATTCAACCCTCTGCGTTTCCCGAATATCAAACACATCACCGGGCTTGTCTGCATCCTGCAGGCGGCAATGCATCATAATGGTTTCTTTTTCTGCGTCCCAACACCAATATCCTCCCCATGACGGCAGCTTAACCTTTGCGCCGGATTTCATTTTTTCAAAAGCTTCTGAAAATTTCATAGTTCAATTCCTTCCTTTTTATAGAAATACCCGGCATCACCCGGCCGGGCGCGGGAGATCCGAATCACCTCCTTACTTCTTCTGACTTTGTGTTCCAAAATAGAAACCTACAATCATCGTAAAAATCGTCAGGTACTCTTGTCCAGAAATCTCACCAGCGCAGGTGAGGACAACAAATCCTGCAGTTAACACCAGTGTCATAATCGATTTAACGTCAATTAACTTTGATATTTTCTCTTTCATCCATTCTTTATCTCCTTTTTCTGCCTTTTATAATCCATAATCTTTCTTTTTTCTCTCTCCATCAATTTTCAATGCTTCTTCTTCACTTACAATCCGCAGTTCTTGACAAGCATCATATCCAATTTTGCAATCTCCATTTCCTCCCATTTTCGCATAAGGCTTGTACAGATAATCCAGATTTCTTTTTTCCTTCATCGTAATCACGCCTCTTGAAACAAACTTATCTGTCAAAAATAGGAGCTTATCATGCCCTAATCCCAAGATCATATCGCTTTGGTTCTTGTCATTTTCGGATATATGATTCTTTTTCCTATCATGTCTACTAATCAAAAACTGGATAAATGAAAAAACTGCATTAGATCCGATTACAGCCAGTATTATTTCTAACTCCACATTTTATCCCTCCTTTTCCGAAAAATAACACCCGGTTTCCCGCGTGCCTATGACTAATTTTTATTAAACTACCTCTTTCCAAATTTCCGGCCCCACTCCAAACGCACCCGGCTCCCAGACGTTATTATCCACCATGGATTCCCACTTCTTGCCGCTGTGGGTACACTTGGAACCTGTCTGATATGGCACTGGCGGAATACCGTTGTACGGCTCCCACGCCGGATATTCTTCCTGCGGCTCCGGTTCTGGTTCCGGAACGACTGTGCCGCCGCTCTCTACCGTTTCCTTAATCTTCTGGACGGTCGCGTTCAGAGAGGTAACGGTCGCGTTCAGTGCACGCTGCTGCTTTGCCAGCTCATTAATCTGGGTCTGCAGCGGCGCGTTGGACTGTTCTGGGTCTGCGTTTGCCTGCGCCAGTGCAACCAGTTCCTTTCTCTGCTCCTCGGTGATGTCATTCTGCACCCAGAGGGTATCAATTTTCTTTAACATATCATCGAGGGCGTATCTCTTTGATTTGATTACATTTCTTACAATCTCGTACATTTATACCTCCAATACTGCGGCGCTGATAGCCGCGATTTTACTGTCTACATAGGATTTTGTATCTACGGTGTAGGTTAATTCCATGTTGCAGCCGCCGGTGTTGGTGACTTCGGTGGTGCCTGCGTACATCGTGAGGGCGTTGAGTTTGTCCTGTTCGGATGGGGAGAGGGGGATGAGTTCAAGTGCAGAAGCCTTGTAATACACCTCTGCCCCTGCACTCAGCTCTCCTGTTGTGGAAAAATATTCTCCTGTGATGCTTTCTGCGCTATAAGACAGAATATGCTTGCTCTGATACACCCAGCACCACACTCCATCCACCTTTTCCAGCTTGTCCCACTTGGTAAATGGGCGAGGCGGTATCAGAGTGATAGACTGCTGCTCTGTGCCGCCCTTGACGGTGATTGTCACAGGCTGGTCGGTTATCTCGATGGGCTGTTCCCAGTCAGGTGAGGGGGAAGGCTTGCCGCCGGTGTATGGTTCATAAGGTAGCCTGTCCCTTGTTTTTTGCACCATAAGTCCGTCAAACGCTTTTACATCTTCCATGTTAATGATTAGTACTTTTCCTGCGGGAACTGTAATGCTTATATTATCTTTCGTATCGTCTACAACTCCAGTACAAGGCGTATTTCCAGTTGGAATGGCATCTACATAAGCAGCCCTAAATCGAGTACCTACATTTTTCCTAAAAATGTAGTACGTTGTATTTTCAGTGTTTTGAATGATCTTCGAATAATCTTTAGTATTTTTTCCTACCACATCGCCAGCAAAAGTAATAAAGTAATTCGAAATCTCTTGTTCTGGCAGCAACTGTGCTCCGCTCGTTCGCATCTGCTCCGTCTTACCCCACATCACAAACCGCACAACTGGTACCCTGGAACTATCAGTTACCTTTATACCCCCCCCAGAAATTTTCTGACTAATTAGGGCTGACTGGATATTCACCAGCTTGGCATTGAGTCTTTCTTCCATGTTCCGAACATAATTTCCGGTATCTGCCACATAGCTCGCTTCCATATGCGCCCCGGCATCGTTTGTGATAACGGTGGTTGGATAGTTGGTGTGGAGGGCTTTGTATGCTGCGAGTTCTTCCGGGGTGAGGTCGCGCTCGATGGGGGTATCTAAGACACCACAAATTTCTATATTTGTACCCAGTTTCGCAAACATGGCATTCACTTCTTCAAGTGTTTTCATAGAATCTTTGTAATAAATTCCATCAGTTGATAAAGCAAAAGTACCGTCTGCCCCGTTCCCCCATTCGCTCCATTGCGCTATGGAAGAAAGAGCTTGTTTAGTACCATTCATCCATTTAGTTCCAAATAGTGAATTATCAAACAAAGCGCATCTGCCGTTTTCATTCCTATTATTAAAAACAATCGTCTTGTTCGGCTTTGTTTTTAAAACCCTCTGCACATACTTCCCACGCCCATAATCCCTCTCATCACAAACCCACTGCTGACCGTTTTGGTCAGTGTAGTTGCCGTCTTTTGACACTGGAATTCCGGGGAGACCGTTTGGAGTGGCGAGGGTGATGGATTGAGGTTCGACGTAGGGCGTGTAGGTTTTTATATCGCCCACAGCAAACATATATTCCAGACCGCTACTCGCAACGAGCACATCATAAAAGCCTTTAACGTCTTTATTTCCGATAGACCTACAAACTCTGGTTTGTCCTGCGTTAATAGAGAACCATACGTTCGAACCGTCAGTTGCAGAAAATTTGATATTTCCACCCTGCGACGGCTTCCCGTTCGTCATCAAGGTCACTACTGTATTGGCTTTTAAAGGAAATTCATAATAGGTGTTATATGAATTCGGTTTTAGCAGGTTCCTCCCCGTCACCTCCACCGTAATACTTCCACCCTCACCGGCATTCACAATCGGCACTGGATTTTCCACACTCGGCGTCCCATCCTGCATACTCTTCCCGAACACTCTCAGCCCCCGAAACAGCTTATCGGAGCTGTCTGTCAGGCTCATAGTCTCACCCTGCGCGGTCTCAACAATCGCATCGGCTTTCTTTTGGCTCAGGGCTTCAATTCCGGCTTTATTTGCCGCAATCTGCTCCCGGTCAGCCACAATTCCAGCAGCCGCATCCTGCACCCTCTTGGTCTGTGTATCGCCCTCTGTGGTAACTGCCTGAACCGCCTCTGTCTTAGCTGTTTCAACGTCACTGACTGCCTGTGTGCCTGCCTGCTGTACCGCTGTGGTCTGTTTCTGCCCCTCTGCGGAAACTGCTCCTACAGCCGCCTCCTGAGCCTGTCCAACGGCATTAATCGCGATCTGGGCAGCCTGTCCAAACTGCAAAGCGGTATTTTCTACCGCCTGCCGGTCCGCTGCTACTGCTTGCCTGTCAGCATCCACCGCTCCCCGCAGCTGCTCCACTAATCTATGGGCCTCACTTACCTCGGTCCGGTCCCTCTCAACCTCTTTCATGGCTGACTCTGCTCCTGCCTCAGCATTCTCAGCGGCGGTCTGTGCCTCTTTTGCAGCAGTGCTGGAACTCTCTGCCGCCTGTGCGCTTTCGGCAGCTTTCTGGGCATTCCGGGTGGTCTCTGTCACCATCTGAGATACTGCCTGTTTGTCTTTCGCAACTGCATCCGCATCCCGCTTTACCTGCTCGGCAATCTGCCCGGCTCCGGTAATCTCACCCTCAATTTTACCGGCTGCTGCTTCTGCTGCTTTCTGTGCGGCTTCGGCTCCTTCCCTTGCTGCCTCTGCCCGGTCTGCAGATGCATTTACCGCCTCAATGGCTTCCCGGAAGAGTTCTGCGTCCTCTGGTGTGTCATGCCCTTCCGGCTTTGCTCTGCGCTTGACCTGCATGGAAATCCGTTTGATGGTTTCACCGGATGTCTTGTCTGCCAGATAGATCCATGCATAGATTTCATAGGTCGCGCCTGCTGCCTGATTCTCCAACAGGCTATCCGGGATGACTACCTCTGTCACACCGTCCTTGGTGGTACCTACTCGGGTAATGGCATCCCCGGACTGTTCTGTCAGGGCGAAATGGATTTCTGCCGCTGCGGGCAGTTTTAATCCATCTATCCGTAATCTCTGCCCGTAGTCCCACTGCCAGAGGCCTGTAGCACGGGCATAGTCGCTGTTATCTGTAAATACTGCTGTTATCATGTTTGCCTCCGTTGCGATGTCGCAATAAAAAGGGTATAAAAATACCAGGAAATTATTTTTCCTAGATGAAATAAATTTGCGCCGGCACAAAAACCGGCGCTAGCCCTTACTATCAATCATGTTTGCAATTCCTGTGTCCCGGACCGCCTTCCTTATGTCCGGACTGAACAATATGGGGCTTTCCAGGGGTGGCAGGTTTAGTGTACTCATGCCCCTCGCCGGCGCTTAACACCTTGTTTTTCAGCGGCTCGCTGTCTTTTCCAACTGCGGGGCCTGCGTTTACGTGTGGGGTAATAGATTTGTGTTTGATACTCATGGTTTGTCCTTTCTGCCGCGTAACGGGGCGGCACCGTAATATATTAATAATGTGGTTACGCTAAACGGATGCGGCGAATGTAACTTCCTTTGTTGATTTTGCCAGAGCTGGTACCCTCTGCGAACTCCAAATACCAGGTAGAATTCAATGATGTTAATGCTGTTATATCTACGACAATTTGACTCTGTGCCCCGCTGAAACTAGCAGATACTTTTTGTTGCCCATTATTAGGTGTAATAGTTACCGTGGACGAGCTTGCATATGGAATTATATTTCCCTCAATAATGAATTTTGAGTAAGAACGAACATCATATGTTATCGTAGATTTAAATTTAAGAATTGTTACTCCTGTTATTGAAATTTGGTTATTATCAAATGACGCATAATCTGAGGTATTAATATTATTCGGTTCAAACCCAGCCACATTCTGCCCGTTATAATACAGATCCGTCGCAACCGGTACCCAGCCCTCAAAGGTTCCAACTACCGAACTTCCATCCGGGAAGGTAATCCGCTGACCCTTTTTTATGTAGGCTGCTGGAATATTGATGGCCGGAACTGTGATGTTGCCCAGCATGTATTTTTGATAGACATACGCTGTTTTCTGTGTGGTTCCGGGATTCAATGTCAGTGCTGTCTGTGTTGCAGCAGAAACCTTTCCCTGCCCGCTGTGATGTCCGGCAGGAATTGTTATGGAACCGGACGTTCCCAGGCTTCCATTCCATGTCCCGCGTTCCGGCATCGTGCCCGTGTATTCAACACCGTCATTATTTGTAAATGTCTTTCCGGCCAATACGTCCGCTGCTCTCGCGGTTCCGCTCCCCAGCACAATCTTTTTGATATTTTCAGCCATTTCCGCAAAACTGGCCGTTGCCGCGGTAGCTACTTTTTTTGCAGTGATGGCTGCGGCAACCAATGTTTTTCCATCACTGACAGATTTTTTTAGGGATGCCATATCCTCTGACAGACCGTTTACTGCCTTGTTGGTGGCATTGATATGCTCAGCTGTGAACAGATTGCCTTCCTGACTATAGACCGTCACGTCCTGAATCTCAGTATTTCCCTCGCCGTCCTGAGATAGCTTATATTTCCTGTTACCCTCAAAAATATCATCCTTGAAATCTGTTTTTAATGCCATGTCTTACCTCCTGTTTCCCAGCATCTTCCGCCCCAGATGAAAGCCTAACCGCCTCTGCCCTGATATCATACTGTCATACATATCTCCCAGATCCTTTAGTATCTGCTCAATATCATTGGCCTGATAGATGTTATCGTATGTGATCTTTACCGGAGTTGGTGGGGTACTGGACTTTACAAAATATGCCGCTCTTACCTTTTTGATATTTTCGAGCAGTCGGGCCATTTCCGCATCTGTACGGTAGTCCTCCATCTTCCATTCCTTGGTTTTTATATCTACACCAAACCGCTGTGCCAGAAGAGCACAGGCCTGTTCCACCCGGTTAAGGCAGATATAATCTGCATAGACCTTATCCAGATCTGCCGCAAGGTCCGCACTAGTCCGGTCTGTAATCAGTGTATCCAGCACTGTACTCATCCCACTGTCACCTCCGCTGTGATTTTTCTCCGTGAAAATTTCATATCCAGTTTCCGGATCATCCCTTCCATTGTGCCTTTAAATCCCGTTGTTACCCGAACCCGATTCCCAAGTTCCTGATCGTTGATAACCGCCCGGAAGCTGACACTCTCATTATTGCTGTAGTAATCATATACCCTGTTTAATACTACCTGCGCATTTTCCATGGTGACAAGAGTTGCTTCTTTTACCTCAGCAATATTTTTATTCTGGGTGATCTTTGGATTCTCTTTCAAGAGTGTAATCGTGTTATGGTTATATCTAAGCCCCGTTAAGACAACCTCTCCGCCATTGGAAATGATATACGCATAGTTGGCCCCATGCTTTTCTATAGTACCGCCTGTGATCGACAGACTATGATACGGTTCGGAAAACTCCAGCTTAGTTTCTCCTGTTAAGCTTCCCTTATACAGCTCTGCTGACTCCTGACTTGGCGTATAGCTATGTGCATACAACCGGATTCCCGTCACCATTTCACTGTGATCCACAGTAAGGCCCAAAAAAATATCCCGTCCAGTAAATTCTGCCGTCACCTCTGTCTGCTCCGGATATACATACAGCTGGCGGTCATAGCTTGTATCTACCAGAGCGCCAACTGCAAACGCAAGCTGCTGCAGAGCGCTGCGTTTACTGGTAACAGGTAAATATCCGCTTATTCTGGTCTCCTTATAGGCATCATCTAAAAAATATGCAATACCTTCACCTTCCATAATGTTGTCCAAAATCTCAGACACCAACATATTTTCATAGATTCCACCCATGAACGGATTGTTATCCAAAATCCCGACCGCATCCTGTGTCTCCACTGAGTACCGTTTTTCCCCGATCTGTTTTCCGTCCTTAAGGTAATAAATCCCCAGGATCGCCTCGTCAAAATACAGGGTCTGTTTCTGCTTTTTCTGGAACTCAAACGCATACTCTGTTTTACTCCGGATCGTATAATCCATTGTATTTATACTGACCTCTTCTGAAATTGAATTGAGTTCCATCAGGCAGTTAATATCCTCTATTTCATCATCCTTAAATACCCGGATCAGCCCCCATATAATATGAGTTAAAAACACATTACGATATGGTTTGCTGGTTTCCAAAAACGTAATAACTACTTTATTGTAATAATCCACTACTCCGTAACAGAAATAATTATAACTGTCCGGTTCATAATCCTGGTCCTTTAACAGTTCTTCGTCACGATACCATTTTATATTGATTCGGCTACACCGGTCTTCTGTATAATCATTAAATCTCAGCGTAATCCCAACGCTGGAATAATTCTGGCTGAAAGAAAATGTGATTGCAGGCGGTACTATGAATGCACCCTCAGGGCCAGATATACTGTCGCTTACATACCCCATCTCTTCCAGCTGATCCGGAGCGTTGGAATAACCTCCGTCCATCTTTGCATAACGCGGCAGGCACAGTGCATAATCCGGAAACTCAACTCCCTCTTTTAAATCCTGCAAATCTACATAATAATCCTTGTCCAGTGTCTCTGCGGTATTATTCTCTGTTGCTCCCAGAGCGATATCGTCATAAACGATTTTCAAGCCGCCTGCATCCGTCATCCTTTGGTTTTTAATAACAGCCAGCCATAGATAACGATAGGGTCTGCTGCTTTTAAGGAATGTAATTACAATCTGATTGAACAGCGGCACTTTGGTCCGACAGAAATATTCTGTCCCGTCCGGCTCAAAATCCTGCTCATGCACCAACTCTCCGTCCTTATTCCATCGGATCTGAATACTGGATGCATAGTCACCACTCAATCGGTTAAAAACCAGATGTATGCCATTGCTTGTCTTTAAGCGGTCAAATGTCACCGTGATTACCGGAGGATTCTCAAACCTTCCATCTTGGCCGCTAAGGGCTGTACTGATGTAACCATACAGCCCCTTTTCTATCTGGTCTGGAGCATTAGGATAGTTGCTGTCCATTTTTGCATACCTTGGAAGACACAGAGCATACGGTGGGAGCTGCTGCTCCATATTTGCAAGATCCTCAACTGACGCATATGGCTGCTGCCCGTTGCTCTCCACCCTAATATCCCATTTCATTTCCTATCGCCTCCTCTGCGGTTCCATTGCCGTGAAATTCAATGACAGGCCATCCATTCCCCACAGGTTCTTTCCGTTCCGGATACGGAGCTTGTCTTTGCCCTGTGTAACGTATGCGCGAAAGGTTAATGTCTCCTGTCCATATGGGAACGTCATTTCGTGGCTATCCGCATTGGGATCCGAAACAGCGTCATAAAATGCATCATAGGAGGCTGCGTCCCCATCTTTTGGGTATACCTTCATGGCGTAATTATAAAACGTGCCGATCACATCACGTTCCATAGTATAGTCCATGGTGCGCCCTGACTGATCGGTATCTGTCACTGCAAAACTACGTTCCAGGGAATCGGCCTCCACTTCCACGTTATACGCTCTGCCATCCATTAAAAATACACTGTCCGCCATCAGGTTCCTCCTATCACTACCAGGCTTACGCCTCTACGCGCCGCCTCACGGTCAAGCTCTGGCTTTAATGCTCTTGCCAGTGCCGCCATACTCCCAGTCAGATTTAATACAATCTGGATCGGCTGGCTGCCGTCCCTCTGCATCCGGCTAAGTAATGCATCAAGCTTTGCAATCAGACTGGATAATACCTCTTCCTCTTCGTAGGATTTGTCCCGCATAGATGCAGACATATCACCTGCCCGCGGCGGTACAATGCTTCCGCTTGCCATCTTAGGCAGATGCGAAACCGCATTAGGAATATCAATCCCTACGGGCAGCTGGATCTGTACGCCGTCAAATACATCCATAACACCATCCAGCCAGTCCTGGACAATACTACGGGACGATCTTGCCATATCAGCGATTCCGTCGTTGAATCCACGGACCACATACTCAGCAATGCTGTAAAACTCTTTTGAGGGAGAATTGATATCAAACTCTTCTTCAGCTTCTTCCATTGCCTCAGCCGCCCACTTCCGGATCGCGTCCTTTGCCATGTATGCAAAATCACTGATACCATTTGCAAAGCCCTCATTGATCCGCTTTGCCATGTCGTAGAATGCTGCATACATTCCTCCGGTTCCCTGAGGATCACCGTCTCCCCAGAACCATTCCCTGACATTTCTGGCCCACTTTTCTACAGGCCCCTGTGTTTCAGAATGGCTGCCTTCTATTTTGGTTTTAAATGCCTGGATAATAAGGTTTGCGAATTTCGTCCAGGAAAGTTCATTTACCCCCTGGTTTTCATCAACACCCACGAACCACTTCCTTACGTTTTCGGCCCATGTTTCCATTACTGTCTGGGACTGGGTATAATTCTTCCTTACGGTATTGTTAAATCCTGACATAATGCTGTTGGCCCACTTCTTGGATTCCGTAGAATCCCCTGTTCCGATTCCAAACTTTTCTGAAAACCAGTTTGCCACGCCGGAAGCCCATGACTGTACCACATTCTGGGAAGCAGTCTGTTCGCTCGTCACGCCCTGGTTAAATCCCTGCACTGTGTAAGAGCCGATTCCTGCCAGAACAGTAGACGGGCTATGGATTCCAAGAAGGCTCTTCAAGCCGTCCACAAATGGATCCGTAATGTTTGCCTTAATAAATGCTCCGGGATTTGAGAAAAACTCTTTAATACCATTACAGAAGCCATCCCAGAGGTACTGGCCCATTTCAGCCATAACGGTAGAAGGGCTGTGGATTCCGAATGCATCCTTAAATGCATTCATGAATGGAGTGAAAATATTATTCTTTATCCATGTACCGATAGATTTCATTCCATCCACAATTCCCATAAGGATGCCATCTACCACATTTCCTCCACATTCCTCTATTTTCTCTTGGAAGTAATTTTTAGCCCCTTCTACGCCATCAGAAAGCAATCCACCCAAGAAAGCAGCAAATCCGCCCAGCGCAGCCCCAATAACTGCAAAAAAACGGTTAGCCACTGTTGTCCAATCGATATGTTCTATCGCAGTTGCAATGCCTTCACCAAAAGCCCACCAATCTGTTTGAATAATTACAGTAAGGAGCGCATCCAAAATTCCAATTATTATATCGCTGATGGCTGTACCAGATCCGGCCCAATCAAATGTCTGGAAAAACGTACTTAGGCTCAAGGCGATTGAGCTACCGAATCCTGTCCAGTCAAACGTCTGAGCAAAATTTCCGGCAATAGCAAATAATCCACTTAATCCTGTAGCAAATAACAGCCCAAGCATTCCCCAGTCAATTTGTGATATGGTTCCATTAAGCCCATTTCCAATAGCCTGTCCAATCAATGGCCAGTCAGCAGTATCCACAAAACCATACAGACCCGAAATTTTTGCTTGGAAAAATGCTCCCAGAGTGGCTCCGAATAAATTCCAGTCAATCATAGCGACCATACCATTAAGCCCCGTTGCTAGAGCTGATCCCAGCATAAGCCAGTCAATCTGAGTAAGAAGCAGATATAGGGTATTTGCTAACGTATTGATCCCTGTACCCATCATGATACCAATCAAATACCAATCAATATTTGCGACCAGGCTGTTAAACAGCGTAGTAAATGCGGTCACAAATGCAGTGATCTTAGCGCCTACATTGTCCCAGCTTATATAGTCCGTAAACTTCTGGACTGAATTATTGATCTTCTGACCGATAAGCTGTCCAATACCTTCCCAATCTCCGGCCTGCCACAGTTCTTTCAGCTTATTTGCAAAATCACTGATTCCCTGATCGATTGCTACGGTTTCAAACATCTGTGAGGGATCTATACCTCCACCTGATCCACCAGAGGAGCCATCCGCACCTTCTCTTTGGATCTGTACCAGATCATCAAACGGGGCCAGTGCCTTTTTCGCGTCCTTTCCTGCCTGCTTTGCTGCGCCTCCGGTCTTTTTCAGGCTAGCTGCATAATCCTGATTTACTTTTTTAGCTCGGACAAACGTACCTTTCCCGCCTAAAGCGGAGAAAAATTGATTTACATATCCTACCGCTGTAGCCAGGGCATTGATAAGCACTGTAATTGCTGGCACTACAAAAGACAAAATCGGTGCAAAAGCAGCCGCAAAACTGTTTTTGGCGTATGTCATACTTGATGTCAATTCCGACATGGCTTGATTGGCGTCTCCTGAATACTGTACTAGATTTTGCATTCCCTCTTTTACGCCCTGAACAACCGCGCGCATTGCCATACGAATGAGCATCAGCTTAAACATATTAGATAATTTTAAAATGCTCTTTGCTGCCTTATTGGCAGGCTTGGACAGTGCTTTTAAACTTGCCACAGCCGATTTTGCTTTTCCCGCAAGCCCTTTTCCAAGTGCTTTTCCGAATCCTGATATGACTCCTGACGCTTTGGAAAAACCACTCTTTACAATCCCTGGTATCTTGGAAATTTCTAACGATAATGCTTTTGGAATAAGAGCAAACGCTCTTGGCATATTTTTAAAGGCCCCGATTACAGAATCCTTAAAACCCACATACCTCTGCACCGTATTCTCTGCCTGATCGGCTCCGCTTGATATTGCCTGCCCTGCCTCTGCTGCATCCCGCTCCAGATCGTTCAATGCAAATCCCGCCTGCTGACCGTACATGTTAATTGCATCCGACCAACTGCGTATATCTTCTGCTGCTTTTCCAAACACTGCTGACATTGCTTCTGGATTATATCCCATATCGGATGCCGCTACTGGAACAGATACTGGGGCTGCGGTTGCCACATCAGCAGCAGAGTCCTGCATTGTATGCACGCTGATTGCATCCATCTGTTCTTGCAAGCTTTTTACTCTTTCTGTCGACCGATCAGCGGAACTGCCAATAGACTCAATTTCTTCTGATGCTTTCTCCGCTCCTTCAGCCACTTTCTGCATAGAATGCTCTGTGGCCCCAAAACGGGTTATAATATTAGAAGATAATTGATCCACTGCTTTTGTCAGCCTGTCCATCGCTTTACTTAATACTGAAATACCATCTTTGAATCCCTCTGTATTGATTCCTGTATCAAACCGCAGGCTTCCATCTGCTGCCATGCTCTCACCTCATTTCCGGGCATAAAATAAGACACCTTCCGGTGCCTAACCCAATAGCTTATTCCAATAATCAATCTCTTTCTGTTCTTCTTCCGTATACCGGTTCTTCAGATCACACAGCTTTTTGTTATTTCTGTAAAATTCCTCTTCCCATTTTTCCAACCGCTTCCCCTTGGCCTTTTTCTGGCGGATTCCCAGAACTGTAGAAAACGTTCCCTCCTCAATCTCCATGAAATACCCGGCAAATGTCCACCAGTGAAGATAGGGGACAGCTCGTGTTTCTATACCGGCTACTTTATTGACCGCAGGGAACAGGATCGCTTCATCCTGCTCCCAGTCCATCATCTTTTTAGCGGGTCTTTTGTCATCATCTTCCCTGCCGCAGTCCACAAACCATTTCGCCTGCAAGATAGCTTCCCCTATATGTTCTTGAGGAATCTGGCTGTATCCCTTCCTGTACAGCCTTCTTAGCAATATTTCAAGCTTTTGGGCGGCTGTCAGATCCGGATCTGTACAGGCAGACAGAAAAATCAGGATATTACGGTAATCTGTTTCAATCGGATATGTAACTCCGCCCACTTCAAGGCTGTCCGGCAGGAACTTCATCGGCTTCCACGTCCTTTAAATACTGGTTCATCTTCTCTCGGTTCTTTTCGTTATAGGCTTTTACAGCCGGCTGCATCAGTTCCAGCAATCCATTTAAAACCTCTTCAAAAAGATAATTCTGACCGATAATGCATAACGGGGACTGGCCTGCAAAAATCGTGTCATACACATCCGCATTAAAAATGCCATTAAAGGCCTTACGCATGGCAACCGTAAATTCAGCCACATATGCCCCGTTCTTTTCCAAATCCGTTTTAGGGCTTCCGTCCGGATTCAGCTCAATCCCTTCCGGGATCTGGTAAGCGCTAAATTCATTCTGAACGCTCAGAACACGGTTAATAATCTCCGGATCAGCCGGATTAAACCGTATTACCCGGCTTGGATCATCATTAACCATGAAACTCTCATAACCATCATTAAAATTAAGACTTCTCATTCGGACCCCTCTTCATTCTTTCCCATCTTCTACAAACGCCTTAGTAGCCAACGTAAACAAGCCCTTCACCCTGTTGCCGGTATGGTGTACATTAAACGGGATCTGGTATCCGGTTGTATCACCGCCATAGCTGGAAACCTCAATAATGGCATCTTCTTTATATGCCACATAGGAGCCAGTCTTTGACTCATCCTCGTCCCAAAGATGCACTTCCACCACGGAAGTCTTCAGATCATCCAAAGTCTGGCGCTTATCAATGATTGCCTGCAACCGTTCAAACAGAGGATCGCCAATCTCTGCATAATACGGTTCAGCAGATGCCTGAGGCTGATAGCTGTCCAGATTTACAGAAGTTTCACCTAAAATATTGTTTTTAGTTTCCACATTGGCGTTCATTTCCACATTGAACTCTTCCAGATCCTTGCCTAAGCGGACATATTTTGCCGCCTCTGATCCTGCTCCCGGAGCTACCGAATCAATATAGTGCGCCATGAATTTACGTTTGATTTTCCCTGTTACTGCTTCTGGCATTTAAAATTCCTCGCTTTCTATTTTGTACTGGGCGTAGATCTGCAGCTGATACATTACGCCACTGTCAACGGTGTCCCCCATCAGCCCCATGCTCATTGCATTGGCTGTGGTTGCCTTTAAAAAAGTTCCCTTTAGTTCCTGTTCTCCGGCCTGAAATGTAAGCTCATCCCCGGGAGGCAGCCTCTCCAGCCAGAGTGACAGCTCCAGAAGGAAGTTGCTGTTTGCTAGCCGGTTATAATCTGTAAAGGACTGACCGACCGCATACATAACAAAATTATGCTGCCGGATCTGGTTTCCCAGCACATCCTCCTTTACCAGGCTGTCCCCGTTACTGGTCAGGCCGTAATTGACCGGGTCTGGCTCCGTAAAATCAATATGGATCTCATCTCCGGCCAGAAACTCAGAAATCTTTGGATACTCCGTCAATGTCTGACGCATATAGTCTATGATGGTCATGAACTTCCCCTCCTATCTGCCAGAGCCTGCGCCGCCCGGAGGATATCATCCTTGTGGTCTGCCTTCATCCTCTCAAACCACTTCTTGCCACGCATGGGAGCCCCAGTGTATGTCAATTCCCGGTTTGTGCGAACCTTGATTACACCCTTCCGGGAATACCACTGACCAAAATATGGCCCTGGAGTATTGGATATCCAACCAGCACATTTTAATTCAGGATCTTCATACACAATGCCCTCATAGAGGTAATGAGCGTAAGGCCCAGGAATGTCGATCTGCCCGGATCCGACCACAGTCGCCATAGCCATCATGTGTTCCAGCTCTCCCGCCTGTCTGCGTGGCATATATGAGGACATGTACCTCATGCACTCACTGTCTACCAGCTTTTGTACCGGCCCATTTTTCTGCAAGCCACGGGCTCTCAGAAGAGCCTCGGTGGACTTCATTTCAAATTCAACCTCCATAATGCATCCTTACTTGCAGGACAGCTCATAATGCCACACGGATTCACTGCCATACAGCCGTTCATCTGCTGTGGTAACGGTCACATAATCATGGGACGCCTTTAAGGCTGCCAATGACTTCGACAAGGCTTCCTGCGTGCTGCTGTCGATTTCATCCGTAATAATCCCTTTGACAGCCAGATCTTTTCCTCTGGTGATACGCAACGGACGATTCAGGCTCTCATACGGGATTACCAGCAGGACAGAAGCCGCATCCTTCTGCCCTGTCTTCAGAAATGTGGACTGCTGCACATCCTCCCAGTACACTCCCTCAATGGGGACACGGGTATATCGTACGTCCCTGCCCTCTTTGCTGTACAGGTATAATGTCACATCTGCATTGGTATACATCTCACACCCCCTGATAACACAGGCCGGTACCTCCAAGCCATTTCATCACGATGGCCTCCTGTTCCCTGGCATATGCAGAATCGCGCTCTCCCGAAGAGGCAAAGCTGACGGAATAGGTTCCAATTTTCTCGGACGTTTTCCCACCAGAATCCCTCTTCTGCTTTTCTCTGGAAAGCTCAGCCTCTGCCAGCTCACAGCAGCACAGGCGCACCGCCTCCGGAATCTTCGCCGTCTGCTTTAAACGTCCGAACGTATAGCTGTCAATCACCTGGCTGGCCTGACGGGAATAGAAGTCAAAGCCGGCGCTGATGACCGGCTTACGGCCTAACAAATATCGGTCTGTATAGAATCCTTCATCTGCATAACTCATCAGCGCCCAGCTCCTTTCTACGCATTCGGGATCAGGGTAACTGCTTTAGGTACTGCGGACTTGTCCACGGTCACTGTTTCTGTCACAGTGCCATACCCACTCTTCTTGATCTTTGCCGGATAGGTGCCCGGACGCAGATGGAACTCTGCCACGCCGGAAGCATTGGTTTTCAGTCTGGAACCATTGACGTCTACAATGGCACCTTCAACCGCTTTCGGCTCACTGTTGTTGTCCTTGACTGTAAATGTAACCTTCTGGGTGGTCATTGCCGTCGCTGGCTCCAGATAAGCAAACGGACAGCCCACACGATCCTCATCCATCCTGGTTGCAGGGTTCGGGAGCGCCCATCCCATACGAAATACGACACGCAGCGCCACCATGTCCTGCTGAGCCAGGTTGTAAGCGATTTCTTTTGTAGCAGGATCCTGAATAACACCCTGATCCAGGATTTTTACAGTGATATCCTGACGGATCGCGTATACAGCCTGTTTGAAATCACCAATAATCAGCTGAGCGATCGTATTGTCAAATGCACCGTTCTGCGGGAAATACATAGGCGCACCATCCAGTGCATAGTTTGTGGATCCCTGCATATCTGACTTAAAGATCGGGGTTCCATCCGTAGCCTTAATCCCTCTCAGTTTTGCCCTCATTCCCATGGATGCCAGAGCACCTGTGGACATATAACCATCTTCCTCTACCTTGGAAATAACACCGCCTTCTCCAAGAATCAGATCATAATAATCAGGGCTGCCGCTAGGTGCTACGTTATTACCTGCCTGACGTGCCAGAGTAACAATATCGTTCTGCCACTCTGCCGGACGGTTCACGCCAAAGATAATGGCACTGTCCACCTTCTGGCCGATCGCCTCATTCACCCTCGGAGTGATCTCTCCGAAAATGTCAAACTCTGCATCATCCAGTACCGCCTCCGGAATCGGAATGATGACTGCCAGCTCTGCCGCATTGATATACACATTATCCCATGCCTGCTTGCTGGTCTGCTTCATACCGGTATCACCGTTTACCCAGTAAGCAGTTGGCAGGAAATCCAGTACGCGGATGCGGGTCTGGTTGCTTGTCATATTCGGCAGCTTGCGCGCCAAAGACATAAATACTGACTGTTTGGGAGCGTCCTGAAAAATAGTGGATACCACCTGCTCACGGATAATGGCCTCTGCATCGGCCCTGCTTGTAATATGTACTGCCATATTGTTTACCTCCTTATTCTCTTCCTAAAATGTTTCTTAATGCTGCATTGGCTCTGGCTTTTGTGTCCTCCGTCGCTGCACCGCCCGGGCCAGGCGTAGAAGACACCACCCTGGGAATACTGACATCCTGAAACAGATATGCATTGTCCTTCTTCACCGCATCCAGGGCGGCCTTGATGTCTGCTTCCTGGTTCTTGCTGCCTTTCAGCTTTTCAACGTCCAGGAATGGCATGACGGCTTTCAGATTCCTTGGCTTATAGCCCTCTGCCGTTGCCTTTAACAGGTCATTAAAATCCCTGTCGGCAATCTGCTTCTGATACTCTGTTTCCTTGTTTGCCAGATCAGCAGTCAGCTGTGTGATCTTGCCCTGAAGCTCCTGGACATTTACGCCCTCAAAACTTTTAAGCGTAGTCTGCGCCGCTGCAAGCTGGGTCTTGTAGTTATCCCGGTCCTGCTTAATCCCGTTAAGCTCCTTACCATATTCGGCCATTACATAATCAATCTGCTCCTGTGTCAGACCCTTTGCCTGTAAATCTTCTGTTTTCATTTCCTGCATCCTTTCTTTGTATTGATTCGCCATTAGGTTATTTATAGGTGTGTAACCGTCCACCAAACGAATGACTGTTTTAGGTCTCATCATCTGACCGAAAAAGGCGTAAAAATAACACCCAGGCACCGCCTGCGTGTCTATGACTAATTCTATGACTTGCTATGACTAATTTTTCCGCACTTGACACACCACCTCACATACCCGCCATAAGGGCCATGGCGACGGCACCAGTGCTTTTTATACAGGTGCTCACATTCAGGATTCGCCCTGCAAAAGAACCGTTTCAGCCAGTTTAGAAATCTACTCATTGTGTATTCCTTCCTGTTGCGACGTCACAACGCTAAAAATGGGTATAAAAAACCACCGGCCATTACTGACTGGTGGTATCTACTCTTCTTCCCATTCGGTTAAATCTTCACTTTCCTTTTTCAATCGTTCTAATTCTGCATTTCTTTCCTCTTCTGTCATTTCTTCATGGACTATGGCATCCTTACCCCTTATTTTAACTCCTTCCATTCAATTCCAAACTCCTTTTCAAATTCTTTTAATGCAATCAGCTGTGCATCTTCTATGCCATAAGTGTATGGCTTGGAAACATATTTGTCAACGGTCTTATTAAAATATTCACTGCGAAATGGTTTATCTCCGGCTTTATACTGGAACACTCTTCCATCATGGGTGACTACTACTCCAAATGCATATCCTCTTGCTCCAGCAGATACAAAATCTCCTCCTGTAGGATATAAATTTGTTGGGTGATTGTGCATCCCTATAATCCCCTCTGTTTTAGCATAACTCCGAATCTTCTCGATCTCTTCTTTGGATAATTCCACTCCCAGGTCATTAGATCCGCTTGTTTTAGAAAAAAGCCTTTTTCCGCTCTTCGCACTGATAATATACAGATCTTCTCCGTCACTTCCGTTTCTATGGACAAGCATGGCTCTTGCATATTTCCTTAAAGAATCATTTACTGCTGAATTTCCAGTAAGTTGTGTAAATTTACTTCTGAACAGATCCGTTTCAATCTTCTTTAAGTCAACAACATTGCTGCCCTTACGAAGATTCTCAATATTCGCACTTTCTGTTTCTGTACGAATAAAAGTCTTTTCTCTCCCGGATATATTTTTTGCGATCCTCAGCCGTTCCCGCTGCTGCCTGAGCCCCATTTCCTTAGAAAACTCTACATAGGTCTTGTTCGTCAGCCTCAGCCTGCTCTTAGCCGCTGTAATATCATCCTGATCAGCCTTAGCCTCCTCTAAAAGCTTAACATCCTGCTTCTGTTTCCGGATCGTGCGCTCCAAGCGCCGTTGATACTGTAAGGCTCCATATGTATCGTATTCACGCCCATTAAACAGCTTTTTTTCATTTTCTTTCCGGTTCTGTTCTTCCAGCCACTCATCTGTATACCTCCGTTTGCTGATACCTGGAAGGAAGGGAAAACGGATATGGTAGCAGTTAATACCGGCAAATCCCAGCATCTCCCCCAATCCGCAGACTGTCCGCATCTCCTCAGAGGAGTAAACCTTCCCCTGCCAGCTCTGATGGTTCAGGTACCCAGCCCCTGTGTTTCTGGCCCCCATGTGCCAGTCTACTTCCCAGTAATCTGTCCCCAACTCCTTGGCGTTCTTCTCATTCACCTTATCAACCATTTGGGCTACGCCCGTCATCACCGCACGCCTTGCAGCCACCTCAATCCGGTCGGATTTTCCAGACGCATAATCCACGGTCCGGATGCCGCTGGCTGTCATCTCGTCAATGACTTCCCCTATGGCCTGACTGTACGTCCTTGTACCGGTAGTGATCCCCAGCATGGCTTTGTCCAGGCTGCGCTCCAGATACTCCGACAGCGGCGTGAATACCTTTCGTCCTCCCATCTGCACATTGAACCCGGTTGTCTGGGTGATGTTTTCCATCGGCCTCAGGCTGTCCCTGGTCTGTTCCCTGACCGCTTCCACAACTTGCTGGAGCCATTGGTTTTCTTCATAAGGCAGATAGTCCCGGCCTGCGGCCTCATAAATAGCCTTGTTGCGGATATAATCAGACTGTGCAGCCTGATCGTAGATCTGGTCGATATCAAGCCCTGCTGATTCAATCCCCTCCTGAAGCAGGCGCTTGATCCCTTTCCGGCTCTTGCCAACAGCATCCATCCGGATCAGCAGCCAGTCAATCACCGGAGTAATCTGGGATACCTCATTTATACGCTGTATGATTTCAGACATAACAGACAGCTCCAGCGCTGTCATGGTGCGCTCTAATGGCTTTGGCAGCTTCTCCAGTTCTTCGGGTGTCATGGTATCACTCCTCTACCAATGCAGGCTCCGGCAGATTTTTAGCAGCCTCCTCCAATGTCTCGCCGTACCACTTACTGCGGTACTCAGCCAGAGGCATTACGCCCATAGCCACATCCTGCCGGTCGGTCTGGCGTTCTTCTTCTGCATCCACAATGATGCTGTCATCCCATACAAAGGATACCTGATAATCATTTCCCGGTGGAATCAGGCCATACAGCGCAGCCCAGAAGTTCATGGCGTATACCAGATCTTCCAACGCCCTCTGTAAGGCCATCTGCGTATCCGAAACAAATGTGTATGATCTCTGTTTGCTGACTTTGATTTCCGTAGCCGTCTTGTCCACGTTCTGGGGATCTGACAGGGTACCGTAGGCCAGATTGCAGGAAAACTCGATCAACCTCAGCTGGGCGTTGAATCCATTAAACAAGGCTGTGTCCCGGATTGCCGGAGAGAATACATCAATAAACGGCTTATCCGTTGCACCAGTCGCATAACTTACTCTGCGGTATAGCCTCTCTTTGCCTCCTGGATATTCAAACTTATTCTGGTCTGTATTGTATTTTAACAGGCTCTCCGCGATATGTACTGCAAGCTGCGTGCCCTCATACTCCCAGCAGATGTTTGAATACCGCTGATCTGCTTCTGCTATCAGCTCGTCTGCCCTGGAATATACCGATACCCCCAACGGGCTGTCTGTGTCCTCCGCATTTGCCATAGGGACCTTGAAATACCCAAACAGGAGCCGGTCTGATCCTGCAAGCGAAAGCTCCGGCACCAGCTCAGACCATCGATCAACACTGCTGACCTCTATTTCTGTCCCCAGGCTGTAATCATTGGTTGCCACGAAAGCCCTGTTTGTGATATGGATCATATCATTCTGTAGCGTGTGTACTTCCAACCGGGTATATATCTTTTTCCCTTTCCGGAACTGCTCTGTAAATACACATTGCAGGATCCGGCCTGAATCATCAAAGGACAGAGGGAAAAAGCCGTCTGCCTGCACATACTGGACTGCAAGCCTTGTCTTAGTCATATATGGCTTAAGGATCAGGCCGCCTTTTGCACACCCATACTCCACATAGCGCCGCAGGTCAGACAGAACGTTCCTCTGGTACTCCTGGTTCAGATATGCAGCAGCTTCCCCGCCGGTAATCTCAGACTGCATTTCCAGTGTCACCAGCCTGGCAATCTCTGAGGCGATGGCTGCCGGGATCTGTGCACTTTTTACTTTTTTCCGGTCTACCCATGGAGCATGATTCTCGTACATGGCTGTCCATAGCTCAATCGCAGAGGCCATCTGTGAGGTCAGGCACACATCCACCTGCGTATTGGAATCCTGATTCAATATCTCCGTGACTGCCGTCAGCATCTTTGAAAACTTCATTCTCATCACCTCTATTCGTACCGGATAAACCGGCTGATATCCCGCTCAAACGTATATTCAAACGCATCCAGCGTATCTATGTCACTGGTACCATCATCCAGCCGCACATCTTCCACAAGGCTCTTCTTTTCGTCCCAGAGAGCTGTAGTAAGAGCATCCTCCAATGTCTTGCACTGGTCCTGTATGTAAAAAAAGCGGTGCTGGCTGAGCATCCGCTGCGTGAATCGTATCCGGTCATTGATCGTTGTCTTAAGCGCGTTCTCGATCCGGATCCAGCCAAAACCCGACTTCCTGACCGCCGTCCTTAAGCCTGCAATCAGCGTCTGCTCTGCACTGTCGCAGTAAACAGCCGTGATAAATCCGTACAGGTTTATAATCTTCAGGCAGAAGTCCACAAACAGATCCCCCAGCTTATCTGGATCAATGCTTCCGTTTTTGCTCATATGCCGCTCGCTGGCAAGGGCAATAATGCTGTGGTATGCCCTGGAATAGGCCGTAGCAACAAACGCATGGCCGGAGCCGGATCCACCAAAGTCCACACCAATGTTGATCTGCATGATACTCTTGGGTTTCTCTTGGATTGCAAACGGATTATCTCCTCCACTGGATATTGCATCGCACATCAACTTATACACGGAGCCTTCCGCCGCTACCCACAGGCCCCGGATATACCGGTCATACAGGACTGTCCCTTTGTACTCCTTGCAAAGCTCATCCACAAATACAGGGCTTAAAAACGGATTATCGAATATCTCATACTTCTGACAGTAAATATCTGCATTCGAATCCAGAAACTGCTTAAACCAGTGCTGCGGAGCATCCGGATTACAAGCCCCGTCAAAACAGGAATACGGCTTATCCAGACGGGATTTTAGCATATTGAATACATCCTGATTCCAGTCCACTACCTCATCACCATAGCAGTATTTCAGCGAAGATCCACGGATCTTGGATACCTGACTGACCTTCTCAGCACCCAGGCAGTAAACATCCTCACCAAACATGGGGCAGATGTTTTGAGAGTTGATATCCCCCACAAGGTTTGTGCCCCAGATACGCTGTAAGGGCTCGACGATGTTTCGCTGGATCGTGCCCTTAGAAACACCCAGGATTGCCACCAAGCCCTCTTTTCCAACTCTGGCGCGGATTCTCTTAGGGATTACATAATAGTCCATATAGGTCTTTCCTGAACGTGTAGCCCCCACCTTGATATTCCATCGGTGGCTTGCGTTCTGAAAAAATTCCTGCTGCTTATCAGAAAATGGCATATCACACAACTCCTTTGATCTCACCCAGGACCTCATCCAGGCGGCTCAGCTCTGCATCATTATCAGTGCCTTTCAGCTTATCCGTCTGGGCTTTGATCTGAGCGATGCGGGCGCGCTGTTCCTCCTCATCGAGATCAGAAGGAGGCTTCTCTCCCCATCCAGAAAAATTATTGCTCAGACTGAACTTTGCCCCATTAGATCCGTCACGGTCAAATAGACGCTCTTCTGCGTACTGCTCCACTCTAGTCTTTGCACGCGTTATCGTGTCATTAAATTCTTTTTTGCCTTGGTAGTTTAACAGTGCCTGTCTGCTCGCAAACCCCAGCGCAAGCGCCAAGCCCGTGACTGTGGGCGGCCTCTGATTGATGATAACCGGATTCCCCCATTTATTTAAAATTGGGTTTCCTTCCGTGTCTTTCAGTATTTCACCTTCACAATCTTTAAAATACTGCTCAATCAGGCTTTCAATCTGTTCTTTGCTCTCATACTTGGGCGGCCTTCCGACCGTCTTCTTTGCCATCAGGCTCACCTCCATTTCAATATCTTGTACTTATCACCACGTTATCCACAATATGTTGACAAAAAGAAAAGCCCCCGCCGAAGCAGGAGCCTTTCCAGAGAAGGAAAATCATGCAAAAGAAAAACCAACGGACCCTCCAGGAATCGAACCTGGGACGATGTGGTTTGCAAGCCAGCTGCTCTACCGACTGAGCTAAGGATCCATATAGGAGAAGGGGGCGTCCAGCCCTGGGATGGAACCAGAGCCAGACGAACCGGCCACCCGGCTGTAGCGCCCTGGCGACCGTCGATTTAAGTGTAAGCCGTCGGCTGTATGCCTTTGGCTTCATGATACACTATAACATTTCAAAACCGAACAGTGTGAACAAATCGAACAAACTTTATGCCGCTAACATAAATCTTTCAAACTCCATCCTTACACTATCCGCTGTAGCCTTCCGCCCCATCTTCACAGCCACCTGCGCCCAAGTCATATCCTCAAACACCCTATACCGGATAATCCGCTGCATCCTGGGCGAAACTGTATTGAGCCATGCTTCCACCTGGCGCTTGATCTTCTCTGCGTTCCGGATCCGTTCCGCCAGCAATTCCTCCATACGTTCCAACTCATCCGGGTCCTTAACGGCTGCATACCCAAGCCCCTCCAGATGATAGGTCTGTAAGGTGTAAGGGAACTCATGTGCAGAGCCCTTAACGCTGTCCTTCTGCATCTGGCTGCGGTGCTTCCTCAGCTTCCGAATCTCATCCTTAGTGTCCTTAATCAGCTCGCACGCATCTATGTACTGCTCTAAAATCTGCTTATCCAACGGCATCACCTCCAAACTCTTCCAGTTTCATCTCTAATTGCTATCCGTCCAATAATTTCCACATTACACTCTCTGGCAGCAGCCTTCATCAGGCGAATTACCAGTTCCACATTGTCCGGCTGCTTGTCTGCCCTGTGGATCGCTTTCCCAGCTGTCGGGTCAGGATAGCCTTCTGCGTTCTTCATCTCTCTCCATCCTCCTCAAATGTCTCACAACTTCACTCGCCGGAATATGTACATCCCTAGCAATCTCCTCGATACTCCATCGCGCCCGGTACAGCGCACCTATCTTACCCACATCAACAGGCTTATTTGCCTCATAGACGGGCTTTTTCTCTTTCCTCGACTTTCTTACCCTTGGCGGTGGTAAAACCAGTTCACAATCCCTTAACGGCTCTCCTAGCACCCTTTCCAGTTCGCTTATGTTGTCGTAATTGGGATTATATCTTTTGTGTTCCCAATCAGATATTGACTGATAGCACACACCGACAGCCAGCCCTAGGTCTGCCTGGGTCATCCCTTTTTGCTTGCGCAGCTCTTTAATCTTGTCACCAAGATCCATTATCACCCCTCCTCCAGCACCTGCGTACAGACCTCTTCCAGTTCGCACATTTTCGTACAGTCTATTTCAACTTCCTGCCAGCTGCAATCATCGCAGAGCTTGCAGCCTTCGTAATTTGTCTCTTCTGCCATTCGCCAACACTCCCGCAGGTCCGCAGCCATCTCATCTGTCACGCTCACCCGAACTTCCACATGTGGAGCCGGGAAGAATTTAATCTTTTTCATGTTAGCCCCTCATTGTTTCATAAATTTTATTTTTTGAATTCCATTGAATCGCCACCGGTTGGCCACAGTCAATGCAATCAACGTCCAGCGCTGCATCTTTCACATTGGTAAAAGATGCCGATCTTCTGCCACACTCACAATTTACATATAGGCGTCTCAAATCCTCCAACTCTGTCTCTCCACCACAATCACATCGATAATAGGTAATCGCGCTCTTGGTACAAAACCCTTTTATCTTTCCGCAGTGTTCGCATTTAATAAGCAAAAATCCTGTGTAGCTTCGTCTTTTCAGCTCCAGCTCTTCTTCCGGATCCTCCAGCTCTTCAAATTGTGGTAATACAGGTTCCTCGGTTTTCGGCTTAACCGGCTCCAAATCTTGCTCTTTTGTAAACAGCATCAGCCTTTCCGCGAGGCTCCAAAATGCTTTATCAGCTTTGACATCATTTACATCAACACTGATTCTCTTTCCTGTTGTTGATATGGTAATCTTTTGCATAGTCATTTCCTCCTCTTAAACTTATAAACATCATTCTTCTGCCGCTTAATCTGCGCCCGAAGGCGGTTCTGCTTATTCGCTCTGCTCTTGCTCATCTCCAGACATCTCCTTATAAAATCGAATCACTCCCATCAGCCCCGCAAAATCCAGTTCCTTATCGCACTGGCAATGGAACACTCTCTTTCCGTCTTTGTAAATTGTCACATGTAGGTTTGTTGTCTGTACAATCTGTAATCCACCCAGACACATAGTCTGTGGCAATCTATCGCTCATCTCTTCCCTCCCAGCAATCACAATAATCCTCGAACATAGTGTATTCACCATATCCATCGGACTCTTCATTGCTACATGTAAAATCTACATCATCATCGTATTTATGCCATCCGCAGGTTCCACAGCATTTTCTCATTTTCGCTCTCCCTTCTGAATCGACTTCAAAAATTCCACCAGCTCCGTCTCTGAATTCGGGAACCGGTTATATCTCTCATGCCTGCTCCATCTGCCATAGGCTCCAGACGGATGTTCATCCGGCTCCGGTCCGCCGACCAGATGCAAGTATGAGGATTCATAATCCTGACCGGCAAATTCATTATGCTGAGTGTACACCTCCGCAATCAGCCGCGCCCCGTTGTCAAAATCGTATTTGTAATACCGGCAGCCGATATGATCATCTGTGTACCACAGCCCCCAGGATTTGTAATCCCTCAGCCATTCTTTCCGCTGGTCATTGTTTCGCATCAGCGGCAAGGGAGGCTGTTCCGGTTCCTCTGGTTCCAGGAACTCTGTAATTTCCATTTGTCCCTCCAGGGGATAATACGGCACTTCCTTCGGCTTTCGTATCTCTCGAATCTGCGCTACAGTCATATCCGGAGTTACCTGCTCCAACTGCTCGGAGTTTAGAGACAGCATCTCCTGCAGCTGCGCTTTTCCGAAATCCTGATAACGACTGTCCAATACCGGGCTATTCCCACCTTTGGAGAATTTATCATTTCTGGATATGTAGCGGGATGTGGTTGATTTTGAAAGACCGAACCGGTCCGAAGCATAATCCCAGATACTTTCATATCCTGCCTCTTCGTACAGTTTCCCGTCTCGGATGTGTTTAAGATAATACCCAATCGCTATGACGTTCTGAGCAGCTGATACCAGATTGCTCTTGATAAAGGATTCTGTATCCTCCAGATTTAAGCTTTCATACCATGGTTCTTTTGCCGGCCCTGGAAGCTCCTCTCTCATCTCATTCATGATTTCCTCCTCTTGTGAATCGATACCCAGGAACCCGAATGGCTCGTGGTGTTCCGGGCGGTGCATCCGTTTCTAGCTTTCCACGTTCAAACATAATGCGGATATGATTATGCACCGTGGATGTGGAACCCACTCCCACCCCGTCTGCAATCTCGCGGACAGAGGGCGGATAACCATGCTCTTCCAGGTAATTCACGATGTAGTTATATATCATCATTCGAACCTCGCCAGAATGTTCAATCATATTCTTGTTCATGCTGCTCCTCCTCACTTATCCATCCCTTTACTGAATCCAGAACCATAGAATCATAATCTGTATCCCTCTGTTCGAAATTATGGAACTGGTTCGGTTTCTTCTGCGATTCTTTACCGCTTTTTTTCAACGAAAATATCCCCTTCCACCCATTTACAATAGACTGTCTTAAAATTTCAATCTGCTCATCCGGATCCGAAGAAAGCTTTTGAAGTTGCCCTATCAACAACTTTACAGCATGCTCTGTCATCGGAGCCTTTATCTCTTTCCGATACAGTATAAATTCCTGAACCACATCCCATACCTTCGGAGATAATTCCGTATTGCCTATTATAGATATTTCTTTTCTTTTTCTTTCTTTTTCTTTCTGTCGCGTTTCTTCCGAAGAATGGTTATTTTCTTCGGAATTAATTTGCTTTTCTTCCGAAGAAATGGGCGTTATGGGTGAATTTAATAAGGGCTCCCCATTTTCATCAAGCAGCCAATATTCTGCACTATAGAGTCGTCTTTTCATCAGCCTTACAGCTATCTTGTAATAGCGTTTTTGAATTCCAACAGAGGTGATAACATTCTGCAGCATGAGGTCTTTATGAAGAAGTCCTAAATCAGCACAGTAATCTATCACTTGCACGACGACCTTTTGATTTTTAATCCATTTATTTCCTATCTTCCGGATGACCATTCTCGATAGCTTGTCTTTTGATAGATTTGTGAAATAGCCATTTGAGTATACAATCGTCAAAATACAGTCGTATATAGTAACCCCCAGTGGGCCATATTCATCCAACAAATCAAATATCTTATCATCCTCATAGAAATTAACCATCTTCGGGAAGTAATCCAACGCTGCTTTATTCGGGGCTCCCTGAGAAGCCATAGCAGATACCTCCCCTTATTTTATTTGCCGCCGCCTATCATTTAAGTCAGCGGCGGCAGTACCAATGGCTTTTGTCGTGACACAATCACCACAGAGGTAACATATCAATTAACCAAAGAATGCTGCTTCTGCATCCGCCTGAGAGGCATTTCCAACAGGCTGAACAGCAGATTCCACAGATGCCTGTTCAATAGCTTTCTGAGTCTGCGGTTCAATTACATCTCCTATTGTATAATTCGGTTCTTCTGCTCCCATCTCTTCTGCCACATACATCCCGGACATAGATTGTGGGAATGCTTCTCGAAGAGCCTGCACAATCGCAACCTTGCGAATCATAGTTGCTGGTTTTTTTGACCACTGCGAGTTAAGAGAACCATCCCTTTTCTTTCCTGCATATTCGTCAAAAGAAACCTCGATACGGAAACTGTGGTTTCTGTCCTTACGGAACACCTCTCCATATCCACCAATCAATTTTTCACCAGGAAGTATCAACGTGCCTACTCGATAAGATATTTCTCCGCTTTCCTCGTCCTGTACGATGATTCCTGCTTCCATCCCGTCATAAGCCTCGTTTGCTTCTGCCCGCTTAAAATAAGCATCCTTACCAACTACCAGAGTAGCAGGCTCATTTCCGTACTTAATGCAGTACGCTTCACGCAGCCAGGGATTCAGACCAGTAAAACGGCACAAATTAATAAACATCGCTACTTCCTGGTCAGAAACTCTGTCTTTGTCACCACTCACCAGATAATTTTTTACAGTTCCAGGAGTAAGTGTTACCTTCACTCCATTTGCCAAATACTCTGTTGTCTGTACCCGCTGTACCGGCTTCTTTGCCAAACTGTTACTTATTGCCATATCCTTATCCTCCTTTAATTTTTCGGAACCGGCTCAAACCGGATTCCAGCTACTTTCAAAAAGTTCTTAAGCTGCTCTAACTGCTTTATCGTTGCATGTACCCGAAAATCCAGGATATGCACCGGTTCCTCCACCACATCTTCGACTGGAGCCACGTATTCCGGCTCTTTTGGCTGATTTCTGCCTGCTGCCATAACTCTTTCAGCCTCTGCCTTTCTGGCTGCCTCACGTTCTGCCTTGCGCCGTTCCTGCTCTTCTATGTATAACCGTCTGTTTTCTGCTTCTGCCTCCAGACGATTCCGCTCTGCCATGGCTGCACCAATATCGTAGGTTCTTAAAAAAACTTTCTTCATATCCCCTGCATATGGGCTTTCCACATCATTCAGGATTGCAATTCCTTCAGCAACCTTCTGAATCGTATCCAGCATACTTTCTTTCACGGATTTCATGGTCGTGGATGCATTTGCCCACTCTGGACGAAACAGGCGTTCAAACGGCAAATATTCTGCTAAATCATAGATGTTTTCTTCGTAAAACTCTCGAATCTTTGCCGTTTTCGCATCCCGCTGTCGCTGTTCATAATCCTTTACCTGGGTGTCGATATTATCAATAGCCCGCTCAACAATTCCGGTCAGCTCTGCAATTTGCTCTCCAAACAGAACATCTGGCTCCAGAAGCTTCTTGCGAATGAGCGTGCGCTCGCTCTTCATTGCATCCACAAACTTTCTCAGCTTCGCCCGGTCAGACTTTGCATTTTTCATGGTTTCATCTGTGTATACAGATGTTTCGTACTCCTGCGATACCGCAATAATCTCGCTTTTTAACTCTTCAAAGTTCCAGTCAATTTTCTGGACAAATCCCGCGTCCTGAGGACTGTAAATCTTAAGTTCCATAAGTACCTCCTTAAATTCTTGGAAGAATCAGATAGGGTCTTGTTCCAGACTTCACGCACTCCCAAAACCGGCGCTCTGCCTCAATCAATTCCTTAATATCTTCTTCAACCTCTTCTCTCTCGATAAAATAATGCTTTGTAATGATCCTAAGTTCTCCACCCCAGTCACTCTTTAACTGGGCTTTTAATACTGCAAAATCATATTCTGTTACTGCCAGGTAATGAAGTACTTGGCAGTAATAGTTGTCTGGAATTCTGTCCTTCCACTTCATCTGCTGCGTACTCTGTATCAGGTTTGTGGTTTTAATTTCAAGAATCCCATGTCTTCCTCTATAATCAATCAGCTCTCCGTCTAAGGAAGCGTGCATCCATGGGTATTGGCTGTTACGAAACATGTTATTTTCGTCATAGAGCACTTTATACTCCGGATAATCTGCAGAAAATAGTGCCCTCAGATGCTCTTCTGCCTGGATGCCATACTGGACATAATCCTTATCAGAAATATCTTCCGGATCAACCAGCCCCATCTTTTCCTCCCACAATGTCACATTGTCCTTATAAGGATTCATTCCAATGCAGGAGGCTGCATCAGAGCCTCCGATATGATTCTTCCGAGCCTTAAGCCATGCTTCCCGGCTGGGAAAAACTTCCTTTGTTACCGCCATCACATTTCCTCCATTGACACCAGCTCCACATAATCATCAGCCCCGAAAGCCACTCCATTCATACCGTCACCGTCAACGATGATCATGTTCTGGAAGTTATGTACCCGGCGAATAGTAGAAACCACCGTTTCCCGATGAAACCGGATAGTCTGGCCGGGAACCAGTTTATTTACTGGATATCTGCCATGGCTGATGATATTTCCCTTTGTAGGATAAATGCTCATTTTTCGAGTTCCTCCTCTATCGCTTTAGCCAGCGCATCTATCAAAACATTTGCGCCTCTTGTTCTCAGCTCTTCTTTGATTTTCTCCTCAAATCTCTTATACACTTCAACCATGGCATCGATGTATTCCGTCCGGCTCTCGGATGCCAGCGCCAGGATGCGCGGGATGCCAGCTGATAACGTTCCTGTTACTCTTTTAATGCTGGTTTCCCCCGTAAATATCATACGTGCGCTTTCTTTGTCAGGAAAAAATGCAATAACCGCATCTTTCTCAAATTCTCTTACCTGTCCTTTGTGCTCAATTCTCACTTTTACCATTGCAATCCTCCTCTAAATCCCCTATAATAAGGGTGTATTGTTTTTTTATTTCACCGCCCTGGGAGTGGCCGCTCCTGGGGTTTCTTTTTGCCACTTTCCGATAGTCGCATCCACTCTATCTGCTCCCTGGAACGCATAAGCATGTCCGGTTCCGCCGCCAACAGCTGAAATTGTGACAGAATTCATGTTATTCTTCTTCCGGTAATCCTCTGCCATATCCAGCAGCACCTGGAGCCCTTCCTGTGCCTGTGTCATCGTCCTCACCTCCTCTCAAAACACCACTGGAACCCACGTAGTCAGTGAAAACACAAAAATCACTGTCCCCAACAGGCTCCAGAGGAATTTGTTCTCTGCCTGCAGGCTACTGTTAATCCGCTCCAGCTTCTCCAGCTCCAGCACCAGCACTGGATCCACCAACGGGCCAGGACCGACGGTAACAGCCGCGTAACTCAGCGCCGGTTGAGGCGCTTCTTTAAACTTCACCATGTCTCTCTACCTCCACTGTCATTGCCGGGTACTTCTCAATAAATCGCTCTAAATCACTTCCACGAACTTTAATAGACCCCAGCTTTAAGCCTGTGAGCTGTCCAGTTCGGATAAGCGCGTAAACCGAATCTGTATTTACTTTCAGAATCTTTGCTGTTTCTTTCACGCTGTAAATGGGTTTATATGACTCTACCAATTCGCTCACCTCCTATCCATCTGGCAAATTTCCTTTTTCTGTGCTACAATCCTCTTATTAACGCGGTCCAACTGAAAACAATAAAAGGAGCTATTAAATGGAATATAAAGATATTGAACTTACTCCCCAGCAAACATCTCTTTTAAAACAAATGAAAACATCTAATATTCATGAGAACTGCGAAAACGCATCTGATCTGCTTGTTATGAAAAAATACAGGCTTATAAAATGCATTAACGCTAATGACGCGTTTTATCGGTCTGCTGTTCGAGTATATGAAATAACTCCCATCGGACTTATGTGGCTACAATTTAGAAAAAAGGATTTATTACGAACATGGTATCCACACATAGTAGCTACCTTAGCACTGTTCGTATCCATTATCGCAATCATTGTTTCTATTTACTCATGTAATGCAGCACAAGAAGCACCACTACAAGCACCACTACAGATAGGAACAAGCTCAAATGTGCAAGGTGACATCGCGCCCTAAACTGTGGATCTTCTTTCCATAGTTCGTAGAATATTTGAATGTACTCTCGCATCGCCTTCACCTCCTACTCCTCAGTTCTTCTTAATCCAAACACTTGCAGGAATCCCGGTATCTTTTTATCTGCATTCATCTTCTTTACCTCCTACTCATCTGGTAAACTTCTTTTTTCTGTGCTACAATTCCTTTATTAAATATAAAGGAGAATAAACATGTTACTTGCCACATCGTCTACCGCAAATGTCGTTAATGCCTTGCCGCCATTAGATTTATCTTGGACCATAACTGCCGCTATCGCTGTTGTTGCATTTTTATCGCCGATTTTTGTGGCAATCATAAACAATCGTCACGCACGTACAATGCGTCAAATGGATATCACTCATCAGGAAACCCTTAAGAAGATGGAATCTGATGCTGCTTTAATAGAAAAGCAATTCTCCATTTATTACGCCGATAAAAAGGTCGCCTTTAGTGATTTTCTGCACGCAGCGGGACAATTTTCTTTAACAACACAATCCTCTCCTGCATACGAAGCATTGCATGCTTCTGCTGACAGAGCACTTCTATTCTGCAATGCAAATAACAAACTGTACATCATTGATTTTCTTGATCGTGTAAATGAAGAATTCTACGGTGTACAGCCTTCAAGGGCACAACGAAAAACATATACATCCCTCATCACATATATTGCCTCATCTCTAAATGATGAACTGTCAGCCACAAAACCACCGATAGAGTGAATATGCCGTGAACAGCAAAACCACCAATAGAGCCCAAATAGGATACATCTTGTTACTGGGTTCTATTTTTTTCATCAGGCACACGCATGCAGCTCCAATAATCCAAATGGATATTAAAAGAGCCAAAGTCCACATCCCTGCTCACCTCCTACTCTGTATCAAATAGATAGTCAAACTTACATTTGAACAGTTTGCATAATGCCTTAATTTCCAGAGTCGTAAATTTCCCGCTTTTTTTCTTGTTTTCATACGAAACTCTAGAAATACCTAACGTATCTGCAACGTTCTTGTTCGTAAGTCCTTTTCTTGCCTGTTCGGCTTCTAAATTCCTAAACACCTCGTTCCTCCTTTCTTGTTTGCATTTCGCAAACTATGATTATAATATAATTGCTTTTCGCAAACTTGTCAACAGTTTTCTTTGCATTTTGTAAACTTTTTTATTGACATGTTTGCATTTAATATATATAATCAAGGTAATCGGAGGTGCTAAAATATGGGTGAATACTTTAATGAAAATTTAAAAGAAGCAAGAGAACGAAGAGGTATGACGCAAAAAGAAGTAGCAGATATAATTGGAGTAGCAAAGTCTACTTATTCTCTATATGAAAGCGGAAATAGGGAACCAAATGTTCAAACCATAAAAAAGATAGCGGATACATTAAATGTTTCTGCCGATGATTTGCTTGGCTTGAATACCGAACCAATGACCGTAGCCGCTCATTTTGATGGAGACGAATTCACCGCAGATGAGTTGGATGACATCCGGGCTTACGCAGAATTTGTAAAAAACCGCCGCAAATAGGAGTTGATAGATTGACACCAGTTGAAGAATTGGAACAGGAAGCTTATGAGCAGAATGTTTCAGTTGATTATTTGAATTTTAAAAGTGAAAAACTTCGCGGATTGTACATTGACGGCTCTGTAGCTTTAAGGGCCGGAATGACATCCGCGCAAACCGCCGACACTCTGGCTGAGGAGCTGGAGCATCACTATACTACGGTCGGAAATATTTTAGACCAGAATAATGTAGACAGCCGGAAGCAGGAACGTACCGCACGGCTCCGGGCCTATAATCGGCGCATCGGTCTGACTGGAATTGTAGATGGTTATAAGGCACACTGTCGCAGCCGTTATGAGCTGGCGGAGTTTCTGGGAGTGAGCGAGGACACTCTGGCAGAAGCACTGGAGCTGTATCGCGAAAAATACGGCTGCTACGTTGAAATAGATAATTACATTGTAATGTTTGAACCGTCTCTGGCGGTCATGGAAAAATTTTAAAGGATTAATTCGCCACAGGCGTTTTAATAATAATTTAGAAGGGAAGGAAAAGAAGTATGAGGAAATTAAAGCTTTTTGCGGCAACGGCATTGTTGACATTGAGTATGGGGATGACGGCCTTCGCTGGAACTTGGCAGGATCAAGGCAATGGTCAGTGGAAGTACCAGAATGATGATGGGAGTTATGCAACAGGTTGGATCGAAGATAGTGGAAAGAGTTATTATCTGGATGCAAATGGAATAATGCTTGCAAACACAACGACACCTGATGGAAAACAGGTTGGACCGGATGGTGCATTGATACCAGCTCCTCTTTTTGAGTTTGATGCGGCGGAATGGCACATAAAATACACCGGATATGAACTTTCGTCTGACTACGAAGGAAAGTCTTGTATAATAGTCTATTATGATTATACGAATAAGGCCGCAGAACCCATGAGCGCTATGTCGGCTTTTATCGGGCTGAATGCATATCAAAATGGCGTGCAGATGAAAGGGGCTGTCATTTCATCTGCAGATGAAAATCAATCCGTAGAGAATGAATATAAAAAAATTATGCCTGGATATACCCTGAACATAGGGGATGCATTTTTATTATCAGACACAAGCCCCATTACCTTTACTGTAGAGGATATGTTTGACTGGAGCGACAATGCTCCTAGTGTAACCGCAGTTCTTAATATTAATTAAAGCAAAAACCGCCCCTGCGCCACCGCAGGGGCCTACCTTGACAATATAATATACTTACCCGGGGAACCGTTGGGGTGTTATGTCAGCCGCCGGACGATTTACGAAAGGAGGCTGGTGCTATGGTTACATATGACGAATTATTCGACTTTGTAAACATGCTTTGCGCAGTCATAACTCTTGTTATACTTTTTACACGCAAAAAATAGCGCCCCTGCTCTGGTAAAGTAAGGCGCTATTTTTATAACACTTCTTTGCCGGCGGTCAGGTGTACACTGACCAACGGTTCTCTTGTTAAGTATATTATATTCCAAACTTGATTATTTGTCAAATCGCAAAAACCGCCCGGTATTGGCGTACCGAACGGCTTTTGTATAGATTTTCTCTTGCCGGATTGCTCCAGGAAGATATACTCTATCCCAAACAAAGTATATCATTTCTGGAACGTCCTGGCAAGGGGCGTATTTTTGTACTCATTTTTACTGTTGCGATACCGCAACACCACCAGAAAGGATGATATTATGGGACAACTCAGAACAAGAAAGCGCGGAAATGTGTGGCAGTACAGCTTTGAGGCTGCTCCAGTAGATGGAAAAAGAAAATCTATAAGTAAAAGCGGATTTCGCACAAAGGCGGAAGCCATATCAGCTGGCACCCAGGCCATGAATGAATACAACAATGCAGGGGCTGTTTTTTCGCCATCAGAAATCAGTATAGCCGATTATCTGGACTACTGGTTTGACAATTACTGCAAAACAGAGTTAAAGTACAACACCCAGCTCGGGTATCTCGGAATTATAGAAAATCATCTGAAGCCTCGGTTCGGGCAATATAAATTAAAGGTGCTCTCTTCAGCGGCTATTCAGGACTATATTAACCAGTTGAAAATCAATGGGATGGCCAAGGCATCTGTAAAGGGAATTTTATCTGTATTGTCTGCGTCTTATGAATATGCCATCGAGCCGCTGCAATATGTAAAAAGCAATCCTTGCGAGCGAATTAAATTTCCATCATTTGAGCAGCGCTCTTGCAAAAGAGTTATTCTTCAGACGGATGATTTCAGAAAAATCCTCAACCGCTTTCCGGAAGGTAATATTTTCCATATTCCCCTTTTGATTGGTTACTACACGGGTCTGCGCATCAGCGAAGCTTTTGCTCTAACATGGAACGATGTTGATTTTGAAAATCGCACTATTTCAGTAAATAAAACTGTCTTAAAACGGAATTACGGGGTAGATGTGAGAACCGTGTTGAAAAAGAAAGGAAAGAAAGAAGAAAAATCTGCCTGGTATTTTGGAACAACCAAGACAAAATCCTCTGTAAGAACAATTAAAATAGGGGATACCTTATATAGCGCTCTAAGAAACGCCAAAGCCGCACAGGAAGAAAATCGGGAGATATACGGTGATTATTATACAGACCATTATCTAAAGCCGGAAACAGACGAGAAGGGCGATACTATTTATCGAATTGTCCCTGTCGAGCATGGCATTCCCTGCGCCCTCCGGAAAGTAGATATGATATGTGTGCGCGAAAATGGGGAATATGTTAGCACCGACTCTTTTAAATATTGTAGCCGGGTAATCCATCATGAATTGCAAATTGCTTTTGACTATCACTCTCTCCGCCACACCCATGCTACAATTTTAATTGAAAATGGTGCCAATGTCAAAGATGTCCAAAACAGGCTGGGACACTCAGACATCAGCACCACTCTCCAGATTTACACTCACGCCACAGAAACAATGGCTAACCAGAGCGTTGATATTTTCGAAAAAGCTACATCCTTGTCAACGGCTGAAAAAAGCGTTGACAAACCGTTGACAAATAGTACTTTTAATGACAATTAAAGTCTCAAAAAACCTTATTTTATGCGGGATAGGCTGCACACAGTTTCCACATTCGCCGTAGCCGGGAACATGTCTACGCAGCACACCTTCTCCACCTGGTACCCCCGCTCCTGCAGTACCACCAAATCCCGAGCCAGACTGGTTGGCTTACAGGAAATATAAACCATCCGATCCACGCCGAAATCAATAATCTTTTCCAGTGCCTTAGGATGAATGCCATCACGGGGCGGATCCAGAATAATCAGATCCGGCTTGTCCTGAAGCTCGTCAATTACCTTCAGCACATCTCCTGCAATAAATTCACAATTGGAAAGTCCGTTCATTGCTGCATTTTCCCGGGCGGCTTCCACAGCTTCCTCTACGATCTCCACACCTACTACCTTGCTGGCTACCGGAGCTATAATCTGAGCGATCGTTCCGGTTCCGCTGTACAGATCAAAAACAACCTTGTCTGCTGTCTCACCCACATATCCACGCGCGGTTTCATAAAGAACCTCTGCTCCCAGAGAATTGGTCTGGAAAAAGGAAAAGGGAGAAATCCGGAATTTCAGTCCCAGAAGTTCCTCATAAAAATAATCCTTGCCGTACAGAATTCTTGTCTCATCACTCTGGACCACATCGGCCAGACTGTCATTGCGGATATGAAGAATCCCCGCAAAGGAACCCTCTAAGGGAAGGGAGAGAAGACCTGTCCTCCAACCCTCCAGAAGTTCCTCTTCTCCGGTCTCCAGCGTCTCCGTCTGCCCGGAAGTAACCAGTGCTGCCAGAATTTCTCCTGTCTTTACAGCCCGGCGCACCAGCAAATGGCGAAGGTAGCCTACATGCTGCAGCTTTTTATAATATCCGGCTTTTTTCTCTGTAAAGTATTCCAGGGTGTATGTCAGGATTTTGCAGAAATCCTGATTTACAATCTGGCATTCTGGTGTGTTCACAATATCATAAAAACTCCCTCTGCGGTGCATTCCCAAAGCAAGAGGGCCATCCTTGAACTCATCTCCAAAGGAAAATTCCATTTTATTCCGGTATCCCTTAAACACAGGGCTTCCCTTGATCCCTTCAAACACATAGGAGCTGCATACTCCATCAATAAGGGATTTGACCTGCTGCTCTTTGATCTTCAGCTGTTCTTCATAGGGCAGACTCTGATAAAGACATCCTCCGCAGATGCCAAAATGAGGACATGTCCCTTCTGTCTGCTCCAGAGAAGAAGGTGCCAGAACCTCTAAAAGGCGTCCTTCGCATTTCCCTTTTCTCTTTTTATTAATCACAAACCGGATCGTCTGTCCCGGCAGAGCATTTTTCACAATAACTCTTTCTCCGTCTATATGCAGAACTCCTTTATTTGGAAATTCAATTGTTTCTACCACTGCTTCACAATAATCGCCTTTTTTCACACTGAATACTCCTTTTTCTTTATTTCTCAATTGAATCTCAGTATACCATTAATCAGCATAATAGGAAACTGTTTTCTGATTTTCTGTCGCAGGACGTAATTTCCCATGAAATCAAAAAGCGTGCCCCCTCTCAGAGACACGCTGCCTTGTTTTATTTATCTGCGTTTTCTTCCTCTTCTTCGAAGAAATCATCGTCAAAATCATCGTCAAAGTCATCCTCGAAATCCTCCAGATAGTCCGGAGTGAAGAAACGGTATACGCCATATGCGATAGCTGCCACTGCTGCTACTGCACCGATAATTGCCAGTACCCAGAGAATGCAGGTTTTCTTTTTCTCTTCCTCTTCTTTTCTATGCAGGAATTCATTCAGCTTTGTGGAATTCATAATCTCTTCTACGCGGCTCAGTGCATCCTTGCTCATGGTATCGAATCTGTTCATAGTTTCACGTCCTTTCTGTGATTGCGGCATATTATGCCCTCTTGAACATTATAACATCAATTTCCTCATTTTACTATCCTATTTTATTCAATTTTCTCTTTTTTATAACCGTTTTTCGCTGCTTTTTCTCACACCTTCTGCAGCTTTGCAAAGGACGCAAACATTTTTTTCACGCCTGCACGGTCAAAATTAACGGTCACTTCAAAATCCTTGGGGCCATCCTGAATCTGCTGAACCGTGCCTTCGCCAAATTTTATATGCTTCACCCGGTCTCCCTCCTGATACTCCAGAGAAGCCGGCTTCTGTACCGTAAAGGCCTTCCCAAATCCCGGATTGCTTCCGGCTGCAGCACTCCTTCCTCCAAAGCCGCTTCCAAAACCATTTCTGCTTCCATAGCTACTTCCGCCCTCAGCTCCCCTTCCTACAGACGGCTTATCAAAATAAGCATTGGGACGATCTCCAAACCTGCTGACTCCAAGTCTGGTCTGCGCCTGATTCCAGGGCAAACTGTCATCAGCAAATTCATCTCTTGAAATCTTTCTTCCAAGGCGCGGCTCCAGCCGCTCCTCCTTCATCACTTCTTTGGGAATCTCATCTACGAAACGGCTGAGGCAGGAATATCTGGTCTCTCCATTCACCATGCGGAATCTGGAACCGGTCAGTACCAGCCGATCCATGGCACGGGTAATTCCCACATAACAAAGGCGGCGTTCTTCCTCCAGCTCTGTCTCATCATTTGCAGCAATCGACATCATACTGGGAAAGAGTCCGTCCTCCATACCTGTTAAATATACCACCGGAAACTCCAGTCCCTTTGCGCTGTGAAGGGTCATCAGCGTTACTCTGCTCTGTGAATCATCCATTCGATCCACATCTGACACCAGGGCAACTTCTTCCAGAAATTCACTCAGTTCCGGATTTTCACTGCCATCCGTGTAGCTAACCGCCTTGTTCATCAGCTCCTGAATATTTTCCAGACGAGTCTCCGCCTCTATATCATCTTCATCCTCCAGTTCTTTTCGATACCCTGTATCCTCCAGAATTTCTTCTATGAGCTCCTTAATACTGCTCCCACGCTCCAGATGACTTCGGAAGGCCGCGATCTGCCCTGTAAAGGCCAAAACCTTTCCGGCCGCCTTTCCAAGCCCTTCTATCTCTCCTGCCCTGGTACAGGCTGTATAAAAGCTTACATTCTGCATCGCAGCCCAAAGCGTGATTTTTCCAATAGAAACTCCTCCGATTCCCCGCTTTGGAACATTGATGATCCGCTGCACTGCCAGATCATCCTGACCGTTGGCAATCGTTTTTAAATAGGCCAGAACATCTTTAATTTCTTTTCTCTGATAGAAATTAACTCCGCCTACCAACCGATAAGGAAGATTGGCAGCTACACACTGCTCTTCTAAAATCCGGGACTGGGCATTGGTCCGGTAAAGAACTGCAAAATCCCGATAATCCTTTCCACTCTCCAGAATCTCTTTCACAATCCCTGCAGCCTCCTCGCCTGCCTGCTCATACTGGCGCAGAATTACAGGTTCTCCCTCTTCCCTGGCTGTCCAGAGAGTTTTTTCCTTCCGGCCCTGGTTGTTACAGATCACGCCGTTGGCTGCATTCAGGATATTTCCTGTAGAACGGTAATTCTGTTCCAGCTTAATCACCCTTGCTCCGGGAAAGGTAGACTCAAAATCCAGGATATTTCCAATATTGGCTCCGCGGAACTTATAAATCGACTGATCATCATCGCCTACGACACAGAGATTCTTGTATTTCCCTGCCAGAAGAGAAACCAGCTGGAACTGAGCTGTATTCGTATCCTGATACTCATCCACCATTATGTACAGGAATCGCTCCTGATAATACTCCAGTACGTCTGGATTGGTTCGGAACAGATCCACAGTTTTAAAAATCAAATCATCAAAATCAAGCGCATTGTTTTTTCTCAACTCCTCCTGGTACATGGCATAAACCTCTGCCGTTTTCTTCTCTCTCCAGTCTCCCTCTGCGTTCAGGCGGAATTCCTCCGGGCCAATCAGTTCATTTTTCGCATTGGAAATAGCAGACAGCATGGCCCGATCCCGAAACTGCTTTGGATCCAGCTCCATTTTTTTTAAAATCTGCTTCATCAAAGTTCTCTGATCATCCGCATCATAAATAGTAAAGCTTCTGCTGTATCCCAGATTTTCAATAAATCTTCTGAGAATTTTCACACAGGAGGAATGAAAGGTGCTGACCCAGATACTGTCGGATTTTTCCCCTACCAAACGGTCTACACGCTCCCGCATTTCTCCTGCTGCCTTGTTCGTAAAGGTAATTGCCATAATGTTCCATGGACTTACCTTTTTTTCTTCGATTAAATAGGCGATCCTGTGGGTCAGAACCCTTGTTTTTCCTGAACCTGCCCCTGCCAGTACAAGAAGCGGTCCTTCTGTGCAGAGCACCGCCTCCTTCTGCATGGGATTTAATGTATCGTAAACTGCCATGAAGTCCTTATCCTCATCTTTCTTCCTGATTCTTCTGGCTAGTATATCATAAAAAAAGAACCGGGGCAAACCTTTTGGGTTTGCTCCGGCCTCCTTCTCTGTCTTTTCAGGGCTTATTCTGCATATGCAATCGCTTCGATTTCAACCAGGGCAGCCTTCGGCAGGGCAGCTACCTCAAATGCTGCTCTTGCAGGGCAGTCGCTCTCGAAAAATGAAGCATAAACCTCGTTCATTGCGCCAAAATCAGAAATGTTTTTCAGCAGAACAGTGGTTTTTACTACATTTGCCATGGTCAGTCCCTCGCTGGCCAGAATGTTCTGGATATTGGTCAGAGACTGTCTGGTCTGAGCTGCAATATCGTCTCCTGCGAATTCTCCGGTTGCCGGGTCAATGGGAAGCTGTCCGGAAACGAAAACAAATTTGTCTGCGCGGATAGCCTGAGAATACGGTCCAATTGCTGCCGGTGCCTTAGTTGTTGCCAGTACTTTTTTCATGTTCATAGCCTCCTGTGAATTTTCTCTTATTCTGCATCCATTATAACGGTTTTTCCAGAAGAATTCAACAATATCTCAATTTTATTTTTCTATCAAAATTTTTTTGAGAATCAGGAGGCTTCCTGCGTTTCCACCTTTTTTTCTCCGAGCATGTCCTTTAAATCATCTAAAGACAGGTTCTGAAGCTCCAGCAATTCATTGATCTCCCGGAATTTTTCCATCAAAATCTGGTTTTCCAGCTGCTTTTCCTTTTCCCGAAGAGTTTCCAGACAATGATCATACTGCTCAATAGAAGCCTTCACCGTCAAAAGCTCCTCCTGACATTTTTCCAGCGGTGTTTTCCTCGCTCGTCTCGCCATAGTATTCGTTCCTCCTTTACAAAAACAGTATATGGAGAAACAGGAAAATTTATGCAAAGTATTTCCTCACCCTCTTGTCATCTGGTTTTCAATACTATATAATAGGGTCAGAGGTGAGCAAATGAAAACAAACAAGGAACGACTGAACGACATTTTGGATCGTCTGGGAACCATCTCCTATATCAAGCTGGAAAAAATCCCGGAGATCGATCTCTACATGGATCAGGTGACCTCCTTTATGGAAGAGCATCTGAGAAAAGCTAAGCGGAATCCGGAAGACAAGGCTCTTACAAAAACTATGATCAACAACTATGCAAAGAACAACCTGCTTCCGCCCCCTGTAAAGAAAAAATACAGCAAGGAGCATCTGATTCTTCTGTTGTTTATCTACTATTACAAGAACCTGCTTTCTTTTCACGATATTGAACAGCTGTTTCGTCCTATTACGGAACAGTACTTTAACAGCAGCGCAGAGCCTTCCCTGAGCCGGATTTATGAGGAGGTATTCTCCCTAGAGGATCAGCAGATGGAACGGTTAAAAGCAGATATTCAGGCCAAGTTTCAGGCTTCTGAAGAAACCTTTGCCGATTTTCCTGTAGAAGATCAGGAGTATTTACAGCTGTTTGCCTTTATCAGTGAGCTGTCCTTTGATGTCTATTTAAAAAAACAAATGGTAGAAATGATGATCGATCAGCTTCGTGAAGAATCAGAAGCTGACACTTCAGAGACCAGAAAAAAGCGCTGAAACCAGCGCTTTTTCTTATGCTCTCTTATAATTTAGTTAGCCCTCTTTTATTCTTCCCCGTCCTTTTCCGACAGTCTGGCAAATACCATATCATAGCCGTCATTGCCATAATTCAAAGAGCGATTGACCCGGCTGATGGTTGCTGTAGACGCACCGGTTTTCTCTGCTATTTCCAGGTAGGTTTTTTTCTCCCGAAGCATTTTGGCTACCTCATAACGCTGTGACAGAGATAAGAGCTCATTAACCGTACATACGTCCTCAAAAAAGATATAGCATTCTTCCGGGTTTTTCAGTGTCAAAATTGCCTGAAACAGATGATCCACTGCTTCTGTTTTTATTTTCTTATTCATAGACCGGGGTTCCCTTCTTTCCTTTCATGATTGACCTGATAGTCTTCTTTCATAGTTTAGCACAGTAAAATTTTAAAGTCTATAGTTTTACAGCAAAAACTTTTCAACTACATGGGCAACGCCGTCATCATTATTAGAAAGAGTTACATAATCTGCTGCTTTTCTCACAGGAAGCACCGCATTTTCCATTGCAACGCCCAGACCTGCATACTGAATCATGGAAATATCGTTATACCCGTCTCCGCAGGCGATCATCTCTTCCCGCTCGATACCAAGCACTTTCAGAAGCTGAGAAAGGCTCTGAGCCTTGTCAATGCCCTTTGGAAGAATCTCCAGGAAAAAGGGTTCTGACCGGTACACACTGAAATCACGTCCCAGCGCCGCCTTTACTCTGGCTTCTGTCAGCGCCAGATAATCTCCGTCATCACACATCAGAAACTTAGGCACAGAAAAATCCACATAGTCAGCCATAGAGCCCACCTGACGCACCTTCAGGTGATTAATCCCTGCTTCAATCTTCACGTAGGGACATTCTTCGTTGTCTGTAATAATCAGGCCGTCCTGGTAGGTCAGAATACTGCTTACCCTTTCCTCCTGAGCCAGACCAATAATTTTCCGGTTCGCCTCTGCCGGAAGCTTTTTTTGAAAAAGCACCTCTCCTGTCCGGCAATCCATAATAATACCGCCGTTAAAGGACAGAATACAGCCACCATATTTTCCCAGTTCCAGCTCCTCAGCCAGGGGAACTACGCCGTAGGTAGGCCGTCCGGATGCAAGAACAACCTTTTTTCCCCTTTTCTGGGCTTCCATCAAGGCTTGACGGGTCTTATCTGTAATCACCTTGTCTCTGTTGGTCAGAGTACCATCCAGATCCAGCACAATCATTTTGTAATTCATAACCTTCCCCCGCGTTTTCTATTCACCGAACACAGCTCTGTAATCTGCCTGGAATTTGGCAATTCCTGCATCTGTCAGTGGATGGTGAATCATCTGCATAAGAACCTTATAGGGAACTGTGGCAATGTCTGCACCGGCTTTTGCACAGTCTATCACATGGATCGGATTGCGGATGCTTGCAGCAATCACCTGGGTACCCAGATTGTGAACCATGAAAATCTCTGTAATATCTTCAATCAGCTCAATTCCCGGCGTAGAAATATCATCCAGACGTCCCAGGAAGGGAGAGACATAGTTTGCGCCTGCTCTTGCAGCAAGAAGTGCCTGAGCCGCTGTAAAAATCAGAGTCACATTGGTCTTCACTCCCTCGGCGCTTAAAATTTTCACAGCCTTTAAGCCTTCGGCTGTCATGGGGATCTTTACAACCATATTGGGGTGGATTGCGGCAATTTCCCGTCCTTCCTTCACCATACCCTCTGCATCCTCTGTCGTTGCCTTTACCTCCCCGCTGATCGGACCATCCACAATCGAGGCGATTTCCTGAATCACCTGATGAAAATCTCGTCCCTCCTTTGCAATCAGAGAAGGATTTGTGGTAACTCCGCAGATAATTCCCATATCATTTGCTTTTCTGATCTCGTCTACATTTGCTGTATCTACAAAAAACCTCATTTCTTTTTCCTCCCTCGTATTTCTGTATTCAATAGCACTTTCCCACTTTACTGTAGAAACATCATAGCACAGCTGATACCTGTATGCAAACAGATTCTTTCAGAACTTTCCCAAAAAAAGAAGATACTGCTTTACACAGTACCTTCCTCTTTATGCATCTCCTCCAGATTCACAAAAATCACATCGTCCAGAGCCTCTTCCGCGATGCTGACACAGTTATCGGCAATTCGATCCAGATTGTACAAAAGATTAGAAAAATCCTCCAGCATGGACGAATCACAAAGATTCTTCTTTACCCTGGCCATATGGGCCTTTGTAAACTGCTTCTGTGCCTTTCTCATTTTATTTTTACTGCGGCTTACCTTCCTTGCCGCCTCCCAGTCACCTGTGCGAACCGCCTCCATTGCATGTTCAAAAAGATAGTTCAGAATAGCAAAACAGTTTTTCAGTTCTCCCACTGCCTCATCGGAAATCTGGCGGTTTTCATTCTGCACCTTTTCTACAATCTGCAGAATGTCGCTGCACCGCTCCGTAATACGCTCCAGATTGTTTGATACTGATAAGAGACCTGCTGTTTTTTCCGCCTGAATTTCTGTCATAGCGCCGCTGGACAGCATTTTCGTCAGATACTGGGAAATATTCTTCTGAAGGCGTTCTAGAGCACTGCAGGAACCTGCAAACTCCATCCTCGCCTCCTTTCGGTTGGTTCCGGTAAGAGACTCCTTAGCCAAATCAAGCATTCCCTCTGCCAGCTCTGCTCCCCGATTTAACTCCTGAGACACGAGATACATAGCTGCAACCGGCTGCCCAATCACCTTCTCATCCAGGAACTTAGCCTGGAATGCCTGATTTTCATTCTGATCTTCTCCCGGAATAATCAGTTTTACGATTTTTACCATAACCGCAATCAAAGGAAGCCATACCAGGGTACAGACAACGTTAAAAGTTGTATGGGCATTTGCAATCTGGCGGGAAATAACAGCCACCTCTGGCCCCTTGGGAGAAATCATCTGCACAAAAGCCGTCAGAACAGGAATCATAAACAAGAATACAATGCTTCCTGTAATATTAAATACGCTGTGGGCCACTGCCGTCCGCTTTGCATTCTTAGACTGCCCAATGGATGCAAGAAGCGCTGTAATGGTCGTACCAATGTTATCACCCAAAAGAATCGGGATTGCTCCTGCAAGGCCAATCACACTGCTGACGCCATCGGGCCCGGCCTGAGAGGCAAAATTCTGAAGCACCGCAATCGTGGCGGAGCTGGACTGAACAATCAGTGTCATGAAAAGACCAACCAAAACTCCCAGAATCGGAATCTGAGACACCTTTCCAATCAGATTAATGAAGAAGGGACTTCCAGCCAAAGGCTTCATCACACTTCCCATAATCTCAATTCCTTCAAATAAAAGTCCAAAAGAAAAAATCACAAGACCGACATTCTTTAATTTTTCTGATTTTCCTGCAAAATTCATCAGAAAACCGATAAAGATAATCGGATAAATATAATCGCTGATCTGAAATGCCAGCAGCTGAGCTGTCATAGTCGTACCAACGTTTGCTCCGAAAATAACTGAAATCGCCTGAGGCAAACTCATCAGCCCGGCGCTGACAAAGCCGATTGCCATAACTGTTGTGGCAGAGCTGGACTGCAGCACAGCTGTTACCAGGGCTCCGGCCAGGGCTCCCATTACTGGATTCTTGGTCAAAAAGCTTAAAATGCTTTTCATTCTCTCTCCAGCCGCCTTCTGCAGAGCATCACTCATACTGTTCATGCCATACAAAAACAGAGCAAGTCCTCCGGCCATACCAAACGCCACTTCCATGGTTCCATTCATCCTCTCTTTTCCTCCGTATGCGGGATTACCCCGCTCATATTCTTTTCTTCATGCTTTTTGATTCTGCGTGTGTTGTTTAACACGGTTTTTATCATATCATAATGGTATTTTTACTTTCTACCTCATCATTTAAAATTTATGTTAAATCTATGTAAAATCGTGTCCGTTTTTTTCTTTCCTGAAAAAGCGTCTGTAAAATTTTCTGACCGGACAGACACCTTCTGTCAATTTTCTGATACATTGTATTAGGAAATCTTCTCTCAGGAGGAATATGATGAAAAAAATCACCCCTTATTTTTTTCTGGCAGCCGCCTTGTCCGCCGCTGTCGCTCTTTCCGGCTGCTCTGGAAAAAGTAAAACCGGTATGACCCCAGTTACTTTAAATGAAGTAGCCCATTCTGTCTTTTATGCCCCTCAGTATGCAGCCATTGAGCTGGGATATTTTACAGAAGAAGGTCTTGACCTGACTCTGGTCAATGGAGCAGGAGCTGACAAGGTTATGACAGCCCTTCTGTCCGGCGACGCTGACATTGGCTTTATGGGATCAGAGGCCAGTATTTATACCTTTGCCCAGGATGCGCCGGACTATGCTGTCAATTTTGCCCAGCTGACCCAAAGAGCCGGAAACTTCCTTGTGGCAAGACACCCGGATCCTTCCTTTTCCTGGCAAAAGCTGAAAGGAACAACGGTTCTGGGCGGAAGAGCCGGAGGAATGCCCCAGATGGTTTTTGAATATATTCTGAAGAAAAATGGCATTGATCCCAAAACCGATCTCACCATTGATCAGAGTATTCAGTTTGGCCTTACTGCTGCAGCCTTTGCGGGAAATACAAGCGACTATACGGTTGAATTTGAGCCCTTTGCCACCGGTCTGGAGCTGGAAGGAAAGGGATATGTAGTTGCCTCTCTTGGCACAGATTCCGGCTATGTTCCTTACACTGCCTACTGTGCCAGAAAAAGTTATCTGGATTCCCATCCTGACATCATTCAGAAATTTACCAATGCACTTCAAAAAGGAATGCAGTATGTAAATACCCATTCATCGGAAGAAATTGCAAAAACCATTCAGCCTCAGTTTCCAGAAACGCCTCTGGAAAACATTATTGCTATTATTGAACGATATAAAGCCCAGGATACCTGGAAAAACGATTTGATATTTGAAAAAAGCAGCTTTGAACTGCTGCAGAATATTCTTGAAGAAGCGGGTGAACTGAATACCCGGGTTCCCTACGAAAAGCTGGTAACAACAGAATTTGCAGAGAAAGCAAAGGAAGCCTCCTGACCTCAGGCTTCCTTTGCCTTTCATTTTCTGTATCCTTAAAACTTGATTCCCCGCTTTCCAAGCTCCTGACACACTCTCCCTACAGGGAGTCCCACTACATTATTGTAGTCCCCGACAATGCCTTTGACATAAGCAGCAAATTTCCCCTGTATGCCATAAGCCCCTGCCTTATCCATGGGTTCTTTTGTATCCACATAGGCTTCCACCTGTCTGTCCGTCATGGGAAATACACAAACCTCTGTCTCTTCAAAAAAAGTAATGACAGGGCTGGTGTTCTGTGAAGAATTTTCTCCACAGAACACCAGGGTTACTCCTGTATAGACCTGATGGCTCCGGCCCTGAAGAAGCTTTACCATACGGATAGCGTCCTCCCGATCCTTTGGCTTCCCCAGAATTTTACCGTCAGCTGCCACCACCGTATCTGCTCCCAGCACGATCACCGGCTCCCCTCTGTGCAGCCCTGCAATATCCTCCGCCTTTTGCCGGGACAGCTCCATAACTACCGCTCCCGGTATCGTGCTTGTGATTACCTCCTGCACATGGCTGGGCTCTACCACCGGTTCTATTCCTACCTGCCGAAGAAGCTCCAATCTCCTCGGTGAGGCAGATGCCAGAATCATCTGTTCCATGATCTTGTCCTCTTTTCCATTTGTTATTTTTTCCGAATCCGCTCTGCCAGAGCGCCTGTCCGATAGGCCTCCAAAAGCTTCTCCAGATCCGCAATATTTTCCTTGAGAATCATTCCTACATCAGTGTCGCCTACCAACTTTCTTTTCTCCACCCGCTTCACCACAATGGTTTCTGAATGGATATCGCTTCCCTTTTCAATCGCTGCTTCTGTAGATTCAAAGGGAGCGTGGGCTGCCAGAATCAGACCATAGGAATTGTAAATCAGCGTATATCCGGCAATCCCTGTTTCTTTCTGATAAGCTTTGGAAAATCCGCCGTCAATTACCAGTACTTTTCCGCCACACTTGACAGGATTCTCACCGTTTTTTGATTTTACAGGTACATGGCCGTTGATAATATGTCCTGTTTCCGGCGACAATCCGAATTCCTCCAGAATCCGGTTCACCACCTCTTCATCCTCCAGAAAACGATAGTAAGGATTTTTCTTTTCCTGATGGGTTTCCTTTTCTGCAAGAAAATACCGCTCAAAGGTAGCCATCTTATCTTTTCCAAACAGAGGAGAATCCCGGTGAAGCCAGATATACCACATCAGATCTCTTCCATTTTCCCGTTCTGTCGGATCCACTGCCACAAAGCCCTTTCGAATATACCCATCCAGCACCTCATAAAGCTGCTTTCCCTGGTATCGGCCTCCACAGACCGTTACTGTTTTTAAGGTTCCGTCCTCATTTAAGGGAACACAGCCATGATACAGCAGATTGCCATTGTATACCTTATACAGGCTTCCCCTGGACAACAGAAACCGCATATGCCGCTGAAGCCTCTCACAATTTAAGAAAGATCGTTCCAGCCGTTCCATAATGTCCGCCTCTTCCGCAGTCAGAGTATAGGGATCTGCCGGATCAATGGTGGGAAAATTCGTATCCAGAAGCGTATACTCTTTTCCATCCAGGAAAATAGTTCCTTTTTCATAGTCAATCCGATGAAGAAGATTGCGATCCTCCAGCCCCATTTCCGGATGCGCCTTAATAATCTGTCCCTCCACCTTAAACTGAATGATAGAAATGGCCTTATGCATTTTCAGATCTGCCTCCATCTCCTTGGCATTGTAAATCCCGCCGCCTCTCAGCTTAAAACAGGTGCAGGGATCCTCCCGGTAAGTATTCACTGCAAAGGTTGCCAGAGGAAGGAGGTTAATTCCATAGCCGTCCTCCAGAATGTCAAGATTTCCATAACGGGCACAGATCCGGATCACATTGGCAATGCACCCTCTCTGCCCTGCTGCCGCCCCCATCCACAGAATATCATGGTTTCCCCACTGAATATCCACCGAATGATGAGCCATCAGCTCATCCATAATCAGATGCGGTCCTGGTCCCCGATCATAAATATCCCCCAGAATATGCAGGTGATCCACAACCAGCCGCTGAATCAGACGGCAGAGAGCAATGATACATTCCTCCACCCGCCCCACCCGGATAATGGTCTGAATAATGGCATTGTAGTAGGATTCCTTGTCCGGCACATTGACCTTCTCCGTAATCAGTTCTTCAATTACATAGGCAAATTCCGAAGGCAGAGCCTTTCTCACCTTGGACCGGGTATATTTGCTGGCAGACTGCTTACAGACCTCGACTAGACGGTACATGGTAATCCGATACCAGTCCTCCCGATCAGAAACCTTTCCCAGAATCTGATTCATTTTCTCTCTGGGATAATAAATGAGCGTTGCCAGCTCCTGCTTATCCTCCATGCACAGCGTATTTCCGAAAATATCATTAACCTTGCGTCGAACCGATCCGGAGCCATTTTTCATTACATGAGAAAAGGCTTCGTATTCTCCGTGAATATCTGTCAGAAAATGCTCTGTTCCTTTAGGAAGATTTAAAATAGCCTCCAGGTTAATCACCTCTGTCGATGCTTCCGCAATCGTAGGATACAGATCCGAAAGACGTTCCAGATATCTGACATTTAAATCGCGCACCAGGAATCCTCCTTTCATTCCTCTTCTGTAAGAATATAAGGTGTTGTCTGATATACATAATAGTTCAGCCAGTTGGCATAAACTGTGTTGGAAAGATTTCTCCAGGTCAGAACCGGCCGGTTTTCCGGATTATCGTCTGGATAATAGTGACAGGGCAGCTCCGGATTCAGCCCTCTCACCTGATCCCGGTGAAATTCATTGTTCAGTGTCATTCGATCATACTCCGGATGTCCCTGAATAAAAATTCTGCTTCCGTCCTCATTCACCACAAGAAGCACCCCTGCCTCCTCTGATTCTGCCAGAATATTCAGATCCTCATGTTTCCGGATATCCTCACTGCGTACCTCCGTATAACGAGAGTGAGGGCACATGACATAATCATCCAGCCCTCTCACCAGCGGAACCTTATGGTGAAGCACCTTATGGCTATATACCCCATTCAGCTTCTTCTCCCTGGGATATTTGGGAATTCCATAATGGAAATACAGTCCGGCCTGAGCTCCCCAACAGATATGAAGGGTGGAATGAACGTGGGTAGTGCTCCAGTCCATAATAGACTTTAGCTCCTCCCAGTAATCCACGTCTTCAAATTCCATGTTCTCCACCGGCGCGCCTGTAATAATCATGCCGTCGTATTTATGCTTTCGAATATCCTCAAAATTCACATAAAATTTATTAATATGGCTGGCTGACGTATTCTTGGATACATAGGTAGAAAGCATCAAAAAGGTACAGTCCACCTGCAGAGGCGTATTGGACAAAGCCCTTAAAATCTGCAGCTCTGTTTCCTCCTTTAAGGGCATTAAATTCAGAATCACCAGCTGAAGCGGACGGATATCCTGACTCAGCGCTCTTTTTTCATCCATGACGAAAATATTTTCTGACTCAAGAATGGCTCTGGCCGGCAGTTCGTTTTGTACTTTAATTGGCATTTTCTGTTCCTCCAATCATATTCAGGAAATCCTCTTCTGAAATGACGGGAATTCCCAGTTCTCTTGCCTTCTTATTTTTTGAAGAATTGGACGTTACATCATTGTTAATCAGATACGAGGTTTTTGATGTCACCGTTCCGGTAGCCTTTCCTCCCAGGCGCTCAATCTCCTCCTGTAGCGCCTTTCGATTGGCAAAATGCTCTACCGTTCCTGTGATAACAAACACCTTTCCTTCTAAAACTGCTTCCCCCTGGTTTCCTGACTCCTGCTCTATGGTCAGCTCCGCCAGAAGGCTGTCCACCAGCTGATTGTTTTTCTCATTCTGGAAATAGGAAATCCACGCATCGGCTAAAACCTCGCCAATTCCGTCCACTGCCGTCAGGGCCTCCCTGTCTGCAGACCGCATGGCTGCAAAATCATAATGGAATTCCCGGCACAGCATTTTTGCATTTGCAAGACCGATTCCGGTGATTCCCAGTCCGTAAATCACCCTTGGAAGAGTAGTGTCCGAAGCCTTTTTCACAGCTGCCGTCAGGTTGTCATAGGACTTCTGTCCAAAGCCCTCCATGGAAACAATGGCTTCCTGATGGCGATCCAGATGAAAAATATCCGCGTAGGTGTGAATAAAGCCTGCCGCGATAAACCTCTCTAAGGTTGCCTCGGAAAGTCCGTCAATATTTAAGGCATCCCTGCTGACCAGAAGGGCAAAGCTCTTTACCTTTTTTGCCTGACAGTCCGGATTCGTACAGTAAAGGGCCTTCACATCCTTAACCTGACGAACCTGCGTTTCTCCGCCGCAGACAGGACAGTGGCCGGGAATCGAAATGGTACCGCTGCGCGTCAGGTTTTCTGCAATTTGAGGGATAATCATATTGGCCTTGTAAACCGTAATCACATCTCCCTCTCCCAGCTCCAGAGCCTCCATAATACTGATATTGTGAACACTGGCCCTGCTGACTGTGGTTCCCTCCAGCTCCACTGGTTCAAAAATCGCCACGGGATTAATAAGACCTGTGCGGGAAGCGCTCCACTCAATTTCCTTTAAATGGGTTTCTCTGATTTCATCAGCCCATTTAAATGCAATGGAATTGCGGGGAAATTTTGCCGTCCGTCCAAGGGAATCCCCATAAGCAATATCATCCATCAGAAGCACCAGTCCGTCTGAGGGAATGTCATAGGTCTGGATTTTTTCTGCAAATACAGAAACCGCCTCTGGAAGGCTCTCCGTATCCACCTCCTGGTACTCTACAACATCAAAGCCCTGACTCTCCAGCCACTGAAACTGCCGCTTCCGGGAGTTTCCAAAATCCACGCCGTCAGCCCGCACCAGCATAAATGCCTCAAAATGAACATTTCTCTGTGCTGTAATCTGATTATTCAGCTGGCGCACAGACCCACTGCACAGATTTCTGGGATTCTTATACCGGGCATCCACATCCTCGATCTCTTCATTTATCCGGGCAAAATCCGAATATTTGATCACCGCCTCTCCCCGTATGATCAAGGTTCCCTGATAGGAAATACGCAAAGGAACATTGGCAAACACACGGGCATTTCCCGTAATTACCTCCCCAATTTCCCCATTTCCTCTGGTAACGGCCTTGACAAGTTCTCCTCCCTCATAGGTCAGCACAATGGTCAAACCGTCCAGCTTCCAGGACAAAATTCCTTTCTGGCTGCCCAGCCACTCCTGAAGTGCTCCAACATCCTTTGTTTTATCCAAAGACAGCATTGGAGCCTCATGCTCCTCCTTGGGAAGCTCGCTTAATACCTCATAGCCTACCTTTTGTGTCGGGCTTCCTGCCATCACCACTCCTGTTTCCTTTTCCAGTTCAAGCAGCTCATCATACATCCTGTCGTACTGGAAATTACTCATAATTTCCCGGCTTTCCTGGTAATAAGTCTTAGCCGCTTCTGACAAAATTCCAATCAGCTCCTTCATCCGGGAAAGCCTTCTGTCCTGATTCTGTTCCATAAATTTATGACTCCTCCTCTTCCCGTTCCATTCTGGCCTGTTCCAGCTGCCACTGCAGCTCCTCCAGCTCCTGGGGAGTCACTCTCCGGTAATCCCCCGTATTCAGTCTGCCCAGATGAATATTCATAATACGCACTCGCTTTAAGGTCACTACATGATAGCCCAGGGCCTCACACATCCGGCGGATCTGCCGGTTCAATCCCTGAGTCAGTGTAATCTGAAAAGTTTTCTTTCCAAGTGCCTTCACCTTACAGGGTCTTGTTGTCACCTCCAGCTCCTTCAGCTCTACTCCCTCCTGCATTTTTTTAATAAATGCAGAATTGAAGGGCTGATCCACGGTTACGATATATTCCTTCTCATGAAAATTTCCCGCATGCATAATCTCATTCGCCAGATCTCCCTGATTGGTCATCAAAAGCAGTCCTTCCGAATCCTTATCCAAACGTCCTACCGGATATACTCTGACAGGATAATGAATCAGCTCTACCACATTCATGGCCCGATCCTTGTCAGAAGTAGTGCAGACCACTCCTCTCGGCTTATTCACCGCCAGCAAAACCGGCTTCACCTTTTTTTCCCCGGCTCCCTGCCCAACCGGTTTTCCATCACATACAATCTTTTCCTGTCCGGTTACTTTTTCTCCCATTCCGGCCTTCCGTCCGTCAATGGTCACCTTTCCTGCCTCAATGAGGCGATCTGCCTCCCGGCGAGAACAAACCCCCTGTTCACTTAAATATTTATTCAAACGAATTGGTTCCATATTCTGTCCTTTCCTCTGCTCTTTCCCGAAAATCCAGGGAGCTTTCATGTTCCCCAGTATGGTATACTGCTATTTTCGTATATTCTTTTGATTTTGTCAATCCGCACCAGATGTTCCGAAAAACAGAAAAAGATAAAAAGGGGAAGACCCGAAATATAATACGGATTTTCCCCTTTCAATCAATATCTCTTATTCCTGCAAATCTGTTATTGTCATCGTATAAACATCGCATCCCCAAAGCTGAAGAAACGATAGCGCTCCTGAATAGCCTCATCATAGGCATGAAGCACATGCTCTCTTCCTGCCAGGGCTGAAACCAGCATCACCAGCGTCGATTCCGGCAGGTGGAAATTGGTGATCAGACAATCCAGAATCTTAAACTGATATCCCGGATAAATAAAAATCTCAGTCCAACCGCTTCCTGCCCGCAGAATTCCGTCTTCTCCTGTGGCTGACTCAATGGTTCGGCAGCTGGTAGTTCCCACACAGATCACCCGCCCGCCTGCAGCCTTTGTCTCATTGATTTTCTGTGCTTCTGCTTCCTCTACCATATAAAATTCCGAATGCATATGGTGCTCCAGGACGTTTTCCACCTTTACCGGACGGAAGGTTCCCAGCCCTACATGGAGCGTAACATGAGCAATTTTTACACCCATTTTCTGGATTTCATCCAGAAGCTCCTTTGTAAAATGCAGTCCGGCTGTCGGCGCTGCTGCAGATCCTTCGTGCTTTGCATACACTGTCTGATAACGGTTTTTATCCTGCAGCTGATGCGTAATATAGGGAGGAAGAGGCATCTGACCCAGCTGATCCAGAATCTCCTCAAAAATACCATCGTAAGAAAACTGAATGAGACGGTTCCCTTCATCTACAACATCCAGAACGGTTCCCTTTAACAATCCGTCTCCAAACTCCAGCACTGCACCGGGACGGCACTTTTTTCCCGGCTTCACCAACGTCTCCCAAATATCATTTTCCCGACGTTTTAACAGCAGTACCTCAATCTTTGCTCTGGTATCCTCCTTCACGCCAAACAGCCGCGCCGGAATTACCTTAGTATCGTTGATTACAAGGCAGTCCCCCGGTTTTAAATAAGAAACAATATCCCGGAAGTGTCTGTGTTCAATTTCACCGGTTTCTTTATCCAGCACCAAAAGTCTGGATGCAGACCGATCCTCGAGAGGATCCTGGGCAATCAGCTCCTGTGGCAAATCAAAATAAAAGTCCTTTACATTCATCGTTTCCATGTTTTCATCCTGCTCTCTGTGTATGATTCTTTCAAATTCTGTTCTTATCCTGCTTCTTGAAAATGCAGTTTTCTGTCACGCATCCGCATATCCATCCATTTTTAGATATCTGGCGCTTCTGCTTTCCCATAGGACGCTTCTGCTCAAAAGACGGATCTTCTCCTGTCTTTATGCTCCCGGCGCTGCTGCTGTACTGCTCTGTACGCTGCTCTCCCCAGAAGCATCCGGTTCCTGAGCTTCTGCAGTTTCCTGCTGCCCAGACTCCTCCGGCACAAACGCCTCTATCGTCTCCTCCTCAGCTTCCGACTGGCTTTCCTCTGTCTCTGCCTCTTCGGAAGCTTCTGTCTCTTCCTCTGCAGAAGTCTCCTCGCTGGCAGCTGTCGTCTCCGCTACAACAATTCTCTGCTCCGGCTCTTCCCCATAAACAGGAGAACCGTCTCTCAGTACGCCGTAAATGGAATTCAGTTCCTCGTCAGCAGTTAAAGCCTCCTTCAGCTTTACATTTACTCCCGACGCCAGCCGGCGCACTTCCTCAGAATGGCTGATTCGATCTGCAAAATCAATCTCCGCCTCTGTCAGGGTGTCGTTGCTGCGAATCAGATAATTGCCCTCTGCATCACGGTACACATAGCACCACATAATCATAGGAGCCGCTGTCTCTGCCGAATAAAAACGGATGTCGTAAAGGGTATACACCAGCCAGGTATCTGCCGTTTCTCCATCCATCACATAGGTGGCAATATTTTCAAATTCCTGTACATACTTGGCATTGCTGCGCAGCCGTTTCCGCTCTTCCTCCAGCTCAGCTTCCGTCTGCTCACCTCTTCCGTAAATCCGGCTCATGGTTTCTGCATCAGAATCCTCTCTGGCTGCAAAATAGCTCTTCATAAGACTGAGAATTTCCGGAACCCGGTCCCTCTGCAGTCCCTCCATTTCCGGAATCTCCACAGCTTCTGATTCTGACTCACCTTCCGCCTCTGCTTCCTCGGTCTGCAGCTCTGATTCATTCCCTGTCTCTGCTTCCATGGTCGTGGAAGGCTCCTGATTTTCTGTCTCTTTTGCCTTGCCATGATCTGCAATCACAATAATAATCATTAATATAATCACGATTAACGGAATGGCTGCTGCTGTCAAAAGAGCCCTCTGCTCTTCGTCCGCCCCGCTCCGTTTCCGAAATCTTTTGTTTTCTTTCATTCCACCACCTCCATGGGATTGTCCAGATCCTTATCATAGCAAAATACAAAAAAAAAAGCAATAATACCCCTTGCAAAACAAAAAAAAATATAGTATTATATAGAAGATGCGTCTGTAGCTCAGTGGATAGAGCAGTGGCCTCCGGAGCCGCGTGCGGAGGTTCGATTCCTCTCAGACGCATTTTTTGTTGCAAGAATTACTTTATTGCATTAAATTAAGAAAGTATTTTCTCGACGCTTCAGACTGGAAAACTTCTGGAAAAACAAGCATTCAGAGCATCTTTCTGTCTGAATCCTCACATGGCTGAACGAGCACAGAAATAAAAAAGAGGTGGAAAATCTTATGATAAAAGCAGTCATTTTTGATATGGATGGAATCATCATAGACAGCGAACTGGAATATCTGAAAATGGAGCTGGAATTTGCCCGAACGAAAAATCCCCAGGTGCAGCTGGAGGATCTGTTCGGCATGGTAGGATCCTCCCGGGAAGACGCATGGAGCTGTATGGCCCGTGCCGTCCACAATGGCCAGACCTGGCAGCAGCTGCGGGATGAATTCCGCGCCTCTGTAGATGTTTACGCGCAGATGGACTACCGCCGTATCTTTCGGAAAGAAATCCCTGGCATCCTCGACCGGCTTCAGGAAATGGGGCTTCGACTGGCCCTGGCCTCCTCCACCGGTCTGCCGATTATTCACCGGGTTCTGACCGAAAATAACATTCATCATTATTTTGAAGAAATTGTCTCTGGCGCACAGTTTAAACGCAGTAAGCCGGATCCGGAAATCTATCACTATACCGCCAAAAAACTGAACCTTCCGGAAAATCAGTGTCTGGCTGTAGAAGATTCTACCTTTGGCGTTACTGCAGCATATCGGGCGGGAATGCATATTGCTGCCCTTTATGATTCCCGCTTTCATTTTGATCAGTCTCTGGCGGACTTCCAGATCAAACAGCTGGAGGAAGTGGTTGAGATTGTCAGACAGCTGCAGCAAGACTGATCTATTGTTTCAGATACCGCTTCACATATCTGCCTGTATAGGATTCCGGATTTTCTGCAACCTCTTCCGGAGTTCCTTCGGCAATCACTCTGCCGCCGCCTTCTCCGCCCTCCGGGCCAATATCAATCAGATAATCCGCAGATTTGATTACATCCAGATTGTGTTCAATCACTACAACCGTATTTCCACCATCTGAAAGCCTTCTGAGTATTTCCACCAGTTTATGAACATCTGCAAAATGAAGTCCTGTCGTAGGCTCATCCAGAATATAAATCGTCTTTCCTGTTCCTCTCCTGCTCAGCTCTGTAGCCAGCTTAATTCGCTGAGCCTCTCCGCCGGAAAGCTCTGTGGATGGCTGCCCCAAACGAATATACGAAAGCCCCACATCATTCAGTGTAGAAATCTTCCGATAAATCGAAGGAATATTCTCAAAGAAGCCCATCGCCTCCTCCACCGTCATATTCAGGACATCGTAAATGCTTTTTCCCTTATAGCGAACCTCCAGAGTCTCCCGATTATACCGCTTTCCGCCGCAGACCTCACAGGGTACATAGACATCCGGAAGAAAATGCATCTCAATCTTGATAATTCCGTCGCCGCTGCAGGCCTCACACCGGCCGCCTTTTACATTAAAACTGAAGCGCCCCTTATTATATCCCTTTGCCTTTGCATCAGGGGTAGATGCAAACAAATCCCGGATCATGTCAAACACACCTGTATAGGTAGCAGGATTTGAGCGAGGCGTTCTTCCAATAGGAGACTGATCAATAGCGATAACCTTATCCAGCTGCTCCACGCCCTCCAGTTTCTTGAACTTTCCCGGAATGGTTCTTGCCCTGTTCAGCTTCCGCGCCAGAGCCTTGTAAAGGATCTCATTGACCAGAGAACTCTTGCCTGAGCCAGATACACCGGTTACGCAGGTCATCACGCCCAGAGGAAAACGAACGTCAATCTGTTTCAGATTGTTTTCTGCCGCTCCCCGGACTGTCAGCCAGCCTGTAGGAATTCTGCGCTTCTCCGGCACTGGAATCTGAATCCGTCCGCTCAAATAAGCGCCTGTCACGGACTCCTGACACTGCATAATTTCCTCTGCCGTACCAGCTACCACCACCTGTCCGCCATGTTCTCCGGCTCCCGGCCCGATATCCACAATATAATCCGCCGCCCGCATCGTATCCTCATCATGCTCCACAACAAGAACCGTATTTCCCAGATCCCGCAGGTGAAGCAGAGTAGAAAGCAGCTTGTCATTGTCCCGCTGGTGAAGACCAATACTTGGTTCGTCCAGAATATAGGCAACGCCCACCAGACCGGAGCCAATCTGAGTTGCCAGACGGATTCGCTGAGCCTCTCCTCCGGAAAGGGTTCCTGTGGCTCTCGACAGTGACAGATACTCCAGACCCACATTTAACAGAAAATCCAGCCTTGCTTTTACTTCCTTTAAAATCTGTGCGCCGATCGATTCCTGCATCTGTGTCAGCTTCAGGTTCTCCATAAACTCCCGACATCTGCGGATAGAAAGCTCTGTTACCTGATAAATATTCTGATCCCCTACGGTTACGGCAAGAGAGCTGGGCTTCAGCCGCTGTCCCTTACATGCCTTACAGGGAGTAATCCGCATAAAGGTTTCATATTCCGCCTTAGAATTCTCGGAATAGGTTTCCCGGTATCTCCGCTCAACATTTTTCAGAAGGCCTTCAAAGGCCACATCGTAAACGCCTTCTCCCCTTTGCCCCTTATAATGAACCTTAATCTCCCGGCCTTCGGTTCCGTAAATCAGCACATCGTGGATTTCCTTGGGATACTCTTCAAAAGGCGTATCCAAATCAAATCCGTATTCCTTCGCAAGAGCATCTAAAATAGCTCTGGTAAAGCTTCCCTTGTCCGTACAGGACTGCCATCCAAGTACCACAATCGCCCCCTGCAGGATGCTTAGAGATTTATCCGGAATCATCAAATCCTCATCAAACTCCATCTTGTATCCCAGACCAAAGCAGTCCGGACATGCCCCAAAGGGATTGTTAAAAGAAAAGCTTCTGGGTTCTACCTCCTCGATACTGATGCCGCAGTCCGGGCAGGAAAAATTCATGCTGAACTGAATAGATTCTCCTCCAATCACATCCACCAGCATCAGACCATCTGAAAGCCCCATAACAGTCTCAATCGAATCTGTAAGACGCTTTTCAATTCCCTCTCTGACTGCAAGGCGATCCACCACGATCTCAATATTGTGCTTAATATTTTTCTCCAGCTTAATCTCTTCTGACAGCTCATAAAGATTTCCGTCAATCCGAACTCTCACATAGCCACTGCGTCTGGCCTGTTCCAGAAGCTTTACATGCTCTCCCTTCCGTCCCCGGACCACCGGAGCCAGAAGCTGGATTTTCGTCCGTTCCGGCAGCTCCATAATCTGATCTACCATCTGATCAATCGTCTGTCTGCGAATCTCTCTCCCACACTTGGGACAGTGGGGAATTCCGATTCTGGCGTACAAAAGTCTCAGATAGTCATAGATCTCTGTCACTGTTCCCACTGTAGATCTGGGATTCCTGTTGGTTGATTTCTGATCAATGGAAATAGCAGGGGAAAGTCCCTCAATGCTCTCCACATCCGGCTTCTCCATCTGTCCCAGGAACTGTCTCGCATAAGAAGACAAAGATTCCATATATCTTCTCTGCCCCTCTGCATAAATAGTATCAAATGCCAGAGATGACTTACCGGAACCACTTAGTCCCGTCAGCACCACCAGCTCATTTCTCGGAATATCCAGAGAAATATTCTTCAAATTGTGCTCGTTGGCACCCCGTATTTTAATATACTGCTTTGCCATACTTCAAACCTTTCCTTTGTTTTTCCATCCGCCGCAGCTTCCGAAAGCCTTTCTGGCGTCTCCTGTCCGTATTTTGCGTAACTGATCTGTATTTTATCACAGACCAGACTTATTTGCAAACACTTGTTCGGATTCTCTTTTCTATTTTCCCCACACAAACATTTAACTACCTTATTTATTTTTATGTAACCATAAATTGATTGTTTAATAACAAACATTATGTCCGCTATTCCGTAATAATTTAACCCCCCTCTCATGTATACTTTTATCTTTTCCATGGCTTGGATGATACTCCCACATTTGCTCCGGGAAGTGAGCTGTCGCAGTTTCTCCTTGGCTTTCTTCCATGACTTTCCATGGACACGGATATAGATTCCTTTTCCGCTCTTCCCAAAACAAAAGCCAAGGAACTTAAAATTTCGGATTGCGAACACGCTGACTGTCCGGCTCTTTTCCCGATTTACTTTCAGCTTTAATGTTTCTTCCAGATATTTCGTACTGCTCTCCAGCAGACGTTCCGCCGCCCGTTCACGCTTCGCCAACAGTACAATATCATCTGCATAGCGAATACACGGTACGCCCGTCTGTGAAACTCCCAATCGAATTCATTCAGATACACATTTGCTAAGAGTGGGGATAGATTCCCTCCCTGCGGGGAGCCTTCTTCTGTCTCTGTTTCAACACCGTTTTCCATCACTCCGCCTTTCAGGTATCGCTTTACCATCTGTATGACCCTCTCGTCTTTTACCTGCTTTCTCAGCAGATTTAAGAGGATTGTGTGGTTCAGCGTGTCGAAGTATGCGATTTCTGTTCGTCAGACCAGAGGTTTGCCCGTGGGTTAGTAGGTTCCCCACATCCGGCTTCCTTCAGATTTGCAGTCGCCTGCAACACCCTTGCCTTCGGCTATATCCTTCCCACTACCGGGCGGATTTGAGACTTGCACCCGTTAGAAACGTGCGCCGCCAGGCGCACTACACAAAAAGAGACTGTGAAAAACAAATCTGTTCTTCACAGTCTCTTTTTTGCATTTTTATCAGAAATCCTTAGAAATCAACCTCTGTGCCGTAGAAGGTGCACTTAAACAGCTTTGCCATCTGTTCCGGATTGATGGATCTTGGATTGGAACCTGTGCATGCATCACCAACTGCATTTGCAGCAATCTCATCCAGCTTCTCCAGGAACTCGTCTTCCTTCACACCAAACTCCTGAATGGTCTTCGGAATATTCATCGCGCGGTTAAATTCTTCAATCTTCTCGATCAGAGCATTTACCTGAGCTTTTTCAGAGGTTCCGCCCAGACCTACACGTCTTGCAATATCTGCATATCTTCTCATAGCTTCCGGCTCATGAGCATTGTACTTAATAACATACGGAAGGTAGATTGCATTTGCACAGCCATGAGGAATATGACCGGTAGAGAATGCAGCGCCGGTCTTGTGAGCCATGGAATGTACAATACCAAGCAGGGCATTGGAGAATGCCTGACCTGCAAGACACTGGGCATAGTGCATCTGCTCTCTTGCATCCATATCCTTCTTATAAGACATTGGCAGATAATCAAATACCATCTCAATTGCCTTAATTGCCAGCGGATCCGTAAACGGGCTGTTCAGAGTAGAAACATATGCTTCAATTGCATGAGTAAGAGCATCCATACCAGTATAAGCTACCTGCTTGATAGGAAGGCTCTCAACCAGCTCCGGATCAATAATTGCCACATCCGGTGTAATCTCAAAGTCTGCCAGCGGATACTTGATTCCCTTTGCATAATCTGTGATTACAGAAAATGCGGTTACCTCTGTTGCTGTTCCGGAGGTAGAGGGAATTGCACAGAAATGAGCCTTTGTTCTCAGCTTCGGGAAATTAAACGGAGTAATCAAATCCTCAAAGGTTGTATCCGGATATTCATAGAATGCCCACATAGCCTTTGCTGCGTCAATGGGAGAACCGCCGCCGATAGAAACAATCCAGTCCGGCTGGAATTCGGTCATAGCAGCTGCGCCCTTCATCACAGTCTCAACAGAAGGATCCGGCTCAACGCCTTCGAAAAATCTTACTTCCATTCCTGCTTCCTTCAGATAAGCCTCTACCTTGTCAAGAAAGCCGCCTTTTCTCATAGAGCTTCCTCCAGAAACAACAATTGCTCTCTTGCCGGAAAGGTTTTTCAGATTTTCCAGGGAACCTTTTCCATAGTATAAATCTCTCGGTAATGTAAATCTAGCCATCTCAATATCCTCTTTTCTTTTTGATGAATTAAAACTTGTTAAATTATTAACATTTTACTGCTTTTCCTTCAATAAGTCAAGAGATTTTTTGATATTTTTTTAACACACTATTGAGGAAACTGTTTAAAAACCGTCAGTTTTATTCCATTTTGTTCCCTATCCTTATCCTTTTCCTACAGGCAGGAAGCTCCGTTTGTTTCAATTACTTTCTTGTACCAATAGAAACTGTCTTTCGGAATTCTTGCTAAATCTTTTAAGTCCTCGTCATCTCTGTTTACATATACCAGACCATATCTCTTCTGGTATCCGTTGCTGGTGCTGAGTACGTCAACAAAGGACCATGGCAGGAATCCTCTTACATCTACGCCCAGTTCGATAGCTCTGTGAATGGACTGGAGATGCTTGGTCCAGTAATCAATCCGGTAATCATCATGAACCTTTCCATCTTCCAGAACGTCTCTGGCGCCCAGACCGTTTTCTGTAATAATCATGGGAATTCCGTAACGCTGATAAATGTCTCTTAATAAGTATTCCATACCGGTTGGATCAATGGTCCAGTCCCAATCGTTCGTATCTGCATTGGGATTCTTCATATACTGATAGAAATCCGGCATTACTTCGTAAGCGCCCATAGCGCCCTTCTTACCGCTTAAATTGCTCTTTGCCTCAGTCAGCTCATTCTTATCTGCATCCGGGAAACGAACGCATTTGCTTGCGTAATAGTTAACTCCCAGGAAATCCAGCTTTCCTTCTGCCAGAATATCCATATCGCCTTCTTCAATTACCGGAGCCATGTTGTGCTCTTCCAGATAACGGAATGCGCCTACCGGATATTTGCCCTTGAAGTAAATATCCAGGAAGAAGTGATTCTTCAGATCTTCTGCATTCAGCATTGCCAGCATATTCTTGGGGCTGGAATCCAGTCCATATACCGGAGAATAGCCGATGGCTGCGCCGGAACGGCCGCCTTCTACCAGCTCGTGAATCAGCTTGCTGAGTCTTGCCTGTCCCAGATTCATGTGATGGTTAATCTGGAACTTAATCTGAGGATTGTCATGATATTTTTCCGGAACATAGTTTTTCTTTTTCCAGAATTCCACAATAATACTCTGCTCATTGATAATCAGCCAGTCTTTGATTCTGTCACCGTATCTGCGGATCAGGAACTCGCCGTAAGCCACGAAATCCTCTACACTCTGGCGGTTTACCCATCCGTCATACTTGTCAACCAGTGCCATTGGCATATCATAATGGTAAATTGTCGGTACCGGCTTAATTCCATTGGCAACCAGCTCGTTTACCAGGTTATCGTAGAACTCAAGTCCTTTTGGATTCACCTCTCCCGTTCCATCCGGGAAAATTCTGGACCAGGAGAAAGAAAAGCGATATGCTGTAAATCCACATTCCTTCATCAAAGCAATATCTTCTTTATAGCGATGATAATGATCGCTGGCTACGCTGGCATCTGCAAATCCAGTTCCGCGATTTAAAATATCCATCTGGGATAATTTTTTGCCATCCTCTTCTGCAGCGCCCTCTACCTGATATGCGCTGGTAGATGCGCCCCATAAAAAGTTCTCCGGCATGGTTTTCTTCATCATTTCGCTCATACCTCCTCCTTATTTACCCATTTTATCATAAAAGCTTTCAAACACAGCAATCATCTTGTCTGCCATGTGAATTTCAGACATTACCGTCATCAGGGTATCCTGAGCATGGCTGAACAGCATACTGGGCTGGATTTTTTCTTCTCCTGAAATTTCTGCCTGGATCATTTCTGTCTGTGCATTGTGTGCTTCAGAAATATGGCTGTGCGCCTCCTTCATATACTCTTTTGCACCTGCGAAATCAAACTGTCCTACACAGTCCAATGCTTTGCCAGCTGCATTTCTGGCGTCGCCGGCTGCAATTACAATCTGCATGGCAACCTGAACGACCTTATCATCATCTTGAAATAACATTTCTCCCATAAAAAGTTCTCTCCTTTCTGAAAAGCAGTGTTCCTGCAAGAGAAACACTGCTATATCGGACAATTTTTAATATTATGCTGCCGTTGTCTCTTCCTCTACGCACTGTTTCTCGTATACCTTGAAGAATGGATACCAGGTCATCAGATAAATAGCAAACAGCAGGATATAAACCGGAACTGCTCTCCAGTCTCCTGTAATCATTACGCTGGAGAACGGAGCGGGAATCTGTCCAACCTGTACCATTGTGCACGGAATCTTCAGCAGGCCATAGTGCATGGTCAGCCAAACAACTGCCGGACCTGTAATACTGTTAATCAGAATAGGCAGCATCAGAAGCGGATTAAATACAACCGGTGCACCGAACATCAGCGGCTCATTGATATTAAACAGGGATGGTCCGATACAAATCTTACCCATGGTTTTCAATTTTTTACTCTTGGAACGCAGCATTAAAACGTTTAACGGAAGTGTGCCTCCACGTCCGCCCATGGTAATCAGAGCTGCAGTAAATACTGCCTCACTGGTAGCAATGTTCAGCGGAGCATGGCCATTTGCAACAGCTTCGATATTCTCTGCGATTGCTACCATGAAAATAGGAGTGGTAACTGCATTGAATACCCAGCTGGAAATACCCATAGAGTAGAAAATAACAGGTACAAAACAAATCAGAATGAAACCAGGCAGAGTCTGAGCGCCCTTCTGCAGCGGCATAAACAGACTTACCAGCATATCATACAGATCCAGCTTCAGTACATTGGCAAAAATCATGGATAAGCCTAATGTAATGGTAATCGGAATAATGTTGTTAATCCAGTCTCTTACAAAGTCCGGAAGTGTATCATTGTTCTCCAGAACGTGAAGCTTTGCATACAGATGGAATACGATGGCTACAAACAGACCAACAACGATACCCATCATGATACCAGCGGCTCCAATACGTCCGTTGGAAATCTGGAACACTCCATCCACAACCTCCGGACGGCACAGCATTAAATATGCAGCAATGGAAATCAGAGCTGCGTTAATCTGATACTCGCCATGTCCCAGCTTCAGCATTGCTTCATGGGTAATCAGGAATGCTACGAAGATTGCCAGCAAACCAAAGGAAAAGTTTGCAATCGGGCTTAAGTCTGGTAAAAATGATAAATAGGAACGGAATACATTATAGAAGAAGATCAGGGAACCTGTCAAAATGATAGGCAGAACCTTCTTCATTGTACTTGCTACAGTATCAATCCACGGGTTTGCAAATACCTCTCTCGCCTTCGGGGCAAATACCTCGGAAAGCCATTTCATCAAACGTTCCATCCTGTTATCCGTCCTTTCTCTCTGAAACTTTTACTGCAAAGTCTACCAGCGCTGCTCCGTCTAAAGTAGAATAAATATCTGCCGGAATCAGGTCTACCTTAATTCCATGAGGCTCACACTCTGCTTTAAACTTGGGAAGTGCACTTGCATAATGCGGGCCGACTAAAAGAACGTCCATCTTGTCCATGTACTCGCTTACCACGCTCTCACTGCGCGCTTCAATGGACATGTCGATTTTCCCCTTCTTTGCCGCCTGTCTTGCCTTCTGTGCCAGAAATCCGCTGGAGAATCCAGCTCCGCAGCACAATAACACTCTGATAGTTGCCATAACTTAATACCTCCTATGTATTTAATTAAATTTTTTATAACCCATCTTGTTCTGCCCAGTGAATGAGCTCAAGCAAAGTATCATAACTCTTTGTCTGTATGAGATGTTCCATACGCTTTTCATCCATCATAAAACGCGGCGCCACCTTGTAAAAGTCCTCCAGATTTTCCTCCTTCTTCGACGAAATCGACAGCAGAAATACAATCTGAACTTCGTAATGATGCCACCATACCGGCTTTTCCAGGATTCCCACGCTGACAAAGGTTGTTTCTGTCATAGGCCGGTATGGATGAGGAATTGCAATATGCGGACACAAATCTGTCTGCATCAGATTTTCCCTCTCCAGAACAGCATTTTCAAAACCTTCCGGAAGACTGCGGACCTCTCCAATCCTTCTGCACAGTTCATGCAGAACCTGCTCCCGGGTATCTCCTTTTATATCAGTAAAAAAAAGTGTTTTATCAAAATAAGTCTCAATGCCTTTCCGTCCGCTATGCTTTAAAATCCGCTCCACTTCCGCCACATTATGGCGTTCAAAGAAATACTGTACCTCATAAACAGGAACCGGTATTGAAACAGATACAGGAACCGTAGAAAACACATAATCTACCTGCGAAAAATCTTTCCGGGCCAGAGACTCAATATTACATGTTTCCACCTTGTCCAGATATTCCCCGAATACTTCCCGGAACCGGTATTCAAACAGCTTTGCACTTCCGGCTCCTGACGCACACACCAGAAGGATATTATGACGATGGCGTTCCTGATCCTGGCGTTTCATCGAAAGAGCAAAGCACAGTGCCAAATAACCAATCTCCGCTTCCGGTACAATGGTATGAAAATACTCGGAAAGCACCGTAGAGGCATGAGCCGCAACTACATATGGAAAGCTGTAATTTGATTTAATCTCCTGAAGAATGGGATTGTCTATTCTAAGCCCGTATTGAAGGCGAATCCGTAAAGGTACCATATGCTGCCGCAATGTGGCATTTAAGTCAAAGTCGGAACTAAAATCCAGGGAAAACGCTTCCTGTACCCGGTTCAGCATCTGATTGACCAGCTGGTTGATCTCCATGTCAATTACCAGATTGCCTTTGTCGCTTTCCACCACTCTCTTTTTTCCGGAAAGCTGAATTGCAATATATTTGATCTCCGGAATCGGAATAGTTATATTCAGAGAGCTGCGTAAACCTTCTGCACACAGGCGGGCCGCATAAATATCGCTTTCCTGCAAAAACCCGCTGTCTGTAATTTCTTCCATCCGGATAAAAAAGCCCTGCTCCTGACGGTAGATTGCAATCTGTATCTGAAGCACAATGTTGGGAATATCCATTTCATAAATGGTATATCCGCACTGTTTTACACTGTCTAAAATCACACTGCGAATCAGCTCCGAATCCTTCAGCTCTCTCTGAATCTCCTGAATCCACTGATCCCGGAACTCATAGAATACTGCGCAAAGACAAATTCTCTTGGCAAACTCGCTTCCGCACATACGCAGCCCGTAGTACGGTTTTCGTTCCAATTCCAGATGATAACGGTTCAAATACTGTTCAACCGTTTTTAAATCCAGAGATAAGGTTTTTCGGGATATGTACATCTTTTCGCAGAGCTCTTCTGCCTTGATATAAGCAGAAGAAACAAAAAAAAGAGCAATAATATATTCAACTCTCTGCCTTCCTGTCTGCGGATAGACTGGAGAAGTTTTTCCCTTCATAAATGCCTGATAGGTTTCTCTATCCTTTACCTGAATCCGAAGTCCCAGGTTTCTCCGCCGCTCAATATCAGCTCCGTTCTGCTCCAACAGTTCTTTCAGCTGATTTACCTGCATCCGGACCGTTCTCTCACTAATCTGCAGTTTCTTTGCAATTGATTCAACATTCAGATAGGTTTCTTCTGAAAGAACCGCCAGCAAAGCATCTAACCTTTCGTCCATCTGCATAGCGCGCTCCTCCGTCTCTATGGTTCTATGAAAACACTCTTGCGAACTGGCAGATACATTCTCTATATATCTCAGTATATCCTTAATAAAGACTTACATCAATCCCACTTTCTTCCAATAGCTTTCGGCAAAAACTACACCGAAATCACCTTTTCCTAAAAAAAATTGAGGTGGTATTCCATCGAATACCACCTCATTGGATTGGTGTCAGATATTTATTTGATATAATGTTTCCTTTCCTATGATACCGGTGTCTTTTTCTGCCGGATCATTCTACCATGTAAGAAATGATTTTCCGGTCAACCGTAATATCGCCTCTGTAAGAAAATAATCTCTATAAATAATTGGTACCTGCCTGTCTGAAGCCCGATCATATCGTGCAGAGCCTCCGTCTAAAACTGCATCCCTATCCGGATCCCAGCAGCAAAATAACTCTATTGCTCTTAAACATTCCAAAGCAGACTGTACATAAAGATCTTTTTCCAAAGGCTTTACATGTTCCAAAAGTTCCAATAAACCGCATACTGCGCATACGCCTGCTGTCGTATCATAATAAACAGGTTCTTTCGGCGCCCGAAAATCAATGAGCGGGACATATTTTGTTAAAGCTACATTCGCCATAAAATAATGAGCTGTTCTTTTTGCCGCATCCAAATAATTTTCATTTCCCGTATAACGGTAAGCTAAAGCCATTCCGGAAATTGCCCATGCCTGGCCACGGCTCCATGATGAACCACTTTCATAGCCTTGTCCGCCAGGATTACTTCTGTATTCTCCTGTTTCCGGTTCTATATCAATCATATGATTACAGGAACCATCCGGTCTCAGAATATATTTTAAAGCCATATTCGAGTACTCAATCGCTATCTGTTTCCATGCACTCGTACCGTTTTCTTCTGCCGCCCAATATAAAAGCGGAAGATTCATTAAACAATCGACAATAGCAATTCCCTGTCTGTCTCCATTCCATGCGCGTATAAAATGACCTGCCGGGTTATATCTTCCGGCCAGGATACCAGCCGCATGAAGCCCTCTTTTTCTGGAAGCCTGATTTCCGGTAAGACGCCAGTTTGCTACGGCTGTGTGAAGCCATATAAATCCGACATCATGATCTAATTTAACAAACTCCGTTAAAGCCTCGTCCAGCCTTTCTTCAATTTGCTCTGCAGATTCTTTGAAGCACTCCTTTTCCGTTGCGTGATACATCTGCCACATCATCCCGGCAAAAAAACCGTTAGTCCAAGCGCTCAATTCCCTGACACCCATGTCGTAATAAGCTCCATTTTCCGGAACATATGGCATCATGCTTCTCAGCCGCCTGCACTCTGCCTCAAGCTTATAGGTTAATTTTTCTTCCAGATCTTGTATCCAAATCTCTGTTTGTCTGTCAAGTCCGTAATACATAGCAATTTTCTCCTATCATAATCGGGTTTTCTACTTCATAATTCTAGCATTATTTATGAGATTTGAGCCCCTGCGTATATTGCTTTCATCTATCATTTTTATCTATCATTATTTTAGAAGTGTATCATTATTTTTGGTATTATCCTGAAAAGCATCTAATGTTTTGACTTCAAAAGTGGGCCATGATATACTTAAATCAGCTTGACAGGCCCCTCTATGGGACTGTCTTTTTCATAAAATAAAGGAGAATTACCCTGTATGAGCTTTTAATCGCAGATGATGAAACCAGTTCCCGCTCGATTTTAGCCTCCTGTTTTCCATGGGAAGAACAGGGATTTCATATTTGTGGACAAATCAAAAAACATTTAAATCAGAAAAAAAGCCCATTCCACTACTCTTCATTTTTTTATCAGAAGTCTGCTGGCAAATATGCTTCTTCTTTTAATACCGCTTTTATTAGTAAGTACCTACAGCATATTCCGCACATACAAGGAGAATGATGCAGATGCCAAAGAAAGCGCATATAATACTTTAAAACGGGCTGAATCTATTTTGGGAAGCTACTATAACCATGTTGATAATGCCTGTGTATTCCTTTCTTCGAATCCAAAAGTTTCCATGAGTCTTCATAAGGCATTTAAGGAACCCAGTTTTTCTTTGGATTCACTAAGAGCACTGGAAAATATTTCGCTAAGCTTTCAGAATCAGATTTATACCAATGATCTTTTAAATGCCATTTATATTTATTATACTAATGACTATGGAAGGATTTTTGCTCCTCTGAATTCAAAAATTTTGTCCTTTTCCGAAGAAAATGAAAAACGAATTCTTTCGTTATTTGACTGTGTAGGAGAAACAGATGGATGGAGTTTTCTTCCACCCCATTTTTGTATACAGAATACCCTTCGGAAAATCTCCTGATTTGCCGAAAACTTTCAAAACGGGCTACTGAAATACAAAATGGTATTGTGATCTACAGTTTTCGAGCTGATCGGCTGAAAAAAGAAATGGATCAGCTTTTGACCTATCCAAATCAAAAGCTATTTCTGATTGATCCGAGTTCAAATATCCTGTGGCCTGCCTCACAACTCCCCGCTCCTATGGTTTTCCTTTTCTGCTTCTAACCCCGCGAGCAGAAATATATTCTACTACCATACATTTAACCAGTATGTATATTCTGATTACAATTCTTGCTATAGCAGTTGCCGGTTTTCTCGCCCTGTTAAAGACAAAGCATGAATATAAATATTTAAATCAGATTATCTCTGTATTTACAGCACCGGAAACCGCCATTCATAACGTCCCCGTTTCCCGCAGCTTTCGTTCTGGTCCATTTGAATTTATACTGACGAATGTAATCAATCTCTTTATTGAACAAAACTATCTTCGCATTCAGGATTCATAAAAAGAAGCCAGACTTCAGCTTTGGAAAATACAGGCTCTGCAGCACCAGATTAACCCGCATTTTCTTCATAATACACTTAATACTATTTATTGGGAATCTATACGTCTCACCGGAAGTGAAAATCTATGCAGCCGTATAATTTCCAATCTATCCTCTATGATGCGTTATTCCCTAGGCGATCCTCAGGAGGACGTTTTGGTTGAAGACGAACTTGAATACCTGGAAAAATATATCAGTATTATGAAACTTCGATATCCTGATCTATTTGAATACAGTACTTATGCCGATCCTGGATGCAGCAGAGCTTCCATTAAAAAAATGCTGCTGCAGCCTCTAATAGAAAATTCCATTTATCATGGATTAAGAGGAAACAGAAGCAGCGGACGTATACAAGTTTATGTTCATCAAAAACATTCTCGATTGTATTTCACAATTTATGATACAGGAAAAGGAATGACAGAAAATGAGCTGGAGGTCCTAAAAAAACGTTTAAAAAATCAGGAACACAGCATAAGCCAGCATATTGGACTTTCCAATACCAACGCACGGCTTATTCTCGCCTATGGCTCTGATTCACGGTTACAAATCACGAGCAAAGAGGGAAAATTCACGGTTGTCTGGTTCTCCATCCCTATCAATCCTTAAAAAGGGGCGGCTGCTTCCCACGATCCCTGACCGTAGGAAGCAGCCGCCCCTTTTAGAGAAACTATAACACTATATTATCATTCATTTTCTTCCTGAGACGCTGATTCTTCTGTTTTCTCCGGCTCTTCGATTGTCTCAGATTTCTTCGTTATCACCGGTTCTTCTGCTGCCTGCGGCTCTTCCACGATTTCCGGTTCCTTTCCACGGTTTAAAATCTCCATAAATTCCTCTCCGGTAATGGTCTCTTTTTCCAGAAGATACGCAGCAATTTCATTCAGCTTTCCTGCATTAGCCTTTAAAATATCCATGGCCTTTGCATACTGCTCCTTCACAATCCTGATTACTTCTTCGTCTACCATACGGGCCGTCTCTGGAGAACAGGTCATAGACGTATCCGAACTCAGATAAGGATTATTCACCGTTTCCAGCGCAACCATACCAAACTGATCACTCATGCCGTACCTGGTTACCATGGCTCTGGCAATTCTGGTCGCCTGCTCAATATCATTGGCCGCACCTGTCGTGATAGAGCCAAACATAAACTCCTCTGCCGCCCGTCCGCCGGTGAAGGTGGCTATCTTATTGAGAGCCTCCTCCTTGCTCATCAGGAACCGCTCGCCCTCGTCCACCTGCATGGTATATCCCAATGCACCAGAGGTTCTTGGAATAATGGTAATTTTGTGAACTGGCGCACTGTGGCTCTGACAGGCCGCTACCAGCGCGTGACCTACCTCGTGGTAAGACACAATCCGCTTCTCATCTACAGAAACGCCGGAATCCTTTTTCTGATAACCGGCAATTACGACCTCTACACTCTCCTCTAAGTCTGCCTGACTGACTACGCTGCGTCCCTGACGAACCGCCCGAAGCGCACCTTCGTTTATAATATTGGCCAGCTCTGCACCACTGGCGCCTGAGGTAGCCCGGCCAATGGCATCGAAATCCACGTTATCAGAAAGCTTAACCTGCTTTGCATGAACCTTCAGAATCGCCACACGGCCCTTCAGATCCGGCAGTTCCACAGGAATTCTCCGGTCAAAACGTCCCGGACGAAGCAAAGCCTTATCCAGAGACTCCGGACGGTTAGTGGCAGCCAGAATCACAACGCCCTTCTTGCCGTCAAAGCCATCCATCTCTGTCAGCAGCTGATTTAAGGTCTGTTCCCGCTCGTCATTGCCGGAAAATCCTCCATTGTCACGCTTCTTTCCGATGGTATCAATCTCGTCAATAAACACAATACAGGGAGCCTTCTCATTGGCCTGCTTAAACAGATCGCGAACCTTTGCCGCACCCATACCTACAAACATCTCTACAAATTCCGAACCGGAAATGGAGAAAAACGGCACATGGGCCTCTCCTGCCACAGCTCTTGCCAGTAAGGTTTTACCAGTTCCGGGAGGGCCTACCAAAAGCGCGCCCTTCGGCAGAGTTGCTCCGATATCCGCATATTTTTTCGGATTGTGAAGGAAATCCACAATCTCCTTTAAGGCCTCCTTGGCCTCCTCCTGTCCTGCCACATCCGCAAAGGTCTTTCCCGTCTCATTTTCCGCATAGATCTTGGCATTGGACTTTCCAAAGGTCATGGCATTGCCCATGCCTCCGCCCATTTTCTTCATCATCATGCGGCTGAATACCTGACCCATCACCAGCAGCATCACAAAGGGAAGAATCCAGTTAAACAATATATTCTGCAGGGGCGATGCCTTTGTAGGAATCGGCTCTGTAAATGTAACATTTTCTGCCCGCAGACGATTCAGCAAATCCGGATCCGGCCAGGCTCCTGTCTTAAACAGCTGTACATTCTCCGCCCGCATCTGCATCTGCTCAATTAAATCAAACATGCTGCCACTTCCCTGGGCGCTGTCTGTGGGAAGCTCTGTTTCTGTCCAGAAGGTAATCTGATCATCCGTCCTGTTTACTCCCTCTACAATGCCCTGATCCAGCATATCTAGAAACTGGTCATACGTAACCTCTGTTACCTGCCGCTCGGTCAGAGAAGGAAATACCAGCACATTCAATAAAAGTAATACAATTAAAACAATACCATAATAGTATAAAATACTTTTTGGCGGCCGTTTAGGCTCATCATTTTTCATACCCATATGTTAATCTCCTTTTCCATATAACTATTCTATAAATACAATTACTTTCTGAATAATCTAACATTAAGTATACAACAAAAGCGAGGGTAATGTAACCCTCGCTTATAAAAACTTTCTAAAGTTGGCATAAAAATTGTGTAACAGCTCCGGACGGCATTTTTCCACCGTCCAAAGCTGCTGTCCCTTGTGTTTTAGTCGGGAATTACCGGAACTGCATCTGCCGGAATCGGAGATACAAATCCATCTGCTGTCCGTTTTTCAAATTCCTCTCTTGCCTCTTTGAGAAGCTCCTCGTGATTCATCAGATCGATTGCCGCTGCTGCCAGCACCTTTCCCGCATGAACGGCTGCCTTGTGGCCAATCTCCGTTCTGTCACAGGATACATTCTGCCAGCTGTGACCGGGACAGCCATTCGGCCATGCTGCCACATGAATCTGAGCCGTGGGCGTCAGCCAGCTTACATCTCCCACATCCGTAGAACCCGGCTGAAAAGCATCTTTTTGATAAAGCGGAGCCAGAAAACCGTTCATTTTATGTCCAAAAGCCTTCTGCATATCCTTTACTGCTTCAAATGCTTCTCTGTCATTGGCTGCAGCTACTCCCGGCACCTTATCGCTTCCCGGATAGGTTGCTGCCAGCTGATCCGCATAGGCCAGCTCCTCCTCTGTATAAGAAGGAACTCCCAGCTCCCGATAATTCTCATAGAGAACCCGCTCCAGAGCAAAGTTGCTCACTGTGTCAGAAAGTCCGTCAATAAACTTCCGTTCAACGGTCGTCTCTGTCATCAAAGCTGCTCCCTCTGCAATTTTGTCTACTCTCGCCTGAAGCTCCACCGCCTCCGCTACATGATTCGAACGAACCATATAAAGCACAGACGCTGTAGGCTGAACTACATTGGGACTGCATCCGCCTGCATCTGTAATCGCATAATGGACACGAGCCTTATCACTCATGTGCTCTCTTAAAAACTGTACGCCAATATTCATCAGCTCTACTGCATCCAGGGCGCTTCGACCCTTTTCCGGGGCTCCTGCCGCATGAGAAGCTACTCCCGTAAACTTATACTGTACCTGAATACAGGAATTAGAAGATCCTGTAGCTACCTCATTCACATCCTCGGGATGCCAGGTCAACGCTGCATCCAGGGCTTTCCAGACACCGTCTCTGGCCATAAATGCCTTGGCCGCTCCTCCCTCTTCTCCAGGGCAGCCGTAAAGCACTACGGTACCAGGCTTTCCTGTCGCTTCCAGATAAGCCTTTACCCCCAAAGCAGCAGCCATAGCGCCTGCTCCCAGAAGATTGTGACCGCAGCCATGACCACAGCCGCCTGCCGTCAGTTCCTTCTTCTCCAGACTTCCGCCTTCCTGAGATAATCCGGAAAGAGCATCGTATTCTGCCAGAAATCCAATCATCGGGCGTCCCTGTCCATAGCTGGCGGAAAATGCCGTCTCAATACCGCTGATTCCCTTTTCCACCTGAAATCCTTCCTTTTCCAGCACCTCACAATAAAGAGCAGCTGACTTTACCTCCTGAAGAGAAAGCTCTGCATATTCCCAGATATGATCTGCCACATCTCCAATCAGTCCGGCCTTTTCTTCGATTGCATTTACTGCATTTTGCTTTTCCTGTGTCATTCTGTCATACCTCCATTTATCTTTTTGTCATTTTCCTGATGCCTTTGTCAATATTCCCGTCATATCCACGAGAGCAAACTGCTGCCATTCCTAAATTTCATAGATCCATTTTCCCATGATATGAAATAAATCGCCCGGTTCCTGTAGGATAAGCCGGACGATTCTTTGAACTTCTTTCTGCTATATCTTTTACAATACCTTTGCCAGAAAATCCTTCAATCGGGGGTTCTGGGGATTTTCAAAGATCTCCTTCGGTGTACCATGCTCCAGAAGCTTTCCATCTGCCATAAAGAGAACCCGGCTTCCCACCTCACGGGCAAAGCCCATTTCATGAGTAACTACCACCATCGTCATGCCCTCCTGGGCCAGTTCCTTCATAACATCAAGAACCTCACCAACCATCTCCGGATCCAGAGCGGAGGTAGGCTCGTCAAACAGCATAACCTCCGGCTCCATAGCCAGAGCACGGACAATGGCTACTCGCTGCTTCTGGCCGCCGGACAGCTGAATCGGATAGGCGTCTGCCCGATCCTTCAGTCCAACACGGTCCAAAAGGGCCAGAGCTTTTTCCTCTGCCTCTGCGCGGCTGATATTCTTTACTTTCATAGGCGCCAGAATCATATTTTCCAAAATGGTCATATGAGGGAAAAGATTAAAATGCTGGAAAACCATACCCATTTTCTGGCGCAGGCTGTCCACATCCAGCTTGACAGTCTTTCCCTCGTTATTTTTATATTTTTTCTTAGTCAGATCCACCCCGTTGAAAAGGATGGCTCCTCCTGTCGGCTCCTCCAAAAGATTCAGACTTCTGAGGAAGGTGGACTTTCCGGAACCGGAAGGACCAATGACTGCAATCACATCACCCTTATTGATATCAACTGTCACTCCGTCCAGAGCCTTAATGGCGCCGCCCTTATACCATTTTTTTAAATCCGTAACCTGAATCAGACTATCTCTTGTCGCCATGGCTCATTCTCCTTTCAAAGTATGCAATCAGCTTAGAAGCCGGGAAGCACAGACAGAAATAAATTGCTGTAGCTACCAGGAGCGGCTCAATAATAACAAAGGTCGCGCCCTTTACTGCATTTACTGCAGACATAATGTCCTGCACACCGATGGTGTAGGTAATCGCGGATTCCTTAATAATAACAACAAACTCATTGGCAATAGCCGGAAGAATATTCTTCAGCGCCTGAGGCAGAATAATATACCGCAGGTTCTGTACCTGGGAAAGCCCCAGAGAACGGGCTGCCTCTGTCTGTCCTCCGTCAATGGACTGGATACCGGCGCGGATAATCTCGCACAGATAAGCGCCGGAGTTCATGCCCAGAGCCACAACGCCCGGGAAAAACCGGTCAAATTTAATAAATCCAAACATCTTAAAAGCCGGAAGGTCAATGATGCCGAACACACCATAATAAATAATAAATACCTGAACAACTACGGGAGTGGAACGAAGAATTTCCACATAGGCTGTTGCCAGAAATGCCAGAGGATTAAAACGGCTGACAGCTGCAAGAAAGCCTTCCTCCTTCTGATGGCCGTCCTTATCAAAACCAAGAGCCCGGAAAGGGCGTACATTGGACATCCGCATCAGCGCCAAAACCAGCGCGATACAGAAACCAATCATTACGGTAAATAAAGAAAGCAGCACCGTAACCAGCAGTCCCTGTCTGAACAGCTCGGCATAAGGCACGATTTTGGAGAAATTACTCCATTTGATAAATTGATCCATAGTATACTCCTTTCATGGGGATCCTGACCGGCGGCAAGACTCTTTCTTACACACCAAAAGGCCGCCGGCCTTTTCCCTGTCCGGGAAAACCGGCTGCCTTCACTATCATTCTGAGTCAGCTCAGATTACTGCTGAATATTGCCCTCTGCATCCAGAAGACCTTCATACTTCTCACCAGATGCCTGCTCATTTGCCTCAGCAATGAACTTCTCCATAGTACCGTCCTCCAGAGCCTTTGCAATCGAAGCATTTACTGCCTTTAACAGAGACTCATTGTCTTTGCATACACCAATTGCAGATCCTTCAGACTCATAAGGAACTTCTAATACCAGTTCCAGCTCCGGATAGTTTTTCTGATAGCTTACAGCTACATCTGTCTCAATATAAGCTGCATCCATCTTTCCAGTCAGCAGCTCGGAAATAATATCCGTAACCTTCGGAAGAGCAACAATGTCTGCATCCGGGCTGTTTGTCTGTGCCAGATCCATCTGGATAGAACCGGTCTGTGCACCAACAGAAACCTCCGGCTTGTTTACAGCTTCAAAGCTGTTGAACTTCTCAGCATTTGCCTTGGTAGTAACCAGAGACTGTCCGCCCATGTAATACAGATCAGAGAAATCCATAATATCTGCACGCTTGGGATCCGGAGAAAGTCCTGCCATGCCCAGGTCAACAGACTTGGTGGAAAGCTCGCTTAATACGCCGTCAAAATCAACGGTAACTACCTCCAGTTCCAGTCCCAGGTCATCTGCGATGTACTGAGCCAGAGCCATATCGAAGCCGGCCAGCTGAGGAGTTCCATCCTCGCCGATTGCATAAAACTCATAGGGAGCAAAGTCCGGGCTGGTAGCCACAGTCAGCTTACCCTCGTTTACTGTTGTAACCTCAGCAGCAGCCTCTGCGGCGCTCTCTCCCTCTGCTGCAGTCTCACTTTCCTCTGCCTCTGCAGAAGTCTCAGCTGCAGTAGTTGCAGCCTCTGTTGCAGCTGCGGTAGTCTCTTTTTCTCCTCCGCCGCAGGCAGTTAAAGAAGCAGCCATAACAGATGCCATAGCAATAGCAAACATTTTCTTTTTCATAATTACATCCTCCTCATATTGCATATATTCATTTAACATGAATATTATGCATAAATATTAACCTCTCAATAGTTATTCATTATACTCATTTTCTCAAATAAATCAAGTCTTTTTCTTTCAAAAATTCGTATTTTTTTTCGATTTTTTTGCATAAAATGCAAAAAATGCAGGAATCCTGCATTTTTCTGCACATTGCTTTTATTTTTCTTCTGTAATCGGTTCGGAAACAAACATCCGCACCAGTACCAGAGTTCCCAGCATCAAAACAAATCCTATCGGCAGACAGATCCACGGATTCTGTACAAAGCCGGCAATCACATAGGTGACAAAAGAAACTACTGCAGCCAATACCACATAAGGAAGCTGGGTCATCACATGGTTTACGTGCTCACACTGGGCTCCTGCAGAGGCCATGATAGTGGTATCGGAAATCGGAGAACAGTGATCTCCGCAGACCGCTCCTGCCATACATGCAGAAATAGAAATCGTCATCAGCTCCGGATTGTTGTTTTCAAATACAGCAACTACAATCGGAATCAGAATGCCAAAGGTTCCCCAGGAGGTACCGGTTGCAAAGGCCAGGAAGCATCCCACCACAAAAATAATTGCCGGAAGGAAGTTTAACAGAGAGCCTGCGCTGACCTTTACCAGGTTAGCCACATACACATCTGCCCCCAGACTGTCCGTCATTGCTTTCAGGGTCCATGCAAAGGTCAGAATCATAATAGCCGGAACCATAGCCTTAAATCCATCCGGAATACATCCCATACAGTCATTGAAGGTCATAACATGACGAATCTGATATAAAACAATCGTAATCACCAGAGCAAAAAAGCTGCCCAGGGTCAGTCCCAGAGATGCATCACTCTGAGAGAAGGCTGTTACAAAATCAGTTCCAGAGAAAAATCCGCCGGTATACAGCATACCGATAACACAGCACACAATCAGGGCTCCGATAGGAATGAGAAGATCCAGAACCGTTCCCTTTGCCGCCACAACCATATCGTTGGAATCCTGATAAGGACGTCCCTCTGTGGTATACAGATCTCCCTTCACTGCATTTTTCTCATGCTTTGCCATCGGTCCGAACTCTTCCTTAAGCAGAACCATTGCAACCATCATCACAATGGTTAAAATCGCATAGTAGTTGTAGGGAATAGCCCGGATAAACATGGAAAATCCATCCTCGCCCTCTACAAAGCCTGTTACTGCAGCTGCCCAGGATGAAATCGGAGCGATAATGCAGACCGGAGCTGCTGTTGCGTCAATCAGATATGCCAGCTTTGCTCTGGACACCTTAAATTTGTCTGTAACAGGACGCATTACGCTTCCTACAGTCAGACAGTTAAAATAGTCGTCAATAAAAATCACCACGCCCAGAAGAATCGTAGACAGCTGGGCTCCTACACGGCTCTTAATCCGCTTTGAGGCAAACTGACCAAAAGCAGCAGAACCGCCTGCACGGTTCATCAGGCCTACCATTGCTCCAAGAATTACCAGGAATACAAGAATTCCCACGTTGTAGCTGTCGGACAGCACACCAATCACGCCATTCTCAAACATATGGGTAACTGCCACTTCAAAATTCATTCCGGAATACAGAATAGAACCTACTAAAATTCCCACAAACAAAGAGCTGTATACCTCCTTGGTAATCAAGGCCAGCCCAATTGCCACGATCGGCGGCAGAAGCGCCCATATCGTTCCGTATGCCTCCGGAACGTACTCTGCAGCCGCCTCTTCCGCCCCGAAAGCAGCAAAGGCAAACATCAGCGTCAGAATCAGCGCTGCTGGCAGCACCATCTTCCATTTTGCATTTTTCCTCATTCCCTGCATTTGTAACCTCTCCCTTTCTTTTCTTTCTGGTAACAAACCATTCTGAATTGTTTTATTTCGAATAAAAAACACCACAAACGGCAGTTTTTTCTGAAAAGCGCGTTTGTGGTGTTTCAAATCTTTTGAAAAGTATTACTTAACAGCACAGATAGCGCTCCACGTATCGTGACAGTATGCCGCATCTTCTGCGTCATCCCAGAATCATCTGCCTGGACTGGCAAATCATCCTTCGGCGGTATCCCCTTTCCCTCAGGCGGCTGTCCTGCCTTTTTTGCCTTTGGTACTGATGAATCCCGCGCCTCTATCATGTTATCTCTGTTTCGTCTGCGGAAACAATTTATTCATTTCCGCTATTGTACCATGTCTTTCTCATAAAAGAAAGAGGGTTTTTATTTTTTCCTGTATTTTCGTGGTTTTCCATTAATTTTTATGCTTTTTTCTCAAGAATCTGTCCGAAAACCTCATCTGGATGACTGATAATATGCTGGGGATGGAAGCTTTCCAGCTCCTCCCTGTCCCGGAATCCCCAGGTAACGCCTACCGTCTGAAGACCGGCGCCCAGTCCTGTTTTCATATCTGTGTTGGTATCACCGAAATACAGGCACTCCTCCGGCTTTACTCCAAACCTGTCCAGAATCAGCTTTACACCTGCGGGATCCGGCTTTCTGGGAATTCCCGGCTGTTCTCCTGCCACATAGTCAAAGTATCCTGGCCCAAATACGGTTTCAATATTTTCTACGGTTCTGGGATGCGGCTTATTCGACAGCACTGCCGTCTTGATTCCCCGTTTTTTTAATTCCTCCAGAAGTTCGCAGATGCCGTCATAGGGATGCACCCCGTCCATGCTGTGTACCGCAAACAGCTCCAGATAAACCTTCAGACTTTCTTCATAATGCTCCAGCTGTTCATCTCCTCTGTAACGGAGCACCCGCTCCATCAAAAGCTTGTATCCATCACCTACAAACTGCCGGACATGGTCTTCATCCACTGGCTCATAGCCAAAATGCTCCAGGGTCAGATTCACCGTCAAAGTCAAGGCTTTCAGGGTATTTAGCAGCGTTCCATCCAAATCAAATATGCAGCAGCGAATCATAAGACTCTCCTCTATTCTTCTATATTTTTCTTCAGTGCTGCAAGTATTATACATCCAATTACTGAACCGATCAAGACCGCTGCCAGATATCCCAGAGGATTTCCAATCGTGGGAAGAACAAACAGTCCGCCGTGAGGCGCCCGGAGGGTGCATCCCAGAAACATGGACAAGCCCCCTGCTGCTGCAGAACCGATCACGCAGGATGGAATGACACGTAAGGGATCCTGAGCTGCAAATGGAATGACGCCTTCTGTAATAAAGGACAGTCCCATGATATAGTTGACCAGGCCAGACTGGCGTTCTTTTTCGGTAAATTTCTTTTTAAAGAAAGTGGAGCACAGGGCAATGACCAGCGGCGGAACCATTCCTCCTGCCATGACAGCTGCCATAACCTCAAAATTCCCCTCTGCCAGCTGTGCTGTGCCGAACACATAAGCTGCTTTGTTCACCGGGCCGCCCATATCTACAGACATCATACCTGCCACTACCATACCCAGAATCACGCGGCTGGTTCCTCCCATGCTGTTTAATGCATTTGTCAGGGCATCGTTGATCATACCTACATAGGGATTAATAAAGGTTGTAACGACTGCGGTAATAAAAACACCCAGTACCGGATATAAAAGCACCGGCTTAATTCCCTCCAGAGACTTAGGAAGCTTTGACAGCAGTTTTCTTAAGCCTACCAGAATATATCCTGCTGCAAAGCCTGCAAACAGCGCTCCCAGAAATCCTGCGTTTACATCTCCGCCTGCAGGATTTCCAAAGGTCATACCCATTTTTGCCACCAGACCGCCCACAAAACCTGCTGCCAGTCCAGGGCGATCTGCAATGCTCATGGCAATGTAGCCTGCTAGAACCGGAAGCATCATGCCAAAAGCCTGTTCTCCTACGGTCTTTAAATATGCTGCCAGCGGTGTATTCTTACCAAAATTTGCCGGATTCATTTCATAATCATCAAAGAGGAATGCCAGGGCAATCAGAATACCTCCGCCAATGACAAAGGGAAGCATATGGGAAACGCCGTTCATGAGATGCTTATATATCTGACGTCCCAGGCTATCACTGCTGCCAGAACCTCCCCGTTCACTTTCTCCGACACTGCCGCTGTGATGGTATACGGGAACGGTTCCGCTGACTGCCCTCTTTACCAGCTCCTCGCCATGATGAATTCCCTCTGCTACCGGAACCTGGATCAAAGGCTTTCCGTCAAAACGGGCCATTTCTACATTTTTATCTGCTGCGATAATAATACATTCTGCATTTTTGATTTCCTCTGCTGTCAGCACATTATCTGCGCCTGCAGAACCGTTTGTTTCTGCCTTTAATGGAATTCCCAGCTTTCGTCCCATATTTTCCAGGTTTTCCGCTGCCATATAAGTATGGGCAATGCCTGTGGGGCAGGCAGTTACAGCAAGAACTCGATATCCTGACTGTGGCGGCATCGGCTCTGTCCCTGCATCCTTCTGCGCTGCAGCATCCTGAGATTTTTGAGATACCTGCTCCTCCTGTTTCTTTGCATAGCGGGCATTTTCCGTATCATCAATAATCTGAAGAAACTCTTCTTTTGTCTTTGCTGCAATCAATGCATCCTTAAAACCAGGGTTCATCAGCAAGGTGGACAGCTTGGACAGTGCCTCCAGATGAGTATCCGCCTCTCCGTCCGGAGCTGCAATCATAAAAATCAAATTGGCAAGAGAACCGTCAAATGCCTCATAGTCCACTCCTTCTGGAACTGTCACTGCTGCCAGTCCCGGCTCCTTTACTGCAGCAACCTTTGCATGGGGAATGGCAATTCCTTCCCCGATGGCTGTACTTCCCAGAGCTTCTCTCGCCAAAATTCCTTCTTTGTATCCTGCTCTGTCATTGAGTCTTCCGCCCTGCTCCATCAGGCCTGTGAGGCAGTCAATAATTTCGTCCTTCGATGATGCTTTCACGCCAAGAGCAATACTCTCAGGCTTTAAAAGCTCTGTAATCTTCATTCTCATTTCCTCCGTTCAATTTTTACACAGAATTTCCATTCCCTTTTTCTGTGTTCCCTGCGCCTATCCCCTGCACACAATCCCGATCGTTCCACTTTCTCTGAATCTTCTGCTTCCAGTCTTTTCCGGAATTGCTTCCCTCTGTACAGGCCTTTGCGCCCTTCCTCTTTCTCCAGCCCTATGTGTCCTGTTTTACAGAAAATGCCGTTCCGAATACTTCTCCCCTTTTCTTCTTTCCGAAACTTTCTGTACTCCCGCTCCAAAAGCCCTAGATCTCTTTATAAAGCTTTTGAATATATTCTCCTGATGCCAAATCATCAGAAAATGCCGTAGCGCTTCCTGCTGCCGTTCCCAGCTTCAGCGCCTCCTCATAATCTCCTGTCTTCAGATATCCGGCTATGAAACCGGCCACCATAGAATCTCCTGCTCCCACAGAATTCTTCACCTTTCCCACAGGAGGCTTTTTCTTATATATTTCACCGTTTTCCGCAATCAGAACAGCTCCGTCTCCAGCCATAGAAATCAGAACGTTTCCCGCGCCCCTTTCCTGCAGGATTCTGGCATAATGAATGATTTCTTCCTCTGATGTAAGAACTTTGCCAAACATCTCTCCCAGCTCATGGTTATTGGGCTTAATCAGGAAAGGATGGTATTGCAGCACATTCAGAAGCAAATCCTTTGTGGCATCTACCACAATCCTGATTCCTCTCCCCTCCAGACGTGCCATGATCTCCTCATAAATCCGGTCACTTATAGATGCAGGAATACTTCCTGACAAAACAAGGACATCTCCTTTTTTCAGTCTGTCCAGCTTCTCAAAAAGCTGCTGCACCTCTCCCGGCTGTATTTCTGGTCCCATTCCATTGATTTCCGTTTCCTCTTCTGCCTTCAGCTTTACATTAATCCGCGTCATGCCCTTTTCCACATGAATAAAATCCCCTGCAAAGCCAAGACCTGCCGCCCCCCGTTCAATTTCCGCTCCAGTAAAGCCTGCTACAAAGCCCAGGGCTGTATTTTCAACCCCCAAACGCGCCAGAACCGTTGATACATTGATGCCCTTGCCTCCATAAAATATATGCTCCTGTACGGTTCTGTTTACCTCACCCAGCACAAATTGATTTACCCGGACAACATAATCCAAAGCCGGATTAAACGTTACTGTGTAAATCACATGTCATACCTCCTATTTTTTATGAAATATATTTTCATTGCCTGTGATAATCATATTATGATTTTTATATTTCGTCAATATCTTTTTTCGTAAAATTATTTTTCTCGCTCATTTTCAGCAATTACTCTAAAAGCTTTCATCTTGTTTTGTCTAATTTTCACAGGTTTAAAAAGAAGTTCGCTTGCGAGCTTCTCCGCCTGCGGCGGGTCGCTTCTGCGACAAAATTCTCTTCCGCCCCATGGCGATCCTCGCGGAGCGTCTTTATGTCATAGGGCGAACTTTCCTATGACATAAAATGCGGCGTGGCAAATGCCACACCGCACAATAATTCTTATATTCTTTTTGTTTTCCTTATAACAGTCCCTGCAGAAGCAGTACCAGGATCATAACTGGAAGTACCAGGGTTACATACCACTTCATCCAGGGTGCAACCCGGATTCCTGTTCCCTGATTGGCTTCCTCCCGGTATTTTTCAAAGCCCCATCCATAACGGTTGGTACAGAATACCAGATAAATCAGAGAACCAATTGGAAGCAGCAGGTTGCTGACGATGAAATCCTCCAGATCCAGAACAACGCTTCCCTCTCCCATAGGCTGAAAACCTGAAAGCAGGTTGGGACCTAAAGCACAGGGCAGAGAAAGCAGAATAATCAGCACCAGATTGATATAAGCGGACTTCTTTCGATCAATTTCAAACAGCTCCATATCACATGCAATAATATTTTCAAACACTGCAAGCACTGTGGAAAAAGCTGCAAAGAACATAAACAGGAAGAACAGGGTTCCCCACACGCGTCCGCCTGACATGGAAATAAATACGTTGGGCAGTGTAATAAAAATCAGGCTGGGACCACTGTCCGGATTTACACCAAAGGCAAAGCAAGCTGGGAAAATAATCAATCCAGCTGTAAACGCTACAAAGGTATCAAGAATTGCCACATTTACTGCTTCTCCCAGCAGAGTATGCTCCTTCTCCAGATAGCTTCCGAAAATAGCCATCGCACCAATACCAAGACTCAGAGTAAAGAAGGACTGATTCATGGCTGCGACAATGACATTTCCAATTCCCACTTCCTTCATTTTTGCAAAATCAGGATACAGGTAGAACTTCAGACCCTCGGTACCGCCCTCCAGAGAAATACCGCGGACAGCCAGAATCACCATCAGGCACAGAAGGCACAGCATCATGTTCTTTGTGATCTTCTCAACTCCGCTCTGCAGTCCCCTGGAGCAGACAATAATTCCCATAATGACAACTACAATCATCCAGAACACATTGGTTCCAGGGCTTGCTAACATCTCACCAAAAGATGCGTTCACCATTTCTGAGGTCATTCCCGTAAACTTGCCAGTCAAAAAGCTGTAAAAATAATACATCATCCATCCGGCAACAGTGGTATAGAACATCATCAGAACATAGTTTCCAAACAGCGCAACATAGCCGTGAAGATGCCATTTGCTTCCCTTCGGCTCCAGCTGCTGATAAGCCTTAACCGGGCTTTTCCGGCTGGCGCGTCCTACTGCAAATTCCATAGAAAGAACCGGAACTCCCATAATAGCCAGAAACAGTACATAAAACAGAACAAAAGCGCCTCCGCCGTTCTGTCCTACTACATAAGGAAATCTCCATACATTTCCGATTCCAATTGCGCACCCTGCTGAAAGCAGCAAAAATCCCAGTCTTGACTTAAATGTTTCTCTTTGTTTCATTTGTAAATTCACCTACCATATTCCATTAATTTCCCGCAGCAATTCCAGAAAACCATTCTCCCTGAATTCCCGCAATTTCTGCAAAGCTTCTGCGAAAGCTCTTACATTCTTCCCATGCGTGTAATCGAAGCTGTAATCAGCTTCTTAAACAACGGAGCCACGCGATCCGCCGTCTCTTTTACCTCTTCATGACTCAAAGGCTGCTCTGACATTCCGCATCCCAGATTGGAGATACAGGAAATACCGCAGATTTTCATTCCCATGTGATTGGCCGCAACTGCTTCGCAGGCAGTACTCATTCCCACTGCATCTGCCCCTAAAATCCGGCACATCTTCACTTCCTTCGGTGTCTCATAATTGGGTCCTGTCAGCTGAATATAGGTTCCCTCCTGCAGATGGACTCCCAACTCCTCTGCCGTCTCCCTGAGAATCCGGCATAAATCATGGTTGTAAATCTGGCTCATGTCACAGAAGCGTTCTCCCAGCTCCTCAATATTCGGACCGATTAACGGCGACGGAACAAAATTGGAAATCTGATCCGTAATCATCATAAAATCTCCAACATGGAAATCATAATTGACCGCGCCGGACGCATTGGTCAAAAACAGGATCTCCGCACCCATCATTTTCATCAAACGAATGGGAAGCACTACATCTTCCATAGCATAGCCTTCATAGTAATGAACCCGTCCCTGCATAATCACTACAGGAATTTCATTTACATATCCGAATACAAAACGTCCCTTGTGTCCGCTTACGGTTGATACGGGAAATCCTTCAATATCATGATAATCCAGAAAAGCTTCTGCCTGAATCTCATCTGCATAATCACCTAACCCGGAACCCAGCACCAGGGCTACCTTGGGTCGAAAGGGAATTCTGTCCTGAATACTCTGATAACAGGCTGTCAGTCTCTCATAGGCTTTTGTCATTCTTATCCTCCTCCTTTTTATACTATCCTATATCTTACCTGCTTCCTGCGATTTTATCAATCTGAAAATGAATTTCTCATGATTTTCTTTTTGTTTTTTTCTCCGCAGCAAAGACCCAGACGGAAGAATCCGACAGATTTTCTATATACCGATATCCCATCCAGTCAAAATTCTTTATCTGCTCCGGAGCTGTCACCTGATTTTCAGCCATATACCGAACCATAGCTCCTCTGGCCATCTTGGCTGCAGTGGCTTTGACCTTTACTCCTGGCATTTTTTGCCCGCAGCTTCCCTCCTCCTGTTCTCCAAAAACGCAGGTAATCATGCTTACCTCTTTTGTCAGCCAGGGTTCTATGGCTTTGCTGTATTCTTTGGATGCCAGGTTGATAATCGTATCTCCCGGTCTTGCTAAAATCCGGTATAAATTATCTCCCCAATATTCATACAGCGTCTTCCACTGCCATTTCATTTTTGCCTGCATTTCCAGGCGATAGGGAACAACACCGTCAAAGGCCCGTAAAATCCCGTAGAATCCTGACAGAATATAAAGATGATTCTTCAGATATTCCAACGAATTCTGATCCATTACACCGGGAGCCATAGTCTGATACTGAATTCCTTCATACGCAATCACCGCCGGTGTCAGCCTATTCCGAAGATTCATGTTTTTCAGACGTTCTGTATTTTCCTGGACAAGCTTATCATTGCACTTCCAGATCTCCTTTAAAGCTTCCGGCTCCAGACTCTGAAGATACTCCATAATCTGCTCTGTCTGCTCCAGCAGTAGCGGCAAGGATACCTCTTCTGGAAAATCATCGTCGATTCTCATTTTTTTCGCCGGTGAGATCATTATTTTCAGCATTTTTTCTCTTTTCCTCTCTAAACAGAAAATCCTTGAGCTGTTTAATATTTTTTCACATGGAAAACGGCAACCGTTCTCGGCTTCATAACAAAGCTTCCCTCAATCCGCCGCTCCTCATGCTCTTCGTAAAAATATCTTCCATTCTCATCTCCATAAGTATTGACGCTGAGATACCAGTAGCCTGCCCGGTTTGTTTTTGGAAGTGTAATTTCCACATCCTCCCAGTAAGTATTAATGGCAAGATAAACAACGTCATCCTGGCCTTTTTCTTTATCATAGCCTGCAAAGCTGGTGGCAAATACTCTGGTGTCCCGTGGAATATTTACCCGATCTGCATTGACATCATGGGCGTGAAGCGCATCCATACCGCAGACTGCCCGCGGAAGTTCCTTACGGATGACCGGATGACGGAACCGGTACGCAATCATGAACTTAAAGAATTCAAACAGATCCCGATTTTTCTCCAGATAGGTCCAATCCAGCCAGGATAATTCATTATCCTGGCAATATCCGTTGTTATTTCCAAACTGCGTATTTCCAAATTCATCGCCGGCCAGGAACATTGGAGTTCCCCGGCTGCACATCAAAACTGCACAGGCATTGCGAATCATACGGAACCGAAGTTTTAAAACCTCCGGATCCTGAGTTTCTCCCTCCGCACCGCAGTTCCAGCTCCGGTTGTCATTGGCTCCATCTGTATTGTCCCATCCATTATTTTCATTATGTTTTTGATTATAAGAATAGAGATCGTACAGGGTAAAGCCATCATGGCAGGTAATAAAATTCACGCAGGAATTGTATCCGGCATAATTTCCATGAGAGTTGCCTTCCCCGTACAGGTCACTGGAACCGGCTACGCTCCAGGCAGCCTCCCAGGCAAGCCAGCAGTCTCCCTTCAGATACCCTCTGATCGCATCCCGGTATCTTCCGTTCCACTCAGCCCACCGCTTTCCGGCGGGAAAGCTTCCTACCTGATACATACCGCCTGCATCCCAGGCCTCTGCAATCAGTTTTACATTGCTTAAAATCGGATCATAGGTTAAGGTCTGAAGCAGCGGCGGATTGTTCATGGGAGAACCGTCCTCGCTTCGTCCCAGAATACTGGCCAAATCAAAGCGGAAGCCGTCTACCCGGTAGCTGATGGTCCAGTAGCGGAGACAATCTGCAATCATCTGACGGACAATAGGATTGTTGCAGTTCAGAGTATTTCCGCAGCCGCTGAAATTATAATAGTTGCCATCCGGTGTCAGCATATAATACTCATTGTTATCCAATCCCTTAAAGCAGAATGACGGTCCCAGTTCATTTCCTTCTGCTGTATGATTAAATACTACATCCAGAATAACCTCAATGCCATTGTCATGAAGACTTTTTATCAGCTCCTTCAGTTCCGTTCCCTCATGATTGTATTCCTCCGCTGCCGTATAGCTGCTGTTTGGTGCAAAAAAACCAACCGTATTGTATCCCCAGTAATCCAGAAGAGTTTTTCCATTTACCTCTCTGGCATTCATAGTTTCATCAAACTCAAAAATAGGCATCAGCTCTACTGCATTGATTCCCAGCTCCTTCAGGTAGGGGATTTTCTCCTTCAGTCCGGCAAAGGTTCCCTTCTGACGCACACCAGAGGAAGGATGCTTTGTAAATCCACGTACATGCAGTTCGTAAATTACCAGCTCGTTCAGTTCCTTTTTTGACTGCGGCATGGTTCCCCAGTCAAATACATCCTTTACAACCCTTGCATGATAATGTTCCTGACTCTGAGAGCCCCAGGTACCCTGCCCTGTTACTGCTCTTGCATAGGGATCCAGCAAAATATTTTTTTTATCGAACAGCAGTCCCTTTTCTGGATCATAGGGTCCATCAATCCGATAAGCATATTCGAACTCCTCTACCTCCAGTCCGAAAACCATCATGGAATATACATCACCGATTTTGTACTCCTCTGGAAACGGCAGGACGGCATAGGGTTCTTCCGCTCCCTTTCGAAACAGCAGAAGCTCGCAGGAGGTTCCTCCGTGGGTATGAATGGTAAAATTGACTCCGCTGGGAAGCGGCATGGCTCCAAAAACATCAAACAGTCCTGGCCTTACCGGAAATCCTTCAATTTCCCCCAGGGGAGAAACAGACACGGAATAATCTAACATAAAATTCTGATTACATGTTTTCACAATGTGACTCCTTCTTCGTTTTGTATTTTCACTTCCTTATGAACTTTATTTTCTTAATTTTATTTTTTAACTATATCATATTGACGGCAACATTGCCACAAAAACAAAAACAGCGGAAGTCTTGATTTACAAAGACTTCCGCTGCAAATAAAAGAGCGCGAGACGGGACTCGAACCCGCGACCCCGACCTTGGCAAGGTCGTACTCCACCAACTGAGCCACTCGCGCATATTTCTTATTCTTTTTTAAGAGTAACCATTTACTCTCAAAACTACACATTGAATCTTCATCCGTTTGTAACTTTTCCCTAAACCTTATTGGTTAAGCCCTCGACCGATTAGTAACAGTCAGCTCCATGTGTTACCACACTTCCACCTCTGCCCTATCTACCTCGTCGTCTTCAAGGGGTCTTACTAACTTGACGTTATGGGATATCTCATCTTGAGGGGGGCTTCACGCTTAGATGCCTTCAGCGTTTAT
>UPYT01000011.1 GCA_900538475.1 uncultured Clostridium sp. | reverse complement strand
CCCGCCGCAGGCGGAGAAGCTCGCGAGCGAGCTTCTTTTTCATGCCAATTGTCGGGATGTTATAAAATCTTAAAATAATTATTAACAATATGTAAACAATAACCAGGATCTCTTGACGGATATCCTGGTTATGTGTATAATATGCCTGTAACATATTTAACAATTATGTAACATTTGAAATAAAGCATTCATGATTGGAGAAGAAAATGAAGCGGTCCGTATTATACGCAGCAGCGATGATGGCAGTAACCGGAGTAATGATGTGGCACAATCCTATGATTTCCCATGCAGAACCTGTACAGGAGGAAGCAGTTCAGATATCGGAAGTATTGCTGGTTCCGTCAGAAGAAGAGGTTCTGGCACAGAGCGGACCGGATGCGGAAATTCAGAAAGCCCTCGCAGAAGCAAAGGCAGCTGAGGAGGCAGCAGCTCAGGCGGCTGAAGAGGCAGAGGCAGAACAGAATGCCCGTCAGAGCCTGGTGGATTATGCATTGCAGTTTGTAGGCGGCGCTTATAAAGCTGGCGGAAGCGATCCCCATACGGGTGCTGACTGTTCTGGATTTGTGAAATATGTGATGCAGTACGGCGCAGGAATTTCCATGAATCGTTCTTCTACTTCTCAATCTACACAGGGACAGGCTATTGATGCCAGTCAGATGCAGCCAGGGGATTTGATTTTTTACGGAAATGGTTCCCGCATCAATCATGTTGCTATGTACATAGGAGATGGACAGATTGTTCACGCTTCCACTTATAAAACAGGAATCAAAACATCAGAATGGGATTATCGGGATCCGGTAAAGATCATTACGATGTTTTAAAAAGAACAGGATATTATAGATAGAAAAGGCAGTACCGTAAAGACACCAGAAGGTGAGGGGCGGCGCTGCCTTTTTCTGTTATAGGAAAGAAGTCCATGCGGTGTGAAGCGTTTTGGGGAAGAGAGGGAACAATTCTTTAACAAAAATCTAACGAATCTGGAAAAGAAATGGAAAAGGCATACAGGAAAACAGCCGACCAGGGGAGCTGATCGGCTGTTTTTGAGGGGAGTATAAATAATTAATAAGGCTGAAGAAACGGACTTTAAGGGAAATCACATTTCTTCAAAATAGATTATAATGTTTTTTCGCAAAAAAATCAATCTATATTTTTGAATAATATTGCGCAGATCAGACATACTACTCCTGTAACCAAGTTCAGGGATCGCCGAATCAGGAGGTTAAACCATGAAAGACTATTACAAAGATATGGAAAACAGCAGAAATTCCAGCAGAAACGACAGCCAGAATTGTGACAGAAATTCCAGCAAAAATTTTAGCAGAAATGACAGTCAGAATTCCAGCAAAAATTCCAGCAGAAACGACAGTCAGAATTCCAGCAAAAATTCCGGCAGAAATTCCAGTCAGAACAACAGCCACAGATAAAGCCTTTCTTTTGTAAGAGAACAGCCGCAGGCATTTGTTAAGAAGAACTGGGAAAGAAATGTCATTGGAAGAATGACGGAAAGAACAGAGTATATAGAGATATGTACCCTGTTCTTTTTTTGTAGGTCATAGGAAATTGCGCCGCTATGACAAGCATCCCTGATTTTGTATATGATATAGTAAAGAAAAGAATAGAAAGGGATATCATGTGGTATCTGATAAGCGGAGCGGATCTGGAGGAATTGCTGGAACAGGAAAAGGATATGGTACTGGTCGATATGCGCGACAGGCAGTCCTATGAAAAAGGTCATATATGCGGGGCAGTTCATATTCCGGGAGAGGAACTGATGAGCCGTCTGGAAGAGCTTCCGAGGAATCGGCTGATTGTTCTGTATTGTTATCATGGACCAAACAGTATGAGGGCAGCAAGGCAGCTGGCACAGTTGGGGTATGAGGTGGCTGATGTGTACGGAGGCATTTTAGCTTACCGGGGAAAATATATGGTGCGAACTCGTTGACAACCCTATATCCAGGCTATAAAATAACAGTAACCATTCAGGACGGCGGGAGATCTGGCAGAAAAAACCGTGTCAAGCTTGCTTGTAAGCGGATTTTGCCGCCAGTTCTCACATCGGAGGAATCTCCGATGCTTCTTGTTCGGCTTTGCCGGACAAGAAGATGGCCCGTCCTGAACAGTTGCAGATAACAGTTATAACTGTAAAAAAGCCTGAAAGGGTTTGGGGCAGCGCCCCATGAAAATTGCCCCAAAAGGCAGAAGATAAGAGGAGACAGCAGCTATGAAATATATGTTTGCATCAGACATTCACGGTTCTGCATACTACTGCAGAAAGCTTTTGGAGGCTTACCGCCAGTCCGGCGCAGAGCGCTTGATTCTTCTGGGAGATATTTTGTATCACGGCCCCAGAAATGATTTGCCCAGGGAGTATGCTCCAAAGGAAGTAATTTCCATGCTTAATCCCATGAAGCAGGAGCTTCTGGCTGTCAGAGGAAACTGTGAGGCAGAGGTGGATCAGATGGTTTTGGATTTTCCGGTTCTGGCAGATTATGCTGTGCTTGTTTTGAACGGTCTGACCTTTTTTGCAACGCACGGTCATGTGTTCCACCAGGATCATATGCCGCCGTTAAAGGCCGGAGATATTCTTGTTCATGGTCACACCCATCTTCTGAAAGCAGAGAAAGTGGGGGAAAATTATATTTTAAATCCCGGTTCCGTTTCCATTCCCAAGGGAGGAAATCCGGCAACCTACGGAATTCTGGAGGAGACTTCTTTCCGGATTCTGGATTTTGAAGGAAATACAGTGAAGGAGATTCGGCTGGACGGAAAGCCGGAAGAGACGGTATAAAATATGGCGACAAAAGTATACGAGCTGATTGCCCCCTGCCATTTCGGGCTGGAGGCAGTTCTGAAAAAAGAAATTCTGGATCTGGGATATGAGATTGCAAGGGTAGAGGACGGCAAGGTGACGTTCTACGGAGATGCAGAGGCTATCTGCCGCGCCAATATTTTTCTGAGAACTACGGAACGGATTCTGCTGAAGGTAGGAAGCTTCCGGGCAGTGACTTTTGAAGAACTGTTTCAGGGAACAAAGGCTTTGCCATGGGAGGATTTTATTCCTCTGGATGGAAAATTCTGGGTGAAAAAGGCCAATTCTATTAAAAGTAAATTATTCAGTCCTTCAGATATTCAGTCTATTATGAAAAAAGCTATGGTAGAGCGGATGAAGAAGGCATATGGGGCAGAGCTGATTCCAGAGACAGGAGCCAGCTATCCGGTGCGGGTTTCTCTGTATAAGGATATTGTGACAGTGGCGCTGGATACTACCGGGGACTCTCTTCATAAGAGAGGATACCGGAAGCTGACCAGTAAAGCGCCGATTGAGGAAACACTGGCAGCTGCTTTGATTATGCTGACTCCGTGGCGGAAGGATCGGATATTTGTGGATCCCTTCTGCGGAAGCGGAACCTTCCCCATTGAGGCAGCTATGATAGCGGCTAATATGGCGCCGGGAATGAACCGTTCCTTCCTTTCTGAAGACTGGAAGCAGGTGATTCCAAGAAAGTGCTGGTATGAGGCAATGGATGAGGCTCAGGAACTGGTAGATGATACGGTTCAGGTGGATATTCAGGGCTACGATATTGACGGCGATATTATCAAAGCAGCAAGAGCGAATGCAGAGCTGGCGGGAGTAGGTCACATGATTCATTTTCAGCAGCGCCCTGTAGGTCAGCTCAGTCATCCAAAAAAGTACGGATTTCTGGTTACAAACCCGCCTTACGGCGAGCGGATTGAGGAAAAGAAAAATCTTCCGGCACTTTATACGCAGTTAGGCGAGCGGTTTGCAGCTCTGGATTCCTGGTCTGCATTTTTGATTACATCTTATGAAGATGTGGAGAAATATATGGGACGAAAGGCAGATCGAAACAGAAAAATTTATAATGGTATGATGAAAACCTATTATTATCAGTTCCTGGGGCCAAAGCCTCCGAAACGGAAAATGGATGATGAGAAAAAGGAAGTCTGAGGCGCTGAAGGTGAGCGATTCGGAGGGTGAGAAAAAACATTTCCGATTTGGACGGATGGCAGCCCTTGCAGCCGCAGCTCTTTTGGCTGGGGCCTGGACAGGCGGCTGTTCAGGAGGCAGGTTGGAAATACGTTCCGGATGGGAGAAAAGTTTGCCGGCCAGCGGAGAAAACCGGGGCGAGAAGGCAGGAGAGCCGGCCAGCGGAGAAAACCGGGGTGGAAAGGCAGGAGAGCCAGCCAGCGGAGAAAACCGGCGTGAGAAGACAGAGAAAATGCCGTCAGAAGGCTCAGAAAAGGCTGTAAAAGGCGGAAATGCAGGGAAGGAGCAAAGCAGACCGGAACAGGACGAAAAACCCGAGAAAAAGAAAAATAACAGCTCAGAGGATGAAATGCTTCCAGAACGCTATGATGCCAGAGAAATGGGGCGGGCAGCACCGGTAGAGGATCAGGGAGAGCTTGGAACCTGTTGGGCTTTTGCATCCCTTCAGTCGCTGGAAAACAGTCTGCTTCCGGATGAAATATTTGATTTTTCCGAAGATCACATGTCAAAGAATCCCAACTTTAATCTGGGGCAGGAGTCTGGCGGAGACTATATTATGTCCATGGCCTATCTTCTTTCCTGGCAGGGACCTGTTTTAGAAACAGAGGATCCCTACGGGGACGGAATATCTCCCCGGGGACTGAAGCCGGCAAAGCATGTTCAGGAAATCCGGCTGCTTCCTCCGGGAGATCGTCAGGCAATCAAACAGGCGGTATACGAGAGCGGAGGAGTGCAGAGTGCCCTGTATACCAGTCTTCAAGGCAGGGACAGCCTTTCTGGATACTATAACAGAGAAACCGGCGCATACTGCTGTCTGGAAGAAAAGACAGCGAATCACGATATTGTGATTATTGGCTGGGATGATCATTATCCGGCGGAAAATTTTACGTCAGAGGTTCCTGGTGATGGGGCATTTCTTTGTGAAAACAGTTGGGGAACTGGATTTGGCTTAGATGGATTTTTTTATGTATCTTATTATGACGCCAATTTGGGAAAAACGGCGATTCAGTACAAAAAGACAGAGAATGCTGATAACTACGACAAGATTTATCAGAGTGATTTGTGCGGCTGGGTAGGACAGGCCGGGTATGGCGCGGAAACAGCCTGGGCTGTTAATGTATATACAGCCGGAAGCGAGGAAGCTCTGGAGGCAGCCGGATTTTATGCTACTGATAAAAACAGTGACTATGAGATTTATCTGGTAAGGGATGTTCCAGAGGAGCCGGAGCTTTTGAAGGATTCCTGTTTTCAGCAGAGAGAAAAATATGCATCCGGGCATCTGGAATATGCCGGATATTATACAATTCCCCTGAAGAAGCCAGAGACGCTGAAACCAGGGGAACGATTTGGAATTATGATAAAAATAACAACGCCAGGGGCGGTTCATCCGGTTGCTGTCGAATACGATGCAGGAGACGATAAATGCCGGATTGATCTGACAGATGGTGAGGGATATCTCAGCCCTGATGGAAAACAGTGGGAACGGGCTGAAGAGACCCAGGCGTGCAATTTGTGCTTGAAGGCTTATACATCGTAACAGTTCAGCCTTGCATCTTCTTGCCCGCTTACAGCGGACAAGAAGCTTTAGGCGTTTGCCTTATGTGGATTTGGTCAGAAAAATTCTTATGAAAGTAAGCTTTCAACAAGGTTTTCTGACCGAATCCCCGCAAGGCTGAACTGTTACTATACATCACAGAAAAGCAGGTGAGAAATGATGAAACACAGAATTATATTTGCTACCGGCAATGCCGGGAAGATGAAGGAAATCCGACTGATACTGGAGGATTTGGGATGTCCTGTACTCTCAATGAAAGAGGCACAGGCAGATCCGGAGATTGTGGAAAATGGCGTAACCTTCGGAGAGAATGCAGAAATCAAGGCGCGAGCTGTATGGGCCTGTACAGGAGATATTGTTCTGGCGGATGATTCCGGCCTTGTGGTGGATTATATTGGCGGAGAGCCTGGAATTTATTCCGCCCGTTATCTTGGTGAGGATACCTCCTACGATATTAAAAATCAGAATATTATTGATCGTCTGGCAGGCGCAGAGGGGGAGCAGCGCTCGGCCCGTTTTGTCTGTAATATTGCAGCAGTGCTTCCAGATGGAAGGGTACTGCATACAGAAGCCGCTATGGAAGGGCTTATTGCTGAGAAGCCGGCAGGAAACGGCGGATTTGGTTATGACCCGATTCTCTACCTTCCGGAATTTGGGAAAACCTCTGCAGAGCTGACAATAGAAGAAAAAAATAAAATCAGCCATAGAGGAAAAGCCCTGGAGGCTATGAAAGCCCAGCTGAAGAAGGTTCTGGAGGAGGAATTCTGATGAAAGTACTGATTGTAAGCGATACGCACAGGAAAGATGATAACCTGGAGCGGATCATCGAAGAGGAAGCCCCTTTTGATATGCTGATTCATTTGGGAGATGCTGAGGGCAGCGAATATTTGATTGAGGATTGGGTAGATAAAGACTGTCAGCTGGAAATGGTAAAAGGAAACAATGATTTTTTCTCTGTTCTGGAGAGGGAAATTGAGCTGGAGCTGGGAAACCATCGGATTTTGCTGACTCATGGTCATTATTACAATGTTTCTCTGGGGGTGGAAGGACTCCGGGAGGAGGCTATAGAACGTGGCTGTGATATTGCCATGTATGGTCACACTCACAGGCCTTATTTAGAGCAGGGAGGAAAAGTAACCATTCTTAATCCAGGAAGCCTGTCCTATCCCCGCCAGGAAGGCCACAGGCCTTCCTATATGATTATGGAGCTGGATAAAGATGGAACGCCGTCATATCACACCTGCTATCTGGACTGAAAATGAAAAGGATATCAGAAAAGCTGCAGGGCAAGATTCTTTTCAGAAATTCTGAAGAAGCTGTGGAGGGGGAGCTGAGAAAAAGCTCCTCTTCTGACTTTTGGAAAAGCCAAAAACAGAGGACTGGAACCTGGAAAAATGAGGTGAAAAAAGTTTTAAAAAAAATTTGAAAATATAGTTGACAAATGTAAAAAGCTATTATATAATGATACTCGCGTTGCTGATGAACACAAAACACGAAAGCAACACAAGCAAAAGGTTTTCAGAGATCCGGGGTGTGGCTCAGCTTGGCTAGAGCGCCTGGTTTGGGACCAGGAAGTCGCAGGTTCGAATCCTGTCACCCCGATGTCTATCCCATTGGGAGTGAACAAAATTTTATTACGCGGGTGTAGTTCAATGGTAGAACACCAGCCTTCCAAGCTGGATACGTGGGTTCGATTCCCATCACCCGCTTTGGTAATGATAATTACCGTGAGTCTGTAGCTCAGCTGGATAGAGCAACGGCCTTCTAAGCCGTGGGTCGGGGGTTCGAATCCCTTCAGGCTCATTTCCTTGAATATAAGGAAAAAGTTTTATAATTATGGTGGGTATAGCGCAGCTGGTTAGCGCGCCAGATTGTGGCTCTGGAGGCCAAGGGTTCGAATCCCTTTATCCACCCTCAAAATTCCTTCGGGAATTTTTTTTTACCTATCTTTAAAAATGCGGGCGTGGCGGAATGGCAGACGCACCAGCCTTAGGAGCTGGCGGGTGACCGTGCAGGTTCAAGTCCTGTCGCCCGCATGGAAAATCCCTTGATTTTTTTGCTGTTATAAGGTACAATGTATATCGCATTTCCAATTATGTTTATTTTATTATTGGGCTATCGCCAAGCGGTAAGGCACAGGACTTTGACTCCTGCATTACGTTGGTTCGAATCCAACTAGCCCAGCTGGAAATCTGGAAAGAGCTTGTAGAATCGATGATTTTACAGGCTCTTTTTAGTTCTAGGAAATTACGTCATATGAACTAAAGATGTTCCGCGAGGATCGCCATGCGGCGGCAGAGAATTTTGTCGCAGAAGCGCCCCCGCCGCAGATGGAGAAACTCGCGGGGAGCTTCTTTCTTGTTATGCAAAATAATGGTTTCATATTATAAAAAGTTTACGAGATTAGACACCTGCAGATAGAATCGGTCATTTTATCAGTGCATATGCTGTGCGTGCCGGAAATGCCGTTCTTCAGCTATTTTCTGCTGGAGACATAATTATTATGGAAAAAGGGAAAAATGAGTTTACAGGCTAAATATGAAGCGAGGGGATATATCTGGAAAACATAAGCGTGCTTTCCGGATATATCCCCTTCTAAGTGATGGAAGATGCAATTATCCAAGCAAAAAGGTCAGGAAGTATCTCCTGACCTTTTTATGACCTCACCGGGAATCGAACCCGGGTTTACGCCGTGAGAGGGCGTCGTCTTGACCGCTTGACCATGAGGCCGAAATCGAGGCGACAAGATTCGAACTTGCGACCTCTGCGTCCCGAACGCAGCGCTCTACCAAACTGAGCCACGCCTCGAAGCGACTTCTATATACTATCATTGATTCCGAGAAATGTCAATAGAAAATTTAAAAAAATTTAAAAAAGTGAAAAAAGTTGAAAAACTGCGAAAAAAGCAGGAAAAACCGCGGGCCCTGTGATATTCTTCCTGAGCTGGAAAATCGGCTTTTTATTATGCTGGCGGAAGGATCCTGCAACGGGAAAATGCAGGATCCTTCCGCCAGCGCGAAAACGATGTTCAGATGCTGTATGGATGAAACATGGAAATATGCCGCAGAAGCTTCCTGTGGGCCTGGATGGACAGAGAAGGCACGGTTATTGTTATTTCCATGCAAGAACCTCTTCCCGGAGCGGAATGGACGCAGAGGCGCCTGCCCGTGTTACAGCAATAGCGGATGCCTTTGCTGCTTCCTCCATGGCTGCCTCCACAGTTTCGTCTCTGGAAACAGCTGCAATGAAGTATCCGGTAAAAGTATCGCCGGCTGCAGTAGTGTCAACAGCATTTACCGGGAAGGCTTCCTGGAAGTGGAACTTTTGCCTGGACAGGAAGATGCTTCCTTTGGTCCCCATGGTCAGAAGAATTTGAAGTCCGGGGTGGAGGCTGTGAAGGGCTCTGGCACATTCTTCAGGGGATTCGGGAAGAGAAGTTCCTGCTTGCTTTTGTTTTTTCCATTCAGCGGCACAGAGGTCTGCAGCCTCGATCTCATTTAAAATCAAACATGAAATCTTATCCAGGGATATTTCCTTTAGCTGCTCTGTAACAGGGGAGGGATTCAGGTAAATCTGCATTCCTTTTTCAAAGGCCTGTTCAATCAGTATAGCAAGATGATTAATTTCATTCTGCAGCAGAAGAATATCTCCGGCTGAAAAATGAGAAAGCGTTTCACGGATCTGCTCTGAAGTAATTGCCTGATTAGCGCCTCCAAAAAGAAGAATACAGTTTTGTCCGGTATCAGATACCTGGATTACAGCATGACCGGTAGGAATCTCCAGCTTTCTCAGATATTCCGTGTGAATGTGGCTGGCAGTCAATGCATCAGAAAGCATATCTCCGTCATATCCGATACATCCTGCATGGTAGACCGGGGCGCCTGCCCGCGAAATGGCAATGGACTGATTCAGACCCTTTCCGCCGCAGAAGAAATCCAGTTTTTTTGAGGAAATGGTTTCTCCGGGGCGGACAAAATCTTTTACCTGATAAACCTTATCAATATTTAAGGAACCAAAATTTAGTATTTTCATGGAAATGACCTCCTGCAAACCTTAAATCCTTACAATTTGGCCGCCCAGCGCTGCTGCTTCTTCCTCTTGATGGGTGGTTATCAGCAAAAGCTTTCCGGCTGTTTTTTTCTTTACATAGTCGATGACAGTCTGTTTTGTCTCTTCGTCCAGGCCGGTAAAGGGCTCGTCCATAATAATGGCCTGGGAGGGAGCCAAAAGGGCCCTTGCGATGGCTGCACGCCGTTTCATGCCTCCGCTTAAGGTAGAAGAGGGGCGGAGTATGGCCTCTTCCGGAAGGAGGCGGCACAGCTCAGAATAGGCAGTTTGACGGTCAAGGCTTTTCCCGGCGGCCATCAGCACATTATCCAGTGGAGAAAAGGCGTCGCAGAGGCGGTTTTCCTGGAAGACTGCGGTGACGGGGCTGGGCATCTGCACCTGTCCGCTGTCTGGTTTTTCCAGACCCAGCAGAATACGAAGAAGCGTGGTTTTTCCGGCGCCGGAGGGAGCCATCAGACAGTAGACTCCGACAGGGGCAAAGGAGAGATCCAGATGCTTTAAAACAGGAAGCTCCCCATAGGCCTTATACAGTCCGGAGACAGATGCGGGAGCTGACGGAGAAGATTTTGAGCCGGAAGAAAGGACATTTTCTTCGCCGGAATCTTCGTTCTGTAAAGCAGAAGCACGCCGCAGGCTGGTTTTGGGCTGATACTGTTCATTTTTCTGCTTTATCCATGTGATGAGCCACAGAAAGAACTTTTCGAATAAGGCGCTGACCAGAATAATTACAATGGTCCAGGCAAAAACATCCGGTGTGGCCAGATAGATTTTTGCCATGTAAAGATTTTCTCCGATAGTATGAGAAGGAACGCCGATAACTTCAGCGGCAATTCCTGATTTCCAGCTCATTCCCAAGGCAATTTTGCAGCTGCTGATCAGGTATGGCATCAGAGCCGGCAGGTAAATAAAACGAATGCGACGGGGCAGGGAGACATGGAATACAAGAGCCATCTCCTTGAGTCTAAGATCCGTGCTTTCCAGTCCGGCAATGGTATTTACATAGAGAATGGGAAATACGACCAGGAAGGAAATGAACACAGAAAGACCGGAGGAGCCAATCCAGATGAGGGCCAGAATGACAAAGGAGGCCACAGGAATGGATTTGGCCAGAAGCATTAAAGGCTCTAGCAGTTCCCGAAGCAGGTGAAAACGGAAGGCAAGACTTCCAAGAAGGATTCCGGCGATAAAGGCGGCTGCAAAACCCAGGGTGATTTTTCCGAAGGAGTGGATGATGGAGATCCAGAATTCGGCAGAGGGAAGCAAAAGAGAAAGGGAGCGGACTACGTCCGCCGGCCCTGCAAAAATAATGTCGTTCTGGATGACCATGCCGGCAAGCTGCCAGAGGGCGATCCAGAACAGAATTACAAAAATTCTGTGAGGTGATATCCGGTTTTTCATAGCTGCTCCCCTTTTGTATTACTGGATGTAGTAGAACTCATCTCCAGGAAGTTTTCCGCCGACAGATTTGGCGTCCTGATCAAAGAGTACCTGCAGATATCCGCTTAAGGCAGACTTCATTTCTTCGCCGGTCAGGCAGACAATGTTGCAGTAAGGCAGCGCCTTCTGGGCCACAGGAGCCTTTTCGATGATTCCGGCTGCGGCAATCAGCTGGGAGGCTTCCTCCGGCTTTTCGTTGGCAAAGGCAGCGGAAGCAGCGTGCTCTGTCAGGAAGGTGTCAATAACAGGCGGATTTTCTTTGAGGAATTCGTTGCGGACAACGGTTACTCCTGTTACCAGACGACTTCCGCCTTCTCCCTGAAGGGCTTCCCACTCCTTGGTCAGATCCAGCACAATACTCAGTTTTTCATTCTGAGCACAGGCTGCAGTGACAAAGGGCTGGGGCAGCAGACCGATGGCATCCGGCTGCTCTTTTAATACAGCGGCAACCTCAGTCGGTTCTGATTTGTATTCCAGGGTTACATCGCTTTCGCTCAGCCCGTTTTCACTCAGCAGATAGCGGATGACATAGTCCGGACTGGTTCCTTTTCCAGTCAGATAAAGGGTTTTGCCTTTTAAATCGGCAATGGACTGGATAGAAGAATCCGATGCTACAATGTCCAGTACACCCAGAGTGTTGATGTCAAGAACGGAGATACCGCCCTGAGTTTTATTGTAGAGAACAGAAGCTACGTTGGCGGGAACCAGGGCAATGTCCAGATCGCCGCTTACCATTTTTCCAAGAAGCTCATCTGCCGCTGTTACCATAGTAAATTCATAATTGCACAGAGCCTCATTTTTTTCTGCCTTGTCCATCAGCTCTACCAGCCCCATGGAGGTAGGTCCCTTTAAGGAGCCGATACGGACAATAACATCAGAGTCTACCGGCTGGGCGGCAGAGCTTTCTGCAGCGCCTTCTCCCTCTCCAGGAGTTTCTGCTGCTGTCTGGCTGTTTTCCGTTTCTTCTTCCGTAAAAGCCTCAATGGTGGTTTCTGCTTCTGTGGCTGCTTCAGAGGAAGCGGCTGTGGTGGATGGAGCGGCTGTCTTGCTGCCGGAGCATCCGCTTAAAAGAGAGCCGATCATAAGTGCGGCCATTGCTGCAGACCAGGTTTTTTTCATCATAGTTATCCTCGCTTTCTGTTCGTGTATCTTTAGAAGCGTGTTTTGTTGTATTCCGTCTTCTCCGTCAGAGCTGATTTATGGATTTCAGTCTTACAGGTTAGCACGAACAAAGACATTATAGCACAAAAGCTGCTTTGTATACCATAAAAAACAAGGATTTGTGCAAAAAACTAATTGATAAAAATATGTCAATATGAGATAATAAGGGTAACTGTGACAGAAATTTGGACAGAGGGGTTTTACATATCGTTACGTTACTATTTATCATTATGGAGGGATAAGCTATGAGAGTTACAATTTGTATTGGAAGCGCATGTCACTTGAAAGGTTCCAGAGAAATTATCCAGCAGCTGCAGCAGCTGGTAAAAGAACATGGAGTATCGGATAAAGTAGATTTAAACGGTGCATTCTGTACTGGAAACTGCGTGAATGGAGTTTGTGTGACCGTTGATGGAACCCTGTACTCCTTATCTCCGGAAACTACAAAGGAGTTCTTTGAAAAAGAGATTCTCGGGAGGCTGTAAATATGGCGATTATTGACTTCAAGGCCACCAAGTGCCGGCATTGCTACAAGTGTGTGCGCTACTGTGAAGTGAAAGCCATTATGGTAAAGGACGGCCGTGCGGAGATTATACCGGAAAACTGTATTCTGTGCGGACGCTGTCTTCAGATTTGTCCTCAGTCAGCCAAGACTCTGGTCAGTGATCTGGAACTGGTAAAGGGGATGCTCCGAAGAGGAGAAAAGGTAATTGTTTCCATTGCACCTGCTTATATGGGCCTTTTGAAATACAAGACCATCGGCCAGGTTCGGTCCGCTCTTTTACGGCTGGGCTTTGCAGATGTGCGTGAGACTTCCGAGGGTGCGGCTCTGGTGACAGCCGAGTATGCCAGACTTTTGGAAGAGGGCACTATGGAAAATATTATTACTACCTGCTGCCCCAGCGTCAATGATCTGATTGAAAAATATTATCCGCAGCTGACTCCGTGGATGGCTCCAGTAGTATCGCCAATGATAGCCCACGGCATGATGCTGAAAAAGCATCTGGGAACGGACATTAAGGTGGTATTTTTAGGGCCCTGTATTGCCAAGAAGAAAGAGGCTCAGGATGCCCGTCACAGCGGATATATTGACGCGGTGCTGAATTTTAATGATATGAATCGCTGGCTGGAAGACGAGGATATTGTGATTGAGGATTGTGAGGATATGCCGTTTACAGCTATGAATCCCAGAGTAAACCGCCTGTATCCTGTATCCAGCGGTGTGGTGAATTCTGTTCTGGCAACAGAGAAGACGGTGGATCATTACCGTAAGTTTTATGTTCACGGGGAAACCCATTGTATGGAGCTGTGCGAAAGTCTGGTACGGGGCGAGATTAAAGGCTGCTTCATCGAAATGAATATGTGTTACGGCGGCTGTATTCAGGGACCTACTGTGACCAACAGTCCAGTTTCCCGGTTTAAGGTGAAGCTGGATATGGAGGACGCCATTCAAAGAGAGCCTGTACCATGTGAGGAGACAGGACCGGTTTTGGAGGAAATTTCTCTGCGGAAGGTATTTTCCGATCATTCACCGAAAGAGCCGGTTCCAACCAATGAGGAGATTCAGCAGATTCTGGCGATGACAGGAAAGCTTTATCCGGAGGATGAGTTAAACTGCGGAGCCTGCGGATATCCGACCTGCCGGGAAAAGGCGATTGCAGTATTCCAGCGGAAGGCGGAGCTGAACATGTGTATTCCGTTTATGTATGAGAAGTCGGAGTCCTTTGCCAATCTGGTTATGGAAACTTCGCCCAATGTGGTGCTCATTGTAGATGAGAACATGAAGATTATGGAATATTCTGCTGTTGGAGAGAAGTATTTCGGCAAAACCCGGTCAGAGGCATTGAAAATGTATCTGTACGAGTTTATTGATCCGGTGGACTTCCAGTGGGTATTTGATACCCATCAGAATATTCATGGAAAAAAGGTCAGCTATCCGGATTTAAAATTGGATACCCTTCAGAATATTGTATACATAGAAAAGGAAAACGTGGTTCTGGCCACCTTTATCGACATTACGAAAGAGGAAGAGCAGGCTCGCCTGGATTATGAGAAAAAGCTGGATACCATTGATTTGGCCCAGAAGGTTATTCATAAGCAGATGATGGTTGCCCAGGAGATCGCAGGTCTTCTGGGAGAAACTACAGCTGAGACAAAGACAACCCTGACAACGCTCTGCAGGAGTCTGTTAGAGGACGGCAGCGATAACGGAGGTAGGTAGATGGAGATTACCGTAGACGTTGCGTATAAAAGCCTGAACAAGTTTTCAGAGGTGCTCTGCGGCGATAAGGTGGAAATGCTGCAGACGGAGGATTCCAATATTCTGATTCTGGCAGACGGAATGGGAAGCGGTGTAAAGGCCAATATTCTGGCTACTCTGACTTCCAAAATTCTGGGAACCATGTTTTTAAACGGCGCGACTCTGGAGGAGTGTGTGGAGACCATTGTGCAGACGTTGCCGATCTGTCAGGTACGGCAGGTGGCTTATGCTACCTTCAGTATTCTGCAGGTATTCCACAGCGGAGATGCCTACCTGGTGGAGTTTGATAATCCCAGCTGTATTTTTATCCGCAATGGAAAGCTGATTCCAATTCCGGAGAATATCCGGGAGGTAGAGGGAAAGAAGATTAACGAATACCGTTTTAAGGTTCAGAAGGGGGATGCCTTGATTCTGATGAGCGACGGTACCGTTCATGCGGGGGTAGGACAGCTGCTGAATTTTGGATGGCTGTGGGAGGATATTGCAGCCTATGCTGTGAAACAGTATGGACTGACAGTTTCAGCTGTCCGGCTGGCTTCTGCAATCTGCCAGGCATGTGATGAGCTGTATCAGTACCGGCCTGGTGATGACACAACAGTAGCCTGTATGCGGATTATCAATGCAAAACCGGTTCACCTGATGACAGGCCCTGCAAGGGATCCTGCTCAGGATGAGGCAATGGTCGCAGACTTTATGAGTGGTGATGAATCTACCAGATATGTAGTCTGCGGCGGAACCAGCGCGACCATTGTGTCAAGGGTGCTGAACAGGCCTCTTGACGTATCCATGGACTATGTAGACCCGGATATCCCGCCCATTGCCTATATGAAAGGAATGGATCTGGTGACAGAGGGTGTACTGACCTTAAACCGTGTGATTCAGCTTCTGCGGCGCTATTCAAAAAAAGAAGCCGTAACAGAGGAATTTTTCCTGGAGCTGGATAAACCGAACGGCGCATCCATGGTGGCAAAGATGTTGATTGAAGACTGTACCGAGCTTCATCTCTATGTGGGAAAAGCTATGAACAGTGCCTACCAGAATCCGGGACTGCCCTTTGATTTGGGTATTCGCCAGAATCTGGTGGAGCAGCTAAAGCATGTAACAGAGGAAATGGGAAAAAAAGTTACAGTTACTTACTATTAGGAGTATATGAGGAGGAAAAATCATGGTAACAAATGACGCAACAATTTTACGCTTAAAGCACGACGTACTTTACGAGGTAGCAAAGCTGGCCTGGGAGGGTGAGCTGGAGGAGAAACGGGAAGAGATTCCCTATCAGATGATCCCGGGACCGCAGGCTCAGTTCCGGTGCTGTATTTACAAGGAGAGAGAGATCATCCGTCAGAGAGTGCGCCTGGCAGAGGGAATGTGTCCTACTAGCGGTAAGGATACCCGCAATGTGGTTCAGGTTATTGGCGCAGCCTGTGAGGAGTGTCCCATTGCTTCCTATACTGTAACCGATAACTGCCGGAAATGTATGGGTAAGGCATGCCAGAATTCCTGTAAATTCGGTGCTATTACCATGACTGAGACAAGAGCTCATATTGATCCCAACAAATGTAAAGAGTGCGGTATGTGTGCCAATGCCTGTCCTTACAATGCAATTGCACATCTGGAGCGTCCCTGTAAGAAGGTATGTCCAGTAGATGCGATTACCTATGATGAGAACGGCATCTGCATAATTGATGAGAAAAAATGTATTCAGTGCGGCGCCTGCATTCACAGCTGCCCCTTCGGTGCAATCGGAACAAAAACCTTTATGGTGGATGTAATTAAGATGATCAAGGCTGGAAAACGGGTAGTTGCTATGGTTGCTCCTGCAACAGAGGGACAGTTTGGCGCAGATATTACTATGGCCAGCTGGAGAACCGCTCTGAAGAAGGTTGGTTTTGCTGATATGATCGAGGTTGGCTTAGGCGGAGACCTGACAGCAGCCTTTGAGGCAATGGAGTGGAATGAAGCATATAAGGAAGGCAAGAAGCTGACCACATCCTGTTGTCCTGCATTTGTTAATATGATCAAGCAGCATTTCCCGCAGCTTCTGGATAATATGTCCACAACCGTATCTCCTATGTGTGCAATATCCCGTATGCTGAAGAGAGAGAATCCGGAGACTATTACAGTATTTATCGGGCCGTGTATTGCAAAGAAGAGTGAGACACTGGATCTGAATATTAAAGATAATGCAGACTATGCGATGACCTTTGGCGAAATCCGTGCGATGATGCGTGCAAAGGGCGTAGAACTGGAACCGGAGGAGAATACCTATCAGGACAGCTCTGTATTCGGAAAACGTTTCGGAAATTCCGGCGGTGTTACCAATGCAGTAGTACAGTGCTTCAAGGAAATGAATGCAGGTATTGAGCCGAATGTTATGAAGTGCAACGGTGCTGCAGAGTGTAAGAAGGCTTTGCTTTTGATGAAGGTAGGCAAACTGCCTGCTGACTTTGTAGAAGGAATGGCATGCGTAGGCGGCTGTGTAGGAGGCCCCAGCAAGCACAAAACCGAGCAGGAGGCAAAGAAGGCTCGTGATCTGTTGATTGGACAGGCAGACGGAAGAGAGGTATTTGCAAACCTGAAGGAAAAGGGTCTGGACGATCTGCATATGCACAGAGGAGAATAATGGATTCTTTTTAATGGAATAGTTTCTGAAAAAATAATGGCTGCTGCCGGGGATGTCTGGTTATCCTCGGCGGCAGTTTTTATGTGGCAGAGAAACGCGGCGGGCTATGATACAAAAACGTTCCGCGAGGATCGCCATGGGGTGGAAGAGAAAAATAGCTGCTGGCGCAGCCGTTGCTGCGATCCAGTGCAGTAATGTGCCAAGATATATTTTTTTACATGATAGAGATAGTTGCGTTATAGTGAAAAAGTGATTTAATGAAAAACTATTTGCGTGAGTTTGTACTAAGTAATACTTTCTTGAGTATTGCGCCCTAAAATAAAAAATATGGATTAGGGATTATGGTGGAATAGTTTATTATAGGAAAGCCTCTCTAAAAATTGGATGAAGCGATAGTAAGATCAAAGAGAGGTAGGAATGGAGTATGCGATGAGGAAATGACGTATCTAATCCAAACATAGAGCACTCAGAAGATCCATATAAAAGGAAGCGGGGGTCGCAAAACAGGTTTTTCACTCCAGATATGGCAGTTTGCATAACAAGAAAAATGCTATATCCAGTAGGATTACCATATTTTGCAACACCCTCTTTTTGTCTATGACAGAAATAAAATAAAGTAGCTTAGATTTCGTTTATTTTTCTCTTAATGTAGGTTGTGTGCAGCAGGTGGTGAGCCTTTTCACTTCCCGGTTCGCCTAAGTAGGTTGCATACAGTTCCTTGATGGCCGGGTTCTCATGGGATTTCCGAATCGGATTATTCTTATCGGAATCGTAGAGTACCTGGGCGCGCAGAGCGCGGATATCTACGGTATTGCGCACATATCCAGGCTGCTGGGGCTGTCCGCCGCCATTGATGCAGCCGCCGGGGCAGCCCATAATCTCGATAAAGTGATACTCTGCCTCGCCGGATTTTACTTTATCAAGAAGCTTTTTCGCATTGCCAAGACCGGAAGCAACGGCAACCTTTACATCCATGCCGGCAACTGGGTAGGTAGCCTCCTTGATGCCTTCCATACCGCGGACTTCTGTGAAATCAAGGCTCTGGAGCTCTTCACCAGTCAGGGTTTCTACTGCAGTACGCAGAGCTGCTTCCATAACGCCGCCTGTGGCTCCGAAGATAACAGCTGCGCCGGTACCCAGTCCCAGAGGTGCATCAAAGCCCTCGTCCGGCAGATCGCGGAAGCGGATGCCTACCTTGCGGATCATGCGGGCCAGCTCTCTGGTTGTCAGGGAGTAGTCTACATCCGGTACGCCATTGGCTGCCTCGTCCGGGCGCTGTACTTCAAATTTCTTTGCAGTACAGGGCATGATGGAAACAGATACAATATCCTTGGGATCCAGTCCCTGCTTCTCTGCGTAGTAGGATTTGGCAATTGCGCCGAACATCTGCTGCGGAGATTTGCAGGAGGACAGATTCTCAGTCATATCTGGATAATAGTGTTCACAGTATTTAATCCAGCCCGGAGAACAGGAGGTAATCAGAGGCAGCTTACCGCCGTTCTGTACCCGATCCAGGAATTCATGGGCTTCTTCCATGATGGTTAAGTCTGCGCTGAAGTTGGTGTCAAATACTTTATCAAAACCGATTCTTCTCAGGGCGGCAGCCATCTTTCCTTCTGTGTTGGTTCCGATGGGATAGCCAAATTCTTCACCCAAAGCAGCCCGCACAGCGGGAGCGGTCTGAACAATCACATGTTTGGAAGGATCTGCAATCGCTGCAAGAACCTCATCAACCTGAGATTTTTCCTGAAGGGCACCGGTAGGACAGACAGCGATACACTGTCCACAGGATACACAGCTGGTTTCGCCCAGTCCCATATTGAAGGCAGAGCCGACGAAGGTGGCAAAGCCTCTTTCGTTTGCGCCGATTACGCCGATATTCTGTACCTTTTCACAGACAGCAATACAGCGACGGCAAAGGATACACTTGCTGTTGTCACGAATCATATGAACCGCGCTGTCATCAATACAGGACGGAGTATGCTCGCCGTCATAATATCCCTCGTCTTCTACGCCCAGTTCTTTTGCCATCTGCTGCAGCTCACAGTTTCCGCTGCGGACGCAGGACAGACAGCTGCGATTATGGTTGGAAAGCAGAAGCTGAAGGGTTTTCTTGCGGGATTCCAGTACCTTCGGGGTGTTGGTCCATACCTCCATACCCGCATTGATGGGGTATACACAGGCTACAACCAGGCTTTTTGCTCCCTTAACCTCCACTACACACATACGGCAGGCGCCGATCTCATTGATATCCTTTAAAAAGCAGAGAGTAGGAATTTCAATGTGAGCCAGACGGGCTGCTTCCAGGATGGTGGAGCCTTTTGGAGCACTTACTTCAATGCCGTTAATTTTAATTGTAATATTCTCCATATCCATTCTCCTCCATTACTTTTTGTAGATAGCGCCGAATTTACATTTCTCCATGCAGGCGCCGCACTTGATACACTTGTCGGTGTCGATTACATGCGGGTTCCGTACAGAGCCGATGATGGCGTTGTTGGGACAGGTGCGGGCGCACAGAGTACATCCACGGCACTTATCCGGATCAATGTGGTAGGAGAGAAGGGCTTTACATACGCCTGCCGGACACCGTTTTTCTTTGATGTGAGCTTCATACTCATCGCGGAAATAGCGCAGGGTAGAAAGCACCGGGTTGGGGGCAGTCTGTCCCAGGCCACAGGCAGAGTTTTCTTTTACATAATAGCAGAGCTGTTCCAGTTTATCCAGATCCTCCATGGTAGCCTCGCCCTTGGTAATCTTGGTCAGGATCTCAAGCATACGTTTGGTACCGATACGGCAGGGAGTACATTTGCCGCAGGATTCTTCTACGGTAAACTCCAGGAAGAACTTGGCGATATCAACCATACAGTCTGTTTCATCCATAACAATCAGTCCGCCGGAGCCCATCATGGAGCCGATGGAAATCAGGTTGTCATAGTCAATGGGAATATCGTAATGCTCTGCCGGGATACATCCGCCGGACGGTCCGCCGGTCTGGGCAGCCTTGAATTTCTTTCCGTTGGGAATGCCGCCGCCGATCTCTTCGATAACCTCGCGAAGGGTGGTACCCATGGGGATTTCCACCAGACCGGTATTGTGAATCTTACCGCCCAGTGCAAATACCTTTGTTCCCTTTGATTTCTCTGTACCCATGGAGGAGAACCACTCCGGTCCGTTCAGGATAATCTGAGGGATATTGGCGTAGGTTTCTACGTTGTTTAAGATGGTCGGTTTTCCAAACAGACCTTTCTGAGCCGGGAAGGGCGGTCTGGGTCTGGGCTCGCCGCGGTTGCCTTCAATGGACATCATCAAAGCAGTCTCTTCACCGCAGACAAATGCGCCTGCGCCAAGACGCAGATCAATATCAAAGTCAAAGCCGGAGCCGAAAATGTCTTTTCCTAAAAGCTCCATTTCTCTTGCCTGGTTAATGGCAATTCTCAGACGCTCAACGGCAATGGGGTACTCGGCACGAACGTAAATATAACCCTGATTTGCTCCGATAGCGTAACCGGCAATAGCCATGGCCTCCAGTACAGCGTGAGGATCTCCTTCCAGAATGGAACGATCCATAAATGCGCCCGGATCACCTTCATCGGCGTTACAGCAGACATACTTCTGATCAGCGTCATTTTGCTTGGCCAACTTCCATTTGAGGCCAGTGGGGAATCCGCCGCCTCCACGGCCCCGCAGACCGGAATCTAAGAGACACTGGATGACATCGTCAGGAGTCATTTCAGTCAGAACCTTACCCAGAGCAGCATAGCCGCCGGTACCGATGTATTCTTCAATAACCTCCGGGTTGATAATACCGCAGTTTCTCAGGGCAATGCGGTGCTGTTTTTTGTAGAAATCTGTATCAATCAAAGCCTTTACACCAGCAGGAGTAACGGTCTCCTGATACAGAAGACGGGTAACAACCCGGCCTTTCAACAGATGTTCCTGGACAATTTCCGGAATATCCTCTACCTTTACCATGGAGTAAAAGCTGGCATCCGGATAAACAATCATAATTGGGCCCAGTGCACACAGGCCGTGACAGCCGGTCTGAACAACGGAAACCTCGTTTTCCAGGCCTGCTTTTTTAATCTCTTCTTTCAGGGCTTCCATAATCTGCTGGCTTCCGGAGGAAGTACATCCTGTTCCGCCGCAGACCAATACATGTGAACGATACATTGGCGCTCCTCCTTATTTGATATCTGCAGAATTCAGGGTGTAGTTTTCTACGATATGGCCGCCGATTAAGTGGCGCTCTACCACCTCTGCAGCTTTTTCTGCGGTCATTTTAATATAGGTAACCTTGGGTTTTCCAGGTTCCATAACTTCCACGATAGGCTCATACTGGCATAATCCGATGCATCCGGTCTGGGTTACGGAAACACGGTCAGTCAGACCTTTTTCCTGAACCAGATTGGACAGGGCAGTCAGAACGGGTCTTGCGCCGCTGGCAATTCCGCAGGTAGCCATGCCGACAACAACACGGGTATGGGTATGATCTTCTGCCCGCATACTTACCTGGCTTTGCATCCGTTCACGGATAGCTCTTAATTCTTCAAGACTTTTCATGTAATCCTCCAAATCTACAGCTTCAGCAGCCGCTCCATCCCAAAGAGGGGGAAGGGCTGTGCTGTTCTAAAGGCGCTCCTCAGTAAAAGGCGCCGCCGTCAGTTTCCAGTTTATTCTCTGTCAGATATTCTCTGATATATTCGGATACCTCTGGTGTGTTAAAGGGAACATCTCCCAAAATCTGCCGAAATTCTCTGGTGTCCAGAGTAAAGGCTGTGCCGTTATAGCTGTACCGGTAAAGAAAGTCCGTTTCGGGATGGTATACAATCAGCGTATGAATGGTGCTGGTTATGTCTCCAAGGGGCATCCGGTCAATGTGGGAAAGGACAAATACGGCGGTTACCGCAGTGCCTTTACCTGGTCTGGATTCGATGGAAAAGCTTCCTCCGGTGCTTTCTGCCGCATATTTAAAAAACGGAACGCCCAGCCCGACCTTGCGGGTGGTTCTGCTGGTAAAAAAGGGATCCGTTACCTGGGCTGCCTGTTCTTCGGTCATACCGCAGCCATTGTCCTTAATAACAATGGTCAGACGGTCAGAGGCGGTATCGGCATCTACAGTAATTTCAACCAGAGAGGCTTTGGCCCTGGTGGAGTTCTCTGCCACATCCAGAATATTTAAAGAAATTTCAGGCATCATAGGCCTTATTGATATTTGGCAAGAATGCCGGGAATATCATCCGGTGTCAGACGTCCGTATACTTCATCATTAATCATCATAACGGGAGCCAGTCCACAGGCACCTACACAACGGCAGGAATCAAGAGAAAACCGACCATCCGGGGTACATTCTCCATTAGTGATGCCAAGCAATTCCTCCAGTTTGCTGAAAATTGCTCCGGAGCCTTTTACGTAGCAGGCGGTTCCGAGACAGACAGAAACCTGATATTTGCCCTTGGGCTGAAGTGCGAACTGTGCATAAAATGTGGCAACACCATAGATTTTCTCCAGCGGAATGCCGGTTTCATCAGAAATCATGGTCTGAACTTCGATGGGAAGATAACCGTAAATATCCTGTGCCCGCTGCATAATGGGCATCAGAGCGCCTTTTGTGTCCTTCAGTTCTGCGATTGCCTCCTTTAAAGCCGCTTCCTGCTCCGGAGTACCGCTGAAGGAAACACCTTCTTTTTTGCAAGCCATGTTTATTCCTCCTATACAAAATGTCGTTGTAAAATATAACTAATATTCTATCATATAACTGATAAAAAAGCTACAATAAAACGGGGAAAATCAAAAAGGTTTTTAGAAATTATGTTGATCATTCATATGTTCAATGGTATTCTAAAAGCATAAGTTGAGGAATGTGATCAGCTGTATGACGAGACAGAAAGGAGTGCAGCTGTATCATAAAAAGGAGGGCGATGCAATGACTGCAAGAGATGTACAGAAAATACTGGGCGCCAGGGTGCTGACAGGAGAAGAGTTTCTGGATCGGGAGGTGCGCAGCGCCTGTGGATCAGATATGATGAGTGATGTTCTGGCATTTTCCAAGGATCATTCCGTGCTTTTGACAGGTCTGTGCAATCCTCAGGTAATTCGGACTGCAGAGATGCTGGACATTGTCTGCCTGATTTTTGTGCGGGGAAAAAAGCCCGATCAGACGATTCTTGATATGGCGAAGGAGAGGGACTTGATTGTAATGGAAACCGGCCACAGGATGTTTTCTTCCTGCGGTATGCTGTATCAGGCAGGACTTGGCGGAGGTGCGATCTGATGAGTGAAGCAATTGTGCTGAATTATACAATCCCGCCGGATGATTTTACACGGGCGGGGGAAGCCAGCAGCGATGTGAAAAGCAAATTAAAGCAGCTTGGGGTGAGCCCGGAGGCAGTACGCAAGGTGGCGATTGCCATGTATGAGGGAGAAATTAATATGGTGATTCACGCCAAGGGAGGGGAAATCACTGTGGAGATCAGTCCGGAGAAGATTCGGATGATTCTGGCTGATGTGGGCCCTGGTATTCCGGATATTGATCTGGCTATGAAGGCAGGCTATTCTACTGCACCAGACGAGATAAGAAGTCTGGGCTTTGGCGCCGGTATGGGACTGCCCAATATGAAAAAATATACGGATGACATGAAAATAGAGACAGCGCTGGGAGTGGGAACCACCATTACCATGGAGGTAAACCTGGCATAGGGCTTTGGAGGTTGAAAAGACAGAATGGATAAATTCTATCATTCCGTCCGTCTGGACGCGGATTTATGTAAGGGATGTATTAACTGCATTAAGCGGTGCCCGACCCAGGCTATCCGGGTGAGGGGCGGTAAGGCGCAGATTAACAGCAAGTTTTGTATTGACTGTGGAGAATGTATCAGAGTCTGCTCCTATCATGCAAAAAAGGCAACCTATGATAAGCTGGAGGTTATGAAACAGTTTAAATATACTGTGGCTTTGCCGGCGCCGGCGCTGTACAGTCAGTTTAACAATCTGGATGATGTGAATATTGTTCTGAATGCATTGCTGATGATGGGATTTGACGATGTTTTTGAGGTGAGTGCAGCGGCGGAGCTGGTATCAGAAGCGACCAGAACCTATTTGACGACTCACGAGGAACAGCTTCCTCTGATCAGCACAGCCTGTCCGTCTGTGGTGCGGCTGATTCGGGTTAGATTTCCAAATCTGATCCCCCACCTGCTTCCTTTAAAGCCGCCGGTGGAGGTAGCCGCTATTATGGCAGCTCAAAAAGCCATGGAACGGACGGGATTTGCCAGAGAGGATATCGGCATCTGTTTCATTTCCCCCTGCCCCTCCAAGGTGACTTATGCAAAGGCTCCTTTGGGAACAGAGAAGAGCGAGATAGACTGTGTACTTGCCATTAAGGACGTATATCCTCAGCTGCTTTCTCATATGAAGGCTGTGGGAGATGAGGGGCTGGAATTAAGTACCTCAGGAAAGATTGGCATCAGCTGGGGACGAAGCGGAGGAGAAGCCGGGGGGCTTTTTACAGAAAACTACCTGGCTGCTGATGGAATTGAGAATGTGATTCGGGTGCTGGAGGATCTGGAGGATCAGAAGTTTTCTCACCTGAAATTTGTAGAGCTGAATGCATGTAACGGCGGCTGTGTCGGCGGTGTTCTTACCGTGGAAAATCCATATGTGGCAGAGGTAAAGCTGAAGCGTCTGCGCAAGTATATGCCTGTGGCCCGCAGTCACATGGAAAATGAAGAACATGCGGAAACAATTGTGCCCTGGACCGTGGGCGTACAGTATGAGCCAGTATTTAATCTGGGGGAGAATATTATGGAGAGCTTTGCCAGACTGAATCAGGCAGAGCGGCTGTGTAAGAAATTTCCAGGGCTGGACTGCGGTTCCTGCGGCGCACCTACCTGCAAGGCTCTTGCTGAGGATATTGTCAGGGGACAGGCCAGTGAAAATGACTGTGTGTATTACCTGAGAGAAAATCTTCACAGGCTTTCCGAAGAAGTCGCAATCCTTGCCGATGATCTTCATGCAGGAAATACCGGAGGACAGGAGACACTGAGGATTATGAAAGAATATATTCAGAGAATCTACAGTGAGATGTCACGGCTGGACAATAAAGATGATAATCAGGAGGACAGTGTATGACAGTAAGACAGCTGCTTGACAGCGGAAAATTTTCGGTGATTCATGAAGGCGATGAAACAGAGCGGGAAATCACAGTTCCGTTTTGCTGTGACCTTCTCAGCGTGGCTATGGGACGGGCGCCTGCCGGCTGTGCGTGGGTGACTGTAATGGGGAATATGAATACGCTGGCAGTGGCAACGCTGGCGGATGTGGCCTGCGTGATTATGGGAGAGGGGGCTGCTTTGGACGAGATTGCCCTGAAAAAGGCACAGCAGCAGGAAATTACCGTTCTGGCCACAGAGCTGCCTGTATTTGAAGCAGCCCTGTGGATTTGGCAGCAGCTTCATGGTTAATCTCAGCTATGATTTACATATTCATTCCTGCCTTTCCCCATGCGGGGATGATGATATGACACCAGGCAATATTGTAGGAATGGCAGCGGTTACAGGTCTGGATGTGATTGCAGTGACGGATCACAACAGCTGCCGCAACTGTCCGGCGGTGATGAAGTTTGCACAGGAATATGGTGTGCTGGCGATTCCGGGAATGGAGATCAATACCTCGGAGGAGGTTCATGCAGTATGTCTGTTTCCGACTTTGGAGGCAGCCTTAAATTTTGACGGATATGTGTATGAGAGGCTGATGAAATTTCCCAACCGGGAGGAGATTTTTGGAAAGCAGCAGATCTGCAATGAAGAGGATATTTGTGTGGCAACTGAGCCGAATCTTCTGATTAACAGTACGGATATTTCCTTTGACAGGCTGTGGGAGCTGACTGAGGATTTCGGCGGCGTCATGTTTCCGGCCCATGTGGAGAAATCTGCCAACAGTCTGATTGCCAATCTGGGATTTGTACCGCCGGACAGCCGGTTTAAAACAGCTGAACTGAAGGATTTGAAGAAGCTTCATCAGATAAGGCGGGAGAATCCTTATCTGGAAGGATGCCGGATTATCAGCAATTCGGACGCTCATTATCTGGAGCATATTCAGGAGCCGGAGCGAACGATTCCAGTGCGGGAAAAATCCATAGCGGCAGTGCTTGATTATCTGCGGGGACGGTAAAGAAGAAAGCATCGGAGGAAGCTCTGATGCTTCTTCTTTGGCAAAGCTGCACAAGAAGATGCTGTCCTGAACAGTTATAAAAAGAGAGAGAAAGGGCGGCTCCCGGGACTTGTTTTTCATAGTAGTATCATGTATACTGAGGGCATAACAGACAGGAATTCAGGAGGTTATAGTGATGAAACATTTGAGGTTCATTTATGCAGCTGCGGCAGCCTGTGCTCTACTTGCTTCTCAGCCGGTACTGGCAGCAGAGCAGTCCTTTGATACATATGGCTCAGCTGTGATTACAGCAGGTCAGGGTGCAGCACAGGAAAACAGTGCAGAGGTACCGGGAGGAGGTTCTGAGACAGTTCATTTTTACGGACCAGGAGGGCAGAATGCAGGAGACAGCAAGACTCCAAACACAGTTCAGAATGAGCAGGCTCCGGCTACGGAAAGTGAAGGCCCTGCTTCCTCCCCGGTGATTACAGCAGGGGAAGCGGACAGTCCGGGACAGGTTCAGCAGTCTCTTTCGGATCCGGCAGCCGGGGGCGAACAGGGCGGGACAGAAAGCCCGGAGGGAGTTCCTTCCGGAGAGCTGTTCCCTGCAGATCAGGGTATGGCGCAGGCAGAGGCAGTCAGCGGTGAACAGGCAGCAGCGGCGGCTTCTGGCCGCGTGGTGGATCCGTCAAGACCTATGGTAGCGTTGACCTTTGATGATGGTCCCCAGCCCTCTGTAGGAAACAGGATCATGGATTGTCTGGCCCAGTATGGCGGAAAAGCAACCTTCTTTATGGTAGGAGAACGGGTTGGCTCCTACGCAGCTGAGGTACAGAGAATGGTAGCAGAAGGACATGAGGTAGCCAACCATTCTATGAATCACAAGTATTTCCAGAAGCTGGGTCCGGCACAGATTCAGGCTCAGGTCAGTCAGGCCAATGACGCTATTGAGGCAGCCTGCGGCGTTCGCCCAAAGCTGATGCGGCTTCCCGGCGGCAATGTAAACAATACAGTAAAAGCTAATGTCAATATGCCGATGATTCAGTGGAATATTGATACCTTAGACTGGAAAACGAAAAATGCAGATAAGACGGTTCAGGCTGTTCTAAGTAAGGTAAAGGACGGAGATATTGTATTAATGCACGAGCTTTACAGCCAGAGCGGCGATGCGGCAGTCCGGATGATTCCGGAACTGGTAAATCGGGGATTTCAGCTGGTAACAGTTAGTGAAATGGCTGCTGCTAAGGGGAAAAACCTGGAGCCAGGGAAGCTGTATTCCAGTATGCCGTAAGGAATAAGGCAAATTTTACCCTAATAGTAAGACATAGAAAAGAAACTATGTTGAACTATTAGGGTACTTTTTTATCAGAGGTATATATGGAGCCGGAGTGGTGATGGGAGCACGATCACCTCTCTGACTCCATAAATTTTAGGCTCATATGCAGGCTCAGGCGCTCTTCCCCACTGGACAGATCCAAGGCAAAAAGTTCTTTGATTTTTGCAATCCGATAGAACAGTGTGTTTTTGTGAATACACAGGTGCTCGGCAGCCTGTCCCGGGTTATCGGGATAGGTAAGATATTCTTTTAGCGTATCCAGAAGACGAGAATTGTGCTGCTTATCGTATTCCTTGATTATATCGATGACCGGGTGGTAGAAATTAGACAGTCTGCTGTGTTCTGACAGGATTTCAGCGATATGATGACAGATATAATCTGTGTAAAAGTACATACATGTTTCCGGAGAAAAACGCTGGCCTAACTGGTACGCTACCAGGGACTCCTCGTAAAACTGTTTTGTGTCAAGGAGACTGTGGAAGGCACGGCAGAAGGATGCTGTCAGGTGGTTTACTTCTAGAAAATCGGATAAGCGCTTATCAGCACGGAACCTTTCTGGAGAAGGGTCAGGAGTACCAATCAGAAATATGATCTGTCCCTTGTAAATGGCCCAATGGCACACGGGAAACAGCGTTGTCATCTGCTGGGAGACCAATCGTGCTTTCTGATCAAAAATCGCTGCTGTTTTATCTGTAATTGTCATAATCCGGAGATACTCGGTATTGGTCCAACCAAGACACTGAGCCCTTCTGTAAATGGTTGCCAGATCCAGAACATGATTGTCCAACAGTTCTAAAAGAAAAAAATTGTGCATCATCGAGCGGTTTGTTTTATAAAAGTCGCTTTTTTGCAGTTCCAGAGATACGATACGGCAGAGAAAGTCGATAAACTCGAAATCTTCTTGCGTAAACAGGCGGTTGCTGTCTGCTGTCGCGATGTGGGCTGTTTCAATATTATGTATGTAAACCATAGCAGTAATCCAGCCTTCAGATGCACCCTTTGATTTGCAGTAATAAGGATAATGGGCTTTTCTGGCTTTTTCAAATATACGATCCTGCTTCATGGCTGCAATATTGTTTTCCAGCATATAACCTAGTTCTTTCTGTACATCAAGGTCAGGGCGACTGTAGATCGGATTCATGCAGGAAGCAAGAATCTTATAACTATTATCTGCGATAAGGATAGGATTACCTAAAATATCATAGGCTGCATCTGTTAAAGCCTGAAGTCCTAAATTATCATGAAAAATCTGTATAATCAGATGCATATGGTCTGCAAGCATCTGATGGCGAATCATAATATCAAGAAGCTGTGATTCGACCGTCTTCAGTTCTGCATCCTCACACAGTTCAATATAATTAGCGTTTTGATACAGTACGCTGCAGGAAGTTTGTGGATCAGAGAAAATACACAAGAAATTGTATTCACTCCTGTCCATTTCTTTATCCAATTGTTGTGGAGTACAGAGATAGAGAACATGTTCTCTCAGTGTATTTTCATCTTTCAGACAACAGCATTGATAGATCTCTGTACTGGAGTTGGCTGTATGTTTCCAAAAACAATTTATATAATGTAATTTGTGGATCAGTTTTGATAATTCCATAATAATTCCCCTATGATTCGGATCAATGTTTCTTCAAACAATGATTGTGTTATAACATAAAAATAAAGGCCAAGAACAGCACTGCTTTAGTTTGGAACACATGGTTTCTACTGGTTGTATTATATATAATATAGTTATAAAAAGCAAGAATTTGAGAAGGTTTTTACAAAATCAACATAATAAAGCAAATCAATTGCTATTGTGCTATAAACAAAAAGGAGGAAGAATATGAGCATCAGAAAAGAAATTTATGAAAAACTGGTAGAGCGTGCAGCACCGTTGTTCGGTAAAAGAGCAGATGAGTTGACAGAGATTACTCGTTTTGCAGAGGACTGTAATGCAAAGTCTACCCATTTTTCCCAGATTACGACGTATCTGGAGGATGAGTTTGATATTGAGATTCCCTATATGTCTTTCCGTCGTCAAAAGACCATTGGGGAAGCAGTGGATTATGTGCTGACAGAGTGTTTAGGAGAGTCTCTGGATGAGAGCGGGGAGATATTGTCTTCGGAGTTTCCAAAATCAGGAGCACCGGCATTGGCTCCTCAACCTGCAGAGGTGACAGAGGCACAGGAGAATGTTGTAAAATCGGATCATGATGATGAGTTGAATATGCGTGAACGCTTTACATTAAAGGAAACCTTCCAAGGAGAAGAATTAGAAGCGGTTTATATGGTCGCAAGAAAGCCAGTTTCTGTGGATCCAAATGTGGATTTGGCGGCTTCCGAAGATCCGATGGCACGTATGGGACAGGGATTTTGTCCAGCTTTTAATCCTCGTACTTATGAGGCTGCGCCGGGAATTCTCTGCGAGCAGGATGTGGCTGTAAAGATGAGAGACGGTGTGACCATTTACACAGATATCTTCCGTCCGAAGGATGAAAGTCATAAGTATCCGGTTATCGTTTCCTGGTCCTGGTTTGGAAAACGTCCGGGAGAAGGAATGAGTGAGTGGCAGATTATGGGAGTTCCGCCTCACACTGTATCGAAACTGGCAAAATTTGAGTCTCCGGATCCCATGTATTGGTGCTATCAGGGATATGCGGTGGCTAATGTGGATGTGCGTGGTGCAGGTCATTCTGAGGGAAATGTACATATGTTTACCCATCAGGACAGAGAAGACGGATACGATTTTGTTGAATGGATTGCTACACAGCATTGGTGCAACGGTAATGTAGGTATGGCAGGAAACTCAGGCGTAGCAATGCACCAGTGGGGAATTGCAGCAATGCAGCCGCCTCACCTGAAATGTATTGCTCCCTGGGAGTGTACCACAGATCTTTATCGTGAGTCTTTCTACGAGGGAGGTGTGCCAGCATTATCCTTTAATAAATTTATTTCTGCACAGGTGACCGGTACTGGTGGAGTGGACAGCCAGGTGGATATGGCAGTCAAATATCCGCTGATGAATGGATACTGGGAGGATAAACGCCCGGATTTCTCTAAAGTGGACATTCCAGTTTACCAGACAGCAGGTTTTTCTCATTTCCATCTGCGCGGCTCTTTCCAGGCATTCCGAAAAGCAAAATCCAAGAGAAAATGGCTTCGTGCCCATCGGGACTTTGAGTGGCCGGATACCTATACACCAGAGAATCTGGAAGATTTGAAACAATTCTATGACCGCTATTTAAAGGATATCCATAATGGCTGGGAGATGACGCCGAAGGTACGTCTTGATATTATGGATGCCTATGATTGTGATTACCAGATCAGACGTGGGGAGAATGAGTTTCCGTTAAAGAGAACCCAGTACAAGAAGTTCTATCTGGATGCTTCCAATCCGGACAAACTTACCATGGCGGAGGCACCAGTTTCCCAGGAGGCTGCCGTTGCCTATGACGGCAATACAGGGAAGGTAGAATTTGATATGACCTTTGAGGAGGATACAGAATTGACAGGATATATGTATCTGCATCTGTATGTTGCTGCAGAGGCTTACAATGATATGGATATGTTCATCAACATTCAGAAAGCAGATGCCGAGGGCAACTGGATTCCGTGGTATACTCTGAATGAGCCTCATCCAGGAGCGTGGGGAAAATGCCGTATTTCTCACCGGGAATTGGATCCGAAGGAATGTCAGGTGGTAAAGGGAACCATGGTACAGCCGGTGATGGCTCATAGAAGAGAATTGAAAGTGGAGCCGGGAGAAATTGTGCCCGTTGACATTGAGATTGTACCTTCTGCAAGAATCTGGCATAAGGGAGAAAAACTGAGAATTCAGATTGCAGGACATTATATCCGCGAGGGATGGTTTGAGCCCTTGGCATGGGATACAGATAACCACGGGCGTCAAATCATTTATACTGGTGGACAATATGAATCCTTTATTCAGGTACCGGTGATTCCACCGAAATACAAGGCGGGGGAATACGTATACCGATAAACAAAACCCAGAAAGAGCCATTCTGGATGGCTCTTTCTGACATAAAAAGGAAAAAGTGAGAGGATAAGTTGTGGTTAGAGGAATTGGTACAGATATTTTAAAGATGGATCATCTAGTGGCGGAATATCTGAAGCCGGAAGATCCTTTTGCAAGGAAGACATATACCGAGGAGGAACTTCGCCAGGCGGCTCTCCGTGAGAATCCACTCTGTTATTTTGCAACTAGATTTGCTGGAAAAGAAGCTGTATTCAAGGCCTTGAACAGAAGCGCTGAGAACGTGAGTTTAAATGAAATTGAAATACTAAATTGGGATTCCGGTCAGCCTTATGTGAATCTGCATGGGAAGATCGAAGAAGATGCAAGAAAAGCAGGGATTGAAAAAGTGCTGATTTCTTTGTCCTATGATACAGAGTATGCCATAGCATATGCCATAGCTATTGGGGAGAGCAAAGGAGAGAAATGTCATGAGTAATCAAAAATCAAATACAAATGCAGTAAGTTTTGGGAGCTGGGGGTGGTTCCTGATTATTATCTGCATTTTATATCAGATGATGTACAGTGCATTTGCAGTCGATGGAATCAATGGATATGGATTAAATCTGGCGGCAATGCTCAGTGAAACTAGTGGGATGACGGTTACCAGTGATATGCTGACTGCTGTCCTGACACCTATTGGTATTGTCTGCTGTCTGTTGGGAGTATTTTTTACCAATCTGGTCTATAAAAAAGGAACAAAAATTGTAGCTACCGTTTCCTGCGCAGGTATGGCGGCAGGGGTTGTTTTTATGGGTAATATCACTACATTCACTATGTATGTGGTAGGGCTGTTTATCACTCAGGTATTTGGAACTTGCCTTGCTTTCGCTGTACACCATGGCTTTATTGGCTCCTGGTTTCCGACCAGAAAAGGAGTTGTTATGGGTTGGACAACCATGGGTCTGCCTCTTACCAGTATGATTCTGGTGCCTTTTGTAACCTGGTGTATGAGCGGAGGAATTGGATGGAAGGGATTTTGTTATGTCCTGGCAGTTATCCTGGTGCTGCTTGCCGTTCTAACGTTTACTATGCTGACGAATACACCGGAAGAGAAAGGCTGTTATCCGGATAATATGCGGCCAGAGGAGAGAATTGAAAAGGCGGACAGCAAAAAGACTGACCTTCTGCGCTATTTTAGATCACGATATACCATGAGAGATTTACTGAAAAATAAGTCGGTTTGGATGATCTGTATCGGATTTGGCATTCCGTGGGCTACTACAGCAGGTGTTATGAGTCAGCTGATTGTCAGAATGATGAGCACTGGATATTTTGAAAATGTGGGCAAGCCGGTAGCGATTCTTGCAGGAGCAACAATTGTTGGGCTGATTGGAAGCTTTTGCTGGGGATATCTTGACACAAGAATTGGTACAAAAAAGGCAGGGGTTCTTTATAATATTGCATATATTGTGATTTTGATTGTATTAGTGATGCTGGATAAGCTTCCTGAGATTGCCTGCACGATTGTAACCTGCTGTCTGTGTTTTACTGCAGGCGGTATTCCAAATCTGATGCCGTCTATGGTAATTTCAAAATTTGGAAGATATGAATTTCTGTCTGCCAACCGGGTATGTACGCCTCTGGCAACGATCATCCAGAGCATGGGCTTTGCTGTGCTGACTTTAGGAAAAATGCTGACAGGCGGAAGCTGGGTAGGAGGATACGGTATCTTTATCATTGCTTGTGGAATCGGAGCTTTGGTTATTTCCAGAATCAGCGATGAGAAAGAGTGCGATGATGCGGAAGTTGAAAAGCAGTTGATTGCCTTGGCAAAAGAACAAGAAGGAAAATAGGATAAAAGGAGCAGGATATGGGAACATTCACCAGAAGCTTTTGTAAGATAGTACCGTCTCTCCGGGAATCTACTATGGAGATTATCCGGAAGAATCCTGTCAGGGGCGAACAGATGATGATACCTCTTGCTGATCGGGAAATCGAGATATATCTGCATAGAGGAACTGAGGAACCTGGAGCAGTGCTCTTTGAATTTCATGGAGGTGGGCTGGTACTGGGGGATGCGGCAAAGGATGATTATCTTTGCGAGAGAATATGCAGAGAAACAGGTATCACAGTTATTGGGGTGAATTACAGGAAAGCACCGGAGTATCCATATCCGGCAGCAGTTCAGGATGCTTATGACACAGTAAATTATGTACAGAAACATAGTAATAAGTTTGGAATAGATCCGGATAGGATGGCGGTCATGGGTTTCAGTGCTGGGGCAACGCTTGCTACAGTCACAGCCATGCAGGCTGCAGAAAAAAAGGAGTTCAGACTGGTGTGTCAAATCCTTCACTATCCCTATTTGGACGGTGTGACAGCACCGGCTTCCAAAAAATCATATCCTGCCAATCTTCCGGTAGAAGTGATGGAGGCCTTTACGGAACTTTATGGAAATGGAGAAGATCCTAGAAATCCATATATTTCTCCTTTATATGCAACCAGAGAAATGTTGAAAGGCAGTGCTCCGACAGCTTTGTTTATGGCAGAGAGGGATGCTCTTTGTGAGGAAGGGGCGGCATATGCCGCCCTTTTGAGAGCGGCAGGAGTTCCTGTGATAACAGAGAAAATTGTAACAGAGATGCATCATGGATATATGGAGGATTATTTTAATTTGCCATGTTATCAGGAACAACCAGAAGATATTCTGGCGCTTCATAGCCCTAAATTATCTCAACGGGCGGAGATGATCCTTAAGAGGACGGAAAAAATCCTGAAGGAATATTTGTTGAAAGATTAGGGAAGAAACATGGAACGTAGGAAAATGTGGACAGAAACAATGACATTAGCCCTTGGAATCGCAGTATTGCCTCCTCTGTGGGCGGTTGCAGCACCATATATCGGAGTGACGACTGGCGCTGTGGCACTAATTTGTGCAGGTCTGTTTGTGACTAATGGAAATAAATATAAAGATGCCTTTAAAATTTGTATAGGATTTCTGTGCGGGGATCTTTGGGCAGTAGTAGCTTTGGTAATTATGGACAGCCTGAACTGGAATCCAGATTTAGAACTATATATGATACTGTTTGCAATGGGCGGACTGGCGGTTCTTGTGGGTACATGGTTAAAAAAATGGATTTTTCTTCCTGCATGGCTTTGCGGATGGGCGATTGGCCTTACGATTATGGCATCGGCAGCAATGGATGAGATCGGTAGCTTTGCGATTCAGATCGGTGTGGCAATGGTGGTAGGCGTGGTATATGTGGGAATTGGAGTGGACCTATTTCAAAGTGCATTGATTCGAATGATTACAGGAGAAAAACGAAAGAAGGGAGCAGATTAGAATGGTATTAATTGAAGAACTGATTCATAAAGCGAAGTTGAATCCAAAAAGAATCGCATTGCCTGAGTGTGAGGCAGAGAAGACGCTTCTAGCTGCTAGGCAGGTGCTTGATGCTGGAATCGGCATACCGGTGCTGGTCAATGATCCTGCAGTGATCCGGGAAACAGCACAGAAAGCGAGGGTCAGGATTGACGACATGGAGATTGTGGATGTGACCGACGAAGCATACCGTGATTCGGTTGTTTCAAGGTATATGTCCTATCCAAAGCTGATGCTGTCTGAAAAAGGTGCGAAGAGAAAAATGAAAAATCCCATGTATTACGCCATGATTCTAGAGGCAGTGGGTGATGTGGACGCTACATTCTGTGGCCATATCAACACAACAGGAGATGTGCTGCTTGCTGCACAGCAGACTATTGGTATGCAGGATGGTGTGGATGTTCCATCGATTTTTGCAATGACAGAGATACCGGGTTTTGAAGGATCTGAGGGGAATCGTATTGCATTAGCAGACTGTGGGTTGAATCCAGAACCGGAGGCAGATGAACTGGCTTCTATAGCCATTGCCTCTTGTGATAATATTCGTGCATTGATGAGCTGGGAGCCCCGCTGTGCATTTTTAAGCTTTTCCACCTGTGGTTCGGGCACGGCTTCCAGTGTGGATAAAATTCTGGAAGCGATTAGGATTGCAGGGGAGCGAAGGCCGGATCTAAAGATTGATGGGGAATTTCAGCTGGATACGGCGCTCATACCGGCTGTGGCAGAAAAAAAAGTAAACCGTCCCAGTGAAGTGGCGGGCAAAGCAAATATTTTGATTTTCCCTGAACTTAATGCTGCAAACATTGGTATTAAAATGATTCAGATTTTTGCAAAAGGAAAGGGCTATGGACACACCTTATCTGGATTTGCAAAACCAGTGGCAGATTCCTCCAGAGGTGCAACGGTAGAGGAGATCGTGGGAGATATTGCCATGGTGATTATTGCCGCAGCAAATGCTTAGGAAGGGAGAATATAATGATGGGATATAAAATTTTTACATTAAGTCCAGGCTCCACATCGACAAAATTAGCGGTATTTGACGGGGAAGAGAAATTGTTTAAAGCAAATGTGCAGCATGATCCGGTAAGATTGAAGTCCTTTGCCCGTGTCAGTGAGCAGATGCCGTACCGTGTGGAGACGATTCTATGTGAATTAGAAAAAAAACAGATTAACATTAACGATATGGATGCGTTTGCTGCGTATTCCGGAGGCCTGGTCTCTACTCCGGGCGGAATTTTTCCGGTAAATGATAAGATTCTTGCAGATTGTACTTCAGGGCGTTTGATGGAGCACCCTGCGATTCTGGGGGCACAGATTATTCATGCGTTTGCCAAAGAGACAGGCAAACCAGCATTTCTGGTAAATCCTCCTGATGTCGATGAATTTGATGATATAGCAAGATTAACTGGAATTAAAGGAATATACCGGGAATCCCATGTTCATGTGCTGAATCAGAAGGAGGTTGCCATGAGGGCAGCACGGGAGTTGGGAAAGAAATATGAAGAATGCAATCTGGTGGTATGCCACGTGGGCGGTGGTCTTTCAATCACGGCCCAGAAGTCAGGCAGGATAGTGGATGCCAATGACGTTTTAAATGGAGAAGGTCCTATGGCTCCCAACCGTTCTGGTTATGTTCCGCTGATGCCTGTTATAAAGATGTGTTATTCTGGAGCCTATACGCTACAGCAGATGAAGGAAAAAATAAGCAAGACTGGTGGTCTGGTATCTCTACTGGGAACGGATAATATGCTGGAAATTAAGGAACGCATTGCAAAAGGAGATAGCTGGGCAGCTTTGGTATATGATAATTTCGCTTACCAGCTTGCCAAGTATATTGGATCTTATGCTTGTGTACTGGAAGGCGAGGTTGACGCGGTGGTAATGACTGGCGGCGTTTCCAACGATGAAGATTTTATCTCCAATGTAAAGAAATATGCAGGCTGGATCGCTCCCTTCATTGTGTATGGCGGTGATTTTGAGATGGAGGCACTTGCTTCCGGAGCAATACGGGCACTGACTGGTGAGGAGCAGACAAAAGAGTATACGGGAATTCCTGTGTGGAGCGGATTTGAATTTGAATATGATGAATAAAGATATTTTTTGGCGAAAGAAGACTGCTTAAAAATCAGAAAGACAATTTCAGATAAACCAAACAGCAGAAATCAGAGATATGTAAAAATAAGATATGGGGGTATCGCAAAATCATTTGATTTGATGATTTTGCGATATCCCCTTAATTATGCTTGCTTACAGGCTGTGGCTGAATTATGTTTTCAGGACAGGCTCGTTTTGGTATTTAGCTTTTATTTCTCTTCTACTCTTTTTATATCCATATCCTTTGGCAGCACCAGGCTGAGGATGATAGAAACTACAAACACAACAGCAACTACATTGGCAGAAAATACAGACTGCACCAGCTGCGGGAAGAGGCTCCAGATACCGCTTTCACTGGCGGTAGTAAATCCGATACCGATTGCCAGGGAAAGAGAAATAATGGTTACGTTGCGCTGCGAGAAGCCGCATTTTGCAATCATCTGCACGCCGGAGGTAAGGATAGAACCAAACATCATAATGGTACATCCGCCCAGAACGCATTCCGGCAGAGATGCAAAAAAGTTTCCTACAGGAGGAAGCAGACCGGCAAGGATCATGCAGGCAGCGCCTGTCATAATGGTAAAGCGGTTGACAACATGAGTCATAGCTACCAGACCTACGTTTTGTGAGAAGGAGGTAACTGGAGGACAGCCAAACAGTCCGGAAATGGCAGAAGCGTATCCGTCACAGGCAAGAGAGCCGGAGATTTCCTTTCCGGTAATTTCCCGGTTTAAGCCGCCGGATACCAGTGCAGAGGTATCACCAATGGTTTCTGCTGCAGATACCAGGAAGATAATGCAGGCAGAAAGAATGGCGCCCGGATGGAATTCCGGAGCAAAGGGAAGCAGGTGAGGCAGGGAAATCAGACCGCCTGACATGATAAGACTTAAATCTACCTTTCCTGCAAAAATGGAAATCACATATCCTACAACCAGTCCAGCCAGAACAGAAAGCTGTTTCAAATAACCTTTTGCAAAAATGTTCCACAGCAGGCAGGTAACCAGCGTAATGGTACCGATGGCGAGGTTTTCAACAGAACCGAAATCCTCGGCATAGCCGCCTCCAAAGGAGCGGGCGCCTACGGTGAAAAGGGAAAATCCGATGGCAGTTACAACAGAAGCTGCGACAACAGGAGTAATGATTTTTCTCCAGTATTTTGCAAGAAGTCCCAGAGTTCCCTCAAAAATACCGCCTACCAGAACCGCGCCGATAACTGCCGGATATCCGTAGTTGGCGGCTACGGTACTGAGAACTGTTACAAAGGTAAAACTCACGCCCATAACAACAGGAAGCTTTGAGCCGATTCGCCAGATGGGGTAAAGCTGAATCAGTGTGGCAATACCGGCAACAAACATGGCATTCTGGAGCAGAATGGCGACCTGAGCCTGGGAAAGAGCCGGCTGGGCGGCGCCGGCAATAATGGTAATAGGAGCTAGGTTTGAAACAAACATGGCCAGAATGTGCTGCAGGCCAAAGGGAATCGCCTTTCCGATGGGGACGCGTCCTTCCAGCTGATAAATATTATTGATACTGCAGTTTACGCTGTCATTTGCAGATCTTCCCATGATGTACTCCTCCTTTAAGATGTCGTTTCTTCTTTATGAGTTGTTTGGTAGACTTCCTCTACAATTCGTTCCATGGCATTTAAAATATTTTCATATCCGGTACAGCGGCACAGGTGTCCGGAAATCAGTTTTTTCAGCTCTTCCCGGTTATATTTTTTGCCGGTTCCCACAATTTCAACAGCACTCATAATCAGGCCTGGGGTACAGAAGCCGCACTGAACAGCAGCCTCTTCAATAAAGGCCTTCTGAATCGGAGAAAGCTCTCCGTTAGGCCCCTTCAGGCCTTCTACAGTCATAACGCTTTTTCCGTCAGCCCAGAGGGTCAGATAAATGCAGCTGTCAATGGCTTCTCCGTTTACAAGAACGGTGCAGGCTCCGCACTCACCGACCTCGCAGCCTTTTTTTACGGAGGTCAGACCAAGGCGGGTGCGGAGGGTATCCAGAAGGGATTCCCGCTCGTCAACAGCCAGCTCTGTTTCCTTTCCATTTACTTTCATATGTACAATTTTAAGCATTGACGGCACCTCCTGCTTTTTTTACGGCTTCACATAAAGCTCGTTTTGCCAGCTCTTCTACCAGTTGAAGGCGGAATTCCTTAGATGCTCTCCAGGAGGTTCGGGGATTAACCTCCTCCAGGGCATTCTTACCAAAGGTAAGAACTGCATCGGCATCGGTTGTTTCACATCCCTTTAAGCCCTCTTCTGCCTTTCGGCAGCGGAGCGGAGTAGGACCTGCTACTCCGTATCCCAGGCGAACATCTTCGATGCGTTTTTTGTCTTCGCTGAGTTTTACCCGGACAGAGCAGCCCAAAGTTGCGATCTCCATAGCTTTTCGTTTTCCATATTTTACATAATGTCCGGTCCAGCCTTCAAAGTTTTCTTTTTTTACAAGAAAGCCGGTGCAGACCTCACAGCGATCGCGGACAGTTCTTCCGGGACCAGTATAGAATTCACAGACAGGAACTGCACGTTTTCCGGAAGGTCCTTCCAGTAAGACTTCTGCCTCCAGAGTCCACATGGTAGAGGCAGAATCGGCGGAGGTAGCGCCGTTGCAGATATTGCCGCCGATGGTTCCGGTGTTGCGGATCTGGGGACCGCCAACCATATCAACTGCATCGCCCAGCATGGGAATGTATTTCTGGATCAGCGGATCATTGGTAATATGGGAAAATGCGGTTCCCGCTCCAATCCAGAGGTCTCCGTTTTCCAATAGCTTTACGCCTTTTAATTCCTGAAGATTGTGGACAGATACCAGGGATCTCCCTGCATCCTTGCCTTCTCTGACCCGGATCAGTACGTCCGTTCCGCCGCTGATAATCTCTGCATCCGGATCCATTTCCAGGGCTCTGATGGCATCAGCCACATCCTTTGCCTCGTAAAATGATTTTATATCAAACATAACATTCTCCTTATATCAGACCTTTTTCTTTGAATTTTTCAATGAGCCGCTGCGCGGTCATCGGGGTTACATTCATGTGTACGCCAGTTGCGTTTAACAGAGCATTTCGGATAGCCGGAGCAACCGGGATAGCCGGAGGCTCACCAAGGGATTTGTTTCCGAAGGGGCCGGTAGGATCTTCAAGCTGAATGAAGGAAACATTCAGATCCGGAGTATCCATGGCGGTAGGAATCTTATAGTCGAGCAGGTTGTTGTTCAGCGGGCGTCCTGTTTTTTCATCTATCAGAAGTTCCTCAGACAGTCCGTAGCCCAGTCCCATGCTCATGCCTCCGTGTACCTGAGCTCTGGCAGTTGCCGGATTAATCAGAATACCGGAATCGTGAACATTGATAATGTCCTTTACAGTAATCAGTCCCAGAGGCATATCAACTTCAATCTCTACGAAGCAGCAGCCAGAAGAGAAGGTGTTGTCCTTACAGTGGTTGGTCACCTCTGCAGTCAGATGAATGGAGCGATCCAGGGAATAAAATGCCGTATCAGCAACAACAGCTACATCAAAGAGAACCGGATCTCCGCCGTTTACAACAATCTGGCTGTTCTGAATATCAAGCATATCTTCTGTAATTTCCTCTTCCGGGTTTAGTCCCAGAACATCTCTCAGCTTTGCGGCAGCGTCCTTTACGGTATCCGCATAAATGGTTTTTGACATATCGGATACATCGTGATTCAGCATATAAGCTGCGTATTCCAGAATCCTGTGCCGCAGTTCTTCACCGCACTTTTTGCAGGCCATGCCGGAAACATAGGTCTGGCGGGAAGCGTAGGCTCCTGTATCAAAAGGTGTGATATCTGTATCTTGTGTGGACATAATATAAACCTTATCAAAGGAGATTCCTGTGGTCTGAGATGCCATCTGAGAAAAGACGGTATCTGCGCCCTGGCCGATTTCTGTAGCGCCCATGCAGACCTGCATGGAACCGTCCTGGTTTAATACCATACGAACCGAGGCAGTTTCCAGGGAAATCGGGTGTACACCAGTTTTATAACAGAAAATTGCCATACCTACGCCTTTTCTTACAGGGCCGGTCTGGTTTTTGTAGGCATTCCATTTTTCATCCCAGCGGATATGTCTGCGTCCTTCCTCGATGCACTTTTTCAGTCCGTAGGAATGGAAGGTAATTCCGTTGGCGGGATCTACAAAGCCCTCCTCCATGCAGTTTTTCAGGCGGAGCTCGCAGGGATCCATGCCGATGGCATCAGCCAGATCGTCGATCAGACACTCTGCAAACCAGTCAGCCTGCGGGATTCCGTAGGCTCTCATGGCGCCTGCTGTAGGAGAAGAGGTGTAGACTGTCCAGCAGTCTACCTCAGTGCCCAGACGATCCCGATACAGATCTTTAAATACATTTCCACAGTTAGCACAGATAGCGTGACCGTGGGAGGCATAGGCTCCGTTGTTTGCATAAGCTTCCAGCTGACGTGCCAGGATCTCTCCGTCTTTTGTTACAACGCCGCGGCATTTTCCCTTGATGGCGTGGCGTGTGCGTGTGCCGGAAATGGTTTCTTCCCGGCTGATTTCCAGTCTTACAGGCCGTCCGCCTACAGACATGGAAAGAAATGCATTTAACGGCTCATAGAGCACATCCTGCTTATTGCCGAAGCCGCCGCCGATATAGGGCTTAATGATGCGGACCTTTCCGACAGGAATGCCAAGGGCTTGAGCCGTACAGCGCCGTACAATATGAGGAATCTGGGTGGAGCAGACAACCGTAACCTTTCCGTTGGTGTCTACATAGGCCCAGGAAACCGGCAGCTCAATATGGCAGTGGGAAATCCGGGGAGTGTCATATTCTTCTTCCAGAGCCACAATATTTTCCCTGCCATACTGCTCTCTGGCTTTTTCCAGTCCTTCTTCATAGGTAAAATCTGGATATCCCATAGTCATATGAGAATGAACAATCACATTGTCTTTGCGGATATCCGGGTGAAGCGGTGTGGCGTTTTCTGCCATGGCAGCTTCTACAGTAACAATGGGCTCGTATTCTTCGTATTCGATCTTAACCAGCCGTGCGGCCCGTGCTGCAGCGACCTCGTCTTCTGCGATAACAGCTGCAATGTCATCTCCGTAAAGCCGGACTCTCTGGTTTAAAAGCTTCCGATCACAGATGTCCTGATGCTTTGTCTCTACGCTCCAGGGATGGCCGGCAGTAGGAAACTGGCAGTCGGGAACGTCGAAACAGGTGATGATTTTTACAACTCCAGGCACCTTATAGGCTTCCTCTAAATCAAAGCTCTTTACCAGGCCGTTGGCGATAGTAGAATGAACAACCTTTCCGTGGAGAATATCTCTCGGTTCCAGATCGGCAGTATACTTAGCTTCACCAGTGACCTTGCCATAAGCATCCACTCGTTTTACTTGCTGACCTATCATATTCATGCTTTTTGATGCCTCCTTACTTTTTTGAACCAATGTTTTTTTGTTTAGATTAGGGGAAAACGCAGAGAATCTACTATACAAAGGGAAAAAAAGAGCTGACTACATAAGATATGTAGTCAACTCTGTAGGCAGTTGGTAGAGACTCTGGGCCAATCCCCAGGATATACATATTGGTAACAAAAAATATTTTGTTTTCATTTGATGAATTGATTATATCGTAAAAGAAGTGTTAAGTCTATGGCGTTCCTGTGAAAAAAAACATCTATAAATTGGCGAAAATGCACAAAAAACATTGTGAAAAACCTAAAAAAATTTTAGAACATTCTCAGGGTAAGATGCTCTTGCCCATTTTCCTTTAAACAGTTAAAATAGAAGTCAGACTACAGTATAAAATTATGAAGAGAGAAAGAGGAAGGAGTCTTTATGACAACCGCATCTGTAAAATTAAAAAAAGGCGAGGGCCGCAGTTTAAAGGCCGGCGGCGCCTGGATTTACGATAATGAGATTGCAGAAATTCAGGGTGATTATGAAAACGGAGACATGGTTCGTGTGGAGGATTTTGACGGATATCCCATGGGACAGGGATTTATCAATACCCGTTCCAAAATTACTGTTCGCATGATGACAAGAAAAGCGGACACAGAGGTAAATGAAGACTTTATTGAAATGCGGGTTCGCAATGCCTGGGAATACAGAAAGACAGTGACAGATACATCCAGCTGCCGTGTGATTTTTGGGGAGGCAGATTTCCTTCCGGGAATCGTGGTTGATAAATTCAGTGACGTTCTGGTAGTCGAATCTCTGGCTCTTGGTATTGACCGGTGGAAACCAGTGATCCTGGAAAAGCTGAAAAAGGTTCTGGCGGAGGAGGGCATTGAAATTCGGGGGATCTATGAACGCAGTGACGCCAAGGTACGGCAGCAGGAGGGCATGGAGCGATATAAGGGCTTTGTAGGAGAACCCTTTGACACAAAGGTGGAGATTGTGGAAAATGGTGTCCGGTATCTGGTGGATGTACAGGACGGGCAGAAAACAGGATTTTTCCTGGATCAGAAGTATAACCGCCTGGCGATTCAGAGGCTGTGTAAGGGGAAGAAGGTGCTGGACTGCTTTACGCATACAGGCTCCTTTGCTTTAAATGCCGGAATTGCCGGAGCAAAGTCTGTGCTGGGAGTGGATGCCTCTCAGCTGGGGGTGGATCAGGCCGGAGAGAATGCGGAGTTAAACGGACTGTCTGATCGGGTATCTTTTGTCTGCGCTGACGTGTTTGATCTGCTTCCGGAACTGGAGCAGAAGGGGGAGCGGTATGATGTGGTGATTCTGGATCCTCCTGCATTTACAAAGTCACGCAGTTCTATTAAGAATGCGGTGAAGGGATACCGGGAGATTAATATCAGAGGACTGAAGCTGGTGAAGGATGGCGGCTATCTGGCGACCTGCTCCTGCTCTCATTTTATGGATCCGGATCTGTTTACAAAAACGATCCGGGAAGCGGCTGCAGGAGCTCACAAACGGCTGAGACAGGTGGAATACCGTACTCAGGCAGCGGATCATCCGATTTTGTGGACAGGCGGAGAACAGGCGTCCTATTATCTGAAGTTTTATATTTTCCAGGTGTGTGATGAGAAATAAAAATCAGGCCGGATTCAGACGCGGAAACCAGGAACCGGCGAAGACCAGCTCCTAATTGAGGCAGAAGGTAAACGAGGGACTGCCAGAAGCAATAAATAAAAAACATACAGGACAGAAAAATAGAGATAAAAACCGGAACGGCAGGGGAGGAAACGGGATGGCAGAACAGGAAAAGGGCCTGAATACAAAGTACAAGCTGGCGGCCTCTATTAAGGAGTGTATGAAAACAACGCCGGTAGATCGGATTACAGTAAAGGATATTGTGGAGGGCTGCGGTCTGACACGCCAGACCTTTTATCGGAATTTTAAGGACAAGTATGATTTGATCAACTGGTATTTTGACAAGCTGGTGCTTCAGTCCTTTGAACAGATTGGTGTGGGACATACTGTAGGGGAGAGTCTGACCCAGAAGTTTGAGTTTATCCGCAGTGAGAAGGCGTTTTTTACAGAGGCATTCCGTTCTGATGATTACAACTCAGTTAAAGAGCATGATTTTGAACTGATTCTGCAGTTTTATATCAGTCTGATAGCAAGAAAGACCAGCCGTCCCTTAAGTGAGGAACTGGAATTTCTGTTGGAAATGTATTGTCGAGGTTCTGTCTATATGACAGAAAAATGGGTTCTGGGAGGAATGAAGGACTCTCCGGAACAGATGTCCTATAAACTGGTAGAGGCAATGCCTCCCAAGCTGGAAAAGGTTTTTTCAGAGCTGGGGCTGCTTTAGAATATTGTACTCAATGCATAATGATATTTGTGAAGATCTGACAAAAATAAGAAGAAAGTGACAAAGCCTGTGTTTTGTCACTTTCTTTTTTTTCTATACATTGTTAAAATAATGACAGTACATGAAGCAATCAGAAGCAGCTCCAGAAAGAACCTGCTCTGATCCATATCCCAAAGGAGGATTTTTATTATGGCGAACAGAATTGTTTTAAATGAGACATCTTATCATGGCGCAGGTGCGATTAAAGAAATTCCGGCAGAGGTAAAAACAAGAAGTTTTGCAAAGGCATTTGTATGCTCTGACCCGGATTTGATTAAATTTGGTGTAACTAAGAAGGTAACAGACGTTCTGGATGAGGCCGGACTGGCATATGAGATTTACTCTGATATTAAGCCCAACCCCACTATTGAAAACGTACAGACAGGCGTTGCTGCATTTAAGGCATCCGGCGCAGACTATATTATTGCAATTGGCGGCGGTTCTTCCATGGATACTGCAAAGGCAGTGGGTATTATTATTACCAATCCGGAATTTGCAGATGTAAGAAGCTTAGAGGGCGTTGCTCCCACCAAGAAGCCCTGCGTGCCGATTATTGCAGTTCCTACTACAGCAGGTACCGCAGCAGAGGTTACCATTAACTATGTTATTACAGATGTAGAGAAAAAGAGAAAATTCGTTTGTGTAGATACCCATGATATTCCTGTTATTGCTGTTATTGATCCGGATATGATGGCATCTATGCCAAAGGGTCTGACTGCAGCAACCGGTATGGATGCTCTGACCCACGCAATTGAGGGATATATTACCAAGGGCGCATGGGAAATGACAGATATGTTCCATCTGAAAGCGATCGAGATTATTTCCAAATCTCTGCGGGGCGCAGTTGACAATACGCCGGAGGGCCGCGAGGGAATGGCTCTGGGACAGTATGTAGCTGGTATGGGCTTCTCCAATGTTGGTCTTGGAATTGTTCATTCTATGGCACATTCTCTGGGCGCTGTTTATGATACTCCTCACGGTGTGGCAAATGCAATCCTGCTTCCTACCATTATGGAGTACAACGCTCCCTGCACTGGAGACAAGTACAAATATATTGCAAAAGCCATGGGTGTTGAGGGTACAGACAGCATGACACAGGAGGAGTACCGCAAGGCAGCTGTTGACGCAGTGAAGAAGCTGTCTGCTGACGTAGGCATCCCTGCTGACTTAAAGGCGATTGTAAAAGAGGAGGATCTGGATTTCTTATCTGAGTCTGCATTTGCAGATGCATGCTGTCCGGGCAACCCGAGAGATACCTCTGTTGCAGAGATCAAGGAGCTTTACAAATCTCTGATGTAGGAAAAGTTCGGATATCAGAAAAACGTTTTTAACAAAATAGAGGGTGAATTTTCCTGGGGATTTTACAGAATAACGAAAATTTATTCTGTAAAGTCCCCTTTTTGACATTATGTTCAGAAAATAAAAATAGAAATTGTGGGATTGTCCATTGAATAAAACCGGTGGATCGTATAAAATGATTTTATGGTAGAAAAATTTTATACACAGGCTGATATATTTTCGTAACTGAACTGTTACATATTTTCTGGCCGGAAGGAAGGTATTTTATGGAACATAAGAATCCTCTGTGGACGAATGTTACAAGCACAAAAAAGTTTATTACGATTGGTGAAATCATGCTGCGTTTGACACCGCCCAATTACGAGAAGATCCGTTTGGCCACAAATTTTGAGGCAAGCTACGGCGGAAGCGAGGCAAATATTGCCATGGCTCTGGCCAACCTGGGAGTGGACAGCACCTTTTTCAGCGTAGTTCCCAATAACAGCCTGGGAAAAAGCGCAGTTCGCTGGCTTCGCTCCAGTGATGTACACTGCACTCCGATGATTCTGACAGGCCCAAAGGAGACCCCGACTCAGCGTTTGGGTACCTACTATCTGGAAACTGGATATGGAATCCGTCCCAGCAAAGTAATTTACGACAGAAAGCACAGCGCAATGGCTGAGTATGATTTCAGCAGTCTGGATGTGGAGCAGCTGCTGGACGGCTATGACTGGCTGCATTTAAGTGGTATTACTCCTGCTTTGTCTCAGAACTGCAGTGATTTGATTCTGAGATGTCTGAGCGTGGCAAAGGAAAAAGGACTGACAGTCAGCTTTGATGGAAACTTCAGAAGCCTTCTGTGGAGCTGGGAGGAGGCCCGGGACTTCTGTACCAAGTGCCTGCCCTATATTGATGTGCTTCTGGGGATTGAGCCATATCATCTGTGGAAGGATGAGGAAAACCATAGAAAGGGAGACTGGAAGGACGGTGTGCCCTTACAGCCCAGTTATGAGCAGCAGGATGAGATTTTCCAGCATTTTATTGATCGTTATCCGAATCTTCAGTGTATTGCCCGCCATGTCCGCTATGCTCACAGCGGAAGTGAAAACAGCTTAAAGGCCTTTATGTGGTATGAGGGTCATACCTTTGAAAGTAAGCTGTTTACCTTTAATATTCTGGATCGGGTAGGAGGCGGAGATGCCTTTGCCAGTGGTCTGATTTATGCAATGATTCATGGATATAAAGCAATGGATATGATTAATTTTGCTGTAGCCAGCAGTGCAATTAAGCACACCATCCACGGAGATGCCAATATTACTGATGATGTAAACTCCATTAAGAATCTGATGAACATGAACTACGATATTAAGCGTTAGTTTCAGGAAATTTTGCGAAATTGAGGCAGCCAGGAATTCTGGAAGGAAGCTTGGCCTGGCAAGGCGTGAAATAAGAATGAAAACATGAAAATCCGGCAGGGCTTTTCTGGAAAGAAAGGCTTCTGCCGGATTTTTGAATAAAGGAAAAGAGTCAGCCGGTTTCAGCGTCTGCAGTGTCTTCCATAACCGCTGCCGGAATGATGCCCTCTGCGGTGTCCGCTGCTGGAGCCCTGCTCTCGGTACGGGCAGTCAGGCTGGTCATTGTTTTCGGCGGATGAATAAGCCGGACAGTCTTCCGGACAGTCCTGACGGTGATCACAGATGCCGTCTCCATCCTCATCAAGATAGGAGCAGTTCTCTCCACACAGATGGGTTTCCTGGCAGACGGGATCCTGTCTGCAGGCCTGGCGGCCATGAGCCAGGGCAGGAACTGCAAAAGTCAGCGCCAGCGCACAGGCAAGTACACTGATGGATAATGTTTTTTTCATGGTATCTCTCCCTGCTGGTGATAAAAACAGCGTACAACAGATAGAGAAGAATTGCAAGAGGAAACCTTGGAAAATCAGTGAAAAAAGAGATCGAACAGGCGGATAAAAATATGTTATAATGTGTTTTACGGAAATCTGCCGGAGCAGGCAGGAAAATACCGGAATGGGCGGGAACCTGCCGAGAGGAACACGGAAAATACAGAAAAGGACAGAGAAAAATATGACAGATCATTATTCAGATACGGAACTGATTGAGAAAGTAAAAGAAAAAATCGCCTCAGCTGACAAGGTTTTGATCGGTTTGGGGGAGGAGTGGAAGCGGGACATAAACGATGACAGGGAATTGCTGTCTGCCTATGACAGTCTTTATGAATTAATAAAAGATAAGGATTATTTTATTGTAACCATGGCGGTGGACGGAATGATTTTTGATACAGCTCTGGGAAGCCGGATGGATAGGGCAGTATCCTCAGATCCGGAGCCGGAAGAGACCTTCTCCTGCCCTTCTGCAGATAGTGAGACGATGGCCCTGATGGATCGCCTTTTTCCGCCAAAAGAGCAGAAGCGTCCAGAGCAGGATACCCGGTTTCAGAGAATTGTGGCGCCCTGCGGCAATGAAAACTGGCGCCAGTGCTCGGAGGGCTGTACGAAGGATATCTGGGAACTGGGAGAAATACCGGATGATATCTGCCCTCACTGCGGCGCACCGTTGACAGGAAACACGATTCAGGCAACTCCTTATATTGAGGAAGGATATTTGCCTCAGTGGGAAAAATATACCCAGTGGCTGACAAAAACTCTGAACAGAGAGCTTGTGATTCTGGAATTGGGATGTGGATTTGAAAATCCGGGAGTGATCCGTTTCCCCTTTGAAAAAACCTGTTTTTTTAACCAGAAGTCATTTTTCTGCCGGGTACACAAAACCTTTCCGCAGACATCGGCAGAGCTGGGAGAACGGGCTGTGGGAGTGAAGGCCTTTTCGCCGGAATGGATACGGAAATTTGTTGTGAAATAAAAGAGAGTATGATAAACTGTTGACATCAAACGGGGCAAAGAGATAAGGGGAGACAATATGACAGCGATTATTGATTACGATGCAGGAAATTTGAAAAGTGTGGAAAAGGCGCTGCAGGCTCTTGGGGAGGAGACTGTGATTACCAGAGACAGAGAGGAGATCCTGGCAGCAGACCGGGTGATTCTTCCAGGAGTAGGCGCTTTCGGCGATGCCATGGAAAAGCTTCACCAGTATGGACTAGTAGAGATTATCCGTCAGGTAGTGCAGAAGGGGACACCTTTTCTGGGAATCTGCCTGGGACTGCAGCTTTTGTTTGAGGAAAGTGAGGAAAGTCAGGGCGTTCCCGGCCTGGGAATTCTAAAGGGGAAAATCCGCAGGATTCCGAATACGCCGGGACTTAAAATTCCGCATATGGGATGGAATTCCCTTACCCTCCGTCCAGAAACCAGGCTGTTTTCCGGGCTGGGAGAGGAGCCCTACGTATATTTTGTCCATTCCTATTATCTGGAAGCTGCAGATCCGGAGATTGTGGCGGCTTCTGCAGATTACGGCGTTGTGATTCATGCAGCAGTAGAAACGGGAAATGTATTTGCCTGCCAGTTCCATCCGGAAAAGAGCAGTGATACAGGACTTCAGATTCTGAAAAATTTTATCAGCCTTTGACGGATAAGGAAGAGAGGATGGGCATATGTTTACGAAAAGGATTATTCCCTGTCTGGATGTTCATGGCGGGAGAGTGGTTAAGGGAGTCAATTTTGTGAATTTGCGGGATGCAGGAGATCCGGTGGAGATTGCAGCGGCTTATGACAGAGCCGGTGCGGATGAGCTGGTATTTCTGGATATCACGGCATCCTCAGATGCCAGGGAAACCGTAGTGGATATGGTTCGCCGGGTGGCGGAAACCGTATTTATACCCTTTACAGTAGGCGGAGGAATCCGCACAGTGGAGGATTTCAGGCGGCTTCTGCGAGGGGGCGCTGACAAGATTTCCATTAATTCCTCGGCTATTAATACGCCGGAGCTGATATCAGATGCGGCAGACAAGTTCGGCCGTCAGTGTGTGGTGGTAGCGATTGATGCCAGAAGACGGGAAGACGGATCTGGATGGAATGTGTATAAAAACGGAGGAAGAATCGATACGGGACTGGATGCAGTGGAATGGGCCATGAAAGCTGATCATATGGGCGCGGGAGAGATTCTTTTAACCAGCATGGATTGTGACGGCACAAAGGCAGGGTATGATAATGAGCTGACAGCTCTGGTTGCCGCCAATGTTTCCGTTCCTGTTATTGCCTCCGGCGGCGCAGGCACAAAGGAGCATTTTTACGATGCCCTTACAGTTGGCGGTGCAGATGCAGCTCTGGCGGCTTCTCTGTTCCACTATAAGGAGCTGGAGATTCGGGAGTTGAAGCGCTATCTTCGGGAGCGGGGGCTTCCGATGCGTCTGTAAGTCCGTGGGACTTCAAAACAATGCAGGAAAGCATGATAATTATGACTGTCCGGAATGGTTACATAGAAGGATACTGATAAGTGATAAGAAGAAAAGGAGAGAAAGATGGGAGCCATTGCAAATGACTGGCTGGAGCCCTTGAGCGTAGAATTTAAGAAGCCATATTACAAAAAACTGTATGATACCGTGAAGCGGGAATATGAAACAAGGCAGATTTTTCCCGATGCCAATGATATTTTTAATGCCTTTGAATTTACACCTCTGTCTCAGGTAAAGGTTGTGATTCTTGGGCAGGATCCCTATCACAATGTAGGTCAGGCTCATGGACTTTGTTTTTCTGTAAAGCCTGATGTGGAGATTCCGCCGTCACTGGTGAATATTTATCAGGAGCTTCACGATGATCTGGGCTGCTACATACCGGACAACGGATATCTGGTAAAATGGGCAAAACAGGGAGTGATGCTTTTGAATACGGTACTGACGGTGCGGGCTCATGCGGCCAATTCCCACAGGGGAATCGGCTGGGAGGAATTTACGGATGCAGCTATCCGGATTTTAAATGACCAGGATCGCCCTATGGTATTTATTTTGTGGGGAAGACCGGCTCAGACGAAAAAGGTGATGTTGACGAATCCCAGACATTTGATTCTGGAGGCACCTCATCCCAGTCCCCTGTCTGCCTATCGGGGATTTTTTGGCAGCAGACCGTTTTCGCAGACAAATGCATATCTGGAAAAGAACGGACTGACACCGATTGACTGGCAGATTGAAAATAGAAAAGGAGAATAAGCTCATGGATTTTATTGAGATTTTAAAGGTTCTGGTGCTTGGAATCGTGGAGGGCTTTACGGAATGGCTTCCCATCAGCAGCACAGGACACATGATTCTTGTGGATGAGATTATCCAGCTTCATGTCACAGAAGAATTTATGAAAATGTTTCGCGTTGTAATTCAATTGGGGGCTATTCTGGCAGTTGTGGTTTTGTATTTCCACAGGCTGAATCCCTTTGACAGAGGGAAAACTCAGGGACAGAAGATAGCCACGGTCCATCTCTGGATTAAGATTGCAGTGGCCTGTCTTCCGGCAGCAGTGTTTGGACTTTTGCTGGATGACTGGCTGGATGCCCATTTGTACAATGCTTATGTGGTAGCGGCTATGCTGGTGCTGTACGGAGTTTTGTTTATTGTATTGGAAAACAGAAACCAGTACACAGAATTTCCTATTCAGCGAACCGCACAGATGACCTATCAGACTGCGCTTTATATCGGACTGTTTCAGGTACTTTCTCTGATTCCTGGAACCTCCCGTTCCGGGGCAACGATTCTTGGCGCTATGATTCTGGGCTGTTCTCGGGGGGTGGCGGCGGAGTTTTCTTTCTTCCTGGGCATTCCTGTGATGTTTGGCGCAAGCCTTCTGAAAATCCTGAAATTTGGGTTTGATTTCAGCGGAGTAGAGATTTTCTATCTGTTTTTCGGTATGGTAGTAGCATTTCTTGTGTCTGTTTATTCCATTAAGTTTTTGATGGGATATATCAGGAGAAATAACTTTAAGCTTTTCGGATATTACCGGATCGTTCTTGGTGTGATTGTTCTGGCATATTTTACAGCTGTGGGATTGATGAAATAGTAAATTCTGCGGGACAGATGCCCTTGTGATTCAAAGAAAACAACAGTTCCGGACGGCAGAAATGCCCTGCCGTTCGGAACCCTTGTAACTGAAAAAAGCAGCCCGGAAAACGGGCAGATAACAGAAAGGACAGCTGATGAATATAAAAAAGCCGCGGTCGAGGGACAGACAGTTTCTGTTTCTGGCGCTTGTTCCGGCATATTTTATCCTGGTGGGATTTTTCCTGCAGTCTCCAGGAGAGATTCTGCAGGGAATCTTTACGATTATCCGGGAACCGGATTTTCTGATTACAGACTATTTTATTATTGGAGGAGTAGGAGCTGCATTTGTCAATGCCGGCATCCTGACGTTAGTAAGTATTGGAATTGTATACGGGCTGGGGATGGATTTTGACGGACATACCATCACCTCTGCCTGTCTGATGTTCGGATTTTCTCTGTTCGGAAAAAATCTTCTGAATATCTGGGCGATTATGCTGGGTGTATTTCTTTATGCCCGGTATCACAGAACCTCAGTGTCCCGGTATATTTATATTGGATATTATGGGACAAGCCTTTCCCCGATTATTACACAGGTCATGCAGATGTGGGAGCTGCCGATTCCGGTGAGAATGGGGCTTTGTATTCTTACTGGTACGGTAATCGGCTTTGTACTTCCGCCTTTGTGTACCCATGTTCATTATTCTCACAAGGGATATTCTCTTTATAATGTGGGGTTTGCGGGAGGCATTATCGCCACGGTAATTGTTTCTATGTTTAAATCCTTTGGCATTACCATTGAGTCCAGGCTGATCTGGTCTGAAGGAAATAATGGCATGTTTCTGGCGCTGCTCTTCGTACTTTTTGGAGGAATGATTCTCTACGGCGTTCTTTCCGGAAAAAAGGAGGCTGTGCGGGGATACAGGAATATTTTAAAATGCTATGGCCTGGGCGGAACGGACTATTATAAGACAGAGGGCGGAAGTGCGACTCTGATCAATATGGGAGTCAACGGCCTGGCATCCATGATTATTCTGGTGGCTTTAGGCGGCGAGCTGAACGGCCCAACCATAGGCAGTATTTTTACGGTTGTAGGCTTTAGCGCTACAGGAAAGCATCTGAGAAATATTCTTCCGGTTATGGCAGGCGTGTGCCTGGCCAGCGTGGCGAAAAACTGGTCCATTACGGATCCGTCTGCACAGCTGGCTCTGCTCCTTTCAACAACACTGGCGCCGATTGCCGGGGAGTTCGGTATCCTTGCGGGAGTTCTCGCAGGCTTCCTTCACTCTTCTGTAGCGCTGAATGTGGGCATTGTTTACGGTGGAATGAACCTGTATAACAATGGATTTGCAGGAGGAATTGTGGCAATTTTCCTGGTTCCTGTTATTCAGTCTGTAATGGACCGAAGAGCGAGGGCGAGAGGAGGACTGTCGCTGTAGGAAGAATGATAATTAGTAATGCCCCCATCCTGAACAGCTACAATAGAAAAGATAAAGGAGCGCTGCTTCATAGGTGAGTAATCACCTGTTTTGCAGCGCTCCTTTATCTTAATGCTTTCTTCGATCAATAACCTTTTCAGCCGGAAGCATTTCTCCCAGAAATGTCCACAGCTCGTCGGTCTCCACATTACTCTGTCCCTCAGGAAGAAGGAATGCCTGACGGGCAGAAATGTAAAAATAGATACAGTCTTTTACCCGGTATACCTGATAAATATTTTTCCACCGGAGGCGAAGGGTTCCGCCCTCACCGGAAGGGGTTACAATGGTGATGCCGTCCGGCGCTGTTGTCATGGATATAGTATAGACATGTTTGGGGGTCTCCAGCTTGAGCTTCTTAGACTGAGCCTGAAGATCCATGTAAAAATGTCCGAAATATACAGCTGGAAGAATCAGGCCTATGGCCAGGAGCACATTTCCCAAAAGAGCGGCCTGCTCTGCTTTTCCGATCTGGGTGTAGCAAATGCAGGCGAAAACACCCATAATGCCTGCAAAAATGGCAGGGGAACGGAAATGTTTGCGGAATACCATAGAATCAAATATGGCAAAATGGCAGAAAATAGATTTGTCAATTCTGGAAGAAGTAACAATGGTATCAGGTCTCATAAAAATATCCTCTTTTCTTGAAAAACCTACAATCGTTCAGGTCAGCGGTTGTTTCCTGAACAGTTGTGGAAACTTTAAACTATATCATATCGCAAAATTTGTAAAATCACAAGACCTCTGGCAGGAAGCTACATGACAGGAATATGTTCTTATTTTTGCTGTTGCCTGTATAGAAAGCGTGTATTACGACAAAACAGGGAAAGACAGAGGTTTTTTAGAAAAAATATCGTGCAAACTTCCGATAAAATACTAATATATTAGTTGACCAATAGAAAAAATGGTGATATAATCAGATCAGCAGCAGGCTTTCGGTGTATGACCGGAGCGCAAACAGGAAAACTATATTTTAATTTTATTTTAAGGAGGACATGCAATATGAAAATGACATTCCGCTGGTATGGTTCTGACAGTGATTCCATTACCTTAAAGCAGATTCGCCAGATCCCGGGTATGAGCGGTCTGATGGGCGTTCTGGATTACAAGGCAGCCGGAGAGGTTTGGACCGAGGAAGAGATCAAGGCTTATGTAGACGAGGTTCATGCAGCAGGTCTGGAGTGTGAGGTTATTGAGAGTGTTAACGTGCACGAGGACATTAAGATGGGTCTTCCTACTCGTGACGAGTATATTGCAAACTACATTACCACAATCCGCAATCTGGCAAAATACGGTATCAAGGTTATTGTATACAACTTTATGCCAGTATTTGACTGGCTGCGTACTGACCTGGCCAGAGAGATTCCGGAGGACGGATCCAACAGCCTGTATTTCGATGAGAAGGAATTAGGCGATATGACTCCGGTAGATCTGGTAAAGAATACCATCGAAAACTGCAACGGATTTACCCTGCCGGGATGGGAGCCGGAGCGTCTGGCTGAGCTGGAGACTACTTTAAAGAGATACGAGAGCATTACTCCGGACAAGCTGCGTGAGAACTACAAGTATTTCCTGGATGCAGTAATTCCGGTATGTGAAGAGGTTGGCGTAAAGATGGCTGTTCATCCGGATGATCCGGCATGGCCAATTTTCGGACTGCCGCGTATTTCTCACAGCCAGGAAGATTTTGACAAGATTGTTGCTCTTCATGATTCACCGGCAAATGCACTGTGCCTGTGTACCGGTTCTCTGGGCTCTAATCCGGACAATGATATTCCGGCTATTATCCGTCACTTTGGCGAGATGGATCGGATTGCCTGCCTCCATATCCGCAATGTAAAATATCTGGGACACCATAAGTTCCGTGAGGCAGCTCATCTGTCTTCTGCTGGTGATCTGGATCTGTTTGAGATTGTAAAGGCTGTTTACGATACCTGTCCTCACGATGTATATGTTCGTCCGGATCACGGAAGAATGATCTGGGATGAGGTTGGCCGTCCGGGATATGGCCTGTATGACCGAGCTCTGGGAGCTGTATACTTAAATGGTCTGTGGGAAGCCATTGATAAAATGACAAACAAATAAGTCATTTTTCAGGCTGAAGAAAACCGGAAGGGAAAGGATTCTTCGGCTTTTCGCAGGACAGAATAAGGGGGAGTAGATACCATGGTGCTGACAGAACGATATCCCCACGAAAGAGGACGTGATTACGCAAAACGGGTGATTCGGGACAAGATTATTTCTCTGGAACTTGAACCGGGAGCTGTTATCAGCGACCGGGAACTGGCATCCTGGATGAATCTGTCCCGGACGCCGGTCCGGGAAGCCCTGCTGGATTTGGCAAAGGTTAAAATTGTTGAGATATACCCCCAGCGAGGCAGTGTGGTAGCGCCAATTGACTACAATCTGGTAGAGGAGGCGCAGTTTGTCCGCAGTGTACTGGAGGTAGCAGTGGTGCAGCTTGCCTGTGAACGGGCGACACAGGAGCAGCTAGAGCAGCTGAAGGAGAGTGTTGCTCTTCAGGAGTTTTATTATCAGCATGGCTCTTCAGAGAGGCTTCTGGAAATGGATGATGAATTCCATCGCCTGCTGTTTCAGATTGCAGGACGGATGCAGGCTTATGAGATGATGCAGAGCATTACGGTTCATTTTGACCGGGTTCGCAGTCTGGCTGTTACGGCAGTGAAGGAGCATCTGTGGATGAGCGATCACAGAAATATCTGTGAAGCAGTGGCAGCCCATGACCAGGAGGCGGCCAGACAGCTGATGGAAAAGCATTTAAACCGCTATAAAGTTGATGAAAAAGCTCTTCGGGAGCAGTATCCGCAGTACTTTCAGTGAGGGAGTCTTGTGCGGACATTGATAAAGTGACCAGTAAACGAAACCAAAAAGGAAAGTGTGACGATATGAAACTGACATTAGCAGGATTAAAGGATACGGCAGCATGGCAGGCTGCAGGCATTAAGCTTCCGTCTTATGACGTGGAGAAGCTGGCAGAAAATACGAGAAAAGCTCCGGTATGGGTGCATTTTGGCGCAGGAAATATTTTCCGTATTTTTATTGGCGGGCTGGCAGATAAGCTGATTGAGGAAGGCGCTCTGGACAAGGGAATTACCTGTGTGGAGACCTTTGATTTTGACGTAGTAGACAAGATTTACAAGCCCTATGACAATCTGGTTCTGGCTGTCACCTTAAAGGCTGATGGCTCCACCGACAAGGCAGTTCTGGGTTCCCTGACAGAGGCTATCAAGGCTCAGTCTGGTGTTGCTGAAGAGTGGAACCGCCTGAAAGAGATTTTTGTAAATCCGGATTTACAGATGATTTCCTTTACTATTACCGAGAAGGGATATGCTCTGAAAAATGCAGAAGGCAATTTCTTCCCGTTTATTCAGGCTGATATTGATAATGGCCCAGATAAGGCAGGCTCTGCGATGGCAGTTGTCTGTGCTCTGCTTTGGGAAAGATTCCAGGCAGGAAAGTATCCTCTGTCTGTTGTTTCCATGGATAACTGCTCACACAATGGTGAGAAGCTGCAGAATTCCATCGTAACTATGGCAAAAGAGTGGGAGAAGAAGGGCTTCGTGTCTGCTGAATTTGTGGACTATCTCTGCGATGAAAAGCAGGTTGCATTCCCCTGGAGTATGATTGATAAGATCACCCCAAGACCGGCTGATTCTGTATGTGAAGAGCTGGAAAAGGCAGGGGTTGAGGGTATGGCTCCGGTTATTACCTCCAAGAAAACCTATATCGCTCCGTTTGTAAACGCAGAAGGTCCCCAGTACCTGGTTATTGAGGACAAATTCCCCAATGGCCGTCCGGCTCTGGAAAAGGCAGGCGTTTATATGACAGATCGTGATACTGTAAACAAGGTAGAGCGTATGAAGGTTACTACCTGTCTGAATCCGCTGCATACAGCTCTGGCAGTTTATGGCTGTGTTCTGGGATATGATTTGATTGCCAATGAGATGAAAGACGAAGAGCTGAATAAGCTGGTTCATCAGATTGGTCCAGTTGAGGGTATGCCGGTTGTTACCAATCCGGGAATCCTGTCTCCGGAGGCATTTGTAGATGAAGTAATCAATGTCCGTATTCCTAACCCATTTATGCCGGATACGCCCCAGCGTATTGCAACCGATACCTCTCAGAAGGTAGGCATCCGCTACGGCGAAACCATCAAATCCTATGTAGCAAAATACGGCGATGCAAAGAAGCTGACTGCCATTCCGCTGGCAATTGCCGGCTGGTGTCGTTACCTGCTGGGGGTTCAGGATGATGGTGAGAAGTTTGAACTCTCTGCAGATCCGATGGTTCCGGAGCTGGTACAGGCTTTGGAGGGCATTGAGGTAGGCCATCCGGAAACCTACAAGGGACAGCTGAAGGGCATTCTGTCTAATGCAAATATTTTTGGAATTGATTTGTATGAAGCAGGAATCGGTGAGAAGATTGAGGAAATGTTCCTGGAAGAGATTGCAGGAACCGGCGCGGTAAGAGCAACTCTGAAGAAATATCTTGCATAAATAAGTAAAGATATGCTGTAGCCTGTTAAGGGCAGCGGAAAAACTCGCGAGAAAAAGATTTAATGAGGGTATCGCAAAATCATCAAATGAGATGGTGGAGCGATACCCTCGTTTTTTCTTTCATAAGAACGTGTGTCCTGGCACAGGCGAAAAAAGTTTATACGCCCTCTGCAATCTCGTAAATAAGACGCTCGGAATCTTCCCATCCAAGACAGGGATCTGTAATGGATTTTCCGTAGCAGTGTTCCCCTATCTTCTGATTGCCTTCTTCAATATAGCTTTCAATCATAACGCCCTTGATAAAGGAATTCAAATCAGCAGAGTGGCGGCGGCTGTGAAGCACTTCTTTTACAATGCGGATCTGCTCCTTGTACTGCTTGTTGGAGTTGGAGTGGTTAGCGTCTACAATGCAGGCCGGATTTACCAGATTCCGTTCCATGTAAAGCTGATGAAGCAGCATCAGATCCTCGTAGTGGTAGTTGGGCAGGCACTGGCCATGTTTGCTGACAGCACCCCGCAGGATGGTGTGTGTCCAGGGATTGCCTTCTGTTTTTACCTCCCAGTCCCGCATAATAAACTCGTGGCCGTGCTGGGCAGCATGAACGGAATTGAGCATAACGGACAAATCGCCGCTGGTAGGATTTTTCATGCCTACCGGAACATGACAGCCGCTGGAAACAAGACGGTGCTGCTGGTTTTCCACGGAGCGGGCCCCTACAGCAATATAGGACATAATGTCATCCAGGTAGCTGACATTGTCCGGATACAGCATTTCATCAGCAGTGGAAAGACCGGTTTCCATTAACACACGCATATGAAGGTGGCGGATTGCATGAAGACCGTCAGCCATGCTGGGACGTTTTTCCGGATCAGGCTGATGAAGCATACCCTTATACCCGTCGCCAGTGGTTCTGGGCTTGTTGGTGTAGATGCGGGGAATCAGGATCAGCTTATCCTTGGTATCCTCCTGAAGTTTTACCAGACGGCTTGTATAATCCAGAACGGAATCTTCATTGTCAGCAGAGCAGGGACCGATAATAACAAGAAACTTGTCACTCTGTCCGCTGATTGCTTTTTTTACTTCTTCATCCCGCTGAGCCTTGGCAGCTACGCACTCTACAGGCAGCGGAAACTGTTCTTTTATTTCTGCCGGAGTCGGCAGCTTATTAATAAATTCATACCCCATCGCAGTATCTCCTTTGTATAATCTACATTCCCTTGCCATTTGCAAGATTTACGTTTTATTGCAACTATTCAGGACGGGGCATCGTCTTGTCCGGCAAAGCCGAACAAGAAGCACCGGAGATTCCTTCGATGAGAGAACTGGCGGGAAAATCCGCTTACAAGCAAGCTTGATACGGCTGTTCCTGTCAGTTCTCTCGCCGTTCTGAACAATTACGTTTTATTATAATATGGGAAGGCAGAAAATGCAACGATGGCATATAAATTTTCTTTCATGGGATTGTTGTAATTAAGAATAATCTGATATAATAGAACAATACAGAAATTGTAACTGTTCAGGACGAGGCATCAGAGCTACAGAAGGGAGAAAGTTATGCGGATTGGAATTACAGGAAATGGCATGATAGTAAGACGGATGCTTCAGGATATAAAAGGGATTTCGGAGATCGAATTGTCAGCTATCTGTGTTCGGGCGAAGAGCCTGGAGAAGGGGCGAGATCTGGCTGAAGAGTTTGGAATACCAGCTGTGGATACGGATTACAGAACCTTTCTGGAACGGGAGGATATGGATACTGTTTATATTGGAATTGTTAATCAAATGCATTATGAATATGCAAAAAAGGCATTGGAAGCGGGAAAGCATGTGATCTGCGAGAAGCCTTTTACTGTGACAGCCTGCGAAGCAAAAGAGCTGGCAGCTCTGGCTGATGAAAAAGGACTTTTTTTGTGGGAGGCTTTTAAGATTCCCTATTCTCCCGTTTTTCAGGCGGTAAAGAGGCATTTGGGAGAGATTGGAGCTGTGAAAATGGTACAGTGTAATTATTCCAGAATATCCAGCCGGTACAGACAGTATGAACAGGGGATTGTTCTTCCGGCTTTTGATCCTGCCTGCAGCGGAGGATGTCTGTATGACATTAATCTTTATAATTTCCATTTCGTGACAGGTTTGTTTGGAAGGCCGGAAGAGGTGGATTATTATGCAAATCTTGGATTTAATGGAGTGGATACCTCAGGAACGGCAGTTTTGAAGTATGGAAACTTTCTGGGAATCTGCAGCGGGGCCAAGGATTCTTCCAGCCCCTGCGGGGCCCTTATCCAGGGAACAAAGGGCTGGATTCGAATTGAGGGACCTGTAAGCTCGGCGGCACGGGCAGAGATCACTGTGGATGGCGAGCAGCGGCTTCTGGCAGAGGATCCGGCACCGGGGACATTGACAGGAGAAATGGCGGAATTTGCAGGTCAGCTTCACAGAAAGGACTGGAGTTCCTGCCGGGAAATGATGAAGCATACGGTTATGATGATGGAGATTCTGGAGAATGCGGCAGGGCAGAGAGGGAGCCTTTCGACAGAGGCTTGTCTGGCTGGAGCGGGAAAAGAATGATCTTGTCACTGGAATCATCTGGTGGTAAAATAAAGCTGTCGCCAGTTCCGGGAGGAGTGCAGTTTCGGCTGTATCGGAGGTGTCCGGTCTCACTTTGAATATCCCGGGAACACACTCCGGCTGGTGACTTTTTCTATCTTTTTCAGGGAAATGGGAAGCATCTATATATAATGGATGTGCCCTTGATTCAGGAGGAGATGATGGAACGGGACATTGATTATGTGATTGCGGTGGCGGAGTGCAGAAGCATTTCGCAGGCGGCAGAGGTGCTTTATATCAGTCAGCCTTCTTTGAGCAGGTATCTTTCCAATCTGGAAAATGAGCTGGGATTCAGTCTGTTTGTCCGGACAATTAATGGAACGGAGTTGACTGAGGCTGGGAAAATCTATCTGAAATATGCTAAGGAAATCAAGCTTCTTCGGGGAACCATGGAGCATGAGCTGAGAGAGTTTCAGCGTAAAAATACCAATCGGATTCGAGTGGGAATGACATTGAATTCAGCTTCTCTTTCCGCATATAATGTGGCTGAAAAGGTGAAAAAACGATATCCGGGATGCGATGTAGAGATGTACAATATTATGTCAAAGGATATTGAGGTAGCTTTGAGAGAAGGAAAGTATGACTTTGTCATAGGTCCGGCGTTGGAGTTGAATTCCGATTTTGGAATCGATATGTTGGTTCGGGAACCGTATATTTTGATTGTTCCTGACCGTTATGATATCAGCGCCTATACGGAGAAGGGAAAAAAGGAGGTGTTTCCGAAGATAAATCTGGGGAAGCTTCCGAAAATGGATTTTATCCTTCAAGAAGAAACCACTTCTGTCAGAAAGGGAATTGACCGACTGGCTCATCAGATGAAGTATCCTATTGTGCCCAGGCTTTTGGTAACAAGCAGTCCCCTGGCGATTCAGGCAGCAGAAAGCGGACTGGGCTGCTGTATTGTGGCTACGGGACATCTTGCCTATGTCAATCGGGCAGAGCGACTGAATTTTTACCAGGTAGGAGGAGATGAGCTGTCTTGTGCAGCTGTTCTTTCTCTTCAAACCAAGTTTTTTTCACCAGAGGAAACCTATTGTATTTCCTGCATTAAGGCGGCACTTCAGGAAGGAGAAAGGACGATTTTTTCCAGATTGGGAGATGCTGGAAAGTTGAGGGTATAGCATTATGCTATACCCTTATTTTATTTCAGCATTGGCGAAATCTGCCGAAAGAGCTTATACTGGGTTTATCAAAACGATGCCGGCCAGCAGAGTAAAATACAGTGCAGTTTCTTGAAGGAGGATATCGTATGAATATGTCTTTGATTTGGGCATTTATCTGCCTGATTATTTTTGTTGCTGTTCTGGCTCACCCGAAGCTTCCCAACTGGATGACCTTTGTGTGTATTGCTCCCATTGCGTTTCTGGCAAAGGTGATGGATGCTAATGCCGTTTATAATGTATTAAACAGCTCCAGTCTTCATCTGATGGTGATTATATGTATGTTTTCAGGTATGATTGCGGCTACGGGGCTGGATGTGGTAATTGGCGATTTTCTGGATCGGGCAACCAGCTCTCAAACAGGAAAGCGAAAGGAAATGATGATTTTTGCAATCGTATATGTGTTCTCCGGCCTGATTTCTACAGTGCTTCAAAACAGCTATGTGGCGCTGGCATTTCTTCCTGTGTTAAAGAGCATTGCAAGAAAGAACCGGATCAGCCTTTCCAAGCTGGTATTGTTTGTAATTTTTTCTACCACTTTGGGCGGAGCGATTACCCTGATTGGAACCCCTACGAATGTTTATGCAAACTCCGCTTTAGAGGAGGCCGGACTGGCGTTGTTTGGAATGCTGGATTTTGCCTGGGTTGGTATCCCAATTTTTATTCTGGGCGGTATCTATATGGTAGTGATGAACCGGTGGTGCAAATCCTATGATGATTTTGGCGACGAGATTGTAGCGCAGACATTGACGGCAGAGCAGAAGAACAAGCAGAAGGTAGTAGGGACTGCATTCGTGGTATTTGTAGCTGCGCTGGTGTTGAAATCTCTGAAGGTGATTTCTATTGATCCCAACTTTGTAGGATATGCCATGATTGCAATTGCTGTTCTGACAACAATAGTAACTCCAAAGGAGGCAATCAGTTCTCTAGATGCCAATATGATTCTCTTCTGCGCAGGTATTAACCTGATGATTGCTATTATGAATCAGAGTGGTCTGGGAGATCTGTTTGGAACTGCTATTATCCATGTAATCGGTGAATCCAGAAATCTGTATCTGATTACAGCAGTGCTGTGTATCGGCGCGTCTGTGGGAACTCAGTTTATGAACAACATGGCTTGTGCAGGGATGCTTGCTCCGGTTGGCATTTCCATTGCAGAGACTCTGGGAGCCAATCCACAGGCCATCGTTCTGGCAATTGCCATTGGAGCCGGATGTTCCTATTTAACTCCCATTGCATCTGGAACAAACCAGACTATGATGGTTTTCACAAAGCTGAAATTCCAGGATTTTGCCCGTTTTGGCTGGCCTTTGTTGATTATTACCTGGATCTGCTGTGTGGCAATTCTTCCCCAGGTATTCCCATTCTTCTAAGAAAAGGAGCTGTTGATGATGAGACAGGAGCTTGAGCGATCCCTTCCTTTCCGGGAGGGAATTCGCCCGGAATATATTATTAATTTTTTAAATGCCTGTGAAAAGGCTGAATCAGAAATTCATGGAATCATGATAGCCTGCCATGGAAAGGTGATTTTTGAGGCATACAACGCCCCATACAAGGCGGATATCCCCCACATCATGCATTCCTTTACGAAAATTATGACCAATACGGCAGCAGCCCTTGCTTATGGAGACGGACTTCTGAATCTGGATGATCCGATTTTAAAGTTTTTTCCAGAATATGCGGAAAACGCTAATGAATACCTGCGTGCCTGTACAATCCGAAATCTGATTACCATGAGAAGCGGACAGCAGCGCAGTATTGGTGGAAATGAATGGCGTCCATTAAAGAGCAGCTGGAAGGATGCCTATTTTAAGGTTCCCTTTGATAAAGAGCCGGGAGAGGTTTATATGTATTCCAGCGGAAACAGCTATATTCTTTCCTATATTGTACAGCTGTTGGAAAAAAAGACCTGCAGAGAACTGATTTGGGAGCGTGTGGGAAAAAAGATTGGTCTGACGGAATTTCCATGGATGATGAGTCCTGAGGGCATTTGCTCTGGAGGAAATGGAGTATCCTTGACAACAGAAGATATGCTGCGGATAGGACTTCTCTATCTGAATAAAGGATGGTGGCAGGGAGAACAGCTGATTCCGGAAAAGTGGGTAGATTACGCCATGGGATATGCAGATCCGATTCCTCCGGTGGACGGCCTTCAATATAATTATCACTGGGAGCATACAGAGGATATCTGGGCGGGTCGGGGGATGTTTGGACAGACCTGCGGGCTTGTGCCTGCCCTTGATATGGTATTTGCCATTACGGCAGCAGATGAACATTACGCAGCCATGAAACTGTTTCAGAGAGAAATTGTTGATAAGGTGAAGGCCAATGAAGAGGTGCTGCAGGATGACCATAAAATGGCAGAGATATTGCGGCAAAAGGGGCTTTGCATGACGCTGGAGGGAAAAAATATATCTGTAAAGAATCATATAGGTCTGGAAGCTCGGGATTTTTTTTGGACTCCGGAGAAAAATCAGGATGGAGTCCGGCGAATAGAAGTTCATTTTGACGAAGACCGGCTTCTATATGTCATGGAAGATGGGCGCGGCCGGCATGAGGTTTTGGCTGGATTGGATCATTGGATAAATGGAATGACAACCATGACAGGATACTATCTTCACCATCAGTATGAGCCGGCAGTGTTACGGATTGATGCCATTGCTTACTGGAGCGATTTCCATACGCTGATGATGGAGTGGCGTTTCCCGGAAATGGCATTTTTTGACCACGTAAGTATTCGTTTTGAAGAAGAACAAGTGAAGATCGAGCGATGGGTGAATATGAATTCGCAGGACAGGGAGAGGCCTGTACTGGTTATAAAAAAATAAAATAGGAGAAGCATCTTAAGCCTGAGGGGCGGTGTAAAACAGGAAGATATTTCCTTGTTCTATACCGCCTTTTCTGTTCGGGAAGCCTTTCAGTACAATATAGTTTGAAAATGAAAAATTCCCGTCAATTAAGAAGAAACGGCTTGGGGTCTGTGATACAGTAGAATTACAGACAAATCACATGTATACATGAGAAAATTGTAGGAAACACTGGAAGATTTCATGAAAAAGTCCGGAATTTTATGGAATCATTTCATAAGAAAAAGGGGAAAACAAATATGAAAAGTTGGAAAAAATCGCTTGGAATTGCAGCAACCTGTGCTGGAATTCTGATTGTAGGAGCAACATTTTTTTCAGTAGCAGGGGATTCGGACAGCGATGTTTTAGAGCTTCGTCTGGCTCATAACCAGGCAGAAGGCTCTGAAATTGCAGATTCCATTGCAAAGATTTCAGAATTTGCAGCAGAGGATCCCAGCCAGAAGCTGAAGGTTTCCATCTACGCCAGCGGTGTACTGGGAACAGAGAAGGAAGAGATTGAGATGGTAAAGGCCGGAGTACTTGATATGGCGAAGGTCAGCTCCAACACTCTGGGACAGTTTAAGGATGAGTATTCTATTTTTGCCATTCCCTATCTGTTCCAGAGCCAGCAGCACTATTATGATGCCTGTGAGCAGAGTGAGAAGGTAAAGGCGCTGTTTCGTTCCACAGAGGAGGACGGTTATATTGCTATTGGATACTATGCCAACGGTTCCCGCAACTTTTATCTGAAGGAGGATGTAGCCTGTACGGATCCTTCAGTACTGAAAGGAAAGAAAATTCGTTCCATGCCCAGCTCCACTTCCATGGATATGATTGAACTGATGGGCGGTTCACCGGTTCCCATGGCGAGCGGAGAAACCTACAGCTCTCTTCAGCAGGGAATTGTAGACGGCGCAGAAAATACCGAGCTGGCGCTGACCGTAGACGAACATCAGGATCTGGTAAAATCCTATACCTATACTGAGCATCAGTACTCACCGGATATTTATATCATCAGCACCAAGATCTGGAATAAAATGACTCCAGAGCAGCAGGAATATCTGAAAGAAGCCATTCAGAAGGCCAATGACAATTTTAAAAATCTTTATAACGGCATGATGGCAGAAGCTATGGAAGAGGCAGAAAGCCATGGTGTTCATGTTTACCGGGATATTGACAAAACTGCATTTATTGAGGCAGTACAGCCGGTGCATGAAAAGTTCTGTGCAAAGGGAGAAAGCTATAAGGAACTTTACGATGATATTCAGAAATATGCTGAATAAGGAGGTACGGAATGAAGACGTTAAATAAAATTCTGGAAACAGTGCTGGGACTTTTAGTAGCAGTCATGGTGCTTGGATGTATCTGGCAGGTTATTACCCGGTTTGTGTTAAATAATCCCAGTAAATATACGGAGGAGCTGCTGCGTTATCTTCTGATTTGGACTACCATGCTGGGTGTGCCGTATGCCTACGGAAAAGATAAGCATCTGTCCATTAATATTGCGGTGAAGTATTTTTCGCCGAAGGGAAAAGCAATGACAAACATATTTATTGAAGCATTGATTTTGGTTCTCAGCGTTTTTGTAATGGTTGCAGGCGGCTGGATGGTAACGATGAACTCTGCAGGACAGATTTCACCGGCTATGCATATGCCTATGCAGCTTTACTACGCAGGCGTACCGGTCAGCGGTGTTTTGATGGTATGCTATGGGATTGAACGTTTGAGAAATTCTCTGAAACAGAGAAGGAGGAAAAAATGAAAGGAATTAATCAGGCAGAACTGGAGAAAAAGCTGGATCTGGTGATCCAGAAGCTGATGAATCTGGGCGGTCCGGAGGATGAAAAGGAGCTGGAGGCCGGCGGAGAAAAAATTGGTTTTTTCCGCAGAGATTTTGGGATTAAAGAGTGGGACTGGCCCCAGGGAGTAGGTCTTTACGGGCTGTTAAAGATTATGAAGGTAAAGAACAATCAGGAGTACCGGGATTTCCTGTATCACTGGTTTGAGGACAATATCCGGGAAGGTCTGCCATCCAAAAATATCAATACGACCACTCCTCTTCTGACTCTGGCAGAAGGCCTGGGAATGTAAAAAGGAGAATTGTGATGAAAATAGAGGTACGCGCCCATGATTTTGGCCGGAGAGAAATCGGGGAACTGGACGGACTGCTTCATGACGAGGAGTATGAGGCTGCTCAGCTGGCCCTTCCCAAGGCCTTTCTGGGCATAGAAGGTTATGAAGATATTACTGCGGAAAAGCTGGAGCAGATCCGGAGGTCTTTTGAAAAGCAGAAGATTGATATTGCAGTCTTTGGCTGCTATATGGATTTGGGAAATCCAGATGAAGAGGTCCGCAGCTATGCAGTAGATACGCTGAAAAAAAGCATGACCTGGGCAAAGGAGCTGGGGGCACACGTAGTAGGAACGGAAACAGCCTATCCCCGGCTGAACTGGGAACTGAGGCAGCAGTGGAAGCCATTTATGATGGACAGCATTCTCCGGGTTGTGGAGGAGGCAGTTCGCGTAGATATGCCCCTGGCGATTGAGCCAGTCTGTTGGCATCCTCTGGAGAATTTGGAAACCACGATGGAGGTTCTGGAAAAAGTCGGAGATGCGGCTCATCTTAGAATCATTTTTGATGCTTCAAATTTGCTGAAGCATCCGGAGAAAACCTTTCAGGGCGCTTATTGGACCCAGTGGCTGGAGGCTGTGGGCGATTTTGTAGATGTGATGCATATTAAGGATTTCAGCTTGGATGGGAGGAAAATCTATCAGCCGGAAGCTCTGGGCACCGGCGTGATGGATTATACTGCCATCAGCAGATGGCTGGAAAAGCAGAAGAGGGAAATTTATCTTTTAAGAGAAGAAATGAACCTGCCTGCATGGGCAGTTGGTTTCCGCAGCTTCCAGAAGGCTCTGCTTTCTGCTTTGTGCACTCCGTATGCAGAGCTTCGCAGACTGCAGGAGGAGAACCGTATGACAGAGCTGATGGTAATGCAGGAGAACCTGAAAATGTACCCGCTGGGAGAGGTTTGGGAAGAATACTGCCGCCGCTGCCAGGTAGCTGTGGACAGCCAGATGTTTGAAGAGATTGAGAAATATGAAAAGGACGTACTGTCAGTACGGAAATAATGAAAAGAGAATAGAAGAAACGAGAAAGAGTCCCCGGCAGAAAGGGAGAAGGAGGAAATAACAAGTATGAAATTTTTAGATGCAGAGTTTGTACAGGGATTTATCCGCATGGCAAATGATGGATGGGAGCAGGGATGGCATGAGAGAAACGGCGGAAATCTGTCTTACCGCGTAAAGCCGGAGGAGGCAGACAGTGTCAGAGAGAATTTTAATCCCGGACCGTGGCAGCCCATCGGCACCTCAGTGCCTGGACTGGCTGGAGAGTATTTTCTTGTAACCGGAAGTGGAAAATATTTCAGAAACGTTATCATTAACCCGGAGGATTCCATCTGCATGATTGAGGTAGATGAAAAGGGAGAATCCTATCGGATTGTCTGGGGACTGAAAAACGGCGGACGTCCTACCAGTGAGCTGCCTTCTCATCTGATGAATCATGAAGTAAAGAAGCAGGCAACCGACGGAAAATACCGTGTGATTTATCACGCTCACACAACCAATGTGATTGCTCTGACCTTTGTTCTTCCTCTGTCTGATGAGGTGTTTACCAGAGAGCTTTGGGAAATGGCAACCGAGTGTCCTGTTGTTTTCCCGGACGGAATCGGTGTGGTGCCCTGGATGGTTCCCGGCGGACGCGACATTGCCGTATCTACCAGTGAGCTTATGAAAAAATATGATGTGGCAATCTGGGCTCATCATGGAATGTTTGCAGCAGGAGAGGATTTTGATCTGACCTTCGGACTGATGCATACCGTAGAAAAATCTGCTGAGATTCTGGTAAAAATGCTGTCTATGCAGCCGAATAAGCTTCAGACTATCACACCCCAGAACTTCCGGGATCTGGCAAAGGATTTCCGAGTAACTCTGCCAGAGAAATTCCTGTATGAGAAATAAGAGGTGACGAAAAATGGTAAGAAAAGGATTTAAAATGTTTCTTTATCCAGGCATGGAAGAGGAATATGAGAAGCGTCATAATCAGCTCTGGCCGGAAATGCGGGATATGATTCACGAGTACGGCGGACACAATTATTCCATTTATCTGGATCGGGAAACCCATGTGCTGTACGGATATCTGGAGGTAGAGGATGAGGAGCGTTGGGCTTCCTCTGCTGATACGGCCATTAACCGGAAATGGTGGGATTTTATGGCTGATATTATGGAAACCAATCCGGACAACAGCCCTGTTTGTGTGGATTTAAGCCCTGTATTTCATCTGGATTGAGGAAATACTGGACAGATTTCCTTTTTGGTGTTATTCTGTAGAAGAATAAATATGCGTAGATAAGGGAGCTTGTAAGAGCAGGCTGAGAGGAAGTAATCGAACTTCGACCGATTGTACCTGATTTGGGTAATGCCAACGTAGGGATTTCATGCTGGATACAGAATGCAGACCGTTGACAGACCGGCTTCGGGATGCGAAAGTGCATCCGGGCTGATCGAAAACAGAGAGAAAGCGGCGTTTTTTGTAAGCATAAAGGCCTTACAGAAAACGCCGTTTTTTGTTTCATAGGAAATTACGTCCTATGAAACAAAAACGCTCCGCGAGGATCGCCATGCGGTGGTAGAGAATTTTGTCGCAGAAGCGATCCGCCGCAGGCGGAGAAGCTCGCGGGCGAGCTTCTTTTTTAATGTACTTGAAATAAGATTGCTGTTTCTGTGGCTTTTAAAAGTTTCTTTTCATGTCAATAACTGATTGTCATTGATTTTGCAGCGTCCCTGTCAAAAATGCGTTCTGCGCTTTATGAAATGTGAAGCTTTCGGTAAAGTCGTTTTACCATAACCATAGCTACAGCAGCCAGAACCATCTCTGCAATCAGCTGCGCGTAGGCCAGACCATACATGGGGAAGAGCCAGTCTAAAAGAAACAGAGCAGGAACCTCCAAAATCAGCTTGCGCAGAATGGAAAAGAACAGGGGAATCCGTCCGTTTCCAAGGGATTGGAAAATGCTGACTGTGAGAAAATCCATTCGAAGAAAAGGAAGAATCAGACACAGTCCTCTGAGAAAGCTGGTTCCATACTGGATGATGGTTGGATTGTCCATAAACAGTCGAATCAGGTTTCCGGAAAAAATAAAATACAGGGCAGTAATTCCTATCATAATAGGAACCAGGGCACGGAAGGCGAAATCAATGGAGTCCTTCATCCGGGAATAGAGCTTTCCGGAATAGGTGTAGCTGATAATCGGCATACAGCCCTGGGAGAAGCCAAAGGCCATCTGCATGGGAACCTGATTGATTTTCTGAGCAATGCCCATAGCTGCCACAGCATCTGGACCATAAACGGCAGTCAGGTTGTTTAAAAGGGTCATACTGGTGACGTTCAGAAGATTCTGAATCGCAGAGGGAATGCCCACCTGGCATACGCCCAAAACCAGATTCTTCTCCAGAGAAAAATTCCGGGGAGAAATCCGGATGCAGCTGTTTGCCCGTTTTTTATACAGGAGAATAAAAAAGTAGATGCAGGCCGCACAGTTGGATAAAAATGTGGCAAGTCCAGCTCCGGAGGCGCCCATGTTCAGTCCCTGGGGAAGGATGAAAATAGGATCCAGAATGATGTTGAGAATACATCCGCTCATGGTTCCGATGCTGGCGTGGAGAGAGGCTCCCTCTGAACGTACCATATAGGCCAGTACAACATTTAGAATCGACGGGGCAGCGCCCCAGAGCACGGTCCAGTATAAATAAGCTTCTGTAGCAGCCCAGGTTGTATCGTTTGCTCCCAGCAGTCCAAGAAGAGGCTGCTGAAACAGCAGGCACAGAAGAGAAAACATCAGTCCGGAGCACAGAGCACCGTAAAAGCCGAAGGAAGAGATCCGTCTGGCAAAGTCTTCCTGCTTTCTTCCAAGAGCGCGGCTGATCATACTGGAGCAGCCGACGCCAAACAGATTGTTGACTGCATTAAAGCCCAGGGTCACAGGGGAAACAAGAGTAACTGCAGCTGTCTCTATGGGATTATTTAACAGTCCTACGAAATAGGTGTCGGACAGATTGTAGATCACCATAACCAGAGAACTGATGACAGATGGAATGGAGAGCTGAAGGACTGCCTGATAAACAGGGATTTCTTCAAATAATTCTGTTTTGGAAACAGAGGATGACTTTCGGAAATTCATCGATCTTCCTCCCTAAAAGATGTATTTTGAACGTAACGATTCAGGATGGCAAATCCAGACAGGAAGCTGCTGTCCTGAACAGTTACTTTTAAATAACAAAGCGTATGAATATTAGTATACTATATTTTGAGAGAAATTTCAGCAGTTCTGTGACAAGTTTGTATTTTTCGTGACAGCTCAGCGGCTACAGTTTTTACAATTCGATAAAGACTTTCCGGAAAGAATTCTGTATAATGGAGACATGGTGAAACGGTGGAAACCATATAAGGAAAAGGATAAAGGAGGATTCTATGGATTTTTTAACACTCGCAAAGGAACGGTATTCCTGCAGAAAGTTTTCTGGAAAAGAGGTAGAGCAGGAGAAGCTGGAAAAAATTATGGAGGCCGGGATTGCCGCGCCTACGGCAGTCAATAAGCAGCCCTACAAAATATGGCTGATGCAGTCTGAAAAGGCCCGGAAAGCAATCTATGAGGTGACCCGCTTTACATTTGAGGCAGATATTTTTTTTGTAGTGGGATATCTGGAGGAAGAGGCATGGGTAAGGAAGTATGACGGCAGAAATTTTGCAGATGTGGATGCCAGCATTGTGGCCACGCAGATGATGCTGGAAATTCAGGATCTAGGTTTGGGCACTACCTGGGTGGGGCACTTTGACGCTCCCCGCCTGAAAAATCTGTATCCGGAGATGGAACCCTATGGTTTGATTGCCATATTCCCTGTGGGATACCCGGCAGAAGATGCAGAGCCGGCAGTCCATCATGGAATTCGAAAGGATAAAGCAGAGGCAGTGAAGATTTTGTAGGAAAAAGCGCCGCTGAACCAGAAGCAAAACTTATGGTTCAGCGGCGTTTTGAGGTTCAGCGGGAAAAGCAGCCAACCGGGATTTGACTGAATTCCCGCAAGGCTGAACTGTTATATTTATTCCTCTCCGCGGAACAGAATTTCAATATAGGCCAGAATCAGAGGAGCTACGCCCTTGGCCTCGTTTTTCACAATCGGCTCCCTCATATAATAGTCAAAGGTGCCTTCTCTCATTTCTTTATTGCCAAGGCCGGCAACCAGACAGATGCCGTCTAACTGCAGTTCTCCGTTTTCCTCAGAAAGATAAGTGCTGCAGATGCCGTCAAAGGCCTTTCGTCCGTACTGGAAGTAGTTTTCCTCCAGAAAGCCCAGGCGAACGCTTTTCATAATCGCATAGGCGAAAATTGCAGAACCGGAGGTTTCCAGATAGTTGGGGCGGATGCCGCCGCGGTTGACAACCTGATACCACATACCGGTTTTCTCATCCTGATAAGGAAGCATGGAATCAATCAGTTCCTTATAAATCCGGTTTAATTCCTTTTTCTCAGCGCCTAAGGTCTCTTCCGGCATAACCTCCATGGTATCAATCAGCGCCATGGCATACCAGCCCAGGGCACGAAGCCAGAAATTGTCGGACAGGCCAGTTACCTTGTCGCACCAGAAGCTTTCACGGGAATCGTCATAGGCATGGTAGTAAAGACCATTGCGCAGATCCCGCATGAGGCTGTAGACATTCAGAAACTGCTGGAAGCTGTCCAGGCAGTTTTTTCCCTCATTATAAGTAAGCTCATACTGCATATAGAAGGGCTGGGCCATGTAAAGACCGTCCAGCCAGATCTGATTGGGATAAATCGCCTTATGCCAGAAATTGCCGGTAGAAGTACGGGGCTGTGTCTTTAACTGGCTGTATACCGTATCAATCGCCTTTCTGTATTTTTCTTTTCCGGTCAGCTTATACAGGTCAAACAGAGTTTTTCCGGCATTCACATGATCCAGATTGTGTTCATTTGGATCGTAGGATTTGATAGAGCCGTCCTCACTTACAAAATAATCAATAAAATTGTCGGCAAAGGTCAGATATTCTTCTTTTTTTGTAATATGGTACAGTTCCAGGATGGCCTTAATCATACAGCCGTCCATGTAATTCCAGGTAGACTCCTTTCCTTCTTTGATTTTTTCAATATTCCAGACAGGCATCTGGGGACTGCTTTTTTCCAGCAGCTGTTCAATGTAGCGGTCAAGAATTTTCACAGTTTTACTCCTTTAGTTGTAAGTTTTTAATTGATTGATTCTGAATTCAAACGTTTGCAAGCTATCATTATTTTATCATAAAACAAGATAGAAAAGAATTGGAGAAAATGCATAAAAAAGCGCTTACAATATTGAGCATAATGTCTAGTGACACGAGAAACAAACCATGTTAAAATGAAAACATCAACAAAAGGAATGCATGGATGCCTAATGGACTTGAATTGTAATTGCTTACAAATGGCAGAAATGCATAAATTTTCAGATTATTTTGCAAACCTTTGCAACTCATCAGGAGGAGGGAAAAGGGGTGCGGAAGAAAAAGAATATATCATAAAGAAAGGGAGAAAACATTTATGAGAAAGAGCATGAAACAGGCAACAGCATTGACACTGGCAGCAGTTACAGCACTGTCTCTGACCGCATGCGGAGGCGGAAAGGCAGATGCACCGGCAGCAACCCAGGCAGCAGGAGAGAGCAAGGCTGAAGGAGGCGCAGCCGCAGACGGCGAGCAGGTTGAACTGACCTTTTCCTGGTGGGGCGGTGACAGCCGTCATGAGGCTACTGAGAAGGCAATCGAAGCATTTATGGCAAAGTACCCCAACATCACCGTAACTCCTGAATACGGCGCATGGACCGGCTGGGAAGAGAAGCAGTCCTTAAATATTCTGGGTGGAAATGCTGCTGACGTAATGCAGATCAACTGGAACTGGATTGAAGCTTATTCCAACAACGGAGCAAACTTTGCAGACCTGAGCCAGTACGGAGATGTTCTGGATCTGACCCAGTTCCCGGAAGCTGCTCTGGAGCAGTGTAAGGCAGACGGCAAGCTGATGGCAGTGCCGGTAGCTATGACAGGACGTGTGTTCTACTGGAACAAGACCACCTTCGATGAGGTTGGATGCGCAATCCCCACCGATACCCAGTCTCTGCTGGATGCAGGTGCTGCATTTAAGGCATTCAACGAGGATTATTATCCCCTGGCTCTGGGCGAGTACGACCGCATGATTTTCCTGGTTTACTATCTGGAGTCCAAGTACAACAAGCCGTGGGTTCAGGACAATGAGATTCAGTACACTGCAGAAGAGATTCAGGATGGTATGGACTTTATCTGCCAGCTGGAAGAGGCTCATGTAATCCCGACTATCGCTACCATTCAGGGCGATATGGCTGACTCTCTGGATAAGAATGCAAAATGGATTGATGGTAAGTATGCAGGTATCTTCGAGTGGGATTCCTCTGCAAACAAGTTCCAGAAGGCAGTAGAAGAGTCTACTAACAAGCCGGGTCAGGAATTTGTAATTGGTGATTTCGTAAAGCTGGGCGATAATAACGGAGGCTTTACCAAGATTTCCATGGGTCTGGCAGTATCCGCAACCTCTGCACATCCGAAGGAAGCAGCAATGCTGATCAACTTCCTGTTAAACGAGGCTGAGGGCGTTGAGATTTCCGGTACCGAGCGCGGTATTCCCTGTTCTGCAGCAGGTCTTGCTCTGCTGAATGAAAAGGGTCTGGGCGATGCTCTTGTAAAGGAAGCAAACGCAAAGGTTATGGGCTACAGCAAGTTCCCGCTGGATCCGAAGTTTGAGCACAACGATCTGAAGGCAAATCCGGACGGCGTATACTACAAGGTATTTGGTAAGCTGAGCTCTGGAGATATTGACAGTGCAAAGGCTGCTCAGGATCTGATGGACGGCGTAAACGAGTGCATGGGCAATTAAGAAACAAACGTAATTAGAAACATGATAAAAAACAGCATTGTAGTTGACATCTTGGCAGAACATAAAGGGGCCGCTGAAAAAGCTTTCAGCGGCCCATATAAGGGGAATGAGTTTTTATGATAGAGAAAGCAAAGTACCCGGACATCGTGGCAGAATTCCGCAGCTTAGGGGAGTTAAGCCCGGAACAGATGGTTTGCCTTGCAGACACCATCGCTCAGGTGTCCGAGGAAATATTTGAACATTATAAGGCCCTTTGTGATTTGCTTAAGGGGCAGCTTCAGCGAGTTAGAAGAATCTGCAGAGAGGAAGGCTGCAAAAAGGCTTTTCCGCAGGAGGCAGACAGACAGCTTTTAGCCAGAGCGCTGGAGAGCGCATGCAGGCAGAAGGTGGTGCTGGCTGAGAAGTATGAGGAGCTGGCAAAAGAATTAGTACAATAACGAGGAGGCAGCGTATGCAGAAAAAAAGCTTCAGCAGGTTTTTGACAGACAACATCGGCTTTTTATTTATTGTGCCGTGGCTGATCGGATTCCTGGTATTTAAGGTATATCCATTTGCATCTTCTCTGTATTACAGTTTTACAAACTACGATTTGTTTACTGGAATTACAAAGACAGGACTGATGAACTATCAGAAAATCTTTACGGATGAGGATATTGTCCGTGCCTTTGCAGTAACATTTAAATACGCAATTTTCGATGTGCCGCTGAAGCTGGCATTTGCATTGTTTATTGCTTATATCCTGAACTTTAAGTTAAAGGGAGTAAACTTTTTCCGTACTGCTTACTACATTCCCTCTATCCTGGGCGGTTCCATCGCCATTGCGATTCTGTGGAGAGCAGTATTTAATACAGACGGTCTGATCAATACCGTAATTGGAATGTTCGGCGTGGAGCCGATTAACTGGATGGCAGGAGCCAACAGTGCTCTGTTTGTAATTATTCTGCTTCGTGTATGGCAGTTTGGTTCTGCCATGGTTATTTTCCTGGCTGCATTAAAGGGTGTTTCTCAGGATCTGTATGAGGCAGCTTCCATTGACGGAGCAGGCAAGTGGACTCAGTTTTTCAAAATTACCGTTCCGATTATTACACCGGTTATCTTCTATAACCTGATTACTCAGCTGTGTCAGGCATTCCAGGAGTTCAATGCACCGTATCTGGTAACAAAGGGCGGCCCCAACGGAGCAACCACTCTGATTTCCATGCTGATTTACAACAATGCATTCCTTCGTCATAAAATGGGTATGGCAAGCGCCCAGGCATGGGTTCTGTTTGTTATCGTTATGACCTTTACTGCAGTTGCATTTATCAGCCAGAAAAAATGGGTTTACTATTCAGATGAGGATGGGAGGTAGAAAACATGACAAGAGAGCAGAGAGCAAAAGTCAGCGCATTCCTGCGTTATACCGTACTGATCGTTGTTGGTATTATCATGGTTTATCCTCTGATTTGGATGGTAGGCGCTACCTTCAAGACCAACTCCGAGATTTTCACCAGCGCCTGGTTCTGGCCTAAGAATCCGGTGTTTGACGGATATGACAATGCATTTAAGAGCTACGGCGGTAAGATTGACCTGCTGAAATCCATGATCAATACTTACAAGATTGTTATTCCGAAGGTTATTTTTACTGTTGTTTCTGCAACTATTACTGCTTACGGCTTTGCACGGTTTGAGTTTAAGGGAAAAGGTATTCTGTTCTCCCTGATGATTTCCACCCTGTTCCTGCCGCAGGTAGTGCTGAATGCTCCGCAGTACATTATGTACAATGGATGGGGCTGGACTGATTCCTACCTTCCGCTGGTAATTCCGTCTCTGTTTGCAGCTGATACCTATTTCGTATTTATGCTGGTACAGTTCCTGCGCGGTATTCCCAGAGAGCTGGAGGAGGCAGCCAAAATCGATGGATGTAACTCCATTAAAACCCTGTGGTATGTGATTGTTCCCATGCTGAAGCCGTCACTGGTTTCCTGTGCTCTGTTCCAGTTTATGTGGACATCCAACGACTTCCAGGGACCGTTGATTTACATTTCCAACATGACAAAGTACACCCACTCTATTTACCTGCGTATGTCTATGGACGGTGATACAGGCTTCCAGTGGAACCGTATTCTTGCCATGTCTCTGATTACAATTATTCCGTCTCTGATTGTGTTCTTCTGCGCACAGAACTCTTTCATCGACGGTATTGCAGCAGGCGGCGTAAAGGGTTAAATAAGTACCTTGTGAATTACAAAGAGGGGATCTCATTTTGGGGTTCCCTTTTGTGATTGAAAAAACGATGAAAAAGAGGAAAACAGAATGAAAATCAGTTGTATTTTTCAGACAGCCAGAAACGCTGTCCTGGAGCTTGAGAATAACGAAATATTTGAACTGGAGGAAGGCTGGGAGATTCTGGTAAACGGTGCGTTTTATGGAGAAACAAAGCGGGTTATTACAAGCGTATACGGATTAAAGCCAGATACAGATTACGAGATTACTGTCAGAAAGGGAGAGGAAAGCGCATCTGTAAGGCTTCACACAGATCATGAATTTGTAACCCTGAATGTGCGGGATTTTGGTGCAAAGGGCGATGGCGTACAGAACGATACTCTGTTTATTCAGGCAGCGATTATGGCCTGTCCGAAGGAGGGGCGTGTTCTGATTCCTGAGGGAACCTATAAAATTACCAGTCTGTTTTTAAAGGATGATCTGAAAATAGAGCTGGCAAAAGGCGCTGTGCTTTCGGCTGAGACGGATCGGAGCCATTTTCCTGTACTTCCCGGCCTGATTCAGAGCTATGATGAGGAGTCAGAGTACAATCTGGGAACCTGGGAAGGCAATCCTCTGTCTATGTTTTCTGCAATTATCACTGGAATAAATGTAAAGCATGTGGTATTCTATGGGGAAGGCGTGATTGAGGGAAATGCCAACGGGGACCCGGACAACTGGTGGTATGATGCGAAGGTAAAGCGGGGGGCATGGCGGCCCAGAATGATTTTCCTCAACCATTGTGAGGACATTGTTTTTCAGGGAATCCGGGTACAGAACAGTCCCAGCTGGAATATCCATCCCTATTTTTCGGAGCATCTCAGATTCCTTGATATGACCGTTTTAAATCCTAAGGATTCCCCCAATACAGATGGACTGGATCCGGAATCCTGCAGGGATGTAGAGATTGCAGGCGTATATTTTTCTCTGGGAGACGACTGTATTGCCGTTAAATCCGGAAAAATATATATGGGTTCCAAGCACAAACAGCCTTGTGAGGATATTACTATCCGGCAGTGCTGTATGAGGGATGGACATGGTTCTATTACGATTGGAAGTGAGATGGCAGGCGGAGTCAGGAATTTAACAGTTTGCGACTGCCTGTTTCTGCACACGGATCGGGGACTGCGGATTAAGACAAGAAGAGGAAGAGGAAAAGACGCTGTTATTGACGGAGTTCTGTTTGAAAATATCCGAATGGATCATGTAATGACACCTTTTGTAATTAACTGCTTCTATTTCTGTGATCCGGACGGTCATACGGAATACGTTCAGAGCAGAGAACCATATCCGGCCGATGAGAGAACGCCGGAGATCCGGACAATGGTATTCCACAATATTCAGGCGGAAAACTGCCATGTGGCAGCAGTTTATATGTATGGTCTTCCGGAAAAGAAGATTCAGAAGGTGATTATGGAGCATATCCGTGTTACTTATGCAGAGAATGCGACTGCTGGGGTGCCGGCTATGCTGGACGGTCAGGGAGAATGCAGAAAAATGGGCATTTTCGTAAAAAATGTGTCCCACCTTGTGCTTCGGGATGTAGTTTTAGAGGGGCAGGAGGGAGAGGCTATGATTCTGGACGGTATTGATCGGCTGGAGGGCGCTCTTCGATAAGAGAGAAAGAAAAAGCGGCAGGTGGTTATAGGAAAACGGAACATCTGCAAAAGGTATCAGAGGCAAGGAGATGAGAGCAAATGGCAGTAACAATTAAGGATGTGGCAAAAAAGGCCGGGGTGTCCTATTCTACAGTGTCCAGAGCTTTGAATGGAATCGGAAGCGAAAACACAGAAAAAAGAAAGCGGATTTTGGAGATTGCAGATGAAATGGGATATGTGCCCAACCAGGCGGCAATTAACCTGAAGCTTTCCCGCTCCTATGTGATTGGCCTGTATTTTTCCACAATCAGTAAAATGTCTTCGCCGTTTGTTCTTCATGATGTATTGACCGGGGTTTACAGTGTTGTGGGAAGCAAATACAATGTGGTGGTAAAAGGTATTGATATGCATGAACCAGGCACCTTAAATCCCAGTTATTTTGATGGCATTATTGTACTGAGCCAGCGCTCGGAGGATCAGGCATTTATTGATGAGGTTCTGGGAAAGAAGATCCCTATGGTGACGATTTGCAGAACGGTGTATGCCGATGCGCCCAATGTGACTACAGATGAGGCAGGGGCCATGGAAAAGGCTATGGATTATCTGCTTGAAAACGGACATAGAAAAATATGCGTGATCGAAGGAGGGCCGAATCTGGATTCCACCAGACTTCGTCACAAGGGCTGGAGGGCCTCGGTGCGAAAGCATGGATTGGATCCGGATGAGATCCCTATTGTAGGAGGAACCTACCGGTACGCCAGCGGCTATCAGGGAGCTAAGCTGCTTTTGCAGCACAAGCCTACGGCAATTCTCTGTTTTAATGATGAAATGGCCTTTGGAGCGAGAGAAGCTATTGTAGAGGCGGGGCTGAAGGTTCCGGATGACGTTTCTCTGGTTGGCTTTGATAACTGGGATCTGTCTGGGTACAACAGTATGAAGCTCACAACGGTAGAGCGGAATATGGGTGAGATTGCCAAGGAGGGAACCAGAGTTCTTCTGCGGCGTCTGGAGGATGGTGTTGTGGACAACAGCCGTATTTATCTGGAAAACAAGCTGATTATCCGAAGTACCGTGAAGGATATCCGTGGGGACTGGGCAGAGGAAGACAGAGAATCTTAAGAGTTCTTTCAGTTGTTCTTTTTCAGTGGTTTTGCTATACTATGCTATATATGGAAATTTTTAACTGTTCAGGACGGGGTATCTTCTTGTCCGCCGTCCTGAATAGTTATGTATATTTTTGGAAAAGCAGAATCAGGAGAGGCTTTATGAGGGCGAAGAAAACGAAAGAAAACAAGAGACAACTATGGAAAAGAATGTGCAGCCTGCTTGTGGCCTGCGCTCTGATTGTGATGAGCGGGCCGCAGCAGGCTGCGGCTGCTCCCACAGCCGGGGATACAGGCGCGCAGCCTGGGGCATTGGTGATTCGATCCGATGAACTGAGAGGAGTCTGGGTTTCCTATCTGGACTGGGAACAGCTTCCTGCCGAACGGGGATCCTACCAGCTTGCTGTGGATAAGATTCTGGACCGGTGTACAGAATTAAAAATGAACGCGGTATTTGTTCATGTACGTCCGGATGCAGATGCCATGTATCCGTCTCAGTATTTTCCCTGGTCCCGTTTTGTAACAGGAACCCAGGGACAGGATCCGGGCTATGATCCTCTGGCATATTTTGTCCGTGCCGCTCATGAGCGGGGACTTCAGTTTCATGCCTGGATCAATCCGTTTCGTGTTACAGGTTATCACAACACCTGGGAACAGGTGTCGGAGAACAGTCCTGTCAAGCAGTGGTTAAGTGACGGGGATCCTTCCAATGATCGCTGGGTGCTGAAACAGAACGGCGCATATTATCTGAACCCGGCAGTGGAAGAGGTGAGAGCGCTGATTGTAAACGGAGTGCGGGAGATTGTCCAGAAGTATACAGTAGATGGAATTCATTTTGATGATTATTTTTATCCAGATGTAGATGATGAGGATTCCAGCCGCTGGTTTGATAAGCCGGAATATGAGGCGTCAGGAAGCACTCTGTCCATTGCGGATTGGCGAAGGGAGAATGTCAACAAGCTGATTCGCAGTGTCTACAGCACAGTCAAGGAAACAAGGCCGTCAGCCCAGTTCGGAATCAGCCCGGAGGGATATCTGGCGCACCTGCGCAGTGATACCAGACTGTTTACAGATATAGACGCATGGATGTCTGAGGAAGGGTATATTGACTACATTATGCCGCAGATTTACTGGGGCTTTGAGCATAAAACCTCCAGCGGAAGTCCTGCTCCCTTTGCATTTGAAAACAATCTGAAATCCTGGCTGGAGATGAAAAAGAAGGGGAAGGCAAAGCTGTATCTGGGGCTTGCCATGTATAAGACCGGCTCGAACTCCAGTGACAACAATGAGGTGCCGGAATGGCTCAGATATGATGATATTATGAAGCGTCAGGTGCTGGCAGGAAGAGCCTCGGGACAGGTATCCGGCTTTTGCTTTTATGCCTACAGCTCCTTCCAGGAGGAGGCATGTCAGAAGGAAGTGGAGAATCTGCTCCAGGTATTTCGCTGAAAATAAAATGAAACAGGAAGGAAAAGAAAATGAGCACAATGAAAAGATTGGAAGAGTATGTTGTCAGTATCCCGGATTTTCCGGAGCCGGGGATTATTTTCCGTGATGTTACCAGCATTCTTCAGGATGCAGACGGACTTCACATGGCGATTGACAAGCTGAGAGAGATGGTAAAGGATCTGGATTTTGACGTAGTGGTAGGTCCGGAATCCAGAGGATTTATTTTTGGAGTGCCGGTTGCCTATGCAGAGCATAAAAGTTTTGTTCCGGTACGGAAAAAAGGAAAGCTTCCAAGAGAAACCATTTCTGCAAAGTACGATTTGGAGTATGGTTCTGCGGAGATTGAGATTCATAAGGATGCGATTAAACCAGGACAGAAGGTAGTGATTGTAGATGATCTGATTGCCACAGGAGGAACTGTGGAGGCAATTATTGATTTGATAGAGCAGCTGGGCGGCGTGGTTGTGAAGGTATGCTTTGTTATGGAACTGGCAGGATTGCAGGGACGAAAGAATCTGTCTGGATATGATGTGGATTCCGCTATTATTTATGAGGGAAAATAAAGTAAGAGATTCCTGTTCTTGAAGCAGGAATCTTTTTCTTATGTCATAGGACGGCAATTTCCTATGACATAAAAATGCTCCGCATAACAGAAACAAAATGCAAGGTTGACATGATAAGTGAAAAACATTAATATGATAGTCTGCCTGCTGATAAAAGAAAAATAGGGAGACAGAAGGATGACAGATAAAATAAGACAGGAAAAATCAGAGGAAGGAATTCTTTATGGAATCGGCGTAGGACCAGGGGATCCGGAGTTAATGACCATAAAGGCACTTCGTATTTTAAAAGAATGTGATGTGGTGTTTACACCAGGAAAAAGCAGAATGGAAAGTACTGCATATGGGATTGCCGTTCAGGCTTTGCCGGAGCTGGAGGAGAAGGACTGTGTCTGTGTGGAGATCCCCATGGTACATGACAGAAAACAGCTGAAGCAGGCGTATGACCAGGCAGCGAATCTTGTGGAAGAGAGGCTTTGCCGGGGGCAGAAGGCAGCCTTTCTGAATCTGGGAGATGTGACTCTGTATGCCACATATCTCCATGTTCACCGCCGGATACAGAAGCGGGGATTTCAGGCAGAGCTGATTAACGGAATTCCATCCTTTTGTGCTGCAGCTGCGGCTTTTGGAAGAGGACTGGCAGAGGGACATGAGCAGTTTCATATTCTGGCAAAGCCGGGGCAGGTAGAAGCAGGTCTGGCCCTGTCTGGAACCAAGGTGATTATGAAAAGCAGCAGGCAGAGCAGCCAGTTTCGGCAGCAGCTGGAGACAGCAGAACAGGAGGGACAGGAGGTTTTTCTGGCAGAAAACTGCGGAATGCCTGGACAGCGGCTGCAGAGAGGCGCCGGGGCTGTGACAGGACAGGAAGGATACTATTCCCTGATTCTTGTAAAGGAAAAAAAGAAGCTGCAGGAAAACAGGGCGGAAAGAAATGGGGTACAGACAGATGAAGCATGAGCTTTATGTAATCGGAATGGGACCGGGACGGGAAGAAAAGATGACGTTAGAGGCTTTGCAGGCGCTGGAGGCCTGTGATACGATTGTAGGCTATACGGTTTATGTGGATCTTCTGAAAATGCGGTTTCCGGATAAGGAGTACATGACGACGCCTATGCGTCAGGAGACCAGGCGGTGCCGGATGGCCTTTGAGGAGGCACAGAAGGGAAAGCGGGTAGCTATGGTCTGCAGCGGAGATGCAGGTGTCTACGGGATGTCCGGTCTGATGCTGGAGCTGGGAAGAGAATACCCGGACTGTCAGGTAACGGTTATCAGCGGAGTGACCGCTGCCCTGGCCGGAGCAGCCCTGCTGGGAGCGCCGCTCATGCATGATTTTGCTGTCATCAGTCTGAGTGATCTGCTGACGCCCTGGGAGAAGATTGAGAAGCGTCTTCGGGCAGCAGCAGCGGCGGATTTTGTGATTTGCCTTTACAATCCTTCCAGCAAAAAGCGTTCTGATTATCTGAAACGGGCCTGCCAGATCATTTTTGAAGAAGCAGGGCAGGAGTTAGTCTGCGGCGTGGTGAAATCGGCTGGAAGAGAGGGAGAATGTGCAGAGGTGATGTACTTGTCAGAGCTGGAGGAGTATCCGGCAGATATGTTTACAACGGTCTTTATAGGAAATTCCGAGACAAGGATCATAGACGGGCGCATGGTAACGCCCAGAGGATATCAGAATATCTGAGGGAGAGTGTGAGATATGGAATCATATTATGCAAAGCAGCTGGAGTGTCTCTGCAGCCAGGTAAGACCGGGAGACAGGGAAGCAATGGAAGCATCAAAAAGGCACTGGAACAAAATTGCGAAGCCTCTGGACGGTCTGGGCCGAATGGAGGATTTACTGGTAAAAATCGCAGGAGTAGTCCGCAGTGAGAAGCTGTGCCTGGAACGAAAGGCTGTTGTGGTTTTTTGTGCGGATAACGGTGTGGTAGCTGAGGGTGTAACCCAAACCGGCAGTGAGGTAACGGCTGTGGTAACGGAAAATATTGCCAGAGGCATTGCAAGCGTCAATCGAATGGCTTCAGTAGCCGGAGCTGACGTAATTCCGATAGATGTGGGAGTGAAAGGACGGCTTCAGGAGACGGGAATCCGAAACTGCCGGATTGCAGACGGGACGGCGAACCTGCTGCATGAGCCAGCAATGACCATGGAACAGACTCTGGAGGCGATTCATACAGGAATTGCTCTGGCAGGGGAGTTAAAGGACAGCGGCTATGACCTGCTTGCAGTGGGAGAAATGGGAATTGGCAATACCACAACCAGCAGCGCCATTGCAAGCGTTATGCTGGAACAGCCGCCGGAAGCAGTGACGGGACGGGGCGCCGGACTTTCCGGAGAGGGACTGGAGCGGAAGATCCAGGTGATCCAAAAAGCCATTGTCCTGCATGGCCCAGATCGGGAAAAGCCTCTGGAGGTTCTGTCAGCTTTGGGAGGACTGGATATCGCAGCTATGACTGGATTTTTGCTGGGAGGAGCTATTTACCGGATTCCTGTGGTTCTGGACGGGATGATTTCTGCGGTGGCAGCCCTTCTGGCAGCGGCGCTTTGTCCAGGGGTGACAGATTATCTTCTGCCTTCCCATCTGGGGAAGGAACCGGCCTGCCGCCTGGTCATGGAGCGTCTGGGATTTGAGCCGGTCATTCACGGCCAACTGGCACTGGGAGAGGGAACCGGAGCAGTGATGCTGTTTCCTCTGTTAGATATGGCGGCATCAGTTTATGAGGAAAACAGTACCTTTGCAGATATAAAAATCAAGGCTTACGAAAGCTTTGAAGACTGAGAAAGGTCCGGGAAAAGGAAATCCAGAAGCGGTACAAAAACCGGAAAAGGGATAAAGCAAGAAAAACCGGAAAAGCAGGGGTTGGGAGAGACAGGAAAGGAAGGCAGACGGATATGGTACATTTTATCGGAGCAGGACCGGGAGATCCGGATTTAATTACAGTGAAGGGAAAACGGCTGATTGAGGAGGCAGATGTGATTATCTATGCCGGCTCTCTGGTAAATCCTCAGGTTCTGGCAGGGGCCAGACCAGATGCAGAAATATATAACAGCGCCCAAATGACGCTTCCTGAGGTGGTTGCTGTCATGAAGAAGGCAGAAGAGGAGGGGAAAACTGTAGCCCGGGTACATACAGGGGATCCTGCAATTTACGGAGCTCACAGAGAGCAGATGGTTCAGTTGGATGAGCTTGGAATCTCTTATGATGTAGTGCCGGGAGTCAGCTCTTTTCTGGCAGCAGCAGCAAGCATGAAAAAAGAATATACCCTTCCCGGAATCAGCCAGACAGTGATTCTTACCCGAATGGAAGGAAGAACGCCTGTTCCGGAAAAAGAGCAGATAGAAGCCTTGGCAGTTCATCAGGCATCGATGGCGATTTTTTTAAGCGTAGGACAGATGGACGAGCTGAGCAGCCGTCTGATCAAAGGCGGATATCCGGAAACAACTCCGGCAGCAGTGGTGTATAAGGCTTCCTGGGAGGATGAAAAAATTGTGACCGGAACCTTAAAGGACATCGGGGAGCGAGTGCGTCAGGCAGGGATACGGAAAACGGCCATGATCACAGTGGGACGTTTTCTTGGAGGTGAGTTTGAGCTTTCTAAGCTGTATGATGAGAACTTCAGCCACGGCTACCGGAAGGCAATACAGGAGAGCCGGAAGCCGGAGAAAGAAGAGGCAGAGAACAGAGAAGCAGGTATGGAGCGCTGAACAGGACAGGAGGACGGAAAATGGCAAAAAAAATTATGATTCAGGGAACCATGTCCAATTCAGGAAAAAGCTTTCTGGCAGCAGCGCTTTGTCGGATTTTTCATCAGGATGGTTATCGGACAGCGCCTTTTAAGTCTCAGAATATGGCGTTGAATTCTTATATCACAGATGACGGGCTGGAGATCGGCAGAGCCCAGGCCATGCAGGCAGAGGCAGCAGGTATTCTGCCTGCAGCAGAGATGAATCCGATTCTGTTAAAGCCTACCAGCCATATGGGAAGCCAGGTGGTGATTATGGGAGAGGTTTTTGGCAATATGAAGGCCATGGATTACTACCGGAGAAAGCCGGAGCTGATTCCCGTAATCAAAGACGCCTTTGCCCGTTTGGAAGAGCAGTACGAGGTAATCGTTTTAGAGGGTGCCGGAAGTCCTGCGGAGATTAATCTTCGAGAAAATGATATTGTAAATATGGGAATGGCAGAAATGGCAGATGCTCCGGTTCTTCTGGTTGGAGACATTGACCGGGGCGGTGTATTTGCCTCTCTTTACGGAACTGTGAAGCTGCTTTCTCCACAGGAACAGAAACGGATTCGTGGATTAATTATTAATAAATTTCGGGGAGATGTGGAAATACTGAAGCCGGGGCTGGATATGATAGAAGAAAAGGTGGGGATTCCGGTGGTAGGAGTCATTCCCATGGAGCAGATCGATCTGGATGATGAGGACAGTCTTTCAGAACGGCTGGATGCGGGGAAGAGACGGGGATATCAGACAGAAGCAGGAGATGAGCAGCCGTATCTGGATCTTGCAGTCATTCACCTTCCCCATATTTCCAATTTTACAGATTTTAATCCTCTGGAACAGGGCAGTGGAGCAAGGCTTCGGTATGTAAGCTGTGTTTCTCAGCTGGGACAGCCGGATCTTCTGATTCTTCCAGGAACGAAAAATACCATGGCAGATCTGGCCTGGATGAGGGAAAATGGACTGGAAGAAGAGGTGATTCGCCTGGTGGAGGAAAAAAAGATTCCTCTGATTGGAATCTGCGGCGGTTATCAGATGCTGGGAGAAGGCCTTCAGGACCCAGAAGGAGCAGAGGGGGTACCCGGAAGCTCTATGAAGGGAATGGGGCTTCTTCATGCAGAAACCATATTTGCATCCAGAAAAACAAGAACAAGGATCACAGGCCGCATACAGGCTGGAAGCGGAATTTTTTCAGCAGGGCAGGGAAGCTTGATTTCCGGCTATGAGATTCATATGGGGATTACCAGAGCGATTTCTTCGGAAGAAAAACATGCGAAAACAGCAGTTTTTCTGGAGGACGGACGAAGAGACGGCCTTTGCAGGGAGGATGGCCTGGTATTTGGAACCTATCTTCACGGACTGTTTGATAATGAAGAATGGACAGGGAAGCTGCTGTCTGGCCTGGCAGAGAAAAAGGGAATTCTGTGGAGTAGCCCAGAGGAAAGCCGCAGGGCTTATAAGGAGAGACAGTATGACAGGCTGGCCCAGCTGGTGCGGGAAAACCTGGATATGAAGAAGATATATGAAATCATGGGAATGGATGCGAAAAACACAGATGAGACGAAACAGGCAGAAGGAGAGTTGACAGTATGAAAGAACAAATGCAGTGGATTCGGCCAGAGGAGATCGAAGCCCGCAGTATGGAAATCATTGAATCAGAAATGCCCCAGGGAAGCTGGAGCCCCGGAGAACTGGCAGTAGTGAAGCGGTGTATTCATACCTCGGCAGATTTTGATTATGCAGAAAATCTGTATTTTTCTGATCATGCTGTAGAAAAAGCTCTGGAAATCTTCAGAAAGGGCGGATTTACCATTGTGACAGATACGAATATGGCGGCATCAGGCATTAATAAACGAGCCCTGGAAACGCTGGGCGGCCATGCAGTATGCTTTATGGCAGATCCGAAGGTAGCAGAGGAGGCAAAGAAACGGGAGGTAACAAGAGCTCTTGTCAGCATGGAATATGCAGCAAGGCTTACAGGCCCTTTAGTATTCGCCATTGGAAATGCCCCCACGGCTCTGATCCGTCTTCATGAAATGATGGAAGAGGGAAGCATTCATCCGGATTTTATTATTGCAGTTCCGGTAGGCTTCGTAAATGTAGTAGAATCGAAGGAGCTGATTGCGGCAGATCCGGCACCCTGTATTGTGGCAAAAGGGCGCAAAGGGGGAAGCAATATTGCGGCAGCTGTCTGCAATGCCCTGATGTATCAGCTGATCAGAGGCTGACAAAGGGGAAGGAAGTTTGCGAAAAACCTTTTTTTTCTTGCTTTTTTCGACAAAAATAATTATAATGATTCAATAACTATGCGTATAAAAAGGTGGCTTTTCTATGGCAGAAAAACAATTGGAAACGGGAGTGGATATTGAACTGGAAAATCCTGCGGACTTTACCAGTCCGGAAGTATTGTATCAGGATTTGATCAGAAGTATCAGGAAGTACCATCCGTCTGATGATATTTCCCAAATTGAAAAAGCATACAAAATCGCCAGAGAGGCGCATAAGGATCAGAAGCGAAAGTCGGGTGAACCATATATTATTCACCCTCTTTGTGTTGCTATTATTCTGGCAGATCTGGAGCTGGACAAAGAAACTATTATTGCCGGAATTCTTCACGATGTGGTAGAGGATACCATTATGACTCTGGGTGAGGTGGAGAAGGAATTCGGTGCTGAGGTGGCTCTTCTGGTAGATGGAGTTACAAAGCTGACTCAGCTGTCCTGGTCCATGGATAAGGTGGAGATTCAGGCTGAGAATCTGCGAAAGATGTTTTTGGCCATGGCCAAGGATATCCGTGTGATCCTGATTAAGCTGGCGGACCGCCTTCACAATATGCGTACTCTTCAGTATATGAAGCCGGAGAAGCAGAAGGAAAAGGCTCGTGAGACCATGGACATTTATGCACCTATTGCTCACAGGCTGGGTATTTCCAAGATCAAGGTGGAGCTGGATGATCTGTCTCTGAAGTATTTGAAGCCAGAGGTTTATTATGATCTGGCAGAGAAGATTTCCCTGCGCAAGGATGCCAGAGAAGCCTTTGTACAGAGTATTGTAGACGAGGTGTCTGCCCATATCCGCGAGGCCGGGATTGAAGCTCGGGTAGACGGAAGAGTGAAGCATTTCTTCAGCATTTACAAAAAGATGGTAAACCAGGACAAAACCCTGGATCAGATTTACGATTTGTTTGCAGTCCGGATTATTGTGGAGACAGTGAAGGACTGCTATGCGGCTCTGGGTGTGATCCATGAGCTTTACAAGCCCATACCGGGCCGGTTTAAGGATTATATTGCCATGCCCAAGCCCAATATGTATCAGTCGCTGCACACGACTCTGATCGGCAGTACCGGCCAGCCCTTTGAGATTCAGATTCGGACTTATGAGATGCACCGGACGGCAGAATATGGTATTGCAGCTCACTGGAAGTATAAGGAAAGCGGAAGCGGTAAGATTGCAGCAGGAGATGAGGCTGCCAAGCTGTCCTGGCTGCGTCAGATTCTGGAGTGGCAGAGAGAGGCAGATAACTCCAAAGAATTTTTGAATATGGTTAAGGGCGACCTGGATCTGTTTTCTGACAGCGTGTACTGCTTTACACCTACTGGAGATGTGAAGAACCTGCCCAGCGGTTCTACGCCGATTGACTTTGCCTATTCCATCCACAGCGCTGTAGGCAATAAAATGGTAGGAGCCAGAGTCAACGGAAAGCTGGTGAACATTGATTATGTGATCCAGAACGGCGATCGAATTGAGATTATTACTTCCCAGAATTCCAAAGGTCCCAGCCGGGACTGGCTGTCTCTGGTCAAGAGCACACAGGCAAGAAATAAGATCAATCAGTGGTTTAAGACAGAGCTTAAGGAAGACAATATTACCAAGGGCAAAGAGATGATTGACCGGTATTGTAAGGCCAAGGGTATTAACTATCCGGAGATTAACAAGCCGGAGTTTCAGGAAAAGGTTATGGCCCGGTATGCTTTTAAGGATTGGGATTCTGTTCTGGCTTCCATTGGACACGGCGGATTAAAAGAAGGTCAGGTCATCAACAAGATGCTGGATGAAAAGGCCAAGAAGCAGAAAAAAGAGGTAACGGACAAGGCGATTCTGGACGGCATTGAGGAGATGACAGGAAAAGCTCCTGAAAATAAAAAATCCAAAAGCGGAATTGTCGTTAAGGGAATCCACGATGTGGCTGTGCGTTTTTCGCGCTGCTGCAGTCCGGTTCCAGGAGATGAGATTGTTGGTTTTGTTACCAGAGGCCGCGGAATTTCTATTCATAGAACAGATTGTATCAACATTATTAATCTTCCCAGCGATGAGCGGGTTCGTCTGATTGATGCAGAATGGCAGCAGCCGGAGGGAGAAGGCAATAAGGAGCGGTATTCCACGGAAATCCAGATTTATGCCAACAACCGAATTGGAATGTTCGTAGACATTTCCAAGGTGTTTACGGAGCGTCAGATTGATATTACTTCTATGAATGTACGCATCAGCAAGCAGGGGAAGGCTACGATTATCATGACCTTTGATATCCAAGGGATTGAGGAGCTGAACCGTTTGACGGATAAATTAAGACAGATAGAGGGCGTTCTGGATATTGAGCGAACTGCAGGTTAGATAGTTGCAGCCGCATTTGATAGGAGCGCAGAAAAGAGAGAACAGAGGCAGATAGAGGATATTTGCTTCTGTTCAAATTATATAAGAAGAGAAGAAGGGGAAACATCATGAGTGATTTTCGGATACAGACCTGTGTGATGGGGATGGTCAGCACGAATTGCTATATTGTTTACAGAAAGGGCGGAAAGTCTGCGGTGATCGTAGATCCGGCAGACAATGGAGCTTATATTCTGAACAAATGCCGGGAGCTTCAGGTGGAGCCGGAGGCAGTGCTTTTGACCCACGGACATTTTGATCATATTATGGCAGTTGATGATATCCGGCGGGCATTTCATTGTAAGGTATATGCTCACATGGATGAAACAGAACTGCTGAGAGATCCGTCTATGAATCTGTCAGGAACCATGGGAACAGAACAGTTTTCTGTGGAGGCAGATGAGCTGCTTCGCGATGGACAGATCGTAAAGCTTCTGGACTGTGACTGGAAGGTGATGGCTACGCCGGGGCATACAAAGGGCTCTGTCTGCTACTACCTTGCTTCTGAGGAGGTGCTCTTCAGTGGGGATACCTTATTTGCAGAGTCCCTGGGAAGAACGGATCTTCCGACAGGAAGTGTTCAGCAGATTGTCCGGTCCATTGCAGAGCGGTTGTTTGAGCTTCCCGATGATACCATGGTTTATCCGGGGCACGGAGATCCCACAACCATTGGCCATGAAAAAATATACAATCCGGTTGTGCCGTACTGGAAGAAAAACCGCTGAAAACTGTTTCAGAGGAAAACATCTGTGAGGATAATATAAAATGATAGGAATTTTATTAAATGATAATGGATATGAGCAGGATATCCGCGAGCTTTTGATGGCATTTTATCCGGGAGAGACCTTTGTTCATGAAGAGCAGGATGACCAGGAACATGTGCGCTTTTATGCAGAGGGAGAGGTAAATCAGGAAAGACAGGTATTTTCTCTGTCTTTGCGTTTTCCGGGAGCTTCCCGGTTTTATGTGCCAGAGGATCTGGAGCCGGAGGTCAGAAAAGAGTGGGAAGCAGCCAGTGAAAGCACGGAGATTTCCGTGGATTATGAGGATCGGTTTGAAACAAAAAACAGGATCAAGCGGCGACTGTATGTGCTTTTAATGGGGGAGACAGGAAAGCAGCTTCCCTGGGGAACTTTGACTGGAATCCGCCCCACGAAAATTGCTATGACAAAGCTGGCCGAGGGGGCTTTGCCGGAGGAGATTTTCCGCTACATGAAGGAAACGTATTTTACCAGTGATGAGAAAATACGTCTCAGCATTGAGATTGCTCAGAGAGAGCGCCAGCTTTTGTCAGCCATTGATTATAAAAATGGCTACAGCTTATATATCGGTATTCCCTTCTGCCCGACCACTTGTTTGTACTGCTCCTTCACCTCTTACCCCATTGGAAAATGGAAAGAGAGAACAGGGGAATATCTGGAGGCTTTGTTCCGGGAAATGGATTATGTGGCAGAAGAAAAGCGCGGCTGCACGCTGGATACGGTATATTTTGGCGGAGGAACACCGACCTCTCTCTCTCCGGAGGATCTGGATATTTTGATTACCCGGCTGAAGAAAACCTTTGATTTTTCCACCGTTCAGGAATTTACGGTAGAAGCGGGAAGACCGGACAGCATTACCAGGGAAAAGCTTCAGGTGCTGAAAAATCATGGAGTAACCAGAATTTCCATCAACCCTCAGACTATGAAGGAGGAAACCTTAAAGTTGATTGGACGCCGCCATACGGTTGAGGATGTGAAGGAACGGTTCCAAATGGCCCGGGAGATGGGATTTGACAATATCAATATGGATCTGATTATCGGACTTCCGGAGGAAGGGCTGGAGGATGTGCGGACGACCATGGAAGAGGTGAAGGCTCTGGCGCCGGACAGTGTAACCGTTCATTCTCTGGCAATTAAGCGGGCAGCACGGCTGAATACCATGAAGGAAGTTTATAAGGATTTAAAAATTACCAATACGCAGGAAATGATTGATCTGACAGCGCAGTATGCCCGGGAGATGGGGCTTGAGCCTTATTATCTGTACCGGCAGAAAAATATGGCCGGAAATTTTGAAAACGTAGGCTACGCGGCTCCAGGAAAGGCATGTATTTACAATGTGCTGATTATGGAGGAGCAGCAGACCATTATCGGCTGCGGCGCGGGGACTACGACCAAGCGTCTGTTTCCAGAGGAAAACCGCATTGAGCGGGCGGAAAATGTAAAAGACGTGGAGCAGTATATCAGCCGAATTGATGAAATGATTGAGAGGAAAAGGCGCCTGCTCTCGGAAAAAACCATTGCTATTTAACTGTGAGAATAGTATAATCGATAAGCAAACGCACTTGCCGCAGGGCGGCAGATGCAGAAGAGGAACGGAGAAAGGATATCATGGCATTGAAGAAAAAGCCGGTTACCGGCATGAGAGATATTCTGCCTGCAGAAATGCAGGTACGGGAATATGTAATGAACCAGATTAAGGAAACGTATCGAAGCTTTGGATTTACGCAGATGGAAACTCCCTGTGTAGAGCACATTGAGAACCTGACCAGCAAGCAGGGCGGGGACAATGAAAAGCTGATTTTTAAGATTTTAAAGAGGGGAGAGAAGCTGAATCTGGAGACAGCAGAGACAGAGAATGATCTGGCGGACAGCGGTCTGCGCTATGATCTGACCCTGCCCCTTTCCAGATATTATTCTAATAACGGAGCCCAGCTTCCCAGCCCCTTTAAGGCACTTCAGATGGGAAGCGTATGGCGCGCCGATCGTCCTCAGAGAGGGCGGTTCCGTCAGTTTACCCAGTGTGATATTGATATTCTGGGAGATGCCACCAATATGGCTGAGATTGAGCTGATTCTGGCTACTACCACAGCTCTGGGAAGGATCTGTCCGGACAATGGTTTTACCGTGCGGATCAATGACAGAGAAATTCTGAAGGGAATGGCTTTATACTGCGGATTCCCGGAGAATGGGCTGGATCAGGTGTTTATTACACTGGATAAGATGGACAAAATTGGTTTGGAGGGAGTCAGCGCAGAGCTTTTGGAGCTGGGATATGAGTCAGAGAGTGTGGAGAAGTATACAGGTCTTCTGGCAGAGCTTGGCGATGATGCGGCAGCTGTCCGAAGCCTCGGTGAGAAGCTGTCTCAGGTACTTCCTGTGGCTGTGACAGAGAATCTGGCTTCTATTATGGATACGGTGACAGAGGTGGCAGAGACAGATTTTAAGCTGGCTTTTGATCCCACTCTGGTTCGCGGAATGTCTTACTATACAGGAACGATTTTCGAGGTTTCCATGGAGGGCTTTGGTGGTTCCGTGGCAGGCGGCGGCCGCTACGATAAGATGATCGGCAAATTTACTGGTCAGGATACCCCGGCCTGCGGATTTTCCATTGGTTTTGAGCGGATTGTTACGATTTTGATGGAGCAGGGCGGCCGTGTTGAGGACGGTATTGTGAGAAAAGCATATCTGGTGGAAAAGGGAATGGATTCTGGCCGGTTCAGCCAGATTATGAAGCAGGCCATGGACGAGCGCCGGGCCGGTGTTCAGGTACTGGTTTCCCAGATGAACAAGAATAAAAAGTTCCAGAAGGAACAGCTTGGAAAAGAAGGTTACACAGAATTTGTAGAGTTCTACCGGGAAGCATTAAAATAGGCAGGATTTTAGAGAGATGCAAATAACGGCGGCAGGTTCCGCCGGGAGATAAATAAAAGGAGATTATGATCATGGCAGAGTCTATGCTGGGGCTGAAACGGTCCCATCGCTGTACAGAGCTTGGCACAGCCAATATCGGTGAACAGGTAACGGTTATGGGCTGGGTGCAGAAAAGCAGAAACAAAGGCGGAATTATTTTTGTGGATTTACGGGATCGTTCCGGAATTCTGCAGATTATTTTTGAGGAAAATAACTGTGGAGAGGAAAGCTTTGCAAAGGCAGAGAAGCTGAGAAGTGAATTTGTCATTGCAGTAACAGGAAAAGTAGAGGCCCGTTCCGGCGGTGTCAATGAAAATCTGGCTACCGGAGGAATTGAGGTTCGCGCAGAAAGTCTGCGTATCCTTTCAGAGTCTGAGACTCCTCCATTCCCCATTGAGGAAAATTCCAAGACAAAAGAGGAGCTTCGCTTAAAATACCGTTTCCTGGATCTGAGAAGACCGGATATTCAGAGAAACCTGATCCTTCGCAGTAAGATTGCCATTCTCACCAGACAGTTCCTGGCTGAGGAAGGCTTCCTGGAGATTGAGACTCCTACTCTGATTAAGAGTACTCCAGAAGGTGCAAGAGACTATCTGGTTCCCAGCCGTGTACACCCGGGATCCTTCTATGCACTGCCGCAGTCTCCGCAGCTGTTTAAGCAGCTGTTGATGTGCTCTGGCTATGACCGTTATTTCCAGCTGGCTCGCTGCTACCGAGATGAAGATCTGCGGGCAGACCGTCAGCCGGAGTTTACCCAGATCGATCTGGAGATGTCCTTTGTAGATGTGGACGATGTAATTGATGTCAATGAACGTCTGCTTTACAAGCTGTTTAAGGAGCTTTTGAATGTGGAGATTCCTCAGCCGATTCCGAGAATGACCTGGCAGGAGGCTATGGATCGCTATGGTTCCGATAAACCGGATATTCGTTTTGGTATGGAACTGAAAGATGTTTCCGAAGTAGTAAAAGACTGTGAATTCGTTGTATTTAAGGGCGCTCTGGAAAATGGCGGAACGGTTCGCGGCATCAATGCCGAGGGACAGGGAGGAATGCCCAGAAAGAAAATTGACGCTCTGGTTTCCTTTGCAAAGGATTACGGCGCAAAGGGACTGGCTTATGTAGCAATTCAGGAGGATGGAACCCTGAAATCCTCCTTCGCAAAATTCATGACAGAGGAGCAGATGGCTGCTCTGGTGGCCGCTATGGACGGAAAGCCTGGCGATCTGCTGCTGTTTGCGGCAGATAAGAAGCAGGTTGTATGGGCAGTGCTGGGTGCTCTGCGTCTGGAACTGGCCCGTCAGCTGGATCTCCTGAAAAAGGATGATTTCAAATTCCTGTGGGTAACGGAGTTCCCGCTGTTAGAGTATTCTGAGGAGCAGGGACGTTTCGTAGCTATGCACCATCCATTCACCATGCCGATGGATGAGGACTGGCATCTGATTGATTCTGATCCAGGCGCTGTTCGTGCAAAGGCTTACGACATTGTATTAAACGGAACAGAGCTGGGCGGTGGTTCTGTCCGGATTCACCAGAGCGATATCCAGTCCAAAATGTTTGAGGTACTGGGCTTTACTCCGGAAAAAGCACAGGAGCAGTTCGGTTTCCTGTTAGAGGCATTTAAGTATGGAGTTCCGCCTCACGCAGGTCTGGCTTATGGTCTGGACCGTGTGGCTATGCTGATGGGCGGCTGCGACAGCATTCGTGAGGTGATCGCTTTCCCGAAGGTAAAGGATGCGTCCTGTCTGATGACAGAGGCTCCGACTCCGGTAGATCCCAAGCAGCTGGAAGAGCTTGGCATTGAGATTTCCCCTGAGGCAGCGGATGCTGAATAAAAGCAAAATTACAGCAGAATAGAGAGAAGCGGAAAATGGAGAACCGTCGTGTGAAAAACATGGCGGTTCTCTGCGTCTTTTGGAGACAAATTTTCTGGACATGATCTGTGAAAAGTATGTGAAAACATGGAAAAACGGACTTTAATTTGATACAATGAGGGTAACTGTTCAGGACGGCGGGAGAACTGAACAGTTACTAATGAAGATATCTATAGAAGACAGAAATGTTGAGCAGAAATTGAAGCAGAGAGAGAGGATTCCTATATGGGAACAGATGGTTTAAAGGTACTCGTTGTAGATGATGAAGCGAGAATGAGAAAGCTGGTCCGGGACTTTCTTACAGTAAAAGGCTTTTATGTGCTTGAAGCAGAAAATGGAGAGCAGGCAGTCGATCTGTTTTTTAAGCAGAAGGATATCGCTCTGATTATTCTGGATGTGATGATGCCGAAAATGAATGGCTGGGATGTGTGCAAAACTATTCGCCAGTATTCCAGAGTTCCGATTATCATGCTGACAGCAAGAAGCGAGGAGAGGGATGAGCTCCAGGGCTTTCAGCTGGGAGTAGACGAATATATTTCCAAGCCCTTCAGCCCCAAAATTCTGGTTGCTCGGGTAGAGGCGATTCTCAGACGCAGCAATATGGCAGTGTCAGACGTGACAGATATAGGCGGCATCCGCATTGATAAAGCAGCCCATCAGGTAACGATTGACGGACAGCCGGTAGATTTGAGCTATAAGGAATTTGAATTGCTGGCATATTTTGCGGACAATCAGGGAATTGCTCTTTCCAGGGAAAAGATTTTAAATAATGTGTGGAATTATGACTATTTTGGTGATGCGAGAACCATTGATACCCATGTGAAAAAGCTCCGCAGCAAGATGGGAGAAAAGGGAAACTATATTAAAACCATCTGGGGAATGGGGTATAAATTTGAGGTAGATCAATGAATAATCAGTCATATTTCAGCAGGCTCAGGCAGCGGTTCAGCCTGAGGCATTCCATTCGCCGCCGGATTATGGTGATTTTTATTGGCCTCATGGCCAGTATGCTTCTGGCTGTCTGGGCGATTAACAATTTCTGGCTGGAACGCTATTATGTGTCCCAGAAGCAGGAGGTGATGGAGCAAGCTTACCTGGATATTAACTGTGTAGTAATGGAGCAGGTTCAGGCAGGAAAAAGCGTCAGCGATATCATCACGGAGGAACAGCATCAGGAGTGGGAAAATTGGGTTGAGGACAGAAAACAGTCCGGTTCCTGGGGAAATGATTCAGAGAGCCTTCCAAAAGCTTCCCCCGAAAGCAGAAAAAAAACGCTTTTGGGTACCATTCGAACTTATGGGGACCATAACAACATTACCACGGTGCTGATTGACAGCTACACAGGAACTATTCTTCTGCGTTCAGATTGGGAAACAGATTTTCTGGCCAGGAAGGTTCAGCAGTATGTGCTGGGAATGGATGCCGACAGGTCCAAGGTTTTAAAACAGGGGGAAAATTACGTCATTGAAATGAATTACGATTCCCGAACGAACGCAACCTATGTGGAGAGCTGGGGATATTTTTCTGACAATAAGACTCTGTTTATTATGTCTATGCCTCTGGACAGTATCCGGGAAAGCGTTGGTCTGTCAAACCGTTTTATTACGTATGCGGGTCTTATCGTGCTGGTTGCCGGAAGTGTTCTTATGTATTTTGCAACGAACCAGGTTACAAGACCGATTTTGAAGCTGGCATCTTTGTCAGAGCAGATGTCAGAACTGAATTTTGACGTAAGCTGCGACGACAGCCGTTTGGATGAAATCGGAGTTTTGGGACGCAGTATGAATACTCTTTCGGATAAACTGAAGGAAACCATAGGAGCGCTTCAGGAGGCCAATCAGCAGCTTCAGCATGATATTGACGAAAAAATCCAGATCGATGAAATGCGAAAGGAGTTTATTGCCAATGTTTCCCATGAACTGAAAACGCCCATTGCCCTGATTCAGGGATATGCAGAGGGACTGACAGAGGGAATGTGTGAGGATGAGGAGAGCCGGAGCTATTACTGCGAGGTCATTATGGACGAAGCTAATAAGATGAATAAAATGGTAAAGCAGCTGCTCACTCTGACAGCATTGGAATTTGGAAGAGATATGCCGGTCATAGAGCCTTTTGACGGGGCGGAGCTCATTCGTGATCTGGTAAATTCCTCCAGCATTCTGCTTCAGCAGAATGAGGCCCAGGTAGAGGTTTCTGTTCCTGAGCATCTGGAGGTTTTAGGAGATGAGTTTAAAATCGAAGAGGTGGTGACAAACTATCTGACAAATGCCATTCATCATCTGGACGGAGAACGGCTGATTCGGATCCGTGCAGAAGTCAGAAAAGAAACAGGACAGGCTGTGATTCGAGTGTTCAATACAGGAAACCCGATTCCAGAGGAAGACTTGCCGAATCTGTGGACCAAATTTTACAAAGTAGATAAGGCAAGAACCCGTTCTTATGGCGGAAGCGGCATTGGGCTATCAATTGTTAAAGCTATTATGGATGCTCATCATCAGGATTGCGGTGTGGTTAATAAGGAAAATGGAGTAGAGTTCTGGTTTACACTGGCTATGGCGCAGACCAAAGAGGATGATTCACGGGAAATGATACAGAAGGGAAGCCTGTGATGGAACTGCCATAACAGGAAGAACATAGAGGGGAAATGCCGGATTTTGCATAGGAAAGGGTCCGGCGGAAAAATGAACCCAAAATAACGAAAGGAAAGAGAAAGCATGAAAAAAAATCAGGAAAACTGGAAGCAGGATCTTCCCGAATTTCGGGAAAAAACAGCCGCATTTTATGCAGGAGAAATGGATAAGGGCGCGTATAAGGGATTTTCCGGCTACTATGGAAGCTATGCACAGAAAGGCGGAACAGCCAGTATGCTGCGGCTGAGAATGACTGCCGGACAGGTTACAAAGGAAAAAATGGCATTTGTAGCCAGAATGATTCAGGAGTATCAGGTAAAGAAAATGCATTTTACTACCTGTCAGACGATTCAGTTTCATGATCTGAATCAGGAACAGGTTTTTGGCGTGATGGAGCAGGCTCTGGATGCAGGGATTATTACCATGGGAGGAGGCGGAGATTACCCGCGTAATGTGATGTGCTCTCCTCTTTCCGGAACCGAAAAAGATGAATATTTTGATGTACTGCCATGGGCCAGAGAAGCAGGAGAATATCTGATGACCTTTATTAAGGCAGAAAAAATGCCGAGAAAGCTGAAGGTGGGATTTTCCAATTCCCCAAAAAACATGACCCATGCCACTTACAGAGATTTGGGATTTGCAGCCCGTCCAGATGGACTCTTTGACGTATATAGTGCAGGCGGACTGGGAAATAATCCCTGTTTTGGCGTTCTGGTGGCAGAGGGAATCAAGCCAGAGGAGATTTGCTATTATATAAAGGCCATGTGGCTGACTTTCCGGGCTTACGGGAATTACGAAAATCGTGCAAAGGCCCGTACCCGGTATATGCAGGAGTCTCTCGGTGGTCCTGAGGCATATAAAAACGCATTTTTAGAAAAGCTTCAGCAGGTTCGGGAGTCTGGTGAGGATCTGACGGTTCAGGCTGTTGTGACGGAGATAGAGAAAAAAGGAGACGGAAGTGAAATTTCAGATGTTCGTGTAACACCTCAGAAGCAGGAGGGACTGTATACAGTCATGTGGCATCCGATCGGAGGTCTGGCTTCCACGGAAAAATTCTGTGCGCTGAATGATGCACTGCAGAAAATAGACGGCGCAGAAATGCGACTGGCTCCTGACGAGACTGCTTATATTATCAATCTTACCGGCAGTGAGGCAAAGCAGATTCTGGAATTGACAGATGACAGTGCAAAAACTCCGTTTGAGGCTTCTGTCAGCTGTATCGGCGCATCGATTTGTCAGGTAGGCGCCCGTGACTCTCAGGGACTTCTGACAGCATGTGTGGAGGCGGTTCGGCAAGCACAGCTTCCAGCTTCTGCTCTGCCGAAAATCCATATTTCCGGCTGTCCGTCTTCCTGCGGAACCCATCAGACAGGAGAAATGGGATTCCGCGGTGGAGTGAAAAAAGTAGACGGAAAGGTTTGGCCAGCCTTTGTACTGTATGTAGGCGGCTGTGACTACCAGGGAAAAGAGACAATGGGACAACAGCTGGGAACTATTGAAGAAACAAAAATTCCGGAATTTCTGGTAACTCTGGGACGGCATGTGGCTGAAAGCGGCATGGAATTCCATGAGTGGCGTCAGAAAAATCCGGATATGCTGGAGAATCTGGCAAAGCCTTATCTGGCATAGGCTTTGTCAGGGTTGTTTCTCTGATTGGGAGGAATTCTTCTTATTTTGAACGAGTGCCAGCAGCTCCTGCATATTCAGCCGCTGATCCTTCATTTCACTTCTGGTACCAGGCAGATAATGCTCCAGAATGGGAAGGAGGATCAGAACGGTGATTCCTGCAGTAAAGCCTCCGTTGTACAAAACAAAACCACCGTGAACCGCGCTGGTTGCGGTACACATGGAGGCACAGAGAAAACCACTTAAAATGCCTACGCGGAAGCCGTAATGGCCAACTAAGGGGCTCATTCCCGTTGCAAAGGCAACACCATTTAAGTATCCCTGGGTAGAAAGGGACCAGGTCAGCTCACGGCCGTTCATGTGACAGAAAAATCCTGTAACAAGATAAAGCATCTGATATCCGATCAGGATAGGAAGTACATTTCGGGGATGCTGTCCCATGGCAGAAAAGGTAAGAGCTGCCAGCATAATACCAAAGGTGGGGCCGGTGAATCCGGCTCCATTTGTAAAGAGAATTACCAGATTCAAATATAGTAAAAACAGAGAACCATAAATTCCAATATTCATCAGACATACAGACATTCCGTATTTTTCTGCAAAATCACTTCGAAAGCCGGTATCCTTTAACAAATGAGAAAGACCCTTCAGGCTTCGTCCATTTAAAAAATAACCTGTAAGAAAACAAAGTAAAAAAATCAGCAGATAGAAACAGTTTCCATAAAGCCGATAGCTTTCTCCAAAACGGATATAAATGGGGTTTTCTACAGTGATAATCTCCGGTGGGACAATTCCCATGGTCCGATACATCAGGTTGAAAACGAAAAAGCCAAAAACTCCGAAAGCCAGCCCACCATTGTACAGATTATAGCCCTTATGCCATGCCCGGGCTCCCGGCAAAATAGCCGGAGTGACGTAGCCCATCATCAGGCAGAAGCAGACAGCCAGAATCACACCCTTTAATTCCAGCTGAGCCTGACCGAACAGAAAGGTATCTCTCTGGGTATAGCGGAAGAGAAATTCGCTGATAAATGGTGCAAAGGAGGTTGTATACATACAAATATGGAGATTATCTTTATAATCCAGTTTCTGGCGGTGAAGATATACAAAAGGAGCCAGAAAGCAGGGCATCATATTCAGCAGGTTCAGTCCGTAGAAACAATGGGCAACTACAAGAAAGTATCCAGATAAGGTATTGGTATGAGAATTGCCTGGAAGGCCGATCATAAACAAAAAGCAGACCATACCGCATACGCCGGCATTTAACATGGCGCTGGCCAGGCCGCCTATGGCAAAATAATCAGTCACCAGGGGACATGGCGTAATAAGAATCCTGTACCAGTTCTGAAATACGGATCCCCATTCACCAGTATAAATTGCTGCAATAAAAGCGGAAATCAGAAATGCGGCAGAAAAGCCAAAAGCGATTCCGTTAATGATCTGACTGTTGTTAAATTTTTTTATTTTCATTTGTAAACCTGCTCCCCTAAAAATGATGCCGCAGAATGAATTTTCCCCGCAGCAGACTTGTTGATTTCTTGTAACTATTCAGGACGGCGGGAGAATTGGAAGAAAAATCCGTGTCAAGCTTGCTTGTAAGCGGGGCTTTCTTCCAGTTCTCACATCGGAGGAATCTCCGACGCTTCTTGTCCGGCTTTGCTGGACAAGAAGATGCCCCGTCCTGAACAGTTACGATTCCTTTATATCATCTTAACACGGAAAAAAAGATTATACAATCCGTGGAAGCATTGTCTATGAAAAAGTACAACACCTGTTATTTCTATAAAATATAATAGAAGAAACTGCGAAGAAAAAAGAGAATCATAAGGGAGAGAAGAGAGTCGGGCGGATTGGGGAGAGGAAAAATGAGAAAGGAGGCAGATACAAAAAATATGGAAAAGCAGCATAAAACAGGAAAAAACGAAAAAATAAAAAAATTGAAAAAAACTGTTGACATTTGTTGGAAGGTTTGATATTATATAACTCGCCGCTGAAAACGGCGGCAACGAACTTCAAAAAGTTCAAAAGAAAAATAAAAAAGTTGTTGACAAACAAAAACAACTGTGATATACTTAAAAAGTTGCTGCTGAGAACAAACAACAGCATGAACCTTGAAAATGAAAGATTGAACAGTGTTTAAAACCCTGAAAATTCTAATA
>UPYT01000010.1 GCA_900538475.1 uncultured Clostridium sp. | reverse complement strand
GATAATATGGATAAATCAAATAATCAAAAGAACTGTAAACACGACAGAGAATAATATCTAAACAAAATTGATTAGTAATTGTCGTGTGGGAATAATCTCAGAGTCCCGAAAAAGCCCAGTATGACTGGGTCTTCTAAGGCTTGACGCCCTCTGTGGCAACGATTTGGCAACATTTTTCATGATTCATTAAAAGAGAGCTAACTGACTTTGATTCGTCAGTTAGCTCTCTTTTTCACGCCATATTAGACCTTTAGCCCTGCAATTCCTTTTCCATTATTTCTCGGAATTTTGCAAAGAAAGGTATTTCCCTTGTGCAGAAGCAGAGCTTTATGAAAGTAGACGAAGTTGCTTTGGAGTTGGGCATCTCCAAGTCCTGCGCTGTAAGGTGCTCCACGGGCTTAACGAAGAATTGCAGGAAAAAGGCTATCTGACTATTTCTGATAGTGTCAATCGAGATTTTTTTGGAGAAGCATTACTACACCAAAATGATACTAGCAAGGGAGAAATCATAACGGCAGTCTGTAAGGAAGAAAAACAGCATCTTACGATATGCTGAAGTTATACATTCATGCATCGAGTTCATAAAAAATTTTCAAAAAGGTAGTTGTATATTTTCTTTTGTTCAGTTATTATATAAATACTAATTTAAAATTTTGTTCTTTATATTGCTGAGGGGAGGATAGAAAGATATGGCGCGAAAGGCCTATTCGGAACAGGAGCGGGAGCAAGTGCGGAATGCTCTGCTGACCACAGTAACCCAGTGTATTGTGGATCGGGGCCTGATTCATAGCAGTATTGATGTCCTGTGCAAAAAAGTAGGCATCTCCAAGACCTTTTTCTACACCTTTTTTTCTTCCAAGGAAGATTTAGTGTTGGAGGCACTTCGGTATCAGCAGCCTAAATTGCTGCAGTATGCCAGAAATCTGATGGGAGATCCTGCACTTAGCTGGCGAGAGGGTGTCCGAACTTTTTTGGAGACCTGCACCTATGGTGAGAAAAAAGGCATCGCTGTGCTGTCTATTGAAGAAGAACAGGAGATTTACCGCTGTCTCTCCCAGGAAAATTTTCAGACCTTCCGTGAAGAACAGATCAAATTATTTCGCGAGATACTCGTGATTTTTGGCCTTCCCATGGACAGCATAGAACCGCGGCTGTTTGGTAACCTGGCTCTGTCCATGATGATGGTATATAAGGCAATTCCAGATACCATGCCCTTTCTGTTTCCGGAGGTAGCAGAGGATATGGTGGCATTTCAAATCAACGCCCTGCTGGATGAAATGCAGCGGGCAAAAGAAAAAATAAACAGAGTGAGAGAAGATGCATAGAAATAACCAACGAATCCCTATGAGTATGCAATGCGACTCAATTGTACAATCACTGAAAAAGGCCGATTTCCTGAAACCGGCCGCTGGTTCTGTGCGTTTTTTTGCCCTGCGTCAGCCTGTCCTTTTGACAGTGCGGCGCGGGGTTTTTTTGTGTCAGGAGCTTAAATAACCTTTTTAAATATAATCAGGAGGATAAAATTATGGGATTATTCAGCAAATTGTTTAAGGGACCGGAGCCGGATATGGAAAAGAGCGCAGCCAACGCAAAAAAGGTACGTGCACTGTTTGATCAGGCAGTGGAGCACGGCGAGGAGTACCGCCTGATCGTGGGCTATACTGAGGACGTCAAGCGATTCAATTATGGTTTTGTCCACGGGAGTAAAACAAAAATCGGCAATTTGATTGTGGGATGGAATGAAGCTACTAACACGATTGTGGTGGTGCCGACTGTTCCCGATCTCTCCGGCTATGGAGATCCTACTTATTACCGCCGAAATGAGATTCACAAGGCGTACCGGAACAAGTATCCCACCGATGCCTTTATCATTTATCCCGACCGGAAGGGGTATATTGGCATCAATGCTTATGAATGGCTGGAGGATGAGAAGCTGTATATCTATCTCTATCAGAAAGAAGAACTGGAGGCATTTACAGCATTCTTCCAAAATACATTTGCAACCAAATAAGCAGGGCACGAGGCGAGGCCTAGTGTGGAATCCGTGCTTGACAGAAAAATGAAAGGAGGCGCTGCTATGGAATTATTGGAACAGTGCCGGAAATGGAATGAGAACAGGGAATATCAGAAGATCATTGACGCTTTAGAGAATATTTCTGCCGATGAGCGTACCCCAGAGATGGACAGTGAGCTGGCTAAGGCATACATTGCCATTGCAGATATAGGAGAACGGGAGCCTTATGAAGAAGGCTCTGCGCTGCCCCGGTTTGAGAAGAACTTCCGGGAGAGGACGCAGGAAGCCTGGGCCGCTTTTGCCGGGATAGAGGGGGAACTGCGGGCCATTATGGAGGCGGATAAGCTGAGAGAACGGAGTGAGGAAATTATAGAAAAATGCAGTGGGGCCCTGGAGCTGGCCCTCTCTTCTCCTGCCTTTGAGCTGGGCTTCAATGGTGAAAAATATGAATTAATCCTCAGCGCCGAGGGCAGCCGGGCCGGACTGTTTCCCCTGGTCTATTTCCAGTGTCATGTACCGGCATCTGTGCGAGAACACTGGAACATTCTGGTGGGCCGTCAGCCCTCTGCCGAGTTCTCTCTGCGCTCTGGGCCGGACGAGATTCGACCAGAAGATGTGCAGGTGTGGGTGGAGCAGCAGGAGGATGGGCGGCTGTCCCTCACCCTCTACTGTGAAAAAATACTGCCTCTGCAGCAGGAGAATGTGGAACGGGCCTGGTGGCTGCTCTCTACTCTCACGGATCAGGTGCTGGGGGAAGTCAATTTCATTGCCCATATCGGCGGGTTTGACTTAATCGATGCCCCAAAAAAAGGCCCTGTCGCCTTCCCTGCCGTTTCTCTTGAAAAGCTGCCCCAGATGCTGAAAAGTTTGGGACTGACCGACTATCGGGATGGGGCGGATTTTCTGGAGAACAGCTATATCACCTATGAACTGGACCCAGTGAAAGACCCAGACGCTGACTGGCGGCTGGATGTTTACACCGGTTCTAACCGTCTGCCGGTGCTGATCAACGAGTACATGAGCGCCCAGAGTGATATGATGAATGAGTATCACAAGGATGGCATTGTGGCCGGTTTCCTGTGTTATCCGCTGAACGGATTTGAGGGTGGAAATCGAGCGGAACAGATTCTGCAATTCCGGGACACTTTGCAGGATGCTATTCAAAAACATGCAGGGGAGGGCGCAGTCACCTTCCTGGGCGGTGCCACTGGGCTATACTATGGGTATCTGGACTTTATTGCCTGGGATCTTCTCGCCGTGCTGGATGCAGCAAGAGCTTTCTTTGCTGATACCGATTTGACCTGGAGCGGCTTTCATGTGTTTCGCCGGGATGTGGGGGCTGTCCGTCTTTGGGAGCAGGAAAAAGAGCCGGAGGTTGACCCGGAGACAGGTTCCCTTCTCTCCATGCAGAATATTGAGACACTGGAATCCTTTCAGGATGAGATATCGGGATATTTTGGACAGATGCTTTGCTGGCTGGAGGATTTTATCGAGCAGGGTGTGCAGGAGGGAAAATTTACTCAGCGTCAGGCCCATCAGGATCTCCAGATCGCTCTGTGGTATTCCTTTGCCTGCAACAATCTGGATGAGTACCGGTATTACTGCAAGGCGGCAGACTGGATGAAGGGTTCTGAGAAAAATGCTGCGGGCTGCGCCATGTGGTATTATCGCTATTCCGTGGCCTTAATGTACTGCGGACGGCTGGAAGAAGCGCTGAACTATGCAGAAAAAGGGATTCAGGAGGAGCCGGACTATCCATGGATCTGGTTACAGGCAGGTAAGCTGCGCAGCCACTTTGGAGATAAAGCGGGCGCGCTGGAGGCGGTTGCCCATGGTCTTGCATTGGAACCTGACGATTATGAGTTCCTTACTTTGAAAAAAGAAATTGAAAATGGCGCACCACTGGAACAGATGGAATATCATTGGATCAACCCGGATGCTGATCAAACTCTCCAGCAGGGACTGGATGAGAATGCAGATGATAAACAACGTTCCATTTCCTGTATAACGGTCAATAAGGAGGGGCTGAAACGCTTTTGGATGATTTTTGGCCCAAAACCGGAACAATATACGCCCAATGCTCCCTTTACCCAGTTCCCTTACAGGATCAACGATCATTCTGTAGATCTGGTATTTCAGATGAATGAGGGAGGAATGTCCAAGCTGAATACAGACTGGCTGGAACAACTGAAGGGGGGGATTCAGGACGGACAGTGGTTGGAACGGGAACATCCGGACGGCAGGGCGGCCCGCCTGGATACGGTGCTGGTGGGGCTGGATTATCACATCGGCCTGCTTTACAAGCTGACGGATGAGGATGTATATTTTCAAATCTTTCTGAACCCGGATGGGACAGAACAAGAGGGAACCTTCTGGTCCTCCGAGGAGAAGTGCAAGCCAGAGCTTTATACAGAAGAAGAGATGTCTGCTGTGGAGAAGCATATAAAAAGGTTTTTTGGAGAATTTGACCATGTGTTCCACGAACTGGTTTCCCCTGATATCCATGTAGATATCTGCGTTATTACGCCCTCGGAAGAAAGGGACTACTATTCGCTGGTGACAATGGGAATGGGGGCTCATCGGATGAATGTGCCGGAGGAGCTGGCAGAATACAGGCTGGAACGGGCAGAGTTGGCGATTGCCCTTCCGCCGGATTGGAAACTGGATGAGGAATCCATGAAGGAGGAGAAGTGGTATTGGCCCATTGGTCTGCTGAAGGTTTTAGCCCGGTTGCCGGCTGCCAGTGACACCTGGCTGGGATTCGGACATACGATGGACAAGCAATCTCCTTTTGCAAAGGATACGAAGCTCTGCGCCAGTCTCCTGACTGGTCCTCAAGGTGTGGAGGATGGCTGTGAGGTCTGTATCTTGCCGAACGGTGAGACAGTAAACTTCTATCAGGTAATCCCCCTGTATCGGGATGAGATGGAGTATAAACTGGAGCACGGTGCAGATGCGTTAATTGAAAAAATGGCAGAAGTAAGCTTTGTGGTACAGCCGGAACGACCAAATTGTTTACATAATCTTTCTATATTCTAATTTCAGACAGGCTAAGTCCGTTGTTGGATTTAGCTTGTTCTTTTTTTACGCAATATTTACAATATACCTATTTACAAGGTAGGTATTATCCGTTATAATAAAACCTACTTAAAAGGTAGGAGATAGGAGGAGAAAATAATGAAGGCAGATTACAAATTTGAGACATTACAGCTTCATGCAGGTCAGGAGGAGCCGGATCCGGCAACAGATGCGAGGGCGGTTCCGATTTATGCAACCACATCCTATGTATTTAAAAATTCAGCTCAGGCGGCAGCGAGATTCAGTCTGGCAGAGTCAGGGAATATTTATGGAAGGCTGACCAATTCGACGCAGGCGGTTTTAGAGGAACGAGTAGCTGCTCTGGAAGGCGGCACAGCTGCACTGGCACTTGCTTCTGGTGCGGCAGCTATTGCATATACCCTGGAGGCACTGGGACAGAATCAAGGACATATTGTTGCTCAGAAAACGATTTACGGAGGCAGTTATAATCTTCTGGCGCATACGCTGCCAGGTCTGGGGATTACAGCCAGCTTTGTGAATATTCACAATCTGGAAGAAGTAGAAGCAGCGATTCAGGAAAATACCAGAGCACTTTACATAGAAACGCTGGGAAATCCGAACAGTGATATTCCGGATATTGATGCGCTGGCTTCCATTGCTCATAGACATGGATTGCCGCTGGTGGTAGATAATACTTTTGGAACTCCGTATTTGATTCGACCGATTGAGCATGGGGCAGATATTGTAGTTCATTCTGCTACGAAGTTCCTTGGCGGTCATGGAACAACTCTGGGTGGTATCATTGTAGATTCCGGAAAATTTGACTGGGCGGTCAGCGGCAGATATCCGGCGATTTCAGAGCCAAATCCTAGTTATCATGGTGTATCATTTACACAGGCTGCAGGCCCAGCCGCTTTTGTAACCTATATTCGTGCGATTCTGCTGCGTGATACAGGTGCAGCGATTTCTCCTTTTGCAGCATTTCTTCTGCTTCAGGGAATCGAAACTTTGTCGCTGAGACTGGAACGCCACATAGAAAATACGAAAAAAGTGATTGATTTTCTGGCAGGACATTCACAGGTAGAAAAGGTGAATCATCCCTCATTACCAGAACATCCGGATTACAAGCTTTATCAGAAGTATTTCCCAAGAGGAGGAGGTTCTATCTTTACTTTTGAAATAAAAGGAGGTCAGAAAGAGGCTCATGATTTTATTGACCATCTTCAGATTTTTTCCTTGCTTGCCAATGTGGCGGATGTAAAAAGCCTTGTGATTCATCCGGCTACGACAACACACAGTCAGCTTTCTAATGAGGAACTGGAGGAGCAGGGAATTAAACCAAATACCATTCGCCTGTCAATTGGTACAGAACACATTGACGATATCATCGCAGATCTGAAAAAGGGATTTGCAGCAGGAAAACAGGAGGTATAACTATGGGAAAAATTTATACATCTTCAGCACAGCTGATCGGACACACACCATTGCTGGAGTTATCGAATATAGAAAAGCAGTACGGGCTGAAGGCAAAGCTTATTGCAAAGCTGGAATATTTCAATCCGTCCGGTTCTGTAAAGGATCGGATTGCAAAGGCTATGATAGAGGATGCAGAGGCAGAGGGAAAAATTACGCCGGAAACGGTGATTATTGAACCAACCAGCGGCAATACCGGGATTGGACTTGCGGCAGTGGCAGCAGCCAGAGGGTATCGGCTGATCATTGTAATGCCGGAAACGATGTCAGTAGAGCGGAGACAGCTGATGAAAGCCTATGGGGCAGAGCTGGTGTTAACAGAAGGAGCAAAGGGAATGAAGGGGGCAATTGAAAAAGCGCAGGAGCTGGCACAGGAGATCCCCAACAGTTTTATACCAGGGCAGTTTGTGAATCCGTCTAATCCGAAAGCGCATCGGAGCGGTACAGGTCCGGAGATTTACGCGGATACAGATGGAATGGTAGATATTTTTGTGGCAGGTGTGGGAACAGGGGGAACCATTACCGGTGTGGGAGAATATTTGAAAGCGCGAAAACCGGAAGTAAAGGTAGTAGCAGTTGAGCCAGAGGATTCTCCGGTACTCTCCTCAGGAAGAGCTGGAGCTCACAAGATTCAGGGAATTGGAGCAGGATTTGTGCCTGATATTTTAAACACACATATTTATGATGAGGTGATTTCGATTTCCAATGAAGCGGCATTTGCAGCCAGTCGTTTGATTGGAAAAAAGGAAGGAGTTCTTGTTGGAATTTCTTCAGGTGCTGCAGTGGCTGCGGCCATTGATCTGGCTGGTCGTCCGGAACATGAAGGAAAAACGATTGTTGTGCTTCTTCCAGATACCGGGGATAGATATTTATCCACTTCGCTGTTTGCAGAAGAATAAGTTGCCTTGTTCTGTGCATTCATGGTATGATTGCCCTGAGAGAGGTGTTTGTTATGATGATTTCAACGAGGGGAAGATATGCACTCCGTGTCTTGATTGATCTTGCGGAGCATGCTGAACGAGGGTATGTACCTATGAAAGAGATTGCAGAAAGGCAGGAAATTTCACTGAAGTATCTGGAACGGATTCTTCCGGTATTGTCGAAGAATGGATTGATTGAAGGGGTACAGGGAAGAGGCGGAGGATATCGTCTGAACCGCCCGCCTGAGGATTGTAGGATTGGAGAGATTCTTCGTTTGACAGAGGGTGATTTGGCACCAGTTGCCTGTTTGGAATGTGACGCTAAGCCCTGCAGCAGAATGGGAGAATGCCGTACCTATCCGATGTGGAGAGAATTTTATCAGTTGGTGACAGACTATTTTGATCACAAGACCCTTGCAGATATTATAAAAATCAGCTGAATCAGGGGTCAGTTTGAAAATCATAGTTTCCCCCGGTCTTCCGAAAATGGAGGATCGGGGGAATTTCATGTCATAGGAAAGTGTGTCCTGTGACATAAAAACGCTCCGCGAGCGAGCTTCTTTTTATGCAGAAAAGCTGTAAAAAGCAGGAGTTCTTTTCTTCTGGCAGAAACACCTGCTTTTCCCCTAAACGATCTTGTGATATAATAATCCCCAGTAAAGGGGAAGAAGAACAATGGAGACAAAACTGATAAAGATTCAAGATTCAGAATGGATAAAAGATGAGGAACTGGCAGAAGCAGCCCGGATTATCCGGGAGGGCGGCCTTGTGGCATTTCCTACAGAGACGGTATATGGACTGGGAGCAAACGCTCTGAATGAGGATGCGGCCCGGAAGATTTACGCAGCAAAGGGACGCCCCTCAGACAATCCTCTGATTGCCCATATTTCCTGTATGGAGGAGCTGGAGCCGCTGGTGAAGGAGATTCCGGAAGCAGGAAGAAAGCTGGCGGAGGCATACTGGCCGGGCCCGCTGACAATGGTTTTTCCAAAAAGCGAGATTGTCCCTTATGGAACAACCGGCGGCCTTGATACGGTTGCAGTGCGTATGCCCAGCGATCCCATTGCGGGCAGGTTGATTGCACTGTCCGGTGTGCCGATTGCAGCGCCCAGCGCCAATACTTCTGGGCGGCCAAGCCCGACGACAGCTCAGCATGTATGGCAGGATATGAACGGAAAGATTGAGATGATCCTGGATGGAGGTCCGGTGGGGATTGGAGTGGAGTCTACGATTGTAGATGTGTCTGGCCCTGTTCCGGTGCTTCTGCGTCCCGGCGCAGTTACTATGGAAATGCTGGAAGCAGTTGCCGGCCAGGTGGAGATCGATCCGGCTATTCAGGGACCGCCAAGAGAGGATCTGCGTCCCAAAGCGCCGGGAATGAAATACCGCCATTATGCTCCTCACGGAGATCTGATTTTGGTAGAAGGCGATCTGGAGGCTGTTGTGGAGCGGATCAATTCTCTTTCCCGGGAACGCGAAGAAGAGGGATGCCGGGTTGGAGTAATCTGCACAGAGGAAACCAGAGAACGGTATCACTATGGAGAAATTCGCAGTGTGGGCCAGAGAGCCAAAGAAGAAACCATTGCCCACAATCTGTTTGCCGTTCTGCGGGAATTTGATGATTTGGGAGTGGACTATATTTATTCAGAAAGCTTTTCCAGAGATCATCTGGGTCAGGCGATTATGAACCGCCTTACGAAGGCAGCAGGATATCATGTGATTCATGTATAATAAGGAGGGAAGGCTGTTGAGCAGTACGAAAAAAAGAGCAGATTATATTTCCTGGGATGAATATTTTATGGGCGTGGCAGATTTGTCCGGCAGGCGCTCTAAGGATCCGAATACCCAGGTGGGAGCGTGTATTGTCAGTGAAGACAACAAAATTTTATCAATGGGATACAACGGCTTTCCGAGGGGATGCTCAGACGATGAATTTCCCTGGGGAAAGGATGAGGAGACTACTGACCCGTACAGCGCTAAGTATCTGTATGTGACTCACAGTGAGCTGAATGCTATTTTAAACTACCGGGGCGGCAGTCTGGAGGGAAGCAAGCTGTATGTAACTCTGTTTCCCTGCAATGAATGTGCAAAGGCGATTATCCAGGCAGGGATTAAGACAATTATTTATAAAGAAGACAAATATTCGGACTCTCCTTCTGTTCGTGCATCGAAGCGGATGCTGAATGCGGCGGGAGTACGGTATTATCAGTATGAAATTACGGGAAGAAAGATTGAGATTGATGTATAATGATGAAATTTTTACTGGCAGCGGTGAATGCAAAGTATATTCATTCTAATCCCGGGATTTACAGCCTGAAGGCGTATGCAGAGCGGACACGGGGAGACCTGTTCCCGGAAGGGGCAGGGCTCCCCTCTGTTCATGTGGAGATAGGTGAATATACGATTAATAATCAAATGGAACAGATTCTGGAGGATATTTACCGGAGAAAGCCGGATATGGTGGGATTTTCCTGCTATATCTGGAATATTGTACCCTGTCTGGAGCTGGTTCGGGATCTTCATAAGGTGCTTCCGGACACAGATATCTGGCTGGGCGGTCCAGAGGTGTCCTTTGATGCTCCGGAATTGCTTTTGCGGGAGCCGGAAGTTCTGGGTATTATGAAAGGCGAGGGGGAGGAAACCTTTGCCGCTCTTTTAAACTGTTATGAAAAGCTGGGAATGTCTGTGAGAAAGTCAGTGGGAATGTCTGGCTGCAGAGACCAGGAGAAAAAAGAGGAAGAATTTTGGGAAAGTCTTTCTTCTCTTCCTGCGGCAGCCTATCGGGGGAAGGATGGAACTATTCAGGATCATCCTGTTCGCCCGGTCATGGATATGAGCTGGATTCCCTTTCTTTATTCCCGGCTGGAGGGCTTTGAAAACAGAATCATTTATTATGAAAGCAGCCGGGGCTGTCCTTTTTCCTGCAGCTATTGTCTTTCTTCTGTGGATAAATCCGTCCGTTTCCGGGATTTGGAACTGGTAAAGAGGGAACTGGATTATTTTCTGGAAAACCGGGTTCCGCAGGTGAAATTTGTGGACAGGACCTTTAACTGCCGTAAGAGCCATGCACTGGAAATATGGAGACATATTAAGGAGCATGATAATGGGGTGACAAATTTTCATTTTGAAATTGCGGCGGATCTTCTGGATGAGGAGGAATTGGAGCTGATTGGAATCATGCGGCCCGGACTGATTCAGCTGGAAATCGGTGTGCAGAGCACCAACCCAAGAACGATCCGGGAAATTCACCGGGTTATGGATCTGGAACGGCTGAAAAAGGTGGTGGCCCGCATCAATGCCGGCCATAATGTGCATCAGCATCTGGATTTAATTGCAGGCCTGCCCTGGGAGGATTATTCCTCCTTCCACCGATCCTTTAATGAGGTATATGCCATGGAGCCGGAGCAGCTTCAGCTGGGATTTTTAAAGGTATTAAAGGGCTCTTTTATGTATGAGCAGGCAGAGAACTATGGACTGGTTTACAGAGATAAGCCGCCCTATGAGGTGCTGTCTACCAAATGGCTGTCCTATGATGATGTGCTGAAGCTGAAAGGGATTGAGAATATGGTGGAGGTGTATTACAACAGCGGACAGTTTACCAGGACGCTGAAGTATCTGGAGGACTGGTGGAAGGACGCCTTTGTTTTGTATGAGCAGCTGGCAGACTATTATGAGCAGAGGGGACTGACAGGGCTGAATCACAGCCGCCTGGCCCGGTACGAAATTCTCCACGATTTTGTAGAGGAACGGACAGAAGGTGAATTTCTGATGGGGGCAGAGGATGCGCTTATGTGTGACCTTTATCTGAGGGAAAATGCAAAAAGCAGACCGTCCTTTGCACTGGATCAGAGTCCCTATAAGGAGAAAATCCGCAGTCTGACTCCGGAGCTGCGGGGGCTGGGAACCAGGGTTCATGCAGAGGTGCTTCGCAGCGGAAAAATTATGCTGTTTGATTACAGAAAGCGGGATCCCCTTACACATAATGCAGAGATGATCTGCCTGGAGTCGGAGAAGGCCTGTTTAGAAGAAACCACCTGCTAAAGAAGGGAGTTCTGTCAGGATCTTTCCTGTGCGCGGGAAGGAAACAGACGCAGAAGCGACCCGCCGCAGGCGGAGAAGCTCGCTTGCGAGCTTCTTTTTTAAAATAGGAGAATTTAAGGAAGGAGCGTCCGTTCAGGGGGCAAATGTGGAGACAGAGTTCTGTAACCATATTTGCCCTTTGGGCGGCAAAGGAGTGGAAGATGAAGAAAGAAACCAGGGCAGAGCGGGAAATACGGATCAGTCAGATTCTGGAAGCTATGGACAGAGAATACGGGACAGAGTACCGCTGTTATCTGAATTATGAAACACCCTGGCAGCTGTTGATTGCCGTAATTCTCAGCGCCCAGTGCACAGATGCCAGGGTGAATCTGGTGACGGCGGATCTATTTCAAAAATACGATACTCTGGAGAAATTTGCCGGTGCAGAGGTGAAGGAGCTGGAGCAGGATATTCATTCTATCGGCTTTTATCACAGTAAGGCAAAAAATATTATTTCCTGCTGTAAACGGCTGATAGAGGAGCATCAGGGGGAGGTTCCACGAACGCTGGAGGAGCTGACGGCTCTGGCAGGTGTCGGGCGAAAAACGGCCAATGTAATCAGAGGGAATATTTACCACGAGCCAAGCATTGTTGTGGATACTCATGTAAAACGGATATCCAGAAAGCTGGGGCTTACCCGGCAGGAGGATCCGGAAAAAATTGAGTATGACCTGATGAAGGTTTTACCGGAGGATCACTGGATTCTCTGGAATATTCATGTAATTACGCTGGGACGTACAATCTGTACAGCCCGAAGTCCCCGGTGTGGCGAATGTTTTCTTCGCTGTCTGTGTCCATCTGCAGAGGATATGGAAAAAGAGAAGACAAAAAAAGAGAAAACAGGGAATTCTGGAAGCAGAAAGGGAGAGCGGTTATGAGCGGGGGCAGAAGAGAGAACCCTGTGAGGATTCCGAACCAGTATATTGCAGTTGACCTGGAAACAACAGGGCTGGATCCAAAGCGGGACAGGATTATTGAGATTGGAGCCATTCGGGTGGAAAACGGGCAGAAAACGGCATCGTTTCACACAATGGTCAATCCAAGAAGGACGCTGGAGGAACGGATTGTTCAGCTGACGGGTATTTCCGATGAAATGGTGGAGAATGCGCCGGACATTGGGGATGAAATAGGAGAGTTTCTTGATTTTTGTGGACAGCTTCCTCTTCTTGGTCATCATGTTATTTTTGATTACAGCTTTTTAAAGCGGGCAGCAGTTAATCAAGGGCTGGAATTTGAACGGACGGGGCTGGATACGCTGCAGCTTTGCCGCAGATTTATGCCACAGGAGGAAAAGAAAAATCTGGAGGCGGCATGTCGTTTTTTTGAGATACAGCGTCAGGGAGCTCACAGAGCGCTGGGGGATGCAGAGGATGCCCACAGTCTGTACCAGCGTCTGATTGCCCTTTATGGAGAGACAGAACCGGGAGCATTTGCGGAAAAACCCCTGATTTATAAGGTAAAACGGGAGCAGCCGGCCTCGAAAAAGCAAAAAGAGGACTTGCGGTATTTACTGAAATATCATAAAATAGATTTACCTGTGCAAATTGACTACCTTAGCCGGAATGAGGCATCCCGGATTACGGATCAGGTGATTTCACAGTATGGAAGAATCAGGCATTAGCACAATATCGGAAAAAGAGGTGAATGGAACGATGATGAACATGAATAATAATAAAAACAGAAAGATTTTTGTAGCAGTAATTGCGGTGATTCTGGTACTTTCTATGATTGTGCCGGTTGTAGCCGCAGCACTGATGATCTAAAAAATCTGAGGGAGCGATTATGAAAAAGAGAAGCATTTGGAGCGGAGCAGCCCTGGCAGCAGTTATGAGCCTTTTTATGGCAGCTCCGGTGTCTGCAAAGGAAATGACAATTCCAGACGGAGTTTTCGTAGGAGACATTGAGTTAGGCGGAATGACAAAAGAAGAGGCCGGACAGACGATTCAGGATCATGTGAATACTCTTGCGGATCGGAAGGTTACGCTGGACATTGAAGGAACGCCTGTGGAAGCTACTGCGGGAGAACTGGGATTTACCTGGAGCAATCCGGAGGCGGTGGAGGAAGCGGCGTCTCACGGGGCTGGCGGAAATCTGATCCAGCAGTATATGGAACGAAAGGATCTGGAAAAGGAGCCGGTTCACATTTCTCTGGAAACAGGGGTGGATGAGGCGGAATTTGCTGAGTTTGTGAACGCCAACTGCCAGGGGATGACGGCAGAGCCGCAGAATGCGGTGATTACCAGAGTGGACGGCAAATTTGAAATTACACCTGAAGTGGATGGAAAAACGGTAGATACCGAGGCCACAAGGGCAGCGCTGGAGACGGCGCTTGCAGAGGCAGATGCAGAAGCAGTAACAGTAGAAGCAGCCATAACTGTGAAGGAGGCAGCAGTCAGAGAAGAGCAGCTTGCTACCATACAGGACGAGCTGGGAAGCTTTTCTACGGACTTTAGCAGCAGCGGAGATTCCAGATCAGGCAACCTGCAGAATGGAGCAGCCAAAATCAACGGACATGTTCTGATGCCAGGGGAAACCCTGTCCGGTTATGAGTGTATGCATCCGTTTACCAAAGAAAACGGATATTTTTCCGCAGCAGCTTATGAGAACGGACGTGTGGTAGACAGTATTGGAGGCGGCGTCTGCCAGATTTCCACAACCCTGTATCAGGCAGCTCTCCGCGCAGAGCTGGAGATTGTTCAGAGACAGAACCATTCCATGATTGTAGGCTATGTAAAGCCATCTATGGATGCGGCTACAGCAGGAACGGTAAAGGATCTGAAGGTGACGAACAATTACAGCACACCGATTTATGTTGAGGGATATACCAAGGGACGGACGCTGACTTTTACGATTTATGGAAAAGAGACACGTCCGGCTAACCGGACTGTGGAGTTTGTTTCAGAAACGCTCAGTACCATTGATCCGGGAGAACCGGAGATAAAAGTGGACAATTCCATGGCTCCTGGTACAAGAAAACAGGTACAGTCCGCTCATACCGGAATCAAGTCCAGATTGTGGAAGGTTGTAAAGGTAGATGGAACAGAGACAGAACGCACTCTGCTTCATACAGATACCTACAATGCCTCCAAGGCCATTGTTATGGTAGGACCGGAAGTTCCGGCGTCAGCCCCAGTGGAGACAGCGCCTGTGACAGACAGTCCGGAGGAGTCCGCAGAGGAAGTACCGTCCACGGAGTTTTCTGTTGTTGAAGGAATTCACGGAGGTCCCGGTGTTTCTTCAGAAGAAAAGGCCAGCTCCGCAGGAGAGGGAGGCCCAGGAGAAGCGAGTACACCGGCTCCGGCAGCAGGTCCGGGAGAAACCAAAGCTCCGGTTCCGGCAGCGGGCTCGGGAGAAACTGAGGCGCCTGCTCAGTAAAAGGCGATACGGTCTTTTCTGCAAAGGGACTGGATAGAATGAAAAAAGAGGACAAACAGCATGATGCGAAGAATTGAGCGGCAGAATACTGGAAAGCTGTGTGCCGGCCAGGATCTGATTGTGGTGGGAAATCCCGGACTGTCGGGAGCGGCAGTGATTGCAGAACGCTTTCACAGCCATTTGAAGACCTGGTTTTCCGAGGAGTATCTGGAGGAACTGAAAGCGGACAGCCAGAATGCAGAAGGAGCGCTGGAGCCGGCTCTGGCAGAGCTGGCCTCTGAGATTACAGAATCAGAGCCCATAGGGGAAGGCGGCGTTTTAAAGGCGATCTGGAACCTGACCGGAGCCTATGAAACCGGCGTTCGGTTTGCCCTGCGGCAGATTCCGCTGACTCAGGCAACCATAGAGATTTGTGAGCGGTTTGAATTGAACCCTTACCGGCTTTACAGCAGCAGCTGTGTACTTTTGACCTCAGAAAACGGAGGCCGCCTGGTGCAGAAGCTGAAAGAACGGGGAATTGAGGCCGCAGTCATCGGCGCAGTTCAGAAAGGGATTGCAAGAGAAATGATTGTTCAGGACGGACAGGGATTTCTGGAACGTCCCCAGCCGGATGAATTACTAAAAGCAGTTCCGGATTATCCGGTAAAAACGGAAAATAGTCCGGAATAGTTATCAAAATATAAAAATGGGAGGCAGTCTATTATGAGAGAGAAAATTTTGGCGGTTATCGAAAAAAACAGCAGAATCGATATTCATGATCTGGCAATTTTGTTAGGAGAGAATGAAGTCGCGGTGGCCAATGAGATTGCCGAAATGGAAAAAGAGCGGATTATCTGCGGATATCACACGCTGATTAACTGGGACAATACCAGTGAGGAAAAGGTCAGCGCTCTGATTGAGGTTAAGGTAACGCCTCAGAGGGGCATGGGCTTTGACAAGCTGGCAGAGCGGATTTATCAGTACAGTGAGGTGAATGCCCTGTATCTGATGGCCGGTGGATTTGATTTTATGGTAATTATTGAGGGAAAGACCATGCGCCAGGTAGCGCAGTTTGTTTCTGACAAGCTGGCTCCGCTGGATTCAGTATTAAGTACGGCCACCCATTTTGTTTTGAAAAAATACAAGGATCACGGAACTGTTTTAAGCGAGGAGATCCAGGACGAAAGGATGCTGATTACACCGTGAGAGATCCGTTAAATAAAATTATTACTTCGATTCCGCCTTCAGGAATCCGGAAATTTTTTGATATTGCCAATGAAATGCAGGATGTGATTTCTCTTGGTGTGGGAGAGCCGGATTTTGATACGCCCTGGCATATCCGGGAGGAAGGCATCTATTCTCTAGAAAAAGGAAGAACCTTTTATACAGCCAATGCAGGTCTGCGGGATCTTCGGGTGGAGATTCACAATTATCTGGAAAGACGCTGTCATGTAAGCTATGATCCGGACAAGGAGATTGTAGTGACAGTAGGCGGCAGCGAGGGAATTGATATTGCTATGCGGGCTATGCTGGATCCGGGAGATGAGGTTTTGATTCCTCAGCCCTGCTACGTTTCCTATGTGCCCTGCGCCGTTTTGGCCGGAGGTGTTCCTGTTGTGATTGAGCTGGAGGAAAAGGATCAGTTCTGTCTGACACCGGAAAAGCTTCTGGAAAAAATTACGCCGAAGACAAAGCTTCTGGTACTTCCTTTCCCCAACAATCCTACCGGAGCAGTGATGAACCGCCGCCAGCTGGAGGAGATTGCAAAAATTGTCATTGAACACGATCTGTTTGTTCTTTCTGATGAGATTTATTCGGAATTAACCTATGGAGAAGAAGAGCATGTAACTATTGCTTCCCTTCCTGGAATGCAGGAAAGGACAGTGTTGATTAATGGATTTTCCAAGGCTTTTGCCATGACAGGATGGCGTCTTGGATATGCCTGTGCTCCTGCTGTGATTTTAAAGCAGATGCTGAAGATTCATCAGTTTGCCATTATGTGTGCGCCCACAACCAGCCAGTATGCGGCAGTAGACGCTTTGAAAAACAGCGATGAGGATGTAAAGCGGATGCGGGAATCCTATGATCAGAGACGGCGTTATCTTCTTCATGCCTTCCGGGAAATGGGAATGGACTGTTTTGAGCCTCTTGGAGCATTTTACATATTCCCCAGTATCCGGCGGTTTGGTATGTCTTCAGATGATTTTGCCATGGAGCTGCTGAAGGCAGAGCGGGTAGCTGTTGTTCCGGGCACTGCCTTTGGTCAGGCAGGGGAGGGACATCTGCGTGTGTCCTACGCCTATTCCTTAAAGAGCCTGAAGGAGGCTTTGGGCCGGATTGAGCGGTTTGTGAATACCTTAGACAGCCGGGAAAGGTGAGAGAGGAATGAATATTGTACTTTTTGAACCGGAAATGCCCTTAAATACCGGCAATATCGGCCGTACCTGTGTGGCAACCAATACCAGACTTCATTTGATTGAACCCCTGGGATTTAAGCTGAATGAAAAGGCGATTAAAAGAGCCGGACTGGATTATTGGGATAAGCTGGATGTGACAGTGTATTGTGATTTTCAGGATTTTCTGGAAAAAAATCCGGGAGCAAAGATTTATATGGCTACAACAAAGGCGCCCAAGGTGTATACAGAGGTTAGCTATGAGCCGGACTGTTATCTTATGTTCGGAAAGGAAAGCGCAGGAATTCCGGAGGAAATCCTGGTGGAAAATCAGGAGAACTGTGTCCGGATTCCTATGTGGGGGGATATTCGTTCCCTGAACCTGTCCAATTCTGTTGCTGTGGTGCTTTATGAAGCGCTTCGCCAGAATGGCTTTGAGAAGATGACCCTGGAGGGTCATCTTCACCGCCTTCACTGGAAGGACGAAGCGTCCTTGTAATTTATGTCATAGGAAAGTGCGTCCTATGACATAAAAACGCTCCGCGAGGATCGCCATGCGTCGGAAGAGAATTTTGTCGCAGAAGCGACCCGCCGCAGGCGGAGAAGCTCGCGAGCGAGCTTCTTTTTTAAAAATTGTCTGCTGTCATGACTTTTCCTGCCAGAACTTCTTCGTAGTCTTTCAGGTTGCGCAAAAGGAGCTCAGGTGTATTTAGTCCGTAGGGACATTTGGAAGCACATTTGCCGCAGTGGAGGCATTCCTTGATTTTCATCATCTGTGCCTGACCCTCAGGAGACAGGTGAGAGGCTGAGGGAGAACGGCGCAGCAGCAGAGACATGCGGGCGCAGTCATTAATCTTAATGCCTGCGGGACAGGGCATACAGTAGCCGCAGCCGCGGCAGAAGCTGCCTGACAGCAGTTTTCGATCCTGTTCAATCATAGCTCGAATAGGCTCCGTCATAGCTGGAGGTTCCTTGATAAAAGAGAGGAACTGCTCCAGCTCTTCTTTTTTCTGGATCCCCCATATGGGAAGGACATTATCGTACTGATCCGCATAGGCATAAGCGGCTGCTGCATTGGTGATCAGACCGCCGGATAATGATTTCATGGCAATAAAGCCCATGTTCTGTTCCTTACAGCCCTGAACCAGAGCCAGATCCTTTTCTGTTGCCAGATAGCAGAAGGGGAACTGAAGGGTGTCGTAGAGCCCGGAGTCTATGGCCTCCTGAGCAACCGACAGACGATGGTTGGTAATTCCGATAAAGCGGATTTTTCCCTGCTCTTTTGCCTTTAAGGCAGCATCGTAAAGACCGGATTCATCTCCGGGTTTCGGACAGAAGGCAGGATTATGGAACTGATAAATATCAATGCAGTCTGTTTTTAAAAGCTTTAAACTGGTTTCCAAATCCTTCCAGAAACCATCTGCAGTCTGAGCAGCTGTTTTAGTAGCCAGATAGATGTGGCTGCGCACATGGCTCAGAGCGTATCCCAGCTTTTCTTCGCTGTCTGTGTAGGCGCGGGCAGTATCAAAAAAGGTAATTCCTCCGTCATAAGCCCGCTGCAAAAGAGAGGCGGCCTGTTCTTTTGTAATTCTCTGAATAGGAAGAGCACCGAAGCCGTTTTTATTGACGGTAATTCCGGTTCTTCCAAGGATAACCTCTGACATTTTTTTCCTCCTCATGTACTCAATTTTTATAGAAAGTCTAACATGGATCTGCTGTTTCATCAAGATAAAATGCCCGTTCCATAAAGACAGATGTCGCTGCTGTAAAGGATAAAACTGAACAAAAATAAAAGAAATTAATGAAAAATGACGAAAAATATCGAATACAACTAAAAGAAAAATGACAAAATGCCAGTTGACGATCCGATAAAATCGAGTTAATATTTTTATCATAGAGTTTACAAAAAACTCAGAATAATAAAAATTCTAAGAAGAGAACAAGTAGGGACAGAATGCGTGTTACAGAGAATCGTCGGTGGTGAGAGACGGTCACAGCGCTGGCCGGAAAATCATCTCTGAGAAGGGAAGCCGAACGCATGGCAATTAGGTTTCCACGGGTGTTTCCCGTTACAGAAACCGCGTATGCTGGTACGCTTTGATTCGTACTTGTTTCATTCAGGAGACAGGGTGGTTGCGGATATGGATTCCGTCCCTATTTCAGGGGCGGTTTTTTTTTACCATAATACACTGTTTAGGTAATGCGATGCCGCGGTAATGTATAAAATACTTTGGCGGAAGAGAGGACGGATTCAAAGATGTTCTGCAGCAGAAAGAAAAGGAGGATGTAGGTATGAAAATGTTCAAAAAAGTCATGAACGGACTGGCATTTGTGGAAAAGCTGATTCTCGCTGTGTCCACGCTGCTGATTCTGGTACTGACAGTAGGAAATGTATTTTCCAGAAAGGTAATCCATCAGTCCTGGTCATTTACAGAGGAGCTGGTGGTAGCTGTCTTTGTTCTGATTACGCTGCTGGCTGCTGCATTGGCCTGCAGAGAGGGAGGGCTGGTGAATCTGTCTCTGGTAACGGATCGTTTGCCGGCCCGTATGAAGAGAGGATTTCTTTTGGTAAATACAGTTCTTAGTGTATGCTTTACCAGCGTGCTGTTTTACTACGGCCTGGAAAAGGTGCTGGCTCAGCTGGAAAACGGAAAACGCACCTATGTGCTGAACTGGCCGGAATGGATTTTCTGGTCCTTTGTTCCCATTGGAGCCGCCTGTATGATTCTTCACTTTATTGAATTTTATCTGGACACCTGCGCCAGAGAGAAGGAGGACAGCCAGTCATGATCAGTGTAATCTTATTTCTCTCATTTTTTATTTTCCTGCTGGTAGGTATTCCCATCGGAATCTGCCTGGGACTTTCCGCAATCTGCGCAATTTTGTATTCAGGAACCTCTCTGACCATTGTTGCGACTAATATGTATTCCGGTATCAGTAAATTTCTGCTGTTGGCGATTCCGTTTTTTGTACTTTCCGGCAATATTATGGCAAAGGCGGGAATCTCCAGACGCCTTGTAAAATTTGTCAATACCTGTGTAGGGCACCGCAGAGGCGGAATTGCCATTGTATGTGTCATTGTAGCCTGCTTTTTCGGAGCAATTTCCGGTTCCGGTCCGGCTACAGTTGCTGCTCTGGGAGCAGTTCTGATTCCTGCGATGATTGAAGAGGGCGGTTTTTCTGCTCCCTTCGCTACAGCGCTGATGGCAACCTCCAGTTCCATCGCCATTGTGATTCCACCCAGTATTGCTTTCGTAGTGTACGCCTCCATTACAGGAGTTTCCATTGCAGACATGTTTTCCGCAGGAATTGTTCCGGGTATTCTCATGGGCGCTGCTCTGGTTCTGGTTGTTATGTGGGAGACAAGGGTACACAACATTCAGCCAGTTCAGGAGAAAACCAGTATGAAAGAGCGCTGGGAAGCATTTAAAGACGCGTTCTGGGGATTTCTGATGCCTGTGATTATTCTGGGAGGAATTTACGGAGGAATCTTTACTCCTACAGAAGCTGCCGCAGTGTCAGTTGTTTACGGTCTGTTTGTAGGAATGGTGATTTACCGGGAGGTGAAGCTTTCCGACCTTTGGGAGCTGACCATTGATTCAGCAAAAACCACAGGCGGAATTATGCTGATTGTAGCCTGTGCATCTCTGTTTTCTTTTGTATGCACCCAGTTTGGAATTGCTCAGGCGGCATCAGAGCTTCTGGGAACCATTGCAAAAAATCAGGTTACCTTCCTGCTGATTGTTAATGTGATTTTCCTGATTGCAGGCTGCTTTATCGATGCAAACTCTGCTATGTACATTTTTATTCCTATTATGCTTCCCGTGTGCAGAGCGCTGGGATATGATGTTGTTGCCTTTGGCGTTGTTGCGACACTGAATCTGGCAATTGGGCAGGTAACTCCGCCGGTGGGCGTAAATTTATTTGTCGCAATTTCAGTGAGGCTGAAAAAGGGTATGGAGGTTACGCTTCCTCAGATTTCCAGAGCAGTGGTTCCCCAGATTGCAGCCAGTGTGGCTGTGCTTCTTGCAGTGACCTTTATTCCTTCTCTGTCTGTGGCTTTGCCGAAGCTTCTGTCAGGAAGCTCCTACACAGGCTTAGCGGCTGCTCAGACAGACAATGGCCAGAAAAACCAGGTGACTGGAGATTATCAGGTTCCGGATTACAGCGATCTGGGATGGGAAGAGCAGACCTGGAACTTTGCATGTTCTCCAACAGAAACCAGTACCTGGGCAGAAGGCGGAAGAAAGTTCGGGGAGATGATGGAAGAGGCTACAGGCGGAAAGATTCATGTGAATGTATATGCTGCGGATCAGCTGACCAACGGAAACCAGTCCGAGGGAATTCAGGCGTTGATGGACGGAGATCCGGTTCAGGTATCTATGCATTCCAATCTGATTTATTCTGCATTTGACCCACGGTTTAATGTGGTTTCTCTGCCTTATCTGTTTGAGTCTTCAGTAGATGCTGATGCGAAGTTAGACGGCGAGGCAGGAGAAATGATGAAGGGGATTTTGAAAGAGTACGGTCTTCACTGCATGGGAATTGCAGAAAACGGGTTCCGTCAGCTGACCAACAATGTGCGGGAAGTAAAAATGGTGGACGACATGAAAAACCTGAAAATCCGCGTGGCCGGATCCAATCTTCTGATGGAATGCTACCGGAGATGGGGCGCAGATGCCACCAATTTAAACTGGTCAGAAACGTATACGGCTCTTCAGCAGAAAACCGTAGAAGGACAGGAAAATCCGCTTCCGTCCATTGATGCAGCCAGTGTTCAGGAGGTTCAGCCCTACTGTTCTCTGTGGAATGCAAATTATGACTGCCTGTTTTTCTGTATCAATCAGAAGCTGTATGACAGCCTGACTCCAGAGCAGCAGGAGGCTGTGGACGAGATTGGCCAGCTGGCGACTCAGTATCAGCGTGAAATCAACCGCTCCGGCGACAATGATATTATGAGCCGGTGGGAAAGCAGAAACGGAGTAGAAATCACTCCTTATGAGGAGATGGATATTGATTCCTTTAAGAAGGCAGTAGAAGGAATTGACGAATGGTATATTGAAGAGCTGGAAAAGCAGAATTACCAGAATGCAAGGGAACTGGTAGAGGCTTTTCGGAGCTAAAATGAAAAAGAAAGAAAAATAAAAACAGCGTTTTTTCAGGCAAAGCCGGGAATCATGTCGGCTTCTGCCTGAAGGAACGCTGTTTTTCTGCTATTGCTTCGAGAGGGGGAATTGTATATAATGAAAAAGAAGTTTCCACAACAAAAGGGCGAAAAAACATAAAAGCGATAAAGAACAGCAGGAGAAAATAATGAAGAAAAACGAACCTGAAAAAAAACGATTTCCGATTATGGCGGCAGGCGCTGCAGTGCTGGCGGCCTGTCTGGTACTTCCGGCAGTGATAAGCAGAATAGAGAAAGAGGATGTCATTACTTCCGCGCAGCTGGAGAAAGCGATTGATATCAGTCAGCTGTCGACAGCGGAATTTGTGTATAATGGAATCGCGGAAAAGTATAATGAAGAGCACCCGGAACGGGTGGACTGCTACATTGCCTACAATGCAAGCGTGAAGGTTGGAATTCAGATGGAGGATGTGACCTTTGAAATTCAGGAGGAAGAAAAGACGGTGACTCCGGTGCTTCCGGATATTACGGTTCAGATTGCAACTCTGGATGAGAACTCGCTCAGCTATATTCCGAAAAATCCGGATGTTCCTCTGAAGGATATGCTGATCCTCTGTAAGGAGGATGCCATTCGGGAGGCAGGAGAGTCCGAAAAGCTGTATGAAACAGCAGAGGAAAATCTGAAAATGGTGATGGAAGCCCTTCTTTCACCGGTTCTTGAGAACGCAGGCTACTCCCTTGTATGGCAGGCTTCAAAATGACAGAAGAATGGAGGAGAACTATGAGAGGATATAGGACAGCAGGAATACTTCTGGCGTTGTCCGTAAGCATATGCAGTTTGACCGGATGCGGAGAAAAGAAAAAAGAGGCGGATTTTTCCGGAATTGCTTCGGTATGTGAGCTGGCAACCCTGAAATGTTATTATCATAATGTTGCAAAGGCAGAGACGGAGGCCAGCGGACTGTTTAAATGGCTTGGCACAGGATATAAGAAAATATGGACAGAGTACAGCGGGATTGTAGAGTTGGGAATTGACGTAAACCGTGTGTCCGTTTCCAAACCGGACAGCCGGGGAGTGGTAAAAATTGCCATTCCTGACGCAGAGATTCTGAATGTAGATCTGGATGAGGCATCTATGGGAGAGCCGCTGACAGATACAGGATTTTTTACAAAAATCACCAAAGAAGAAGAGACGGCTGCCTTGGCTGAGGCTCAGAAAAATATGGAGGAGACAGCCAGAAGCAACAGCGCTTTGCTGGCTCAGGCAAAGGAACGGGCAAAAAATGTAATTGAAGGCTATGTGAAAAATGTGGGTGAACAGCTGGGCGAAAAATATACCGTAGAATGGACAGAGGCTCCAGCCGGAGCCTCAGAAAGCGCAGGTGCAGAGGATAAGGGATTATGAAAATAAAGCTTCCTCTCTATTTCAAATTTATTTTGGGATATCTGGCCTTCGGTCTGCTGGGATTTGCCACGATTTCTACCTTTTCCTCAAGTATTATGTATGGACATCAGCTGGAATCCTATTCAGAGACGATTTATGATGAGGCAAATCTGATTGCTTCGTCATACAGTAGCGTATATCAGGGGAAAAATAATGGACAGACCAAAAAGCAGAATATGGATACGGCATATCTCCAGCTTCAGGCTGTGGCAGATTTTGCAGGAGCAGAGATCTGGATTGTCAACAGACAGGGAATCGTGGTAACAGACAGCAGCCGCTCAGCCAGGGCAGGAACAGAGATTCCCGGATTTGATCCAACGGCAACAGGAAACCGCCAGTATTCTGTCAGTGATTATTATGGACTGTTTCCCTATGATGTGATGACAGTTTCCGCGCCTATTACAGGAAATTATAATACCTATGGATATGTGCTGGTTCACATGCCTGTTTCCAGAATCCGGGAGGCCAGCAATAAAAGTCTTGATGTAGTTTATATTTCTGCGGCTTTTATTTTTGTACTGTCCCTGATTATTCTGCTGGTATTCCGCAAAACCGTATCCATTCCCCTGAAGAAGATTACGGAAGGGGCAAACGAATATGCGGCGGGAAATCTGGAATACCACATTGAGCTGAATTCCAGAGATGAGATGGGATACCTGGCGGCAACACTGAATTATATGTCCAGTGAGCTGGATAAGATGGAGGAGTACCAGCGGAATTTTATTGCCAATGTTTCTCACGATTTCCGCTCCCCTCTGACTTCAATCAAGGGATATCTGGAGGCGATTATTGACGGAACCATCCCTCCGGAAATGTATGAAAAATACCTGACCAGAGTAATTTCAGAGACAGATCGGCTGACCAAGCTGACCCAGGGAATGCTGACGCTCAATTCCTTAGACAGCAAAGGATATCTTTCCCGGACTAATTTTGATATTAACCGGGTGATTAAAGATACAGCAGCTTCCTTTGAAGGAACCTGCGCCACAAAAAACATTGTGTTTGAGCTGACTTTTTCCGATACTATCCAGATGGTTTATGGAGATTTGGGGAAAATTCAGCAGGTGCTTTATAATCTGATTGACAATGCCATTAAGTTCAGCCATGCAGACTCTGTTATTTATATTCAGGCTTATGCAAAAAATGAGAAGGTTTTTATTTCTGTAAAGGATACAGGGGAGGGAATTCCTAAAGAGAGTATCAAGAAGATCTGGGAACGGTTTTATAAATCCGATCAGTCCCGCGGAAAGGACAAAAAGGGAACTGGACTGGGGCTGGCAATCGTAAAAGAGATTATCCAGGCACATGGGGAAAATATTGACGTAATCAGTACAGAAGGCGTTGGTTCGGAATTTATTTTCTCTCTTCCCCGCTCCACAAGCTTGTAGAAAAGGGAGAAAAAATGAAAATTTAATTGACATGAAATTAACGATATGATAAGCTGGAGCCGTATCCATGCGTTAAAGACGTATTTCATTTGGGAGGAAAGAAAGATTATGAGAAAATCAGGTAAGAAACTGGTTTCCGCAGTGATGGCAGCAGCTATGGTTCTGTCCCTGGCAGCATGCGGCGGCAAAACTGCCGACACAACAACTGCAGCAACAGAAGCAGCCACTACAGAAGCAGCAACTACCGAGGCAGAGACAACTGCAGCAGAAGAAACGGAACCGGCAGGCGAGAGCCAGCAGGCAGATATCGTAGTAATCGGAGCCGGCGGAGCTGGTATGACTGCAGCGATTCAGGCAGTGCAGGATGGAGCAACGGATGTAGTTGTTCTGGAGAAAATGCCGATTACCGGAGGTAATACAACCCGTTCTACCGGCGGACTGAATGCCTGTGCAACCAAGTATCAGGAAGCAGAGGGAATCGAGGATTCTGTTGATCTGTTTGTAGAAGATACCATGAAGGGCGGCAAGGAGTTAAACAATAAGGAGCTGGTTACTGTTATGGCAGAGAATTCTGCAGCAGCAGTAGACTGGGTAAATGAGATTGGCGGCGATTTAAGCGTTGTAGGCATGTTCGGCGGAGCGAGCGTAAAGCGTATTCATCGTCCTACCGATACCTCTGCAGTAGGACCTATGTTAGTAAAGGCTCTGAACAATAAGATGGCAGAACTGAACATTCCAGTTCTTCTGGAAACTACCGCAAAGCAGATTCTGGTAAATGACGAAGGCGCTGTATGCGGCGTTGTTGCTGCAGATAAAGACGGCAAGGAAATGACCATTGACTGTACCGCAGTAATTCTGGCAACCGGCGGTTTTGGCGCGAATGCAGAGATGGTAGAAGAGTACAAGCCGGATCTGGCTGGCTTTGGTACCACCAACCATGCAGGTGCAACCGGCGACGGCATTACCATGGCAAAGGAGCTGGGCGCAGAGTTCGTAGATATGGAGCAGATTCAGACCCATCCTACTGTAAATCCGGAGACCCAGACCATGTATACGGAGGGTGTGCGCGGAAACGGTGCGATTCTGGTTAATAAAGAAGGAAAGCGTTTTGTAAACGAGCTGGAGACTCGTGATGTAGTATCTGCAGCAATTCTGGAGCAGACAGACGGTCAGTGCTACCTGGTATTTGATCAGGCAGTAAGAGAGAGTCTGGCAGCGATTGAGTCTTATATTAAGAAGGGCATTGTAGCAGAGGCAGATACTCCGGAAGCACTGGGCGAGAAGATTGGCGTAGATGGCGCAGCTCTGGCAGAGACTCTGAAGGCTTATGCGGGATATCAGGCAGCAGGCAAGGATGACGAGTTTGGCCGTGAGAGCATGGAACTGCCGCTGGATCAGCCGAAGTATTATGCAGCTCTGTGTGCACCGGCTATTCACCACACCATGGGCGGTGTTAAGATTAACACAGCATGTGAGGTTCTGAAGGCAGATGGAAGCGCAATTCCTGGTCTGTTCGCAGCTGGTGAGGTTACTGGCGGCGTACACGGTGCAAACCGTCTGGGCGGAAATGCAGTAACTGATATCGTTGTATTTGGCCGTATTGCAGGTACCGGTGCAGAGGCTTATGTAGAAGCTAACGGCGGTCATACTGAGGCTGAGATTACCGCGGACGGCGGCGAGGCAGCTGCAGCTCCGGAGGTTCAGGGCAATTATAAAGACGGCGTTTATGAGGGAACCGGCAAGGGCAACAACGGTGATATTACTGTTGAAGTAACCGTAGAGGGCGGAAATATCGTATCTGTTACCCTGAAGGAGCACGGCGAGACTGAGGGTATTTATGAAGCAGCAGAGAAGAGCGTTGTTGCTGACATTATTAAGACTCAGAGCGCAGAAGTAGATGCAGTATCTGGCGCAACCAATACCAGTAACGGTATTATGGAAGCAGTAACCAATGCTCTGGCAGAGGCAAAATAAAAACTTTAAAATAAGAATCAGGGAAATAAAATCCTGAAACAGGAAAAAGGAGCTGCAGCTCCGGTGGTAATTTCAAATGTTACCGCCGGAGCGCAGCTCCTTTTAACGTTTTACTTCGAACTTGTAGCCAATTCCCCAGACCGTAGTTAAAGCCCAGTCTGCGTGATCCTTGATTTTTTCCCGCAGCCGTTTAATGTGTACATCTACCGTGCGGGTGTCTCCGATGTATTCATAGCCCCAGATGTGATCCAGAAGCTGTTCTCTGGTAAATACCTGGTTGGGAGAGGACGCCAGAAAATAAAGAAGCTCCAGCTCCTTGGGGGGCATTTCCACGGAACGTCCCCGGTAAGTAACAGAGTAGTTCGTCAGATTGACAACCAGATCCGGATATTCCACGTATTTGCCCTGGTGGCTTTCTGTTGGAACAGACGGAGCCGGAACGGCCTGATATCGCCGCAGGACAGCCTTTACCCGTGCAACCAGTTCCTTAGAGTCAAAGGGCTTGATCATATAATCATCTGCTCCCAGCTCCAGTCCCAGAACCTTATCAAAAATCTCGCCCTTTGCAGAAAGCATAATAATCGGCACCTGAGAAATGGTTCTCAGTTCCCGGCAAACCTGATAGCCGTCAATTCCCGGCAGCATCAGATCCAGAAGAATCAGATTGGGACGGAAATCCGGGAATATTTTCAACGCTGCTTCTCCGTCATTGACAATCTTCGTTTCGTAGCATTCCTTCATAAGATAAAGAGAAATCAGTTCCGCAATATTCTCATCGTCATCTACGATTAAAATCCGCTGTTTTTCAGCCATTTGTTGTGACCCTCCATGTTCAATATACAGTTTTTCAACAGTTATTTAAAAACAACAATCGTAACGCCTGCATCGCCCTCTCCGAATTCTCCAAGGTGGAATTCTTTTACAATTTTGACCTTTCGTAAATGCTTGTGTATGCCGGCACGAAGAGCTCCGGTTCCTTTTCCGTGAACCACCCGAACCTGAGGAAGATGGGCAATATAGGCATCATCCAGATATTTATCCAGCTGCGGAATCGCCTCATCTACAGTCAGACCCAACAGGTTGATTTCCGGAGAGACAGAAGCAGACTTGGAAATTTTGATTCCGCTGCTTGAGGTGCCTTTCCGACGGTTTTCCAGACCAGGACCGCTGACAGAGTTATCCGGAAGAAGCTCCAGATCGTTTAAGTTGACCCGTGAACGGAGAATTCCCATCTGTACAAACAGATTGCCCTGGGCATCTGGAAGGGAGCTGACTGTACCCTTTAGGTTCATGGACAGAACCCGGACTCCGTCGCCTAACCGCAGGCTCTTGGGATTGATGGTCTTATGAGGCTTGCTTTCCTGTCTGAGGGAAAGCTTGCTGTCTACCTTCTTTAAATTATCCCGAAGCTTGGTGCGCTCCTGCTCCAGTGCCTTGGTATCCACACCAGAGGAGGAGGCCAGCTTATTGATATTTTTAATGGTGCGGTCTGCTGTCTCCTTGGCTTCGCGGAGAATGCGCTGGGCCTCTTCGTTGGCAGAGCGGATGATTTTGTCCCGGCGTTCATCGAAGCGTTCTTCCTTTTTCTCCAGGCTGGATTTCAGGCGGGCGATCTCAGCTTTGTAGCTCTGAATTTCCTCCCGCTCCTTTTCGATGGTAACACGGCTTTCTTCCAGATGGCTGATAATATCCTCGAAGGTTTCGTCCTCCGCCTCCAGATGATTTTTGGCATCGTCGATAATATAGTCCGGCAGTCCCAGCTTTTTGGAAATAGCGAAAGCGTTGCTCTTTCCCGGAATTCCAATGAGAAGCCGGTAGGTGGGGCGCAGAGTAGCAACATCAAATTCGCAGCAGGCATTTTCTACTCCTGAGGTGCTGAGCGCATAGACCTTCAGCTCGCTGTAATGGGTAGTAGCCATGGTGCGGCACTTCATATTGTGCAGGAAGGTCAGAATGGAAATGGCCAGGGCGGCGCCTTCGGTTGGATCTGTACCGGCACAGAGCTCGTCAAAGAGACAAAGAGAGCGGCTGTCTGCCTTTCCCAGAATATGGACAATATTTGTCATATGGGCAGAGAAGGTACTGAGGCTCTGTTCAATGCTCTGCTCATCGCCAATGTCTGCAAATACTTCTTCAAAAACAGACAGCTCAGAGCCGTCAAAGGCTGGAATATGAAGACCTGCCTGTCCCATAAGGGTAAAAAGGCCGACTGTTTTTAAGGAAACCGTCTTACCGCCGGTGTTGGGACCTGTTACAATCAGCTGATCGAAATCATTTCCCAGCCACAGAGTAATGGGCACTACCTTCTGCGGATCCAGAAGGGGATGGCGGCCGTCCTTAATGTGGATACGCCCCTGGGTGTTAAAATGGGGCTGACTGCATTTGTAATGGCGGGAAAGAGCTGCTTTTGCAAAAATAAAGTCGAGCTGTGTGAGAAGCTCCAGATCCAGAGCCAGTACTTCGGTATAGGGCGCCAGTTCGTTGCTCAGGGAAGCCAGAACAGCCTCAATTTCCTTTTGTTCCTGGATTTCCAGGGTACGCAGCTCATTATTTAACTGGATCACTGCCATGGGCTCGATAAAAAGGGTAGATCCTGTGGCCGACTGATCATGTACCATGCCGTTGACCTGACTCTTGTATTCAGACTTAACCGGCAGACAGTATCTTCCGTCCCGCATGGTAATCACCGCATCCTGCAGATAGGTGCGGCTGGAGTTGAGAATGCTGTTCAGCTGAGTGTGAATCCGGTCATTGATGCCTCGCATGGAACGGCGAACCTGGCGAAGTCCTGGGCTGGCGTCATCGCTTACCTCATCTTCTGAGAGAATGCACCGCTTAATCTCTGTGTTGACAGGGGTTAAGGGCTCCAGCGCCCGAAACATACCGTCTAAGGAGTCATCGGGAAATTCCTCGGATTCTTCGTGACGGCCATAGGCCCGGGCCCGGGCTGCGGCTGTCAGAAGAGAGCTGACAGACAAAAGCTCGAGAATGCTGAGGGCGCTGCCGATTTCCAGACGTTTCAGAGAGTCGCGGATATCACGGACGCCGGAAAAGGACAGGCTGCCCTTTAAGCGGATCCGGGAAACGGCATCGGTAGTTTCGGTCTGGGCCTGCACAATGGCTTCGTAGTCTGTGGCAGGCATCAGATTTTTACATAACAGCTTTCCGGGAGCTGAACCGGCATACTCGGTAAGCTGACTGATGATCTTATGGTATTCCAAAGTTTTTAATGCTTTTTGATTCATATATTTCCTCATTCCTGATTTCTTGATTGGATCTGGCCGGAGGCCCTGGTTCCTTTACGATTATAACACGATTTCCCGGTACAGTGAACTTTTTCTTGCACATTTGCCTTAACAAACGTATAATGGAACTAATTAGGTAAAACGGGAAAACGTCAGAAGGGGGAAGTCTGACGAAAAGGGAGGACGCGAAGTAAGGAGGTTTTAATATGCCTGAAATACGTGATCCGGGAAGGGAACAGGAAAAGAAGGAAAACCGGCGGTTTATCAGTGAAAAGGTGGTTCGTCCTGCAAGAACCAGACGGCAGATGGCAGAACGGGGTGTGGTTCTTGTTCTGGCAGCTGCCGTATTTGGAGCCGTGGCGGCGGTGAGCTTTGCAGTGACTGTGCCGATGGCAGACCGTGTTTTTGGAGAGGAACCGGCTACGGAGCCTCCGATTTCCATTCCCAAGGATGAGCCTGCGGACACATCTGCCGCAGAGACAGTACAGACCGAGCCTGAGACAGAAAGCGAGCCCATCGAGGACCAGGTTCAGTCTGTTATTGAAAATTATCACTATACGATAGAGGACTTGAATTCTATTATAGGAAGCATGAGAGTTCAGGCCCAGAGGATAGATAAGGGTATCGCTGTGGTTCATTCTGTACAGCAGAAAACGGACTGGTTTGATAATCCTGTGGAGACCTCTGGTCTCTATGCAGGCGCTGTTATTGCAAAAACTGGTCAGGAACTTTTGATTTTAACGCCGGAAGCGGCTGTGGAGCAGGCCGATTCCATCAAGGTTTCCTTTTCTGGTGTGAGTGATGTAGACGGAAAGATGAAGCAAAAGGACAGTGTGGCAGGTCTGGCTATTGTCAGCGTTTCGACGGAAGCAATGGAGCCGTCGGTTTTAGACTCTATTCAGGTTCTTCCTCTGGGCAATTCCTATATGCTCAAGGAGGGCGAGCTGCTGATTGCGGCAGGAGGACCGGCTGGGATGATTCATTCCATAGATTATGGTACGGTTTCTTATGTCCAGAAAAATGTCCAGGTTACGGATCAGCATTGCCGTCTGTTATATGCGGACATTATGACAGATACCCGCAGCGGAACCTTTCTGTTTAATACAGCAGGAGAGCTGGTAGGATGGGCGCTGGAGCCTCAGACAGAGGGGGATGGGACAAGAGAGCGGAAAGCAGCTGCGGTTATGGGGATCTCTGATTATAAGGGAATTCTGGAAAAGCTGACCAATGGTCTTGGAATACCGTATTTTGGAATTGTAGGACAGCCGGTATCAGAGGCATTGGCAGAAAGCGGGCGTCCGAGAGGAATTTATGTCATTCATGCAGTGGCGGACAGTCCCGCCTACAGTGCAGGCATTCAAAATGGGGATGTGATTACTCATATAGATGGTCATGACACAACAAATATGAAGGAATTTCAGGGAATTGTAGAAAATCTGGAATGCGGACAGGTGATTCATGTGACTGTGGCCCGCAATGGCAGAGACGAATTTACACAGCTGGAATTTCAGGTGACAGTTGGGGCCAGATAAGAGTCAGAAAGTCCGGCGCTGCACAGAGTGGCAGAAGCATTATGAAACATAGAACAGTTACGAATATAGAAAGAGGACAATTATGAAATATCTTGACAGTTTAAGGGAAGGAATGCGCATTTCGGAGGTTTATCTTTGTAAAACAAAGCAGATTGCGCTGACAAAGGCAGGGAAGGAATACGGAAATCTGATTCTTCAGGATAAGACAGGAACAGTAGATGCCAAAATCTGGGATCTGGGTTCTCCGGGAATCGGCAATTTTGAGGCTATGGATTATGTCTGTGTAGATGCAGATGTTACGATGTTTATGGGTTCTAATCAGCTGAATGTTAAGCGGATCCGCAAGGCCGACGAGGGAGAATATATTCCGTCAGATTATTTGCCGGTTTCTTCCAAGGACATTGGAAAAATGTACACAGAACTTCTGGGAATTGTGGCATCGGTGAAAAATCCATATCTGCGGAAGCTTCTGGAGAGTTATTTTGGGGATCCAGATTTTGCAAAGGCATTCCGGTTCCACAGTGCGGCAAAGAGCGTTCATCACGGCTTTGTAGGAGGACTTCTGGAGCATACGCTGAGCGTGGCAAAGATGTGCAGTTATTTTGCAGAAGCTTATCCTATGCTGAACCGGGATTTGCTGTTGACAGCGGCTTTGTTCCATGATATTGGAAAGACGAAGGAATTGTCTACATTTCCGGAAAATGATTATACAGATGACGGACAGCTGCTGGGCCATATTATTATCGGTACAGAGATGATCAGTGATCACATTCGCGAAATTCCCGGCTTTCCGCCTAAGCTGGCTTCAGAATTAAAGCATTGTATCCTGGCCCATCATGGAGAGCTGGAATATGGTTCTCCGAAAAAACCGGCAATTCTGGAAGCGATGGCATTGAATTTTGCAGATAATGCAGATGCAAAAATGGAAACTATGATTGAGGTACTGCAGAATGCGGGAGATAATCAGGGATGGCTGGGATATAATCGCCTGCTGGAAACCAATATCAGAAAAACCTCAGATGGGGAAGGCGGAAAGAGTCGCTGAGCCAGAAATCTGGAGGGAGAAGGCAAAGCAGCAGAGCGCAGACGGAGCGCCAGGGAAGAGGCGAAGCTGCAGAGAAGAGACGAAAGCACAGAAAACAAGCGAAGCTGCATCGAAAAGGGCTGCCAGAAAGTCCGGTATCCGGAACTTCTGGCAGCCCTCTTCAGGAGGTATACGTATGTTGTATGGTTTATATGTAAACGTTTCAGCCGCGGAAAGGGGAATCACATCGGCGAAACGACTTGTTGTTGGGCGACCCGGCAACGGTTGCGCGCTGTTTGCCGCCAGGCCTTTTATATAAGCGAATAACGAACCTTCTTTGTTCATTATTATGATGCAGATCCTAAGCTGTCGTTCTGTTCCGTCCTGCATCATGGTTATATCATACCGAAAAAATGTGTCTAAAGTTTGAGAAGATTCTAAAGTATTTCCAAAATTTGGGAAGAAATTATAACTTTTTTGGGAGCAAATGTTAAGAAATTTATATAAAGACAGGGAGAAGCTATGGATTGGAAGAAAAATGATGTATTTCAGACAATAATTGAGGATATGAGCGACAGTGGGGAAGGAATCGGGAAAACAGATGGGTTTACCTGGTTTATTAAGGATGCTGTCATTGGTGATCGGGTGGAGGCTAAGGCAATGAAAGTAAAAAAATCTTACGGCTTCGCCCGGCTGCTGCAGGTGCTGGAGCCTTCCGACAAGAGAACAGCCCCTCTTTGTCCAGTGGCCCGTCAGTGCGGCGGATGTCAGATTCAGGCTATGGATTATCAGGAACAGCTGCGCTTTAAAGAAAATAAGGTCTGCAGCAATCTGCGGCGAATCGGAGGTCTGGAACATCTGATTTTCAGAGATGAGGAAGGCAGCCTGCGGAATGAAGAGGATGGAACTACCAATGCATTGCGGAAGGAAGAAAGCATTGAATCCGGTGCGATCTCTGTTTATCCGATTATGGGAATGGAGAATCCCTGGTGTTACCGCAATAAGGCACAGTTTCCCTTTGGAAGAAGCCGGGACGGCCGGATTATTGCTGGATTTTATGCCGGTCGGACCCATTCTATTATAGAGACAGAGGACTGCCTTTTGGGAGTAAGGGAAAACAGCACAATTCTTCAGTGTATCCGTGAACACATGGAGCAGTATAAAATTGAGCCCTATGATGAAGCGAATCACAGGGGACTGGTTCGTCATGTTTTAATTCGGAAGGGATTTCGGACTGGAGAGCTGATGGTGTGCCTGGTGCTGAACGGAGAGGTGAAAGCCCTGACAGAAGCGGACGTGCTTGTAGAGCGGCTGAGAGGGCTGTTTGGAGACGGAACGGCTGTAACAAGCATTTCTGTCAGCATCAACCGGGAGAAGACAAATGTAATTATGGGCAGCAGGATCGTGAATCTTTTTGGGCCAGGATACATTACGGACTATATTGGAAATGTGAAATACAGAATCTCTCCGCTGTCTTTTTACCAGGTAAATCCGGTGCAGACAGAAAAATTGTACAGTACAGCTTTGGAATATGCAGAGCTGACGGGAAAGGAAACTGTTTGGGATCTGTACTGCGGAATCGGAACGATTTCCCTGTTCCTGGCCCAGAAGGCAAAACAGGTCTATGGCGTGGAAATCGTACCTCAGGCCATCGAGGATGCCCGCGCCAATGCCCGACTGAACGGTATGGATAATGTAAGCTTCTTTGTGGGAAAGGCAGAAGAGGTACTTCCGGAACAATATGAGAAGCATCAGGTATATGCCGATGTGATTGTGGTGGATCCGCCGCGGAAGGGCTGTGATACCGTCTGCCTGGATACCATTGTAAAAATGGGGCCGAAGCGGGTTGTGTATGTAAGCTGTGATTCCGCGACCCTGGCCAGAGATGTGAAATATCTGGGAGAGAGGGGATACCAGGTGGAGAAGGTGCGGTGCTGCGATATGTTTGGGCATTCTACGCATGTGGAGACAGTTGTGAAACTGGAGCGGAAAAATTAAACAGCGAGAAATATTCTTTTTCTATTATATAATGCTTGAATAGCAAGGAATAATGAAAATAATACAAAAATATCGGATAAATATATATTACGATTAGAAATGGAAAAATTCGCCTGAAAAAAGGCGAGGTAAATCAGAAAATAATCAATTTTGTAAGCTCGGCATTACTGATAAACTATAATTGTCACAATAAGGTGCTTTGGGGACAAAAGCTGGGGGTAAGGGGGGAGTATACCTAGGGAGTAGTTCAGAAAAAGCAAGTGGAAATCCAAAAAGGAGAAGGTGCATGATGTATTTGAAGCAGAAAATGCGCAGGGGTATCAGCGCAGCGCTGGTAGCAGCCATGACGGCAGGAAATATCCTGACAGTACCGGCGGCTCCGACAGAAGAAGGCATGCCGAACGTGAAGAACACTGTGGAAACAGAAAGTTATCAGGCGGAACTGAATCTTTCTGACGGAGAAATGGTGTTCAAAAACAAGGTTCGAGGAGAAAAGGAGTGGAATACGGCAGATAAGGCCATGATTCCGGGGACGACGATGTTTCTTGAGGGAGATAACAGCGCCCGAAAGGCAGATATGACTGCCGCAAATGTACTAAACAGCATGGATGCAGACGGGGGAGCAGCAGGCATGCAGATGAGCGGTGAACTGTCCGGTGTGAAGTCATGGTTTTTCTTTGACAATGAGATTCTTTGCCTTGGTGCAGACATTGCCAATACGGGAGATACGACAGACAAGATTATTAATGTTGTAGACAATGTGACAGTAGAAAAAACAACCTATGCCGGACTGACGAACCCGGCGAACGGCTATCGGAATATTTTGAAGGCATCGGTTGATACCAATGAGAAATATAGCTGGAAAAAAATTGTAGATACTGCAACTAAGGGAAGCCATGCGAGAAACTGGCTTACAGCTTCCGGCATTGAGGATTCACAAAAGTCACTGGAATGGAGCTATGTATTTGGCGATACTATTACCAACTCTAAGGTGTTTTATCGTTTCCCAACAGAGGGAACCGGCGAGGTAAAACAGTTTGAGCTGTGGACGCTGCCGGTAAACGGCGGTTATCAGTACACTCTGGGAGCTGGAAAAAAACAGGGTGATTTTGCCAATAATGCGCCGGCAGAAACAGAAAACAGAGTTCTGGAGAATACGGGAGCTATTCAGGCTGCTGAAAATGAATCTGAGGGGACTCTGGCTGTTAATAAGTGGACAGACGGCGAGGTGAATCTGAAAGGAAAAGTGGCAGAGGTTGCTTTAAATGAAGCGGTATCTGTAGTGATTGAGAAGGACGGCGCAGCTGGCAAGGCATTGATTACTGTGGCAAAGCCAGAGTCAGGCGCATCTTCACAGATTACCCTGTCAGCAGCTCTTGATGCAGAGTCTGCAAAGGAACTCGGCTCTTTAGGAGCAGCAGAGGTTACCACAGATGGGGGAACTGTGACAATGAAGCTGGATCCGGCAAAAATGAGCAGTCCGGTTTCTGTAGAAGTTCAGTTAAAGAAGATTGATGTGGTAACAGGAGAGACCATCACTCTGGTAAGAGGGGATGAGGTGAAACTGGAAACACCTGAGGAATTAATAGGAAATGTTACCTGGAGCACAAAATTTCTGAAGTATGATGGAACCTATCTTCGTAATGTAGGCTCATCCAAGAAGAAAAGAGAGCTGAAGGAAGGAGAGACGGATGGCACTCGTAAGGCTGGAGATGCGACAGCGGATCATCTGCTTTCCGTAACCGGAGTACAGGACGGAGCCATCCTGAATGCCAAGAATAAAGGTGAGATGGTTGTTGTTGCAGCGGATGAAAGCGGCAAGAGCAAGCAGTGGAAGGTGAAGGTTCTGCATGAGGATCCGGCAAATCTTCCAGAAGCAGGGCCGGAGGACTATGCAAAGATCCGTACAGCCTGGAAGGAGTCTCTGATTGGAACAAATCTGACAGAAGAGGATGGCGGACAGGAGATCCTGGATATCATCAATGCAGAGGCAGAGGGGTATTGGAATGCCTATGCCTATAAGGGACAGGAAACCTGTGAGGATGTTCCGTGGAAAGGGGACATTGGAGGAGGAAAAGAGAATCCGGATGTTCCTTACGAGGACGACGCAGTGGAATTCCGTCCTGCATTCCAGAAGGTTCTGTCTATGTGTAAGGCTTATGCGTCAGAAGGCGGAAAGCTGTACCATAATCAGGACATGCTGAAAGATATTATTCATATTCTGGATTATATGTGTACCCGTTGTTATGTTCCCAAGAGCCAGACCGATAACTGGTGGACCTGGGAAATCGGAATGCCAAAGGATCTGATTCCGGCTCTGATTCTGATTTATGACGAACTGTCGGAAGAACAGATTATGAAATATACAGAGGCGCTGTATTTCTTCCAGCCGGATCCTTACTGGGAGGGCGCAATCAACACAGCAAGCACCCATGTAAAGGGATATCGAGCAGCTCAGGGCGCCAACATCATCGACTGTTCCACAACGGCAGTTGGTTTGGGCGCTTTAAGAGAAGATAATGAGCTTGTTTATCTGGGAATGATGGCCTCTTCTCAGACCTTTGTAATTCAGCAGGTAGAGGACAGTACGAAGCTGGCAGAGGAAGGCTTTAAGAGCGGCTTCTATCCAGACGGCTCCTATATGGATCATGGACGTCTTGCTTATCTGGGTTCCTATGGCGTTGAATTCATGAAGGGCGGAGTAAAGATCCCGTCTCTGATTGGCGGAACTCCGTGGCAGTATCCGGAAGAGGTTCAGAAGAATCTGGAATATTATATTGTAGAAGGCTTTGGAAACGGAATATACCGGGGAATGATGTTAGACTGCCTGAAGGGCCGTTCTGTAGCCAGACCTGGAGGAAGCAACCGGGCAGCTGGCCGGGAGGCTATGATCTGCATTCTTCAGATGGTAGATTCTCTTAGCGCAGAAGCAAGAGCAACGACTCTTCCTATGCTGAAATCCTGGCTGGAAGAGGACGAGGGCTTTATTGATTCTCTTCAGGGCGCAGAGAATATGGCAATTAAGAAGAAGGCAAGAGAAATTCTGGAAGACTCTTCAATCGAAGGCTATGTGGCACCGGTACATAAGTCCTATCCTCTGATGGATCGAGCTTTCCACAGAATGGATGATTATTTATTTGCAGTTTCCATGTTCTCCGAGCGTACACAGAATACGGAGATTATGAATGATGAAAATAGGTTTGGATGGCATCAGAATGATGGTATGACCTATATCTATGATCGCGATGACATGTATACAGAGAATTTCTGGAATACCGTGAACCCGCTGCGTCTTCCGGGAACAACGGTTGCAGCTATGAAGATTGATAATGGCGCACCGGACAGCTCTGGATTTATTCAGAAGGGCGACTTCCTGTCTACAGAAAGCTGGGTAGGCGGAAGCAGCATCGGAAATTACGGTATCAGCGGTATGGCATTCAGCGGAAAGATCAAAGGCGCAGAGGGAGATGCATCGACAACCTATGCTCCAGAGTTAAACGGCAAGAAGTCCTGGTTTATGTTTGATGATGAGATTGTCTGTCTGGGTGCGGATATTAACAATAAGAACATGAACGTTCCGGTAGAAACAACCATTGACAACCGGAAGCTGGATCAGGATGGAAACAATGGATTCCTGGTTGACGGACAGGAAATGGATCTTCCTGTAAAAGAGGCAAATGTTAAGGAGCTGGCAGACCGCAGCGTGGATGTATCAGGCGTTGCCTGTGAGGACATTCGCTGGGCTCATGTAGAGGGAACGGAATCTGCAGGAACCGGTTATTATTTCCCGGAGGAAAATACAGAGATTCAGGTACGTCGGGCAAAGACAACCGGAAGCTGGCGCGATATTGGAACCTTTGATGGAGAAAGCACGGAAAATTATCTGGAAATGTGGTTTGACCATGGGGAAAATCCCACTGGAGCATCCTACAGCTATGTTCTTCTGCCGGAAACTGATGCAGGAGAAACAGAAGCCTATGCGGCAGCGCCGGAGATTGCTGTTTTAGCCAATAATAAAGATGCGCAGGCTGTATACCATAAGGGTCTGAATATAACAGGCATTAATTTCTGGAATAAAAACGGCGGATCGGTAAATGATGTAACCAGCAGCAGCGCAGCATCTGTGATGCTTCAGGAGTCAGAGACAGGCCTGCTGACCGTAGCAGTTTCTGATCCGACTATGAAAAACCAGGGAACCATCCAGATTACTATTCGCAAGCCGATTGCTTCTGAAGAAAAGCTGGATGAAAATGTATCCTGTGAACAGAAGGAAGATGGATGTGTAGTTTTAACCTTCCAGATGAAGGGAACCAACGGCGCCTCCTCCATGGCAGAGCTTCAGCTGCAGGCGTCTGTTTATCCGGCAGCTGTTCGTCTGGAAAATGGTGAGAGCCAGCAGTTTGAGGTTCGTGATTATGGTATGGGAATCCAGGAAACATCCTGGTCTGTATCTGGAACAGAACAGGAACTGGCAGAGGGTACCACAGTAGATGAAAATGGACTGCTTCAGATTGACGAGGAAGAGGCAAATAATGCCCTGGTTGTAACTGCAGATACAGATGCAGGAGCAGAGCTTCAGGCATATGTATCCTTAGGCAGCCCGGCGTCTGCAGAGCTTCCGCAGGAGATTCAGGATCTGAAAATCACCATAAGGAATGCTCTGAAGGCAGCAGAAGAAAATGGAACAGATTCTGAAGAGGCCAGAGAGGCTGTGAAGCTTGCAGTAGAAGAAATTGCGGATACAGACAATGATAAGCTGATTCGCTACATGATTGATGATGTTCTGGCTGTTTCCGAGCTGTATCAGGAGGCATTCGCAGGAACGGAGTATGCAGTGGAGGAGGCAGAAGAGATATCTGAGGATGCCGTAGAGCTGAGTCCAGCAGAAGCTCAGGGTATGGCTTTAAGTATTCTGCCGTCTGAGGCAGAAGGTCCTTCCAGAGCAGTTCTGGTGATTGGCGAGGCTGAGGAAGAAGACAGACCGACAGCAACACCGTCTAATGCAGAGATTCTCGATGAGGAGGATGCAGACATTGTAGACGAGGATGAGTGGATTCTGTCTGAGGACGAGGAAGCAACACCGTCTAATGCAGACTTCGTGGAGAATCGCAAGGCCACTGCGTCAAATGCAGATACAGAAGAAGATGCTCCGGCAGCAAAGGCAACGGATTCCAATGCAGAAGAGCCGGATAAAAAACCGGTAGTTCCGGAGAAGCTTGGCGGCGTAAAAGTAGATGCAGAGCACTGCTATAGCTTTGGAACGCAGTTGTTCCTGGAAAAGGAAGACGGAGAGAGAAACAGACTGTCTATGAAGGCTCCGATTCGCCTGGAGGTAGCTCTTCCGGAGTGTATTGATCCGGAAAGAAAGATAGTGGCAGCAGTATTTGGTGAAAACGGAAAAGAATATCCTCTGACCTGGAAGCTGGAGGATGATCACCTTGTTCTGATGCTGAGCCGGACAGGTACTATTGTTCTGGCAAATGCAGAGGGAGAAGAACCGGAAAATCCGGAAACAGAGCTGTTCCACGTTGTCATTGATCCGGATATTCCAAACGGTACAGTAACTGCAAACCGCCTGGAGGGACCGGAAGGAACGGAGATTATCCTGAAAGCAGTTCCTGATTCCCGGTACAGACTGAATGCACTGTATGTAAACGGCAAAAAGGTAAAGACTGCTTCTGACGGAACCTATCGCCTGATTTTGCGTGAGGATATAGAGGTAACTGCTGAATTCAGAAGAAAGAGATCCGGCGGTTCTGGTTCCTCTGGCTCTTCATCACGAGGTCCGGCAGTGTCTGCTTCCGGAATCTGGCAGAACGAGGGCGGCAGATGGAGATATCGCCGCGCAGACGGCAGCTATGAGACGAACAGCTGGAGTCTGATTCAGAATACGTGGTATTGCTTTGATGCAGAGGGCTATATGAGAACAGGCTGGTATTTTGAGACAAAGGATCAGCACTGGTATTATCTGCTTCCAAGTGGTGCTATGGCAACAGGCTGGCAGAATATTGATGGCAAGTGGTACTTCCTCAATGACATTACCCGTGGAAATACTGGCTGGACCCGCCAGGAGTCTGCATGGACTGTGAATCAGCAGCAGAACCCAGGAATGCCTCAGGGAGCGCTGTATCAGTCTGGCATGACACCGGACGGCTATCAGGTAGACAGCCAGGGTGTCTGGGCACAGAAGTAGGAAGGATTTACGGATTATCAGTTCTCGGGAATATCGATTGATATAAGAATGCAGTATTAAAACATGATAAAGAGAGGGTATATGACATCGAGGTGTTATATACCCTCTTTTTTCACATTTACCGATATGAAAAAAGGTGAGGAAAACCATAAAATAATCAATTTCATAAATCAGGCAGTGATGGTAAATTAGTACTGTTGCTGTAAAGTGCTATAGAATGAGCCGGGGGGACTCAAAGAAATGCAGCATAATTCCAAAAAGGAGAAGAGTATGATGTATTTTAAGCGGAAAATGCGCAGAGGAATCAGTACGGCACTGATTGCGGCCATGACTGTGGGAAACGCACTCACAGTTTCTGCAGCTCCAGTAGGAGAATGGGATCATAAGGCCGAACTGCTGCAGGGGAATGGAGCAGAAGCCTATGGAACAGAACTGGTGCTCGTGAATGATGGTGTGGAGCCGGACAACACAGGGGCAAAAGAAAATGGCCCCAAGGTGGCAACAGAAGACCAGGTGACACTGGTAATCGGTGAGACGGCAGAGCTCACAAAGCCGGAAGGATTTTCAGAAAATGTTACATGGAGTACGAAATTCCGGAAGTATGACGGAACCTATCTTCGCAATGTAGGTTTTTCCAAAATCAAGCGGGAACTGAAAGAAGGCGAGCGGGATGGCGACCGTGTGGCAGGAGATGCAACAGCGGATCATCTGTTGGCTGTAGAAAAAGCAGAAAACGGAAATGCACAGATTACAGCTAAGCATAAGGGCGATATGGTTGTAGTTGCGTCTGATGATAATGGAAATACAAAACAGTGGGATGTGAAGATTCTTCATGTGGATCCTTCTGAGCTTCCAGAGGTTACGGCAGAGGATTATGCAAGAATCCGCAGAAACTGGAAGGAGTCTCTGATTGGCACAAATCTTTTGCAGGAGGATGGCGGAGCCGAAATCTTAGCAGCTTTGAATGAGGAAGCGCAGATCGCATGGGATGCTTATGTATACAAAGAGGGAGATGTATGCGAGGGAATTCCGTGGAAGGAAGACGAGGGCGCAAAGGGAAATGCAAACATTCCTTATGAAGATGATGCTGTAGAATTCCGTCCTTCTGTAAAGAAGCTACTGGCAATGACCAAGGCATATGCAGCAGAGGGCGGCGTATTATATAAGAACGAGGCGCTGCTGAAGGATATGATAGAAATTCTGGATTATCTGTGCGGAAAATGCTTTGTGCCCAAGAGCCAGACAGACAACTGGTGGACCTGGGAAATTGGAATCCAGAAGGATCTGATTCCTGCGCTGATTCTTATCCGGGATGAGCTGAATGAAGAGCAGATTATGAAGTATACAGAAGCGCTGTATTTCTTCCAGCCAGATCCCTTCTATGAAGGTGCTATTAACACGGCAAGCACCCATGGAAAAGGCTACCGGAAAGCACAGGGCGCTAATATTATTGACTGTTCCACAACAGCAGTAGGATTGGGCGCGCTGAGAGCGGATAATGAGCTGGTTTACCTTGGAATTCAGGCGTCTTCTCAGACATTTGTAATCCAGGAGGTAGAAGACAGCTCCAAGATAGCGGAAACTGGTTACAAGAGTGGCTTCTATCCGGACGGCTCCTATCTGGATCACATCAGTGTTCCATATCTGGGCGCCTACGGAATTGAATTTATGAAGGGCGGCGTAAGAATTCCGGCTCTGATTGCAGGAACTCCGTGGAAATATTCAGAAGAGGTTCAGAAGAATCTGGAGTACTATATTGTAGAGGGCTTCGGAAACGGTATGTACAAGGGTATGATGCTGGACTGCCTGAAGGGCCGTTCTGTATCGCGTCCTCAGGGAAGCAATAAGGCTGCCGGACGGGAAGCTATGGTAATCATCCTTCAGATGGTAGATTCTCTCAGTGATGAGGCGAAGGCACAGACGCTTTCTGCGCTGAAATGCTGGCTGGAAGAGGATCCTGGCTTTGTTGAAAGCCTGAAGGGCGCCGAGAATGTTCCGATTAAGCAGAAGGCACTGGAAATTCTGGGAGATTCTTCCATCGAGAGCCATGTACCTGCAGTGCATAAATCCTATCCGTTAATGGATCGAGCAATTCACAGAACGGATGATTATCTGTTTGCAGTCTCCATGTACTCTGAGCGAATTCAGAACTCTGAGATTATGAACCATGAAAACCGGTTTGGATGGCATCAGAGCAATGGTATGACCTATCTTTACGATGGAGATAAGCAGTATACGGAGAATTTCTGGAATACGGTCAATCCTCTGAGACTTCCGGGAACTACAGTTGTTCCAGTAAATATCGGAACTGGAAAGCCGGACAGCTCTGGCTATGCGCAGGGCGGAGACTTCCTGGGCACAGAAAGCTGGGTAGGCGGAAGCAGCATTGGAAACTACGGTATCAGCGGTATGGCATTTACCGGAAAGAACCGAGGAATTGCAGGAGACGCATCTGTTACTTATGCGCCGAAGCTGAAGGGTAAAAAGTCCTGGTTTATGTTTGATAATGAAATTGTTTGTCTTGGCGCAGGAATTACAAACGAAGGAATGGATCTTCCGGTAGAGACAACGATTGAGAATAAGAAGCTGAACAAAGACGGAGAGAACCGTTTTGTTGTAGATGGAGAGACAGAGAACCTTCCTGTGAAGGAAGCAGATATTAAGGAGCTGGTAGATCGCAGCGCAGATGTATCAGGAACTGTTTTTGATCAGGTAAGATGGGCTCATCTGGAAGGAAATGAAACTTCCGGAACAGGATATTATTTCCCGATGGAGAATACAGAGATCCAGGCTCGTCGTGGAAAAACCACAGGAAACTGGAGTGATGTAGGTACCTTTGAGGGAGAAAGCACAGAAAATTACCTGGAGCTGTGGATTGATCACGGAAAGAATCCAAAGAATGCAGATTACAGCTATGTACTTCTTCCGGAGAAAACAGCAGAAGAGACAGAAGCTTATGCGGCAGCTCCTCAGATTGCTGTTCTGGAAAATAGCGAGAGCGTACAGGCTGTATATCATCAGGGCCTGAACATGACCGGAATCAATTTCTGGAATAAAAACGGTGGAACTGTAAATGATGTAACCAGCAGCAGTGCGGCATCTGTGATGCTTCAGGAATCAGAGACAGGCCTGCTGACCGTGGCAGTTTCTGATCCGACTATGAAAAACAAAGAAACAATCCAGATTACCCTTCGTAAGCCGGTTGCTTCAGAAGAACGTCTGGATGAGAATGTAACCTGTGAACAGAAGGCAGACGGAAGCACAGTGCTGACCTTCCAGATGGAGGGAACCAACGGCGCTTCTTCTATGGCAGAGCTTCAGCTGGGGGCATCGATTGCTCCGGCAGCAGTTCAGCTGGAAAAGGGCAGCTCCCAGGAGTTTGAAATCCGTGATTACGGTCTGGGAATTCAGCAGACAGAATGGTCTGTACAGGGAACAGGAGTTTCTCTGGCAGAAGGTACTGCAGTGGATGAAAACGGAGTGCTTCTGATTGACGAGGAAGAAAAAAATACAGCTCTGGTTGTAACTGCAGAAACAGATACCGGAGTGACCTTCCATGCATATGTATCTCTGGGAAGTCCGGCATCTGCAGAGCTTCCGCAGGAGATTCAGGAACTGAAAATCACCATAAGGAATGCTCTGAAGGCAGCAGAAGAAAACGGAACAGATTCTGAAGAGGCCAGAGAGGCTGTGAAGCTTGCTGTAGAAGAAATTGCGGATACAGACAATGATAAGCTGATTCGCTACATGATTGATGATGTTCTGGCTGTTTCCGAGCTGTATCAGGAGGCATTCGCAGGAACGGAGTATGCAGTGGAGGAGGCAGAAGAGATATCTGAGGATGCCGTAGAGCTGAGTCCAGCAGAAGCTCAGGGTATGGCTTTAAGTATTCTGCCGTCTGAGGCAGAAGGTCCTTCCAGAGCAGTTCTGGTGATTGGCGAGGCTGAGGAAGAAGACAGACCGACAGCAACACCGTCTAATGCAGAGATTCTCGATGAGGAGGATGCAGACATTGTAGACGAGGATGAGTGGATTCTGTCTGAGGACGAGGAAGCAACACCGTCTAATGCAGACTTCGTGGAGAATCGCAAGGCCACTGCGTCAAATGCAGATACAGAAGAAGATGCTCCGGCAGCAAAGGCAACGGATTCCAATGCAGAAGAGCCGGATAAAAAACCGGTAGTTCCGGAGAAGCTTGGCGGCGTAAAAGTAGATGCAGAGCACTGCTATAGCTTTGGAACGCAGTTGTTCCTGGAAAAGGAAGACGGAGAGAGAAACAGACTGTCTATGAAGGCTCCGATTCGCCTGGAGGTAGCTCTTCCGGAGTGTATTGATCCGGAAAGAAAGATAGTGGCAGCAGTATTTGGTGAAAACGGAAAAGAATATCCTCTGACCTGGAAGCTGGAGGATGATCACCTTGTTCTGATGCTGAGCCGGACAGGTACTATTGTTCTGGCAAATGCAGAGGGAGAAGAACCGGAAAATCCGGAAACAGAGCTGTTCCACGTTGTCATTGATCCGGATATTCCAAACGGTACAGTAACTGCAAACCGCCTGGAGGGACCGGAAGGAACGGAGATTATCCTGAAAGCAGTTCCTGATTCCCGGTACAGACTGAATGCACTGTATGTAAACGGCAAAAAGGTAAAGACTGCTTCTGACGGAACCTATCGCCTGATTTTGCGTGAGGATATAGAGGTAACTGCTGAATTCAGAAGAAAGAGATCCGGCGGTTCTGGTTCCTCTGGCTCTTCATCACGAGGTCCGGCAGTGTCTGCTTCCGGAATCTGGCAGAACGAGGGCGGCAGATGGAGATATCGCCGCGCAGACGGCAGCTATGAGACGAACAGCTGGAGTCTGATTCAGAATACGTGGTATTGCTTTGATGCAGAGGGCTATATGAGAACAGGCTGGTATTTTGAGACAAAGGATCAGCACTGGTATTATCTGCTTCCAAGTGGTGCTATGGCAACAGGCTGGCAGAATATTGATGGCAAGTGGTACTTCCTCAATGACATTACCCGTGGAAATACTGGCTGGACCCGCCAGGAGTCTGCATGGATTGTGAATCAGCAGCAGAACCCAGGAATGCCTCAGGGAGCGCTGTATCAGTCAGGCATGACGCCGGACGGCTATCAGGTAGACAGCCAGGGTGTCTGGGTACAGAAATAAGAGATAGGGCTTTGAAATTGCAGCAGCCTCTCCGGAAAGAAGAACTCTGGAGAGGCTGCTGCCTGTTTCATAACTACAGGCGAATCGAAAAAACTATCTGTCAGCAGAAGAAAAACAGAAAATATGTTTTATAATAGCGTGACTTTCATGACTTTCAGACAATCTTTCAGAAAAAATTCGCCTGTCGCATACAAAAGTAGCTGGACAAAAGACACTTGCTTGTGCTATACTTAGTGAAATCAAAAAAGGTGACTAGTTTTACAGGAGATCCGGCGGATGTGTTATTTTTTGCCAAATTTGATTTCTGTATGCTCGCAGGAGTATATTGAAATAAATACAGACACTTATAAGGAGGAGAAAAATGAAAAAGCGTTTCTTAAGTCTGACAATGGCAGCGGCAATGGTATTGTCTCTGGCAGGCTGTCGCGGCGCAGAGCCGGCAGCAACAACAGCAGCACCGGCGACTGAGGCAGCAACTACTGCAGCAGCAGGGGAATCAGCAGAGGGAGCTGAGACCAAAGCAGAGGAGCAGAAAGAGGCTGAGCCTTTTAAGATTGGTATTCTTACCGGTACAGCATCTCAGGGTGATGAGGAGATTACTCAGGCCAACAAGATGAAAGAGAAGTACGGTGACATGATTGTTACCGCTACCTATCCGGATAACTTTACCACTGAAACCGAGACTCTGATTTCCAATGCAGTAGCAATGGCTTCTGATCCAGAGGTTAAGGCAATTGTTTGGTGTCAGGCAGTTCCGGGAACCGCAGCTGCAATCGACAAAGTACGTGAGACCCGTCCTGACATGATCTTCATTGCAGGTACTCCTGGTGAGGACCCGGGCGTTATTAACCCGAAGGCTGATATCGTTCTGCAGGTTGACGAGCCTGGATGCGGTACTGTGATTCCGCCGCAGGCAAAGGCGCAGGGTGCAAAGACTCTGATTCACTACTCTTTCCCGCGTCACATGAGCTACGCTCTGATCGTTGCACGTCACGAGAACATGAAGAAGTACTGTGAAGAGAACGGTATCGAGATGGTTGACGTCACCGCTCCGGACCCGACCGGTGACTCTGGTATTACCGGTGCTCAGCAGTTCATCCTGGAGGATGTTCCGCGTCAGATCGAGAAGTACGGCAAGGACACTGTATTCTTCACCACCAACTGTGGTATGCAGGAGCCGCTGATTCGTTCCGTATTTGAGAACGGCGCTATCTACAGCTTACAGTGCTGTCCGTCTCCGTTCCACGCATTCCCGGCAGCTCTTAATATCGACATGGCTGGTCATGAGGCTGATGTAACCTACATGATGGAGCAGCTGCAGGCCAAGGTTGACGAGTACAACATGGGCGGACGTGTTTCCACCTGGGGCGTTCCCTGTAATATGCTGTTCGTAAATGCAGGCGTTGAGTATGCAAAGAAGGTTCTGGAAGGCGAGACCAATGGTGTGGTTCTGGACGAGCAGGTTCTGCGTGACACCATCCAGGAATGTGCAGAGCAGTATACTCCGGATGCAAAGATGACCATTGCTCACTATGTAGATGACAGTGGCAATGCTAAGGACAATCATTTCCTGGTTATGTCTGATTTTGTTACTTTTGAATAAAGAACGGCTGAAACCATATTAATTCAGGAGCAACAGGGTTTCGCCAACAGACGCATTACGGCGAAAGTTGGCGGAACCTTTTCCTGTATACAGAACGGTTGAAAGGGACGGCGGTTCTGTACAGGAGATGCTTTCTGTAAAGAAAAAGCGTTTCGCCTGATGGGGAGTGCAGAGAGGAACTCTTTTTCCTTACAGGAAGTGCCCTGTGAGACTTATAACAAATGAATGTAGAAAGAGGTTATTGAATTGGAGAACACGAACGAAATCTATGTCCTTAAAATGGACAACATTGCCAAAGAATATTACGGCAACCGTGTTTTAAAAGGAGTAAACCTGCATATTCGTCCCGGCGAGATTCATGCGCTGATGGGAGAGAACGGAGCAGGAAAATCCACACTGATGAATATCCTGTTTGGTATGCCTGTGATTCACAATACGGGAGGATATGAGGGAACGATTCAGGTAGGCGGCGAGGATGTAGTCATCGATACCCCCTTAAAGGCCATGGAGCTGGGCATCGGTATGGTGCATCAGGAATTTATGCTGATTCCGGGATTTACTGTTACAGAGAATATTAAGGTTGGACGTGAAATCAGTACGCCGAACCTGGCAAGCCGTCTTTTTGGCAAATCCATGGAAACCCTGGATACAAAGGCCATGAGAAAGGATGCCAAGAAGGCGTTAAAGACCATAGGACTTCAGATTGAGGACTATGTGAAGGTGGCAGGTCTTCCAGTAGGATATATGCAGTTTATTGAGATTGCCCGTGAGCTGGATAAGACTGGTATTCGGATTCTGGTATTCGACGAGCCGACAGCAGTTCTGACAGAGTCTGAGGCAGATCGTCTTCTGGAAGCCATGCGGGTGATTTCATCCCAGGGCATTGCTATTATTTTCATTACTCACCGTTTGGACGAGGTTATGGCAGTGGCGGACGGTATGACCATTCTTCGAGATGGCGAGTTCGTTGCAAGAAAAGAGATTAAAGATACCAACGTAGTTGAGATTGCAGAGCTGATGATTGGCCGTAAGGTAGAGAAGCTGGTAGATGAAAGCTCTGAGCCGGATACCCGTAAGATCAGTGACAAGGAGATTGCTGTAAGTCTTCGCAACTACAAGGTAGATATGCCTGGTGAGCAGGTAAAAGGAATTGACCTGGATATCCGGAAAGGTGAGATTTTCGGTATTGGCGGCCTGGCAGGACAGGGTAAGCTGGGAATTCCCAATGGAATCATGGGGCTGTACAAGGCATCTGGCGAGGTCAGGATCAACGGCGAGCTTCTGAATCTGGATAAGCTGGGCGATGCCCTGGAACACAAGGTTGCCTTTGTTTCTGAGGATCGTCGGGGCGTAGGTCTTCTGCTGGATGAAAGCATTGAGCAGAATATTATCTTCTCTGCCATGTACACCAATGGCAAGTTCTTAAAGAAAATCGGCTGGATGCATCTTTACGATTCTGCAGCAGCCAAGGCTCATGCAGAAAATATGGTAAAGACCCTGGATATTCGCTGTACTGGAATTCGTCAGGCAGCAGGAAGGCTGTCAGGCGGAAATCAGCAGAAGGTGTGTCTGGCTCGTGCGCTGACTCTGGAGCCGGATATTCTGTTTGTATCAGAGCCGACCCGTGGTATTGATATCGGTGCGAAAAAGCTGGTGCTGGAGTACCTGACAAAGCTGAACCGGGAAACCGGATTAACAGTAATTATTGTTTCCTCTGAATTAGTAGAACTGCGGTCCATTTCTGACCGGATAGGCATCGTTTCTGACGGAAAGCTGGCATGTATCCTGTCTCCGGATGATTCAGATGCAAACTTTGGACTGGCAATGTCCGGAGCATGGAAAGGAGGTCAGAACAATGGATAATCCATTAAAAAAGATGATAAATAAATTCGGCCTGCCGCGTATTATTATTGCAGGATTCTTTATTCTGCTGGTTATCGGGGCATCAGCCTTTCAGATGAATATGCCGCAGTTTTTCGGTGATATCCTTCGCCGCTGGGGTATGTTTGGAATTCTGGCCCTGGCTATGGTGCCTGCGGTTCAGTGCGGAATTGGCCTGAACTTTGGTATCTCCATGGGTATCGTAGGAGGCCTGCTGGGCGGTATTATTGTCATTCAGCTGAATATTGCACAGAATCCGTCTCTGGTAGCCATTCATCCGCTGTTTGCAGCCTGGGTGGCAATTCTGGTGGCAATTCTGATTGGTGTGGTTCTGGCTACGGGAATCGGCTATCTTTATGGACTGCTGTTAAACCGGGTAAAGGGCTCTGAGATGACAGTTACCACTTATGTGGGATTCTCTGTTATCGCATTTATGAATATGGTCTGGATGCTGCTTCCTTTTGATAATGGTGAGCTGATCTGGCCCAATGCCGGTAAAGGTATGCGTAATACCATTTCTCTGGCATCTTCTTTCAGTGAGGTTATGAATAAGACAATGGCTTTCGGAATGGGTGATTTCCTGTTCCCGACCGGTCTTTTGCTGTTCTTCTTCCTGATGTGCTTCCTGGTATGGCTGTTTATGCGGTCCAAAACCGGTATGGCAATGACTGCTGCAGGCGCCAATCCCATGTTTGCCAAAGCAGCAGGAATCAATGTAAATAAGATGCGCCTGATTGGAACCACCATTTCCACAGTGCTGGCGGCAGTCGGTATTCTGGTGTACGCGCAGGGCTTCGGCTTTATGCAGCTGTATAACGGACCGATGATGATGGGCTTTACCTCTGTAGCCGCAGTGCTGATTGGCGGTGCAACACCGAAGAGGGCATTGATTGTTCATGTACTGATTGGTACATTCCTGTTCCAGGGTATCATGACGCTGGGACTTCCGGTTGTAAACCAGATTATTCCGGAAGGAAACCTGTCCGAGGTTATGCGTATGATTATTTCCAACGGTATTATTATCTACGCTCTGACTCAGGCAAAGGGAGGTGACGGCCGTGAATAAGAAGCTGAAGGATATTCTGTTTCAGAATAAAGTAGTAATTCTGTTTATATTATTGTGTGTAGGCGCAACCATTGCATCAAAGCAGCCGCTGACTTTTGTTATTCCGGAGCTGTTTACTCGAATTGCGCGTAACTCATTTATTGTACTTTCCCTGATTATTCCGGTTATTGCCGGCATGGGACTGAACTTTGGTATTGTTATCGGAGCCATGTCTGCGCAGATTGCTCTGTTTCTGACAACATACTGGGGTCTGACCGGTTTCGGCGGATTTCTGGTGACGGCAGCTCTGGCAACTCCGTTCTCTGTTCTTTTTGGTTATCTGGTAGGTAAGCTGTTTAACCATATGAAGGGCAGCGAGATGATCGGCGGTCTGGTGCTGGGATATTTTGCAGAAGGAATTTATCAGTTTATTTTCCTGTTTGTATTCGGCGGTATTATTCCTATGGTAAATACCAAGCTGATGATTCCTACAGGTGTTGGTGTTAAGAATACCATTGACTTAAAGGATACCGTAAAATATGCTCTGGACAATGTTCCCATGCTGACGATTCTGGAGGTTGGTTTCTATCTGTTCCTGATTGGAACGGTTTGCTCCCTGGCCTTTAAGCTGGCTAAGAAGCAGGAGAACAACTGGAAGAAAACAGGAAGCACGGTGGCAGCAGCAGTTGTGATTTATGGAATCAGCTTTATTGGTCCGGTTGAGCGGTTCTTATCTGCTGACCGTCTGCTTCTGCTTTCTGCAGTGGAGCTTTGCTGTCTCCTGACTGTGATTGTTCAGGCAGCGCAGTTTGTAAAAGCAAAGCTGGCGGCCAAATCTGAGGAAGGCGGCGAGCCGTTTAATACCAAAAAAGCTCTTGGATATATCGCGGCAGCAGCAGTCGTATATGGTCTGACCTATATTCCGGCCCTGTACAAGGTGCTGATTATGGTGAAGCTTCCGGTTATGACTTACCTGTGTATTGCAGCTCTCTGCGTATTTAACAATGTTCTTCTGAAGACCCGTCTGGGCCAGAATATGAGAACGGTAGGTCAGAGCCGTGCCGTGGCAAACGCTTCCGGTATCAACGTAGACAGAACCCGTATCATTGCCATGATTTTCTCAACGGTATTGGCGAGCTGGGGACAGCTGATCTTCCTGCAGAATGTGGGAACCCTGTCCACCTACGGCGCTCATACTCAGGTGGGACAGTTTGCGATTGCAGCTCTTCTGGTAGGAGGCGCTTCTGTACAGAAGGCTACCAATAAGCAGGCTCTGCTGGGTATTGTCCTGTTCCATACACTGTTTATCGTATCTCCGCTGGCTGGTAAGGAGCTGTTCGGCGATCCGGTCATCGGTGAGTATTTCCGTGTATTCGTATCCTATGGCGTTATCGCTATGGCACTGGCTATGCATGCCTGGAAAAAGGCAGTTAAGCCGACTGAGGAGTCTGAAGAGAAGGAAGAAAATAATGAGGGAGTACATCCCATGGCAGGCTGATAAAAAAGACCTGTATCAAGAAAGGCCGGAGTCGGAAGACTTCGGCTTTTCTTTTCGCCAGTTTTACTTGCGCATGAGCGGGAACAGGAGTAGAATAGAAGCAGTAATACAGCTGCTACGGCTAATCTGAAGAAGGAAGGTACAAGACATGAAAGATGTAAATTGCGCATACTGTATGCAGGGAGATTTGGTTGCAAAGTTCGCTTACCCTATCTGTAAGATGGATACAGGCTTTCTGTATGTATTTAAGGAGCAGAGTCATCCGGGACGTCTGATTCTGGCTCATGACAAGCATATCAGCGAGATGATTGAACTGACGGACGAGGAGAGAAATGCATTTTTTGCAGATGTGGCAAAAGCTGCCCGCGCCATTCACAAGGTTTACCATCCTAAGAAAGTAAACTACGGCGCTTACGGAGATACCGGCTGCCATCTGCATATGCATCTTGTTCCCAAGTATGAGGGTGAATTCGAGTATGGCGGAACCTTTGAGATGAATCCGGGAAGAGTCGTATTTGACGATGCCCAGTGCGAAGAGATTGCGGAGAAGATTCGTCAGGCTCTGTAAAACGGTTATAATTATGAAAAATAAAAATTCGTCGGAGAAACGAAGCTGTGCGTATAAAAGCACCTCTTTGTCTCTCCGGCGAATTTGTCTTTCGGATGTTCCGAAAGAAAGGAAGTGTAGAAATAGGCAAATCGTTAATCCATAATAGAGATTTTCAGAGCTGCCCGGCGGTAGAATTTCCAGAAGATGATGGCTGGAATACCTGCGACAAGAGCCAGGGTGGAAACGCCTCCGATTACTCCATATAAAATAGTAATCATCCAGATTAAAATACTGTTCATAAGACAAAATCTCCTCTCTCAAAATATGGATTTATGTGAATGAAATATCGGCAATCACTGTTTTGTATTTTAGACGGTAATCCCTCAGATGAAAATAGGTTTTCCGGACTCTTAACGGAACCTGTATGATTTGTTGACAAAAATCATATAATCAGAGAGGAACCTTAACAGAATTTTGATATATGGCCTGGAAAAGGAAAAAACTATCGGTGTACCTGAAAAATTTTGTGATTTAAAAAGTGTAAAATCCATAAACTTTCTGGATTTCTATGGAAAATTAACAAAATAATATGGACAGGATTGGTGATAATAATGATAAATTTGTGACAATCTTTAAAGTGTTGTACAATCTGAATGTTATTTTTACGAAATTCCTATGAATAATGGACAAAATAAAAAGTATTGGGTATAATAGTAGGTACATGCAAAAATACAGAGAAGGGTGGACAGTGATGCATTACAAAAAAAGTGTATTTCGGAGCCTTGCGATGATAACGCAGCTTGGCCTGTGCGTAATCACACCTGTCTTTCTGTGTGTTTTCATTGGATATCAGGTGGACTCCCATCTGGGGGGAAGTGTGATGATTCCAATGGTGATTCTCGGTGTGCTGTCAGGGGGACGGTGTGCCTGGGGGATGGCAAAGCGGACTCTGGAACAGGAGAAGAAGGAGGACGAACGCATCCGAAAGGAGAGCAGAGCTCTGACATCAAGAACGGGAATCAGCAAGCCAAAGCAGTCCAGCCGTATTTTTGCGGCAGGACAGTCGGAGGAACCGAAGAATAGAATGAAGGAGGCAGACGAAAGATGATATGGCTTAGCAGACCAACAAAACGGCTGCTTCTGGAGATGTCTGTAGGAGTGATCCTGTGGAATGTGATTCTGGCGGTTCTGGCAGTCCTGTTTCTTCCCGGATTTTCCTATCCGGTAGTTCCGGTAATTCTGGGGCTTATAGTGGGAGCGGCAGGTGCCATGATGATGCTGGTTCATATGGCTGTCATAACAGAGCGGGCCCTGGACAGTCAGAGTGAAAACTACGCCAGCAAGCTTACTGTGGCTCAGAACCTTCTCCGGAAGGTAATGTTTGTAGCTGCCCTGTTTTTCTTCTGGCGTGTGCTGAAGATTGACCTGCTGGCAGCGGTGCTGGGAGCCATGGGAATGAAGGCGGGAGCTTATCTGCAGCCGCTGGTCCGCAAAATATCGGGATATCAGGAGGAGCCTGCAAAAGCCATTCTGGAGGAGCTGGAAGAGCCGTCAGAGACGGAGAATCAGAAGTATCCGGGAGCAGTTTAGTTCAGGCAGCTCTGAAAAACCGGTAGAAAAGTATTGGAATACAGAAGAAAGGAGGACAGTGTATGAGAATAGGAATGGGAATGCTGATGTCCAATGAACCTGACTTTATGATACATGGCGTTTTTGAGTATCATATGTTCGGACAGGATTTTTGGATTACAACAACCACCATTGGAATGTGGATTGTCTCTGCTTTAATTCTGCTGATTGCATTTCTGGCAAACCGGACCCTGAAAAAGGCAACGGATGAACCGGGGATGTTCCAGAATGCGCTGGAGATGGCCTATGAAGCCCTTGCCAATATGGCTGGCGGTATTCTGGGCGGCAATGCAAGAAGGTTTATCAACTATATTGGTACGATTTTCCTGTTTATTTTGTTTTGCAACCTGAGCGGTATGCTGGGACTTCGTGCGCCCACTGCAGACTATGGCGTTACATTTCTGCTTGGTATGGTCACCTTCTTCATTGTGAACTACCAGGGAATCAAAAACCGCGGCGTGCGTCATTTCACAAGCCTGTTTGAGCCTACGCCTATTTTGTTCCCGATTAACTTAATCGGTGAGCTGGCCAACCCGCTATCCATTTCCCTGCGTCTGTTTGCGAACCTGCTGTCAGGCGTTATCATTATGGGACTGTGGTATGGAATGATGCCAATTTTCGCAAACATCGGTATTCCGGCAGCACTCCATGTTTACTGCGATTTATTCTCAGGATGTATCCAGACGTACGTATTCTGTATGCTTACGATGGTATATATTAATGATAAGATGGAATAATGGCGGGAACATGCAGTGAAATACAACACTTCATATTTTACGTTTAAATTGATTTAGGAGGACTACATTTATGAATATTTCAGGACAGGACTTTATCTTTGGTTGTTCCGCAATTGGTGCAGGTCTGGCAATGATCGCCGGTATCGGACCTGGTGTTGGACAGGGTATCGCAGCAGGACACGGCGCTGCAGCAGTAGGCCGCAATCCGGGCGCAAAGTCTGATATTACTTCTACCATGCTGCTTGGTCAGGCAGTAGCCGAGACCACCGGTCTGTACGGCCTGGTTGTTGCAATCATCCTGATGTTCGTTAAGCCGTTTTCCGCTTAATAGACAGAACAGACAGGAGAATGTAGCGAAAGGAGGCTAAAGACTTGGACAGACTGATAGGATTTGACCCGCAGCTTCTGCATGATGCGGTGCTGACTGGTATCAATATCTTTATCCTGTTCTTTGCACTGTCCTATCTGCTTTTCAATCCGGTTCGTGACGTGCTGGAAAAGAGAAGACAGAAGATTGCCGGCGAACTGGCTTCGGCGGCGCAGGATCAGGCGTCTGCGGCAGCTCTGAAAGAAGAGTATGAAGCAAAGCTTAGGGACGTGAACAAAGAAGCAGAGAGCATTCTGGAAACCGCACGGAGAAAAGCAAAAGCCCGTGAGGAGGAAATGCTGGAAGAGGCCAGGACAGAGGCAGCCAGAATCATTGAGCGGGCAAACCGTGAGATTGAGCTGGAGAAGAAGAAAGCTGTTGACGACATGAAACAGGAGGTTGTCAACATTGCTGCTCTGATGGCTGAAAAGGTTGTAGGCTGCTCCATGAATGGAAAGATTCAGGATGCGCTGATTGATGAGACTTTGAAAGAGATGGGTGAGAGCACATGGCAAAGCTAGTGTCAAAGGTGTACGGCGATGCATTGTTTGAGACCGCCATGGAAAATAATAAGGTGGACACCCTTTATGAGGAAGTAAACGCCCTGATTCCCATTTTAAAGGAGAACCCGGAGCTCCTTGCTCTTCTTGGCAATCCTCAGATTGTGAAGGAGGATAAGGTAGCGATTATCCGCCAGGTATTTGAAAACCGGGTGGAAATCGAGCTGATGGGCTTTTTAGCAATCATTGTCGAAAAAGACAGACAAAGTGAGTTGATTCCGGTACTGGACTATTTCATCCAGCGGGTGAAGGAGTACAAGAAAATCGGCGCCGCTTACGTGACAAGCGCGGTGGAGCTGAAGCCGGAGCAGAAGGCAGGTCTGGAAAAGAAGCTGCTGGAAACAACCGCCTATGTGGCCTTTGAGATGCACTATTCTGTAGACCCGGCTCTGCTGGGCGGTATGGTAATCCGCATTGGAGATCACGTAGTGGACAGCAGCATTAAAACACGGCTTTATGAACTGAAGAAGGAGCTTTCCAGTCTTCAGTTAGCATAAACAGTCAGAAAGGAAACTGCAAAATGAATTTGAGACCAGAAGAAATCAGTTCGGTAATTAAAGAACAGATTGCGAAATATTCTACCAAACTGGAAGTCTCGGATGTCGGCACAGTTATCACGGTTGCGGACGGTATCGCCCGTATCCATGGTCTGGAAAAAGCCATGCAGGGTGAGCTTCTGGAATTCCCGGGAGAGAACTACGGCATGGTCCTGAACCTGGAGGAGGATAACGTAGGTGTTGTTCTGTTAGGTGACAGCAGCAGCATCAGTGAAGGCGACATTGTAAAGACCACTGGCCGCGTAGTTGAGGTTCCGGTAGGCGATGCCCTGACCGGCCGCGTGGTCAATGCTCTGGGACAGCCGATTGACGGCAAGGGTCCCATCGAGACTGAGAAATTCCGCCGCATTGAGCGTGTGGCACACGGTGTTATTGAGAGAAAATCCGTAGACACCCCCCTTCAGACCGGTATCAAGGCGATTGACGCCATGATTCCGATTGGAAGAGGACAGCGTGAGCTGATTATCGGTGACCGTCAGACTGGTAAAACTGCGATTGCCATTGATACCATTATTAACCAGAAGGGCCAGGGCGTACACTGTATTTACGTTGCGATTGGCCAGAAGGCTTCCACAGTAGCCAATATTGTAAGAACCTTAGAGGAGTTCGGCGCCATGGATTATACTACTATCGTAGTATCCACTGCTTCCGATCTGGCTCCTCTGCAGTATATTGCTCCTTACTCCGGCTGTGCGATCGGTGAGGAATGGATGGAAAACGGAGAGGACGTGCTGGTGGTTTATGATGACCTGACCAAGCATGCAGCTGCTTACCGTACCCTGTCCCTTCTGCTGAAGAGACCGCCGGGACGTGAGGCTTACCCGGGCGACGTATTCTATCTGCATTCCAGACTGCTGGAGCGTGCTTCCCGTCTTTCTGACGATTTAGGCGGCGGCTCCCTGACTGCACTGCCGATTATCGAAACCCAGGCAGGCGACGTATCCGCATATATTCCGACCAACGTAATTTCTATTACAGATGGTCAGATTTATCTGGAGACTGAGATGTTTAACTCTGGTTTCCGTCCGGCAATCAATGCAGGTCTGTCTGTATCCCGTGTAGGAGGTGCAGCACAGATTAAGGCAATTAAAAAGATTGCAGCTCCTATCCGTGTAGAGCTGGCTCAGTACCGTGAGCTGGCAAGTTTTGCTCAGTTCGGTTCCGAGCTGGATGCGGCTACTACGGAGCAGCTGGCTCAGGGTGAGCGTATCCGTGAGGTTTTAAAGCAGCCTCAGTATCAGCCCATGCCGGTTGAGTACCAGGTAATCATCATTTACGCAGCTACCAAGAAATATCTTCTGGATATTCCGGTTGCAGATATACTTGGTTTTGAGAAAGAATTATTCAAATACATTGATACAAAATATCCTGAGATTCCGGCTTCTATCCGCGATACCAAGGTACTGACGGAGGAGACAGAGGAGCTTCTGGTAAAGGCAATCAAGGAGTGTAAGGCACAGCGGTAGGCAAAGGCGCGTCAGGCAGAACAGGCCGGAAGCGGCAGAACGGGAACGCCGGGCGGACAAAAGCCGTGAAAGCTGTGAGCTGACACGAAAGTGAGGTAAATATCATGGCATCCATGAGAGATATAAAACGCAGGAAAGCCAGTATCCAGAGCACCGGACAGATTACCAAGGCCATGAAGCTGGTTTCTACAGTAAAGCTGCAGAAATCAAGACAGAAGGCGGAAAATTCCAAACCTTACTTTGACATGATGTATGGAACCATTTCGTCCATGCTGAAAAGATCCGGAAATATTGACCACAAGTATTTAAAGGCCGGCGGAAGCGGGAAAAAGGCAGTGATTGCCATTACCTCTAACCGCGGTCTGGCAGGCGGATATAACAACAATATCGTCAAGCTGATTGTGGGAAATCCGGAGCTGAAGGCAGAAGACACCTGTGTGTACGCAATCGGACGGAAGGGCCGTGACGGATTGTCAAAAAAAGGCTACGAGATCAAGGGAGATTACTCTGAGGTAATCAATGAACCGGTGTATCAGGATGCGGCGGATCTGACAAAAGAACTGCTGGGCTCCTTTGGCCGGGGCGAAATTGGCGAAATTTATCTGGCATATACCTCTTTCAAAAATACGGTTGTCCATATTCCGAAGCTGATTAAGCTCCTTCCCTTTACTATGGAGGCAGGAGAAGACGGAGAACATGAGACAGAGAAGGCTCAGGCTCTTATGAACTATGAGCCCAATGAAGAGACTGTGTTGGATATGATTATTCCCAAATACGTGAGCAGTCTGATTTTCGGCGCGCTTCAGGAGGCAGTAGCCAGTGAAAACGGCGCACGTATGACGGCCATGGATTCGGCAACAAACAATGCAGAAGAGATGCTGGGCAAGCTGGAGCTGCAGTATAACCGCGCCCGTCAGGGCTCCATTACTCAGGAGCTGACGGAGATTATTGCAGGCGCCAATGCAATCAGCTGATAAATGATGCACAAGAAAGCGGCAGTCCGACAAAAACGGGCTGCTGCGAAACCAATAAATCGTAACGGTTCACAGGGCAGACGCCCGGTACTTATTGCCCGCTTACAGCGGACAATAAGATGCATGGCTGAGCTGTTACAATAAATATAAGGAGAAGCAAGATGGCAGAGCAAAATACTGGTAAAATCACACAGATTATCGGTGCGGTTATGGACATCAAGTTCTCCCAGGGCAAGATCCCGGAAATCAACGAGGCAATCAAAATTCCGCTGGAAACCGGCGGTGAGCTGGTTGTTGAGGTTGCCCAGGATCTTGGTGACGATACGGTCAGATGTATCGCTATGGGAACAACCGACGGATTAAGACGTGGTATGGACGCCATTGCAACCGGAGCGCCGATTACGGTTCCGGTTGGTGAGAATACGCTGGGGCGTATTTTCAACGTGCTGGGCGAGCCCATTGACAATAAAGAAAAGCCACAGGTGGAAGAATATCTTCCAATCCACAGAAAAGCTCCTACCTTCGAGGAACAGTCTACAGAGACAGAGATTCTGGAGACAGGTATCAAGGTCGTTGACCTTTTGTGTCCCTATCAGAAGGGTGGTAAAATCGGTCTGTTCGGCGGCGCCGGCGTAGGCAAAACCGTACTGATTCAGGAGCTGATTCGTAACATCGCCACAGAGCACGGCGGATATTCTGTATTCACCGGCGTAGGCGAGCGTACCCGTGAAGGAAATGACCTTTACTATGAGATGACTGATTCCGGAGTTATCAATAAAACCACCATGGTATTCGGTCAGATGAACGAGCCGCCGGGAGCACGTATGAGAGTAGGTCTGACAGGACTTACTATGGCAGAGTATTTCCGTGATCAGGGCGGTAAGGACGTACTGCTGTTTATTGATAATATTTTCCGTTTCACTCAGGCAGGTTCTGAGGTATCTGCTCTGCTGGGACGTATGCCGTCCGCAGTAGGATATCAGCCGACGCTGCAGACAGAGATGGGCGCTCTTCAGGAGCGTATCACCTCTACCAAGAACGGTTCTATCACATCTGTACAGGCTGTTTATGTACCTGCAGATGACCTGACTGACCCGGCTCCGGCAAATACCTTTGCACATCTGGATGCAACCACCGTACTGAGCCGTTCCATCGTTGAGCTGGGTATTTACCCGGCAGTGGATCCGCTGGAGTCTACCTCCCGCATTCTGGATCCCCGTGTGGTAGGTGAGGAGCACTATAAGGTAGCCCGTGGAGTACAGGAGGTACTTCAGAAATATAAAGAGCTGCAGGATATTATCGCTATGCTGGGTATGGATGAGCTTTCTGAGGAAGATAAGCTGACTGTATCCCGTGCAAGAAAGATTCAGAGATTCCTGTCTCAGCCCTTCTTCGTTGCAGGACAGTTTACTGGTCTGGAAGGACGTTATGTACCTCTCAGCGAGACGATTCAGGGCTTTAAGGAGATTCTGGAAGGAAAGCATGATGATATTCCGGAGCAGTATTTCCTCAATGCCGGAAATATTGATGACGTTCTTGCCCGTGTGAAATAGGGGGTACGTCTATGGCTGATGGAATGAAATTACAGATTGTCACTCCTACGGAGCGGTTCTACGATGGAGAGGTTACTATGGTAGAGCTGACAACTACGGAGGGCGATATTGGTATTTATCCCAACCACATTCCGCTGACTGCGGTTGTGGCTCCGGGCGTATTGAAGATCCATGAGGCAGGAGAAGTCAAAGTGGCTGCCCTGCATTCCGGATTTATTACCATCCTGCCGGAGACAGTGACGATTATGGCTGAAGTGGTAGAATGGCCGGATGAGATTGACTTTAAGCGTGCAGAAGAAGCCCGCAGCCGTGCAGAGCACCGGCTGGCTTCTAAAGATGCAAATCTTGATGTGCTTCGCGCAGAGATGGCCTTAAAGAGAGCTCTGGTACGTCTGGAAATGAAAGGATGAGTTCTTTGTCAGGAGAGGCAAAGAACCTGATAAATGAAGCAAGACTTATGGCCCCGGCTTTTCAGCCGGGGCCATGTTGGAATATGGATTATGACAAATCCTGTAAGCAAATGACAGACTGGGCGGAAATGGACGCCTTCGGAGAGTGTGTATGAACTTAAAGGAACAGCAGTATGTGTGTACTCTGGCCAGGTGCCAGACAATTTCTAAAGCGGCAGAAGAGCTTTATATTTCTCCGTCAGCTCTCAGTGTTTATATCAGTAATCTGGAAAAATATCTGGGCATTTCTCTTTTTCTCCGGACAGGCCGCTCCTTTGTGCTGACGCCGATTGGAGAGGAATATGTGTCCAGAGCCAGAAAAATGCTGGAAATGAAGGATGAGTTTGACTGTCTGGTGGATCATGCCAGGCGCAAGGCTCATCCGTCCATTCGAATTGGCATTCAGCAGAGGCGGGCAATCTCTATAGCGCCGGAGCTGCTAAAGAGGTTTATGGAAGAATATCCGGATGTGGAAATTATTTTCCGGGATGGAAACCAGGAGGAACTGGCAGCCATGTATCGGGAAGGAACGGTGGATTTTGTGGTGACTATGTACCGGGATGAACTGGCCGATGTAACCTACCGGGAACTGGCAAAGGAGCAGGTTCTGGTAGCGCTTCCGGCAGATCATCCGGCTAACGCATATGCATACCAGGAAGACGGTGATGATTATCTGCATCTGGATATGATCCATCTGGACAGAGAAACCTTTATTCTTCCGACTATGGCACAGAGTATGCGGAAAACAGCGGAGAGGATTTTTGAGCAGAACCATATCCGGCCCAGAAGAATCCTGGAGGTAGCCCATTTTGATATTATTATCAGTATGGTTGAGCTGGGATTGGGAATAGGATTTAACCGTCTTGGGTACATAAAAAATATGTCCCGATTTCAGAATGTAAGATATTACTATATAGGAAGAGATTCCTTTTATTCCAGACTGATTCTTGCCTACCGGAAGGGACGTGTCTTAACGGAATGTGAAAATCGGCTGATTGAGATTCTGTACGAAACCGTGCGGAAACAATACTAAAAATTCATTTTTGTTTCTACAATATAAAAAATTTAATCTTGCTTTCAGTTTTTGCTAATGGTCACGAAAGCTGCCCCTAGGTATAATAAAAACAGTATACTTAGGAGGTGGCTTTTTATGAGTGAGAAAAAGAAAAAACGTTTTAAGATGCCGCACAGCTTTGTGATTGTGTTTACGATCATTGTTGCGGCAGTAGCCATGACCTGGATTCTCCCGGCAGGGGAATATGTCCGGATTGAGAATGCAGACGGAATCAAGGTCATTGATCCGACTCAGTTCCAGTATCTGGAGCGCTCTCCGGTGAATCCGCTGCTGATTCCCATGTACATTGTGAAGGCATTTGTTAAGCGGGTAGATTTGATGCTGGTCATTTTGTTTTCTGGCGGAGCTTTTCATATGCTGACCCAGTCCGGTTCTCTGCAGGCTGTGATTGCAAAGCTGGCGAAGAAATTCTCCAACAATCTCTATGTGTTTATTCCGATTCTGACGCTGATGTTTGGTCTGATCTGTACAACTCAGGGCGTTAATATGTTTATTGCTTTTGCACCGGTTATGGTGATGCTGTCTTTGGCCATTGGTCTTGATTCGATTACAGGTGCGGCGATTATTCTGCTGGGCGGTGCCATTGGATTTTCTACCGGTACCCTGAATCCCAACACAACCCTGGTAGCTCAGAAGATTGCAGAGCTTCCGCCGTATTCTGGTATCGGATACCGCTGGATCTGCTTTGCTGTGTATTATGTATTCACCAATATTGCCTTGATCCGGTATGCATTAAAGGTGAAAAAAGATCCGACTGTCAGCCCCATGTATGATCTGGATAAGGATAATGAGCTGAATAAGGGCGGAGATCTGGAAAGCTTTGGAACCATCGATCTGAGAAAGATTTTGAATGTAATTGCGCTGGTGGTTTCTCTTGTGGTTGTTGTATTCGGCAGCATCAAATGGGGCTGGGATATGCCGGAGATGGCTGCTATGTTTATCTGGCTGGCAATTATTGTTGGCGTTATTTCGGGATTTGACAGCGCAACAATTTCTAAAAACTTCCTGGAGGGCTGCAAGAAAATGATGTCTGCCATGATCATCATTGGACTGGCTCAGTCTATCAGCGCGATCATGAGCGACGGAAAAATCATTGATACGGTTGTTCATACTCTGGCAGGCGGACTTGGCAGTGTACCCACCATTCTCCAGGCTCCGGCTATGCTGATTGCCAATACCGTTATCAATGTATTCCTGACCTCCGGTTCTGGTCAGGCAGCAGCGGTGATGCCGATTATGGTTCCCCTGTCTGATTTGATTGGGGTAACAAGACAGACAGCGATTCTGGCATTTAACTTTGGCGATGGATTCTGTAACTATATTCTTCCGACTTCTACTGCTCTGATGGGAATTATCAGCGCCTGCAATATTCCTTATGACAGATGGATGCGGTTTATGTGGAAGATTTTCATTCTGTGGCTGATTGTGGGAACTGTGCTGCTAATCGGAGCGCAGCTGATTCATTTTGGACCTATGTAAGGAGGAACTGTTATGAGGAAGGAAGAGTTATTCCAGCGGATTGACGAGGAGCGAGAGGAACTCTGGTCCATGGCGGATCAGATTTTCGACAATCCGGAGTATGAGGGAGAAGAGGTTTTTGCCGCTGGTCTGCTGACAGATTATTTAAGAAAAAACGGATTTTCCGTAGAAATGGGAGTTGGCGGCTATAAAACAGCTTTCCGGGCAGTGTACAGTCACGGAGAAGGCGGTCCGGTGATTGGAATTCTCTGTGAGTATGATGCGCTACGTGGACTGGGCCATGGATGCGGCCACCATATGCAGGGGCCTGGCTGTCTGGGCGCTGCGGCTGCTCTTAAAAATCTGGATACGGATCGTCCCTTCCAGATTGTGGTGTATGGAACTCCGGCGGAGGAAACATTGGGCTCCAAATGCGATATGATCAAAAAAGGGTGCTTCCATGATTTGGATGTGGCCTTTATGATGCATGGAGGCCCCAACACCTGTACGGATGTGCGCTGTCTGGCTCAGAGAAGCTTTCATGTTACCTTCCATGGAAAACGCGCTCATGCAGCGCTGGCTCCGGATAAGGGAAGAAGCGCTTTTGATGCGCTGCTTGCAGCGTTCCAGGGAATTGAATTTTTAAGAGAGCATGTGCCGGATGATGTGAGAATGCACTATACTGTAGCAAAGCTTCCGGGACCGGCAAATGTGGTTCCGGCAGAGGCAGAGGGAGAATTTGCGATCCGTTCCTTTTCCAGAAAGACTCTGGAGGGAGTCTGTGAACGGTTCCTGGATATTATCAAGGGCGCGTCTCTGATTGCCGGAGTGGATTATGAAATCAAGGAGGGAACCTTCTTCTTTAATAAGATTCCAGTGCTGAAGTTAAATGAGCTGCTGATGAACAATGCCAAGCTGGCCGGTGCGCCTCAGCTGGCGCCGCCCAGAGAGAAGACAGGATCCACAGATTTCGGCAATGTAATGTATGAGATTCCCGGCTCCTGTATTCGTGTGGCATTTGTGCCGGAAGGAACGTCGTCCCATTCTCAGGAATTTGTAGATGCCGGAAAGACAGAGGCGGCTCATAATTGTATCTTATACGGAGCTAAGGCTATTGCCGGCGCGTCTATGGATTTAATTATGACAGATGGCCTGATGGATCAGGTAAAAGAAGAATTTGCGGAAAACAAGAAAAAGAATCAATAAACCAATATTGGTGTATGATAAAGGACAGAGAAGGAAAAATTTCTGTCCTTTTCTTTTTTTCTGTGATAGGAAAAGAGCCTGTGATAGGAATATACTTCGCCAGGAGGGCTATGGACGAAAATGGATTTGGTTTCTGAAGCGGCCGGCGCAGGCGGAGAACAGAGAATGAGGAGGGGATACAGAATGAAGAGAGAGTTTCAGTCAAGTCTGTGGGAGCGGGGAAAGGATTTGGTTTACGATATTGCAGGAGGAATTTTGCAGGCAGTGGGGATGTGGTGCTTTATTGATACCTGCCAGATTGCACCGGGAGGCGTATCCGGAATTGCGCTGATGATCAATTATGTGTCAGGGCTTCCAATCGGAGCTCTGAGTCTGCTGATCAATCTTCCGCTGTTTGCTGCGTCCTGGCTGTTTCTGGAACGCCGGATGACATGGAAAACGATAGGTACTGTAGTGTGGATGAGCGTGATACTGGACGGATTTGGCTGGTTGGGCATACCGCAGTATACGGGGGATCGGCTGATTGGAGCTGCCTTTGGTGGCATTTTTACAGGAGCGGGAATGGCTGTGGTATTTATGCGGAATTCAACTACAGGCGGCGGGGATATTCTCGCGAAGCTGCTGCAGAAATTTCGCCCTTATATGCAGACGGGATATGCAATTATGGTCATTGATTTTTTTGTTGTAGGAGGTTCTGTCCTGGTATTTCGGGAGATTGAAGCGGCAATGTATGGCCTGATATCGATTGTCTGCACGACGCAGACGATTGATATGCTGCTTTATGGCATGAACCGGGGAAGCATGATTACGATTCATTCAGATAAAAACAGAGAAATCGCAGAGGAGATTATGCGCACCATGAACCGGGGAACTACCTTTTATAAAAGTATTGGCGGATACAGCGGGAAGGAATGCGAAACCTTGACCTGCGCTGTAGACAGAAAGCAGTTTTATCAGGTAAAGGAAATCATTGATCGCCATGATCCCAGAGCCTTTGTGATTGTATCTCCGACAAAGGAAGTGTTCGGAGAAGGATTTCAGGAAGGGAGATAAGAGGAGGCGGAAAAACGGATTGGAGATGAGAACTGTTTTGAAAAATAACTGGTGTTTCGTCCTTTCCCCTGCTACAATAAACAGATAGAGCGGCAGGAGGCGGCAGAGGAAGAACTTCAGGACAGAAAAAGGCGGCAGAGAGCCGGAAACAGGCGAAACGGGCAAAATTGCAGAGATAAACAGCAAAAAGGATGGAGAGATACCAGAAAACAATGAGAGAGCAAGGAGAAAAGAAAACGGAAGAACAAAAGAAGGGGCAGCAGGAAAACAGAAGAATGAATCCGGAAAAAAGAAAATCAATCCGGTATGCAGCCGCGGGACTGCTTCTGCTGACAGCTGCGGCACTGCTTCAGCTGTGTGCCCGGTATGCACAAAGCTTTGCAGACTGGTATGCCCACAGGATTTATCCTGTTCTTGTAAAAGGGATTGGGGGCTTTTCGGGATTTCTGCCCTTTTCTGTTGTGGAGATCGGGCTGTATGCTCTGGCGGCAGGTTCACTCTGGTACCTGGTAAAGCATATTTCCAAACCTGGAAGGATTGCGTGCCGTGGTATTTTTTTGTCAGGAATCCTTCTGTTTTCCTATATGACTTGCTGTGGAATCAATTATTACGCTGGGGCGTTTTCCGAATATGCAGGGTTGAATCCGGGAAAATATACCAGGGAGGAGCTGGTTGAGCTGTGTGAATATCTGACGGAAAGGGTGAATGAGACAGCTCCGGAATTGCCGGAAAGGGGCAATGAGAAGAACCAGGCTTATCGATATCAGGAAAACCGCAGTCAGTGGCGTCAGGAAAGTGTTGCTGCCATGCAGGCGGCCGGAGAACAGTATCCTGTGCTGGGGGGATATTATCCCCGACCAAAGGAGGTGGCTGTTTCCTGGATTTTGTCTGTGCAGCAGCTGTGTGGAGTTTATTCACCATTTACAATAGAGGCGAATTACAATGGTGATATGCCTGATTATAATATTCCCCATACCATGTGTCACGAGCTGTCCCATTTAAAAGGCTTTATGCGGGAGGATGAGGCAAATTTTATCGGCTATCTGGCCTGTATTGCTTCGCAAAATCCTGCTTTTCAGTACAGCGGCTATCTGACCGGGTGGGTGTATGCAGGAAATGCCCTGGCAGAGGCAGATATGGAGACCTATGTGCAGCTTCATGGAAAGCTATGTGAAAGTGCCCGTATGGATCTGCGAGAGAACAGTGTTTTCTGGGAAGGGTATGAGGGCAAGGTTGCTGAGGCGGCGAACCAGTGGAATGACACCTACCTGAAAATGAATAACCAGACAGACGGGGTGAAAAGCTACGGGCGAATGGTGGATTTGATGCTGGCTTACCGGAAGGCAGAGAAGGAAGATGTGCAGCCGATGATTCCGGCGGTCTCGTAGGATAAAAATTCCAGGTATGATGAAAAAACAGAGGAGTCCTGCAGTGAAGGCTCCTCTGTTTTAAAAGAGCAGATGACGGGAATCGAACCCGCCTCCTCAGCTTGGGAAGCTGATGTTCTACCGATGAACTACATCTGCGTACCTGCTTAGTATACTACAGTTGACTGGAAAATTCAACTTAACAAATGAAAAAAAGTGCGATAAAATATCTATTAAAACGACAAAGTCGGAATGTATAAAAACCGGAGAAGAGGAGAGCATAATGATAAAGAAAAGTACAATCGCAAGAGATGAGGCCTTAGATCTGCTGAAACAATATAATCAGGAGCCGTTTCATATTTTACATGGGCTTACTGTAGAAGGCGTAATGCGCTGGTATGCCAGAGAATTGGGATATGGAGAGGAAGAAGATTTCTGGGGGATTGTGGGACTGCTTCACGATATTGATTTTGAGCAGTATCCAGAACAGCATTGTGTAAAAGCGCCGGAGCTTTTACGTCCGGCCGGAGTGGGAGAAGACATGATTCGTTCCATCTGCTCTCACGGATATGGTATTTGCAGCGATATTGAACCGGAGCATGAGATGGAGAAGGTGCTGTTTGCGTCAGATGAGCTGACTGGACTGATTGGAGCAGCAGCCCGTATGAGACCGTCAAAAAGTACAAAGGATATGGAATTATCCAGTTTAAAAAAGAAATTTAAGGATAAACGGTTTGCAGCCGGCTGTTCCAGAGATGTGATTCGCCAGGGAGCAGAGCGGCTTGGATGGGAGTTAGATGAGCTGATGGAAAAGACAATTCAGGCTATGCGGGATTGTGAAGACAAAATCAATGAAGAAATGGGAATGGAGTAACTGGCTGACTCAGCAGAGCGAAGAACCGAAAGGGATGATCTGAGGTTATTGAATTTGCTGAAAATATGTGCTATACTGGCATCAGATTGCAGAAATAAGAATGATCTGGAACAGGAGGCTGGAAGATGGAGTTTCTTTTAATAGCCGGTGGCGGACTGATTCTGCTGGTTTTATTTGTAGTGGCTGTGGTGGTGTCTACAATGCTCAGCTCAATCGGCGGCATTATTGACGATGAAGACGGTGAGGAGCAGTAGACAGAGACGGATTCTAAGGTGGAGCAGTGCATGAAAGTGCCCGGCTCCATTTTTTAGTTCATGGGAAATTGCCAAGGCACATTCTTTTTCTGCTTGCTTTTCTCCAGACTTCCTTATAGAATGAAAAGCGAGTGCAGGTACAGCACAGAGACAGAAAGCATACTTGCCGGAGATGGCGAGAACCACTGTGAGATAAAGGAGAAATTGATGAGTATTTTAAATGTAGAACATTTAAGCCACGGATTTGGTGACCGGGCGATTTTTCAGGACGTTTCTTTCCGGCTTCTGAAAGGCGAGCATATTGGCCTGGTAGGGGCAAACGGTGAGGGAAAGTCTACTTTTATGAATATTATTACCGGAAAGCTGCAGCCAGATGAAGGAAAGGTAGAGTGGGCAAAGCATGTGCGGGCCGGATACCTGGATCAGCATACAGTGCTGGAAAAGGGAATGACCATCCGCGATGTGCTGAAAAGCGCGTTTTCTTTTTTGTTTGAAATGGAAGCTCAGATGAATGCTATCTGTGATCGGATGGGTGAGGCCTCCGAGGATGAGATGAATGAAATGATGGAAGAGCTGGGAACCATCCAGGATCTTCTGATGGCCCATGATTTTTATATTATCGACAGTAAGGTAGAGGAGGTTGGACGGGCTCTGGGACTGCAGGAGATTGGCCTTGACAAGGATGTTTCCGAGTTGTCCGGCGGTCAGAGAACCAAGGTGCTTCTGGGAAAGCTGCTTTTAGAGAAGCCGGATATTCTCCTTTTAGACGAGCCGACCAACTATCTGGATGAGCAGCATATTGAGTGGCTGAAGCGGTATCTGCAGGAGTATGAAAATGCCTTTATTCTGATTTCCCATGATATTCCGTTTTTAAACAGTGTGATTAATCTGATTTATCACATGGAAAATCAGAAGCTGGATCGGTATGTAGGGGATTATGATCATTTCATGCAGGTGTATGAAGTGAAGAAGGCTCAGCTGGAAGCAGCTTATAAGAGACAGCAGCAGGAAATTGCAGATCTGGAGGATTTTGTAGCCAGAAACAAAGCGCGGGTTTCTACGAGAAATATGGCTATGTCCCGTCAGAAGAAGCTGGATAAGATGGAAGTGATTGAGCTGGCAAAGGAAAAGCCGAAGCCGGAGTTTGTTTTCCAGGAGGCAAGAGCAGCCGGAAAGATGATTTTTGAGACCAAGGATCTGGTAATTGGCTATGATGAGCCTCTGACCAGCCCTCTGAATTTTTCTATGGAGAGGGGAGAAAAGGTTGTCCTGAAGGGTTCCAACGGAATCGGAAAGACTACCCTTTTAAAAAGTATTCTGGGGCTGATTCCTGCTGTATCCGGTCAGGTGGAGCTGGGAGATTATCTGTATACAGGATATTTTGAGCAGGAAATGGCGCCGGGCAATACCAATACCTGTATTGAGGAGCTTTGGAAGGAATTTCCATCTTATACCCAGTATCAGGTTCGTTCTGCTCTTGCAAAATGCGGACTGACTACCAAACATATTGAAAGCCAGGTGCGGGTTCTTTCCGGAGGCGAGCAGGCTAAGGTACGCCTATGCAAGCTGATGAACAGGGAAACGAATGTGCTTCTCCTGGACGAGCCGACCAACCATCTGGATGTGGATGCCAAGGAAGAGCTGAAGCGGGCGCTGAAGGCATATAAGGGAAGTATTCTTCTGATTTGCCATGAGCCTGATTTTTATGCGGATTTTGCTACCAGAGTAGTGGACTGCAGTGAATTCTGCCTGAGAGGATAAGGGAAATGACTGACGCGGTGAAAAAGGATGGGAGTCCTTTCTCACCGCGTCAGCTTGGGAATGGTAGGTATACAAATTAAAGAAAATGGTTTTTAGGGGGGCCGGGCAATTTTCATTGCCCGGTATGAGTATGAAAAAGCTTTGTTATTTCAAGTGGGTCCTTGAAATAAGATTCATTACTCTCTCAAGTAATGTAACTACAGTATAAAAAACAATTGTGTCAAAAATGTGTCTCTGTTATAAAAAATATATAAACAAAATAAAAAATAAAAAAACCCTTTCAAAATAGGCGATGTTTGTATATAATAAGAGGGATTAAAGTTATTTTACAGGGATAAATTGCTCTTTTTTGGAAAGAATTGGGAACGCAAGGAACAGGCAGGAGGAAGAATGAATGTTAGTATCCAATGACATCGGTATCGATTTAGGTACTGCGAGCATATTAGTATACATCAAGGGAAAAGGCGTGGTGCTGAAGGAGCCGTCCGTGGTTGCTATTGATCGCGACACCAATCGGATCAAGGCCATTGGCGAGGAAGCCCGCCTGATGATAGGAAGAACTCCGGGCAACATTATTGCAGTTCGCCCGCTGCGTCAGGGTGTGATTTCTGATTACACTGTGACGGAGAAGATGTTAAAATATTTTATAAATAAAGCTGTGGGAAAGAGAACTCTGCGCAAGCCCCGCATTGCAGTCTGCATTCCCAGCGGCGCTACAGAGGTAGAGAAGAAGGCTGTCGAGGATGCGACTTATCAGGCAGGAGCCAGAGAGGTAACGATTATTGAGGAGCCGGTTGCAGCCGCTATCGGAGCAGGAATTGATATTTCCAAGGCATGTGGAAATATGATCGTAGATATCGGAGGCGGTACTGCAGATATTGCCGTGATTTCTCTGGGCGGTACTGTAGTAAGCACCTCTATCAAGGTTGCTGGTGATGATTTCGATGAGGCTCTAGTGCGCTATATGAGAAAGAAGCACAATCTTCTGATTGGTGAGAGAACGGCTGAGGAGATCAAGATCAATATCGGTTCCTCTTACCGCCGTCCGGAGGTGCTGACCATGGAGGTTAGGGGACGGAATCTGGTAACGGGACTTCCCAAAACCATTGTGGTGACCTCTGAGGAGACCCTGGAGGCCCTTCGCGAGCCGGCGATGCAGATTGTGGATGCCGTACACAACGTACTGGAGCGGACACCACCGGAGCTGGCAGCTGATATTTTCGACCGGGGTATTGTAATGACCGGCGGCGGTTCTCTGTTAAACGGACTGGATCAGCTGATTGAGGAGAAGACCGGTATTACTACTATGGTGGCAGAGGATCCTCTGACGGCTGTGGCGGTTGGAACCGGTAAGTTCATTGAGTTTGAGCATGGAGACGGAAAGAATCAGGAGTTTTAAGCTTCTGAGAATTCCGCAGATGCAGAATCAGATATGGCAGTAAGAAAGTCTCGCGGCCCGTTTTTGGCGCGGGGCTTTTTCTGTCTTTACGGGAGCAGGTCTATGGCAACAGTAAATGGATATGTGGAGAAAATTAAATTTCGAAATGAGGAAAATGGCTATTCTATTCTTTCTGTCAACAGTGACGGAGAGGAATATGTGCTGGTGGGAACCTTTCCCTATATCAGTGAGGGTGATTTTATTGAAGCCAGCGGCCGTAGCGTAGAGCATCCGGTATACGGTGATCAGATTCAGGTAGAGACCTATGAACTGAAAGCGCCGGAGGATTCGGCGTCTATGGAACGCTATCTTGGATCCGGCGCTGTGAAAGGTGTGGGAACGGCTCTGGCGGCCCGGATTGTCCGCCGGTTTAAGGCAGATACCTTTCGCATTATTGAGGAGGAGCCGGAGCGGCTGGCTGAGGTAAAGGGAATCAGTGAGAAAATGGCCATGTCGATTTCTGAGCAGATGGAAGCGAAAAAGGATTTGCGTCAGGCGATGATGTTTTTGCAGGAATATGGGATTTCCATGAATCTGGCTTTGAAAATCTACAACGAATATGGTCCCCGCCTGTACGGCATTATTAAAGAAAATCCCTATAAGCTGGCGGACGACATTCAGGGTGTGGGATTTAAGATGGCAGATGAGATTGCTCAGCGGGTAGGAATCTTTACAGATTCGGATTTCCGGATTCGCAGCGGTATCTTTTATACCCTGCTTCAGTCTGTGGCAAACGGACATACATACCTTCCAAAAGAGGAGCTTTTTGCAGGAGCCTCCGAGCTGCTTCATGTGGCTCCGGAAAGTATGGAAAAGCATCTGGTGGATCTGCAGATGGAAAAGAAAATCGTGGTGAAGGGGCAGGAGATCTATGCGGCCCAGTATTATTACATGGAGCTGAATGCAGCCAGAATGCTTCACGATTTGAATTTGAGAGGTTCGGAGCCAGAGGGGGAAATCAGGAAAAAGCTGGAGCGGATCTGCGCAGAAGAGCAGATTGAGCCGGATGAGCTTCAGATACAGGCCGTGATTGAAGCGGTAAACAGTGGACTGCTGATTATTACCGGAGGACCGGGAACGGGAAAAACCACGACTATCAACACGATTATCCGGTATTTTGAACAGGAGGAAATGGAAATTCTTCTGGCAGCGCCTACAGGCAGGGCGGCAAAACGGATGACAGAGGCTACCGGCTATGAAGCCCGGACGGTGCACCGGCTGCTGGAGCTGACAGGGATTCCCGATGACAGCGGCTCCTCGTCAGGGATGCATTTTGAACGAAATGAAGAAAATCCCCTGGATGCAGATGCAATTATTATTGATGAAACCTCTATGGTTGACATTTATTTGATGCATGCGCTTTTGCGGGCGGTTAATCCGGGAACGCGGCTGATTCTGGTGGGGGATGTAAACCAGCTTCCCAGCGTGGGGCCGGGGAATGTTCTGCGGGATCTGATTGCTTCCGGCTGTTTTAATGTGGTGCGGCTGACCCGCATTTTCCGTCAGGCGGCAGAAAGCGATATTATTGTAAATGCCCATCGGATCAATGGGGGCGAGCAGATTCCTCTGGGAAAACCAAGCCGGGATTTCCTTTTTATCCGGCGGGAGAATCCGGATGCAATTATCAGCGCGATGATCACCCTGATCCGGGAAAAGCTGCCAGGGTATGTCCATGCAGATCCGTTCGAGATCCAGATTATGACGCCGATGCGGAAAGGGGCTCTGGGCGTGGAGCGTCTGAATTCCATTCTTCAGGAATACTTAAATCCCAAATCTCCAGATAAGGCGGAGCGGGAATCCGGCGGAGTGATTTATCGGGTTGGGGATAAGGTTATGCAGATTAAGAACAATTACCAGATTGAGTGGGAAATTCGGAACCGATACGGGATTCCTGTGGACGGAGGAACGGGGGTGTTCAATGGTGATATTGGAAGAATCCGTTCTATCAATACTTTTGCAGAGCATCTGACCGTGGAGTTTGACGAAGGAAAGATGGTGGATTACAGCTTCCGGCAGTTAGAGGAACTGGAACTGGCTTATGCCATTACCATCCACAAGTCTCAGGGGAGTGAATATCCGGCAGTCGTGGTTCCTGTCCATTCCGGTCCGCGGATGCTGATGACAAGAAATCTGATTTATACGGCAGTGACCCGGGCACGTTCCTGCGTCTGCCTGGTGGGAATTCCGGAAACCTTTCAGGCTATGGTCAATAATGAAATGGAACAGCGCAGATATACGGGACTGAAGGCACGGCTGAAGGAGATAATGGAGGAGGATATGGATTGAAGGAAATGCTGATTACGCTTTTGTTTCCCCGGAGATGTCCTGTGTGCGGGGATATTGTGCCGGGAGTATCCAGTATCCGGGGGAGGGCTTTGCCTCCTCTGGAGCATCTAATCTGCCCCGAGTGCATTGCCAGTCTGTCTCCGGTTCGCCAGCCGGTCTGTATGCGGTGCGGGAAAGAAGTGACAGGAAGCCGGATGGAATACTGTCCGGATTGTATGAGACATCCTCGCAGCTTTGACGGAGGGGCGGCGCTGTTTCACTATAACGAAGCAGCCCGCCGATCTATGGCGGCAATAAAATATAAAAACAGGCGGGAGTATCTTGATTTTTACAGTCAGGCACTGGTTTCCCGCTATGGAAAATGGCTGTCTCATATTCAGCCTGATGCCCTGGTTCCGGTTCCGGTCCATCCGGCCCGACGGAGAAAGAGGGGATTTAATCAGGCGGAGGAGCTGGCAGAACGAATCAGCTTACTTACCGGAATCCCGGTCAGGGCGGATCTTCTTATCCGCATCCGAAAAACACTTCCCCAAAAAGAATTGAATCCTGCAGAACGGCTGAATAATCTTCGTTTAGCCTTTGCGGTATCAGATTTTTACAAAGCCCATCCGGAACAGATTCCCCGGCGGGTGGTTCTGGCTGATGATATTTATACGACAGGAAGCACGATGGAAGCCTGTACCCGGGTTTTGAAAGCGGCAGGAGTAAAGCAGGTGTATATCATGTCGATTTGTATTGGAAAGGGACGCTGACTGAGAAAAAAGATTGGGAGAGAAAACATATGATTTTTGGAAAAAAGAAAAAAGAGATTCCTTTTCTTTATGAATTAAAGGAATCTCTGGTGACAGATACAGAAATGGAATATCTGGAGTGTATTGAGTCGATTCTTCCGGAGGGATACCTTGTGCTTCCTCAGGCAAATCTGGCGGCTTTTATTACAAGAACGGATCAGGCCAGATACCGGGGAGAGCTGTTTCGGAATATTGATTTTATTGTGACGGATTTGGATTACTGTCCGGTTTTTCTGATTGAAATTAATGATCAGACCCATTTGGCTCAGGAACGGCGGGAACGGGACAGAAAGGTGGCAGATATCTGTGAAGAGGCGGGGATTCCTCTGATTACCTTTTGGACAAGCTATGGCGTTCAGCCAGATTATATTGAGCGGAGAATTATGGAGACGCTTTCCTCCCTTCCGGCAGAGCGGATTCATCACTTTCTGCCGGAGAAGAAACGGCGGGGGTGCTACATTGCCACAGCTGTATATGGCTCCTATGACTGTCCGCAGGTATGGGTTCTGCGGCGGTTTCGGGATCAAATTCTGGAGAAATACGGATGGGGAAGAGCCTTTATCCGGTTTTATTATGCAGTCAGCCCGAAAATGGCTGTGTATTTCGGAAAAAACAGGCTGCTTAGAAAAAACGGAAGGCGTCTGTTAGACCGACTTGTTAAAATTCTGGAAAAGCGGGGACTGGAAAATACGCCTTATCAGGATGAGTAGGAAAAGGGCTTTGACCTATTCTGACTGGGAGGAAGGAAGCTTTCCGGCAGAGAGCCTGGTAATCTGCGGAAGGGAGCGGAGGGCAACAGGGCAGACATCCTGATTGTCCATAACAAGCTGTCTCATTTTTGCAGAGAAGGAGGAAACGTGATCCATGTTCACAAGAAAAGAGGTGTGGCATCGAACAAAGCGTGGCCCCAGACGCGCCTGAAATTCCTTGAGTGAACCAGTTACCCGGTGTATGCCGTTCTGGCTGCAGATGGTGACCTTGTGAGGAGAGGAATCGGAGCGGATATACAGGATATCATCCGGATTTATATAGAGGATCATGTTTTCTGTTTTAATTCCGACAGATGGATCCTGCTGTTTTCTGGCAGTGATTTCATAGGAAATTGCAGTGCGAAGACAGTCTCTGAGCCTCTGCTCTAACAGCCTGGGATCATCCTTTGTAATGAAATCCAGGGCTTCTACATGGTATTGAAAGGTCAGAGCCATCATTTCACTGTGGGTTGTGAGAAAAATAATGTAGCCCAGAGGATTTAACAGCCGGATTTGCCGGGCCAGCTCCAGTCCATCGATATCAGAGTTCAGCTGAATATCGAGAAAATAAAGTCCGGTGCCGCTATTTTTTCTGACGGCATTTAAAAGGGCATGAGGTCCCTGGAAATTATACACAGGTATTTCTTCATAGCCTTCAAAATCAAGAAACCTGCGAATCAGCCGGGAATACTGTTCTAATTGTCTTTTATCATCCTCACATAAATAAACAGATATCATAACTCCTCCTTTGCGGTGCTGAATATAGTCAGCGCCTGCGTAAAGCGCGTATTTTCATGATGAAAGTCCCACTGAACCTGGGGATATGCATCCAGAATGGTGCGGGCGTTGTAAAGTCCGATTCCCCGGTGTTTTCCTTTGGTGGAAACACCCCATTCCGTCAGTCTGCTGATAGGACATTCCGGCGGGAGAGAGGAATTCTGCAGAAGAAAACGCAGATACTCAGGCGCAGTAATTACAGCGAAGCGAATGAGTTTTTCGTCGGTATTCTCTGCAGCTTCTATAGCATTATCGAGAAAAATCCCCATAACAAGGGCCAGATCCACAGGACGCATGGAGAAGGCGGATACAGACTTGGAGATTTCCAGCTCTACATGAAGCCCCAGCTCCATTGCCCGGATCAGCTTGGAGGAAAGAAGTCCTTTCAGCTCCAGATTTTCTATAAAGGAAAGAGAACTTAGCCGGGAATTGTTTTCGGAAAAGGAATGGCTGATGGGGAGGATTTCCTGGTAAAAATAGGATTTCAGCTCTTTCATGTTGTTTTCTTCCATATAGCCGGACATAGTGGCCAGGAGATTGACATAGTCGTGCTTGAAGCTTCGCATGGAATTGTACAGCTCTTCCAGCTTACGGGTATAGGTTTGAAGATTTTCATACTGTTCGGCCATACTGTTGTTTTCCTCCTGACGGCGAATGGCCTGATACAGAGTCCTAAGCAGAATAGTGATGGCAATGAAGGCGGCAAGGAATAAACATCCGTTAAATGCAATAGCGCCGTATCCGTAGCCAATAGATTCGCCGTAAGAAAAATTAAATACAAACAGGATACCCAGAATCGACAGGGTAAGAAATATGGTCATACAGAGCCGGGGGTTGGAGAAAATTCGGGAAATCCCGATTTTCTGGTTTAAAGCAGCTCCGGCAGTTTTGGTAAGGACAAAGCACAGCACACAATACAGGAGAGAGAAGGGAAGCGCAATAGCGGGAATATGTTGTATCTGACTCAGCGTCATTCCAGTAATTTTCTGGAGGCTCCAGATACATAGATAGTTAAAGGTTACTGCAAAAAGATATCCAAATATGGAGCATGAAAGGCAAAGCCATTTGGAAGAGGTGCGGTGATAAAGGATAAGCAGAATGACAGGAAGCGTGATAAAAACAAAATATTGTCCCAGGAGCTGATTCAGAATCTGGGATGAAAGAAGCGTCCAAAAAAGCAGAAGCAGCCTGCAGGAAAGGGACAGCTTTTCAGGCAGAAGGTTGATGCAGGAAAAAAATATACAGAGAGAGCCGAGCATTGTGTAGATAAAGTAAAACATGGAACGGGAACACTCCTTTTAAAATCAGAAAATCCAGATAAAGCTTAAAACAATGGTGCTATTTTACTGAATAATCAGAAGTTCGTCAAGAGACTTTTCAGCGAGAAATTACGTCCAGAAAAATGTGAATTGTGTGTGTTTTTGAAAAAATTTGCAGTTAGGAGTAAAAAACATGCGAATACTGCGAAAACATTCAGAACGAAAAAATTGTGTTATGATTAATCATAGGAGAAAGAAGTGAGGATGGGCAAATGATAAAACAGTTTGTAGCCTGGTGCGGGAAAATAAGCCCTACAACCGAGGGAGAGCAGCTTATGATTCAGTACGGAGCAGAACTGCTGGCGGAAAATGCAGCCAGGATGAGTTTGCTGCTTCTCATTAGCTTTTCTCTTGGAAAAGGGTGGGAGTGTATTGTATTTTTGCTGATATTCGGATGCCTGCGGATCCATGCAGGGGGGCTTCATGCAGCGACCGGCTGGGGCTGCGGTCTGTGGATGGCATCGCTGCTGACAGTTTCTATTCTGAGCGGAGAAGCGGCGCCGGTATCAGAGCTGGCGATGGGCTGGATATTTGCAGCAGTCTCTGCCTGCGTGGCATGGAGAGCGCCAGTTACAGTGAATAGAGACTGCTATACGGCAGAGGGAATTCTGAAAAAAAAGATAGATGCTGTTTTGACCATTCTTGTTTACTATTTTATTCTGCTGTTTCTGGAACAAGTGAGAAACGTGGCAGTCTGTGCGGTGGTTTTGGAGGCGATGACTTTGCTTCCTGAAATACATAACAAAAACTAAGGAGGAAACGTATATGAAGCTGGAACTGGTAAAGGGGATTCAGAAACTGTTCAAGAACATTGCAAAAAATACCATAGGAAAAAGTTTTCCGCCGGGAATGCATGAAAGAAGGATTCCGGAGGAGCTGAAACGGGCAGTGGAGGAAGAAAGAAAATAGACGCAGTATCAGAGGGAGACGGCTTTTCCGTCTCCTCTTTTTTTCGCAAAACCCGTTGACGAATCTTTCTTCATATGGTATAGTAATCTGGCGAATGGAAGAACTTAGGTCTTTTTTTTATGCGTAAAATTAGCTGCAAAGGCTGAGGCGTGTGAGAATGAGGCCGAAACAACGAAAAATCAAGTGGAGGTGGAAGTCGTGCGCACAAGAATTACACTGGCATGTACAGAATGTAAACAACGCAACTACAACATGACGAAGGATAAGAAAACTCATCCGGATCGCATGGAGACTAAGAAGTATTGTAGATTCTGCAAAACTCATACTTTACACAAAGAAACCAAATAAGGAGTGTGAAATATGGGAGAAGCTACAGGAACTGAGAAAGCCCCGAAGAAGAGCTTTTTCAAGGGTGTAAAAGCTGAGTTCAGTAAAATCGTATGGCCTGACCAGGAAACCGTAGGCAAGCAGACTGTAGTTGTTCTTGCGGTAACTGCTGTTCTTGGACTGATTATCGCAGTCCTGGATTTCATTATCAAATGGGGCCTCAGCTTCATTATTAAATAAGGCGAGGGTGATAAGATGTCAGAAGCAAAATGGTATGTAGTTCATACCTATTCGGGCTACGAGAACAAGGTAAAAGTAGACATTGAGAAAACCATTGAAAACCGCAATCTTCAGGATCAGATTCTGGAAGTATCCGTTCCGATGTTGGAGGTAGCTGAGCTGAAGAACGGCGTGGAAAAGCTGGCGGACAAGAAGATGTTCCCCGGCTACGTGCTGATTCACATGGTCATGAATGATGACACATGGTATGTAGTACGCAATACCCGCGGCGTGACTGGATTTGTCGGACCGGGTTCCAAACCGGTTCCCCTCAGTGAGGAGGAGATGGCAGGCCTGGGCTTCAGTAAAAAAGAGGTTGCAGTGGAATATGAGCTGGGCGATACCGTTGTGGTTACTGCCGGCGCATGGAAAGATACCATTGGTGCGGTTAAGAGCATCAATGAGGGTAAGAAAACTCTTACTATCAATGTCGAGATGTTTGGCCGGGAGACTCCGGTTGAACTGAATTTTACAGAAGTGAAGAAAATGTAACATGAAACTGAGCTGGCAAGCTGCCGGCTCGTGGGAGGGACATCCCCGACAATACCACAATATAGGAGGTCATTATCATGGCAAAGAAAGTAACTGGTTACATCAAATTACAGATTCCGGCAGGCAAGGCTACTCCTGCTCCGCCAGTTGGTCCTGCACTGGGTCAGCACGGCGTTAATATTGTGCAGTTCACCAAAGAGTTCAACGCAAGAACTGCAGACCAGGGCGATTTAATCATCCCGGTTGTTATTACCGTATACGCAGATAGAAGCTTTAGCTTCGTTACTAAGACTCCGCCGGCTGCTGTTTTGTTAAAGAAGGCTTGCAAGCTGAAATCCGGTTCTGCAACTCCGAACAAAACAAAAGTAGCTACCATCTCCAAGGCTGATCTTCAGAAGATCGCTGAGACTAAGATGCCTGACTTAAATGCAGCAAGCCTGGAAGCAGCTATGAGCATGATTGCAGGTACTGCAAGAAGTATGGGTATCACTGTTGAGGAATAATTCAGTATTCCACATAGACGCGAGATGACAATTTAAAGACGTGGGAGGGACATCCCCGACAATACCACTAGGAGGTTATTTTATCATGAAACATGGAAAAAGATATGTAGAAGCGGCTAAATCTGTAGACCGTGCGAATCTTTATGATACAGCAGATGCCATTGCACTGGTAAAGAAAACTGCTGTTGCTAAATTTGATGAAACCATTGAGGCTCATATCAGAACCGGTTGTGACGGACGTCACGCTGACCAGCAGATCCGTGGTGCAGTTGTTCTGCCGCACGGTACTGGTAAGGTAGTTCGTATCCTGGTATTTGCTAAGGGACCGAAGGCTGACGAGGCACTGGCTGCAGGCGCTGACTTTGTAGGCGCTGAGGAGCTGATCCCGAAGATCCAGAACGAAGGATGGTTAGATTTCGACGTAGTTGTAGCTACTCCGGATATGATGGGCGTTGTTGGACGTCTGGGTCGTGTACTGGGACCGAAGGGCTTAATGCCGAACCCGAAGGCTGGTACCGTTACCATGGATGTTACCAAGGCTATCAACGATATCAAAGCTGGTAAGATTGAGTACAGACTTGACAAGACCAACATTATCCACGTGCCAGTGGGTAAAGCTTCTTTCACTGAGGAGCAGTTAGCGGACAACTTCCAGACGCTTATGGATGCAATCGTTAAGGCAAAACCGGCTACCCTGAAGGGTGCTTACTTAAAGAGCGTTACCCTGACCTCTACCATGGGCCCGGGCGTTAAGCTGAACGTAGCCAAGATGATTGGCTAATCGTTGCGAAAAACGGTTGACAATTCCAATATAGTATGTTATCATACACAAGTATTGACTGCCGAAGACAGCAGGTGCCGTAAGGCATAAAGGTTATTCCACCTGCCGAGGAACGTACAATTTCTTTAATTTTGAATTTGTAGCGCCTCTCTGTCTTTGAGACAGAGAGGCTTTTTCCTTGCAGTCTCCAGTTATATAAAAAAACAGGAGGGAAAGATTCATGGCAAAAGTTGAGTTAAAACAGCCAATCGTAGCAGAGATCTCTGAACTGCTGGACGGCGCTGCAACTGCAGTAGTGGTTGACTATCGTGGTCTGACCGTTGCTCAGGATACCGAGCTGCGTAAACAGTTAAGAGAAGCTGGTGTTACTTATAAAGTATATAAGAACACCATGATCAGACGTGCTGCGGAGGGTACTGCATTTGCTGCTCTGGATCCGCATTTAGAGGGACCGACTGCAATCGCTGTATCCAAGACAGATGCAACTGCTGCTGCTAGAATTCTGGCTGAGTTCGCAAAGAAGGCTGACAAGCTGGAAATCAAGGGCGGTGTTGTAGAAGGCAATTATTACGACGCAAAGGGAATGCAGGTTATCGCAACCATCCCGTCCAGAGAAGTTCTTCTGGGCCGTTTGCTGGGAAGCATGCAGTCTCCGATTGCAAACTTCGCTCGTGTGCTTAATCAGATCGCTGAGAAGAGCGCAGAGGCATAAGTTTTACTGATAGGAATATATTCCTGTGAATTTATTTCGGCCCTTCCGGAAAGGGAAGCGCCAGGAAAAACATTAATCAAATGGAGGAAAATAAAATGGCAAAGTTAACCACTGCAGAGTTTATCGAAGCTATCAAAGAGTTATCCGTATTAGAGCTGAACGAGCTGGTAAAGGCTTGTGAGGAAGAGTTTGGCGTATCCGCAGCAGCAGGCGTTGTTGTAGCAGCAGCAGGCCCGGCAGCTGAGGCAGCTGAAGAGAAGACCGAGTTCGACGTAGAGCTGACCGAGGTTGGCCCGAACAAGGTTAAAGTTATCAAGGTTGTTCGTGAAGCTACCGGTCTGGGCCTGAAAGAGGCTAAGGACGTAGTTGACGGCGCTCCGAAGATCCTGAAAGAGGCTGCTTCTAAGGAAGAGGCTGAGGGCATCAAGGCTAAACTTGAGGCTGAGGGCGCAAAGGTTACCCTGAAGTAATTAACTTCATCAGAAGATGGACGCTGCAGGAAGCGGGAAACCGCTTTTCTGCAGCGTTTTTTGTTTCGGCTCCGCGAGGGATCGCCATGGGTTGGAAGAGAATTTTGTCGCAGAAGCGACAGCAAGAACCGCGCACAACCGTGAAAGTTGGGACAAAATTGACAGAATTTACTTGACAGATTGGCACTCAGGTGCTAAACTTACGATGTATTTTGATATGAGCTTTTGATTCACATATTTTTGTAAGTCATGAAGACCATTTCATGATTTACAAAAATATGTGATTTTTTTGATTCAGAGAAAATACAAAAATAATTAAATCTATTTTATAAAGGGAGGTACCACTCATGAATAACGGTACAGTTAAATGGTTCAACGCTACTAAAGGTTATGGTTTCATCACCAACGATGCAACTGGCGAGGAAGTATTCGTACACTTCTCCGGTATCGTAGCTGATGGCTACAAGACTCTGGAAGATGGTCAGAAGGTTACCTTTGACACCACCGAGGGCAACCGCGGTATCCAGGCTGTTAATGTTCACGTTGTAGCTTAATTGGAGCGCTGACAGACCCCTTGTTTTGATACAGAATGGCTGCTTTTGCAGGCAGTCTGGATAATAAGACATGGACAGAAGATCGTCGTATACGGCGATCTTCTTTTTAGATTTTATTTTCGTGAACTTTTTTCATGAGAATCCCTTTTAGATATTTACACAGCACAGGCTTTTTGACAAAATTGTTTTTGCAAGAAAAAGTGTAAACGCTTACAAAAAAGTTGGAAAACCTATTGCAATAATAGATCAAATGGTGTATGATAAATCCATGAAACAAACGCAATCTTGTCTTTTTGAAAATTTGTAAGCACTTACAAAAGAGAAGGGTTTTCTGCCGTCCTTAAGAACAGTCTCAGACCGGGGTGGAGAAGAAGAAGACAAGGACAGCGGCGAAAAGACGAGTAAATCAATCATAACAAATTATAAGGTGGAGGTTTCAGACGATGAGCAAGAAAGAAACAGTAATTCAGTTTGGTGAAGGCGGTTTCCTGCGTGGATTTGTAGATTATTTCTTCCAGAAGTTAAAAGAGAAGGAGCTGTTTGACGGTTCTGTAGTGATTGTGCAGCCGATTGAAAAAGGTATGTGCGAGATGTTAGAGAAGCAGGGCTGCGAATACAATCTGTTCTTAAGAGGCATCAATGACGGTAAGGTTGTAGATGAGCATACTCATATTGATGTGATTTCCAGATGTGTCAATCCCTATAGTGACAACGCTGCCTATATGGCTCTGGCTGAGAACCCGGATTTCCGCTTTATCGTTTCCAATACCACTGAGGCAGGTATTTGCTTTGAAGGTGATAACAAGTTTGAGGATGCTCCGGCTCATTCTTTCCCGGGCAAGCTGACTCAGCTGCTTTATAAGAGATTCCAGCTGGGACTGCCGGGCTTTATTATCCTTTCTTGTGAGCTGATTGACCACAATGGTGAGGAACTGCTGAAGTGCTGTGAGCAGTATGCAGATCTGTGGAACCTGGGCGATGATTTTAAGGCATGGCTGAAGAATGAAAATGATTTCTGCTCTACACTGGTAGACCGTATTGTAACCGGATTCCCGAGAGATGAGCATGCAGCTCTGTGCGAGCGTATCGGTGAGCAGGATAACATGATGGATACCGCTGAAATCTTCCATCTGTGGGTAATCCAGGGCGATCATGAGGACGAGCTTCCTCTGCAGAAGGCAGGCTTTAATGTTGTATGGACAGACAATGTAGATCCTTATAAGAAGAGAAAAGTGCGTATTCTGAATGGTGCTCATACTTCTATGGTACTGGGTGCCCGTCTGTACGGTCTGGAGACTGTTGGTGAGTGCCTGAAGGATGAGAAAGTATCTGCTCTTCTGAAGAAGTGCATCTTCGAGGAGATTATCCCCACCATCGGAGATACTGAGGACAACCGGGCATTTGGTGCAGCCGTTCTGGAGCGTTTCTCCAACCCGTTTATTAAACATCTGCTTCTGTCCATTGCGCTGAACTCTGTTTCCAAGTTCAAAGCAAGAGTTCTGCCGACCATTCTGGAGTATAAAGAAGAAAAGGGTGCTTATCCGCAGGGCCTGACCTTCTCTCTGGCTGCTCTGATTGCATTCTACCGCACAGATGAAGCCAATGACGGTGAGGATATTATGGCATTTATGAAGGATGCATCTGTTGCTGATATTCTGGCTAAGACCGAGTACTGGGGCCAGGATCTGAGCGATATGCTTCCTGTTGTAGAGAAGTGGTACAACATGATTCAGACTGAAGGCATGAGCAAGGCATACGACGCTGTTCTGGCTGAATAAAATGTAACTATTCAGGACGGCGGGAGATCTGACAGAAAAATTCTTGTCAAGCTCGCTTGTAAAGGGATTTTCCTGCCAGATCTCACATCGGAGGAATCTCCGATGCTTCTTGTTCGGCTTTGCCGGACAAGAAGATACCCCGTCCCGAACAGTTACAATAAAATAATAAAAAGAGGCACGGTTATGTAAAGAACCGTGCCTCTTTTTTCTTAGGCTTCGTAAGTGAATTTCATATCCCAGGACTGGCGGATATCATCCATTAACTGAAGGACAGCAAGACTGTCTTCCGGTGAAAAACGATCGCTGGCGGACATGCCGGCTTTTATGCAGCGGGCAGTTTCCCGGATCTGATACTCAAATCCGTTGATCTCAAAGGGCATGGAAAATTCCTGTGATTCCCCATCTAAGGTCTGTATGGTCATAGTCTGGGCCTGCTGGTAATCCTTCAGGTGAACAGAGCCCTTTGTTCCGAAAATAGCGGCTTCTCGCCCTGTTTCCATGCCAATGGTCTGGAGAGCATGTCCAGTCCGTCCTTTCGGATAGGAAAGCTGAAGGACGCTGAAATCGTCAGTTCCATATTCATTGATATGAACCTGGGAGGTGAAGGACTCCGGAGCAGCGCCCATGATCATATGAAGAAAGCCCAGGTTGTAGATCCCGATATCCAGAAGGGCTCCGCCCCCTAAGCTGGAATCAAATTTTCGATCCTTTCTGGCGCCTGAGGCAACAAACCCAAATTCACAGCGGGCATGGCGGACGTCTCCGATGATTCCCTGATCCAGAAGCTCCCTCAGCTTGTCGTACAGAGGAAGGAAACGAATCCAGAAGGCCTCCATAATAAAGAGTCCTTTTTCCTCTGCCATGTGGTAAAGGGTTCGGGCTTCGGCTGCATTGGTAGTAAATGGTTTTTCGCACAAAACATGCTTTCCGGCTTCCAGACACATCATACAGTTTTCATAATGCATATGATTGGGAGTGGAAATATAGATGGCCTCCACCTCTGGATCTTTTGCCAAATCCTCATAAGAACCGTAGTACCTGGGAATGCCATAAGCTTCTGCAAAAGCTCTGGCAGATTCCGAAGTGCGGGAACCAACTGCAGTGAGAACTGCTTCTGATGGATCCATCTGACAAACAGTTGCTGCAAATTTTTTGGCTATGGTTCCAGTAGCCAGAATTCCCCATTTCATCAAGAATTCCTCCTCTCTTTTATCTGCCGGATACGGGCAGAATCAGATCTGTTTTTGAAATTGATTCTATTTTAATGGAGAAATGAGAAAAGATCTACCGGAATTTAACTGAAATTTAACGAAATGATTACATACCTGCGGTTTCGCAAAAAAAGAAAAAAGCTATGGTATAGAAAGTGAAAAGAGAAGAGATTATTGGATGCGGAATAAGCTTGAAAACCAGTAGTGTCAGAAATGAAAAAAGATTGTATGAAAAAAAGAACAATCTTCAAGGCCGGGAAAAAAGGGAGATTTTATAGACAAAGAAAAGGCAGACAGTAAATTTTTTTCTTGAGAAAATGTAGAAAAACTACAAATAAAGATAAGGGGGTATCTTTTGAAGAAACCGTATGAATTTGAGATAAAAGCGCGCTATGCCGGGCTGCGGATGTCAGAACGGAAGGTTGCAGATATATATCTTTCCTGGGATAAGGACTTCGAGGAGCTGTCACTGGCAGCGCTGGCAGAGAAAGCCGGTGTCAGCCAGCCTTCGGTTATGCGTTTTGTAAAGGCCATGGGCTTTGATGGTTTTAAGGAATTTAAATATGCAATATTAAAAGCCAGAGGCGAGCAGGAGGCGATTGGGGAAGATGAAAAAAATTCTGCAGGGTTTCCTCCGCCTCTGGTGTATGGCTACGCTATCTCAGAGGGAGACAGTCTGGAAGAAATGCCAGGAAGAATCATTTCTCAGGCCATTTCCTGCCTGGGGGATACGTTAAAGCAGATTTCTTCGGAAAAAATTCAGAAGGCGGCAGAAATGATCTGCAGCGCCCGTCAGATTGCTGTATATTATGTGGAAAATTCGGCTTCTGTAGCACAGGATTTGGTGACAAAGCTTTTGTATCTGGGGTTTAATTGTATGATGTATTCTGATATTTATTTACAGGAAATCAGCGCTTCGAATTTGCGAGAAGGGGATTTAGCTATTGGAATTTCTCATTCCGGTTCGTCAAAAAGTACCGTGGATGCAATCCGGCAGGCCAGGAAATCAGGCGCTTCTGTTTTATGCCTGACCAATCAGGAGGATGCATTGATTGGGAAATGGGCAGATCTTCTTTTGTGTACGGAAAATCGCCAGATGCTTTATGGAAATGCTATTTTTTCCAGAATTTCAGAAATTGCCGTAGTAGATATGATTTATGTTGGAGTGATTCTGAGCGATTATAAAAAATATACGGAACGGCTGGATCGGAGCAGCCGGATTGTTCGAAAGCATGGATATGAGAATACGAAAAAGTAAAGATAAAGTATCAGAGAATCTGTAGAAAAACTACAGGTTCTTTTCTTTTTATTCGATGCCGGATTTACGGTGGCTTTACAAAAGGCTTACCTGGATTTTGTTGAAGATTCCAGAAAATTTGTGATTTAATATGGATGTTTGAACGGAAAAGAAGCCGGTTAAGAAACAAACTGGAGAGAGAAAAGTACAGAAACCAGAAAGCGAAACATTGCTTGGAAAAGAGCAGAAAACATGTTGGAGCTGAAACATATAAAAAAATCTTACGACGGCGTGACCATCTTAAACGATGTCAATCTGGAGATTGAGAAAGGAGAAATCGTATCTATTTTAGGTCCCTCCGGCTGTGGAAAAACAACACTTTTAAATTTGATTCTGGGGATGACAGATGCAGACAGCGGAAGCATTCTTCTGGAGGGAGAGGACATTACCAGGGTTCCTATGGAGAAGAGAGGATTTAACATTGTATTTCAGGATTATGCTCTTTTTCCAAATCTGAATGTCTATCAGAATATTACCTATGGGCTGAGAAACAAGCCGGGGATTTCCTGCAAACAGGAGGTTGAGGAGTTCATTGACTTGCTGGGGCTGAGAGAGCATCTGGAGAAGAAAATTGATCAGCTTTCCGGCGGACAGAAGCAGCGGACAGCGCTGGCAAGAACAATGGTTATGAAGCCGAAAATTCTTTTTCTGGATGAGCCCTTAAGTGCTTTGGATGGCGTAATCAAAGAATCCATCAAAGCGAAAATTAAAGAGATTGCCCGGGAATTTCAGCTGACTACGATTATTGTAACCCATGATCCGGAAGAGGCTTTGACCTTATCGGATAAGGTTTTGATTGTAAACCGCGGCGGCATTGCCCAGTTTGGAAGGCCGGAGGAAATCATAGAACATCCGGCAGATTCTTTTGTGAAAGAATTCATTCTGAATCAGCTGGAAATTAAGAAAAATAATATTTTTACCCTGTTTCGCCAGGAGCAAAATCCAGCATTCATGATGCAGGCAGTTTGAGAGGGATACCATGATGAGAAATGGAAAAGAACGGGAAATAAAAGGAATCTACGCAGCAGTGCTTATGGTATTTCTAGTTTTCCTGCTGATACCAATTCTGCTTCTTCTGGGAAAATCCTTTGAGGGGAGCAGCGGATTTACGCTGGCCAGATATGGAGAAATTCTGACAGGAAAGGATTTTCCCGGAGTGTTGGGAAGAAGCATCTGGATTGCGTCCATCAGTGGGGTGGTCACAACGATTCTGGCCTTTTTTCTGGCTTACACCATTCATTATACGAATCTTCCGGGAATATGGAAAAAGGTTATTCGACTGGCGGCTGTGGCGCCGATGCTGCTGCCCACGATTACATATGGATTTGCCATTATTTATTCTTTTGGAAAACAGGGACTTTTAACCAGAATACTGGGATTTCAGCTTTTTGATATTTACGGCTTTTGGGGACTGCTTCTGGGATACGTGATTTATACACTTCCAGTATCCTTCCTGCTGATTCTGAATACTATGAGTTTTATTGATAAGAAATTCATGATTGTATCCAGAATTATGGGAGATCACGCGCTGGTTACCTTTCTGGAAACGATTATAAGACCGCTTCTGGGAACCCTGGCTGCATCCTTTGTGCAGTGTTTTTTCCTCTGCTTTACCGATTACGGAATTCCGGCTTCTGTAGGAGGACAGTATGAGGTTGTGGCAACCGTACTTTACAACGAGATGCTGGGAAGCGTGCCGAACTTTAACCGGGGAGCGGTAGTGGCCATGATGATGATGGTGCCTTCTGTTTTAAGTATCACGCTCCTTCACTATCTGGAAAAGTATAATATTCGCTACAGCAGAGTTTCTCAGGTAGAGCTGAAAAAGAATCCGGTTCGGGATGTGTGCTGCGGAGCAGTATCCTTTGGAATTCTCCTCTGTGTGCTTTCCTCTTTTGCAGTTATTGTTATTGTTCCGGCAGTAGAGGAGTGGCCGTATCAGCTTTCCTTTACATGGAAGCATGTGTCTGCGGTACTGGGAGATTCTTCTCTTTTGACTGTATATAAGAACTCTCTTCTGACAGCTGGTCTGACGGCTCTTGTCGGGTCTCTGGTTGTGTACGGGGCGGCTCTGGTGACAGCGAGAAGCAGTTTTGGAGAAAGGAAAAAGGCAGTGATAGAGAGTATTGCGCTGGTAACCAATACGATTCCCGGAATGGTCATCGGTATTGCATTTATATTCGCCTTTTCCGGAACACCGCTTCAAAATACCTTCTTTTTGATTGTAATCTGTAATGTGGTGCATTTCTTTTCTACACCATATCTGATAAGGAGAGAGGCTATGCCATTTATCCGGGAAAGGTGACAGATGCAGATACCTTTCGAATCGGCAATATCGGAGAAATTTATCCGGAGGATATGGAAAAGCTGGCGCAGATTATCCATGATTTTTTAAACGAGAAGAAGGAGGCGTGAGAAATGGCAAAATTTGACGGAGTGATTTTTGACTGGGCGGGAACTACAGTAGATTATGGGTGTTTTGCACCAGTGCAGGCCTTTGCTGATTCCTTTGCAGAATTTGGTGTGATTCCTACAATGGACGAGGTTCGGGCGCCAATGGGGATGCTGAAGCGGGATCATGTGCGCACTATGCTGCAGATGGAACGGATTTCCGGATTGTGGAAACAGGTTCATGGCCGCGAATTCACAGAAGAGGACGTAGAGGCAGTGTATCTGAGAAGTGAAAGCAGAATTATGGAGCTGCTGGATCAGTTTACTGATTTAAAGCCCTATGTGAAGGAAACCGTAGAAGAACTTCGGCGCAGAGGTCTGAAAATTGGTTCTACGACTGGTTACACAGATGAAATGATGCAGGTTGTGGTTCCTGCAGCTGCGAAAAAGGGATATTCTCCGGACTGCTGGTTCAGTCCAGATGCAGTGGGGCAGAAAGGGCGGCCGTTCCCATATATGATTTTCCGCAATATGGAGGAGCTGAAGCTTTCTGATGTAAGGAAGGTGATGAAGGTGGGAGATACGGTATCTGATATCAGGGAAGGAAAAAATGCTGGCCTTTATACCGTGGGGATTATAGAAGGAAGCTCTGTGGTGGGGCTTTCTCAGAGAGAATTTGAAGCACTTTCCCCAGAGGAAAGAGCACAGCTCTGTGAACAGGCACGGAAAAAATACCTGGAAGCAGGAGCAGACTGTGCCGTAAATGATATTCGGGGAATTCTGGAACTGATCGAGGTCTGAAATCCTGCAGGGAATGCATATAGTGTAGGAAAGCGGGAACCGGAAAAGCGCATAAAACAAGCAGTCCGGAAGAAAAGGTGGGGTGAAGCGTGGACAGAAACAGATGGAAGGCACAGTGTCAAATTCTAATTTGCGCGGCTGTTCTGGATGCGGCAATTTTGGGGCTTATGGCAGGGACTGTGCAGGTAAGAGCAGGGGCAGCTGATTCCAGAAAGGAGCTGTCTCTGGCAGAAGAGCAGGCGATCCTGCCGGACACAGGCAGGATACTCCCGGCCGGAAGTCCGGAAATGACGGCAGAGGAGGGAAAGGAGAATTCCAGGTTTGCTGCCCTGGGCAGTGTGGTAGCCCTGACCTTTGATGACGGACCTCATAAAATTTATACAAAACAGCTTTTGGATGGATTAAGGGAGCGCGGTATCCACGCTACCTTTTTTCTTATGGGAGAAAATCTGGAGGGCAATGAGGCGCTGGTCCGGCAGATGCGACAGGACGGCCATCTCATTGGAAATCACAGTTTTTGCCATGTGAAGCTGACACAAGCAGGAGCAGAAGCGGTATGCCAGGATGTGGAAAAGACGGGAGAGATGATAAAAGCTCTTACGGGGCAGTATCCTCAGTATCTTCGCCCTCCTTATGGAGACTGGAATGAGGCGCTGGAGGAAAGGCTGGATTTGGAAACGGTATTCTGGACTGTGGATTCTCTGGACTGGAAGCTGCAAAACACGGAAAAAATTGTAAAACGTGTGGAAAAGTCCGTGCAAAACGGAGATATTATTCTGATGCACGATATTTTTTCTACTTCCGTGGAAGCGGCTCTGCAGCTGGTGGATGAACTGCAGAGCCAGGGCTATCAGTTTGTTACGGTGGATGAGCTGATGATTGACTGAGGGCGGATTTTTTTGTATGGACTGTTTTCCGGGCAGGATTTTCAGAGCCGCAGTTGACGAATAGTCTGCTGCCGTCTATACTGAAAGAGACTGGTTCAGGAGGACAAAAAATATGAATTTATTTGATTATATGCGCAGCAGCACTCAGGAAAAAGAGTCGCCGCTGGCTTCCAGAATGCGTCCCACGACCTTGGATGAGGTGGTGGGACAAAAACATATTATCGGGAAGGATAAGCTGCTTTACCGGGCTATTCAGGCAGATCAGCTGGGCTCCCTGATTTTTTATGGACCGCCAGGAACGGGAAAGACGACTCTGGCCAAGGTGATTGCCAATACAACAAGCGCCAATTTCCGCCAGATCAATGCGACTGTGGCTGGAAAAAAGGACATGGAAGAGGTTGTGAAGGAAGCGAAGGACGCTCTGGGAATGTACGGCAAAAAAACCATTCTGTTTGTAGACGAGATTCATCGCTTTAATAAAAGCCAGCAGGATTATCTGCTTCCTTATGTAGAGGACGGAACTCTGATTCTGATCGGGGCAACAACAGAGAATCCTTATTTTGAAGTAAACGGCGCATTGCTTTCCAGATCCAGGATCTTTGAATTAAAAGCTCTGGAGCGGGAGGATGTAAAGGAACTGCTGTACCGGGCAGTCCGGGATGAGAAAAAGGGAATGGGGAGCTACGAGGCGGAGCTTCATCCGGATGCGGCGGATTTTCTGGCGGATGTATCCGGCGGTGATGCCAGAGGCGCTCTGAATGCCCTGGAGCTGGGAATTCTGACTACCGGACGTTCAGAGGATGGTAAAATCCATATTACTCTGGAAGTGGCTCAGGAGTGTATTCAGAAGCGGGCTGTCCGCTACGATAAGGACGGGGACAATCACTACGATACCATTTCTGCTTTTATTAAGAGTATGAGAGGATCGGATCCAGATGCGGCGGTTTATTATCTTGCAAGGATGCTGTATGCAGGAGAGGATATTAAATTCATCGCCCGGAGAATCATGATCTGCGCTTCTGAGGATGTGGGAAATGCAGATCCTCAGGCTCTCTGTGTGGCTGTCAGCGCCGCTCAGGCTGTAGAACGTATCGGAATGCCGGAAGCACAGATCATTTTGTCTCAGGCAGTAACCTATGTGGCCAGCGCTCCGAAAAGCAATGCCGCCTATATGGCTGTCAGCGAGGCGATGGATGCAGTGAAAAACCAGACGACGATGCCGGTGCCGGCACATCTGCAGGACGCCCATTATAAGGGCTCAGCCAGTCTGGGACGAGGTACAGGATATCTGTATGCTCATGACTACCCCAATCATTATGTGGCACAGCAATATCTGCCGGATGGCATGGAAAACCAGAAATTTTATCACCCTACAGAGATGGGATATGAAAAAAACATCAGGGAACATTTGGAATTTTTGAAAAATTCTGTTAAAAATGTATAAATAGGGAAAAACATCTTTTCTTTTTAAATAATTCGTTTTATAATACAAATGTGATTTGGGGATCGCCAGAGAGCGATCCCTGTCCAAAGTCATCCTCTGGAAGAAATCTCAACAATCTTTTATTACCCATAATAGGATATTCATAACAGGATATTACCCATGACAGACCAATAGAATACAGGATGAGAACCAATAATAATGATAAATAGAAATGGAGCGAGTATATGCGAGAAAAATTACAGACTCTGCCTTTGACACAGCTGAAGGAGCTGGCGAAAGCGCAGGGGATAAAAGGCGTTACTGGCATGAGAAAGGCAGATCTGATAGATGAATTGTGCCGCCTTGCCGAGCAGGAGGAGATTATTAAAACTGCGGTGGCGCCGCCGCAGCTGCGTCAGACGGGCCAGACTGAGACGCGGACAGAAAGCCGCGGCGATCGGTATGGAAAAACGGAGCGGAGTGACCGGACTGAGAAAGCAGAGCGCAGCGACCGTTATGAGAAAACAGATCGGAGTGAGAGAATGGATCGAAGTGAGAAGACAGAGCGGTATGAGCGCGGGGAGCGAAATGAGAGGTTTGATCGGTATGAGAAGAACGATCGGACAGAAAAAAGTGAACAAACAAACAGAGGGGAACGCCAGGAGTATTATTCGGAACGCGGCGAACGGGTGATTCGCCAGATGCCCCGGCAGCAGGAGCCCTTATCTGCCCAGGAGGTGGCGGATTTAGACAGCGGCATTGAGGCCAATGGAATTCTGGAGGTTATGCCGGACGGCTTTGGATTTATTCGCTGCGAGAATTTCCTGCCAGGTGACAATGACGTGTATGTGGCGCCTTCTCAGATTCGTCGGTTCAATCTGAAAACAGGCGATATTATTGTGGGAAACCGTCGTGTGAAAACAGCGGCAGAGAAGTTTGCAGCCCTCCTTTATATCCGCAATGTAAACGGATATCCGATCAGCGTAGTGGAGCGGCGTCCCAACTTTGAGGATTTGACGCCAGTGTTCCCCAATCAGCGTCTGCATATGGAAGTACCGGGCAAGAGCAGCACAGCTATGAGAATTGTGGATCTGCTTTCTCCCATTGGAAAGGGACAGCGAGGCATGATTGTTTCTCCGCCTAAGGCAGGTAAAACTACGCTGATGAAGCAGGTGGCTCAGGCAGTAACAACAAATCATCCGGACATGCATCTGATTATTCTTCTGATTGACGAACGTCCGGAGGAGGTTACGGATATTAAGGAATCGGTTGTGGGAGACAATGTGGAGGTCATTTATTCTACCTTCGACGAGCTTCCGGATCGTCACAAGAGAGTTTCTGAGATGGTAATTGAACGGGCAAAGCGTTTAGTAGAGCATGGACGTGATGTGATTATTCTTCTGGACAGCATTACCCGTCTGGCCCGCGCTTATAACCTGGTTGTTCCGCCCAGCGGAAGAACCCTGTCCGGCGGTCTAGATCCGGCAGCGCTTCATATGCCTAAGCGTTTCTTTGGAGCAGCAAGAAATATGCGGGAGGGCGGAAGCCTGACAATTCTGGCAACGGCTCTGGTGGATACGGGAAGCCGTATGGACGATGTGATTTATGAGGAATTTAAGGGAACCGGCAATATGGAGCTGGTGCTTGACAGAAAGCTTTCTGAAAAACGGATCTTCCCGGCAGTGGATATTCTCAAGTCCGGAACCCGCCGGGATGACCTTCTTCTGACTGCGGAGGAGGCAGAGGCAGTGGATATTATCCGCAAGGCAACAAATACTCTGAAACCGGAGGAATCTGTAGAAAAGATCCTGGAATTGTTTGCGAGAACGAAAAACAACTGGGAATTTGCGGAATCTGTGAAGAAAATGAGATTCTATTAAAAAATTCCTTGCAAACAGGCGGTTTCTGTGATATACTTACAAAGCTGTTTATAGGTGTGAGGTGATTTTAACAGTACGACTGAGACTGTTAGATGATCACAGTTCTATATAATTGAAAAAGTGAAGAGGTGAAAATCATGAGAGAAGGAATCCATCCGGCTTACTATCAGGCAAAGGTTACCTGCAACTGCGGAAACGAGTTCGTAACTGGTTCTACCAAGAAAGATATCCACGTGGAGGTTTGCTCCAAGTGCCATTCTTTCTATACTGGCCAGCAGAAGACTGCTTCAGCTCGCGGACGTATCGATAAGTTCAACAAGAAGTATGGTATGAACGCATAAGCATAGTATGAGCGAGGTAAGGTTGAGACGTAAGTGGAGACACTTTGGCTCAACCTTTTCTTTTATGTCATAGGAAAGGGAACGTGTTCCTTTCCGGCAGGAAAAGAGGAGAAATACGATGAAATATTCCGGAATTGGCGGACAGGCTGTCATTGAAGGAATCATGATGAAAAACAAGGATCAGTATGCTACTGCTGTACGGCGTCCTGACGGTGAGATTGAGGTGAAAAAGGATACCTATGTCAGTATGACAGAAAAGGTTCCGTTTTTTGCCCTGCCATTTATCCGGGGCGTGTTCAGCTTTGCAGATTCTATGATTCTGGGAATGAGAACCCTGAGCTTTTCTGCCAGCTTTTTTGAAGATGATGAGGATTCAGAGCCGGGACGGCTGGAGCTGTGGCTGGATAAAGTGTTTGGAGAACAGGTGGAAAAGGTGCTGATGGCCTTTGTGATGGTGTTTTCCGTGGTCATGGCTATTGGCATTTTTATGGTGCTTCCGCTGCTGATTGCCAATCTGTTTCGCCGGGTGATTCACTCGGAGACTGTGATGGCATTTCTGGAGGGAGCTATCCGAATTGCAATTTTTGTAGCCTATATTAAACTGATTTCCAGAATGGAGGATATCCGCCGGACCTTTATGTATCACGGCGCAGAGCATAAATGCATCAACTGTATCGAACACGGCATGACCCTTACTGTGGCTCATGTGCGGGAAAGCTCTAAGCAGCACAAACGCTGCGGAACCAGCTTTTTGATTATTGTCATGCTGATCAGCATCCTATTTTTTATGGTGGTGCGGGTGGACAATGTGTGGCTGCGGATACTCAGCCGGATTGTGCTGGTGCCGGTGATTGCCGGAGTTTCCTATGAATTTTTGCGGCTGGCAGGCCGTTCAGACAATGCCCTGGTGAATTTTTTGAGCAGACCGGGAATGTGGATGCAGAATCTGACTACCAGTGAGCCGGACGATTCTATGATAGAGGTTGCCATTGAGGCCGTGGAAGCAGTATTTGACTGGAAAGCTTATCTGCGGGAGAATTTTCCGGATACGGTGATTCCGGAGGAAAAGGAGGAGGTCCTGGCATGACGCTGTTTCGATTGCTGACAGAAGGCAGCAGAGCCTTAAAGCAGGCCGGAGACCCCGATGGGGATCATGACGCAAGGCAGCTTCTTATGGCGGCCTTTCATCTGGATATGGTTCATTTTCTGCTGAATCGGATGCAGGAGCTGGAGGACAGTGATTATAACCGTTCCTGTATAGAACTGTACCGGAGCATGATAGAAAAGCGCAGAAGGCGCTGCCCCCTGCAGCAGATTCTCGGCAGTCAGGAATTTATGGGGCTGGAATTTTATGTGAATCAGCATGTGCTGATTCCGCGGCAGGATACAGAGACTCTTGTAGAGATGGTCTTAGAGCAGCAGAAGAATCAGGAAATCCGCCTGCTTGATCTGTGCACAGGATCCGGCTGTATTGCTGTCAGTTTGGCGGTAAAGGGCGGATACAGGCAGGTAATGGCTGCAGATATTTCAGAAGAGGCTCTGAAGGTTGCACGGCGAAACTGGGAAAGGCTGCGGCCTGAGAACCAGGAAATGAAATTTTTCCAGGGGGATCTGTTTGACGCTCTGGAGAAGGATACAGAGACTTTTGATGTGATTACAGCGAATCCACCGTATATACCCACGGAGGTGATACGGGGACTGGAACCGGAGGTTCGTGATCATGAGCCTATGCTGGCTCTGGACGGAACAGCAGACGGCCTGCATTTTTATCGGAGAATAGCGGCTGAGGCAGGGCGATGGCTGAGGCCCGGAGGTCGAATTTATCTGGAAATTGGTTATGACCAGGGAGAGGCAGTCAGCGGGCTTCTTGCTGAGGCAGGATTTACAGAGATACAGGTAGTAAAGGATTTGCCGGGAAAGGACCGGGTAGTAGCTGCGGTGTATGGCAGCAGAAGAGAACAGACAGGAGGAAGCGATGTTCGACAGATTAGATGATATTCTGATTCATTATGAAGAAGTCATGCAGGAATTAAATGAGCCGAATGTGACGGAAAACCAGACCCGATTCAGGAAGCTGATGAAGGAGCAGGCAGATTTGGCTCCGATTGTGGAAGCATATAAAGCATACAAACAGGCAAAGCAGGATATTGAGGACAGTCTGGCGCTTCTGGAGGAAGAAAGCGACGAGGAGATGCGGGAACTGGCCAAGGAAGAGCTGTCTGATGCCAAGAAACGGGTAGAAGAGCTGGAACAGGAACTGAAGATTCTTCTGCTGCCAAAGGATCCCAACGATGACAAGAACATTATTCTGGAGATCCGTGCAGGCGCAGGCGGCGATGAGGCTGCTTTGTTTGCAGCAGAGCTTTACCGTATGTATGTCAATTATGCAGAGAGCCAGAGATGGAAGGTAGAGATTATCAGCTTAAATGAAAGCGGAATTGGCGGTTTTAAAGAGGTTCAGGCCATGGTTACCGGAAAGGGCGCTTATTCGAAGCTGAAATATGAAAGCGGCGTACACCGGGTACAGCGTGTTCCGGAAACTGAGTCCGGAGGCCGGATTCACACCTCTACGGCTACGGTTGCAGTTATGCCGGAGGCGGAAGAAGTAGATGTTCAGATTGATATGAACGACTGCCGTATCGACGTTATGCGTGCATCTGGAAATGGAGGACAGTGTGTCAATACGACAGACTCTGCGGTTCGTCTGACCCATATGCCGACAGGAATTGTAATTTACAGCCAGACAGAGAAATCCCAGCTTCAGAACAAGGAGAAGGCATTCCGTCTGCTCCGCTCCAAGCTGTATGATCTGGAAATGGAAAAGAAGATGAATGCAGAGGCTGCAGAGCGCCGCAGCCAGATCGGAACAGGAGACCGTTCTGAGAAAATCCGTACCTACAATTTCCCTCAGGGCCGGGTTACGGATCACCGGATCAACCTGACTCTGTATAAACTGGATAAAATATTAAATGGAGACATTCAGGAAATTCTGGATGCCTGCATTGCGGCAGATCAGGCTGCCAAGCTGGCGAAGATGAACGAGATGAATGGATAGGGAGCTGATGGAGAAGCCGCTTTTTCTAAGAGAAAGCAGGCTTCTCTTTTCGCATCATTGTTTCCGAATCCCGCGTTGAATTTTGGGTGCCGGTATGGTATAGTACAAACTAGAAAACTGGTATCAGCCAGAAGAATCTGATGAACAAAGATGCAGAAGCCTGATGGCAATGATAAAACAACGGCATAAGTCCCGAAAATCAGGGATAGCCAGAAACTAGGAAAGGAAAAGCTGATTTTCAGCAGAAGATTTGATATGAAAGGAATTATACTTGCAGGAGGATCCGGCACACGCCTGTATCCATTGACAAAGGTAACGTCTAAGCAGCTGCTTCCGATTTATGATAAGCCCATGATTTATTATCCTCTGTCGGTGCTGATGAACGCAGGTATCCGGGAAATTCTGATTATTTCTACCCCCGATGATACCCCAAGATTTGAGGCCCTTTTGGGAGACGGACATCAGTTCGGCGTGGATCTGCAGTATGCGGTTCAGCCAAGTCCGGACGGACTGGCTCAGGCATTTATTATTGGTGCGGACTTTATTGGAACAGATTCTGTAGCCATGGTTCTGGGAGACAATATTTTCCATGGTCAGGGCTTAAAGAAACGTCTGCGGGCTGCTGCAGCCAGAGAGAAGGGCGCTACGGTATTCGGCTATTATGTAGACGATCCGGAGCGGTTTGGCATTGTGGAATTTGACGATACGGGAAAAGCAGTTTCTATCGAGGAAAAGCCTGCTCATCCCAAGTCCAATTACTGTGTGACCGGCCTGTATTTCTATGACAACCGGGTGGTAGAGTATGCAAAGGCCTTAAAGCCCTCTGCCCGCGGCGAGCTTGAGATTACAGATCTGAACCGGATCTATCTGGAAAACGGCGAGCTTGAGGTGACGCTTCTGGGTCAGGGCTTTACCTGGCTGGATACAGGAACCCATGAGTCTCTGGTAGAGGCAACAAATTTTGTAAAGACGATTGAGACGCACCAGCACAGAAAGATAGCCTGTCTGGAGGAGATTGCCTGGTTAAATGGCTGGATCACCAGAGAACAGGTGCTGGAAGCCTATGAGGTTTTGAAGAAAAATCAGTACGGTCAGTATCTGAAAGATGTTCTGGACGGAAAGTATATTGATAAGCTTCATGGAAATGATATGAAATAAGAACCCAAATAAGTGAATACCAAAAGAAAAGAGGAAAAGCAGTATGAAAATTATCGTAACCGGCGGCGCCGGATTTATCGGTTCCAATTTTGTTTATCATATGTTAAACAAATATCCGGACTATCGGATTATCTGTGTGGACTGTCTGACTTATGCAGGAAATCTGTCTACACTGGAGGAGGCTTTAAAGAATCCTAATTTCCGGTTCTGCAAGATCAATATCTGCGATCGAGATGCTATTTTCCAGCTGTTTGAGGAAGAGCATCCGGATGTAGTTGTGAACTTCGCAGCAGAAAGCCATGTGGATCGTTCGATTGAGAATCCGGAGGTTTTCCTGGATACCAATATTAAGGGAACGGCTGTTTTAATGGATGCCTGCCGCAAATACGGAATTCAGAGATATCACCAGGTTTCTACAGACGAGGTATACGGAGATCTTCCTTTGGATCGCCCGGATCTGTTCTTTACAGAGGAGACGCCGCTTCACACCAGCAGTCCCTACAGCTCCTCCAAGGCAGCTGCAGATCTTCTGGTACAGGCATACCACCGCACCTACGGCCTTCCGATTACAATCAGCCGTTGCTCTAACAACTACGGACCCTATCATTTCCCGGAGAAGCTGATACCTCTGATGATTGCCAATGCCCTGGCTGACAAGCCTCTTCCTGTATACGGAGAGGGTCTGAATGTCCGTGACTGGCTGTATGTAGAGGATCACTGCAAGGCAATCGATCTGATTATTCATAAAGGCCGGGTAGGAGAGGTTTACAACATCGGCGGTCATAATGAGATGAAAAATATTGATATTGTTAAAATCATCTGTAAGGAGCTGAACAAGCCGGAAAGCCTGATTACCTATGTGACAGACAGAAAGGGCCATGATATGCGTTATGCCATTGACCCGACAAAGATTCACAGTGAGCTGGGATGGCTGCCGGAGACAAAATTTGCCGATGGAATCAAGAAAACGATTCAGTGGTATCTGGAAAACCGGGAGTGGTGGGAAACCATTATTTCCGGCGAGTATCAGAATTATTATGAAAAGATGTATGGAAACCGATAGGAGAAAATAGAGGTAGAACCATGAAAGTACTGGTAACAGGCGCCAAGGGACAGCTTGGAGCTGATTTGATGAATGAACTGGAAAAACGCGGACTGGACAGCATCGGCGTAGATGTGGAGGAAATGGATATCACAGACAGAGATGCCTGTATGCGTGTAATCGGCCAGTCGGGAGCTGACGCAGTGATTCACTGTGCTGCATATACTGCAGTAGATGCAGCAGAAGACAATGTGGAGCTGTGCCGGAAAATCAATGGCGAGGGAACACGAAATGTTGCCCTAGCCTGCCGGGAAACAGGAATTAAGATGATGTACATCAGCACAGATTATGTATTTGACGGAACCGGAACCCGCCCCTGGGAGCCGGATGATGAACGTCATCCGCTGAATGTATACGGACAGACCAAGTACGAGGGAGAGTTGGCTGTGGAGGAACTGGTAGAAAAGTTTTTCACTGTCCGGATTGCCTGGGTATTTGGCGTAGCCGGAAAGAACTTTATAAAGACCATGCTGCGCCTGGGTGCAGAGCGGGGAGCAGTCAGCGTTGTAGATGATCAGGTAGGGTCCCCCACCTATACCTATGATCTGGCGCGTCTTCTGGTGGATATGATCCAGACAGACAGATACGGCAGATATCATGCTACCAACGAAGGACTGTGCAGCTGGTATGAATTTGCAAAGGAGATTTTCCGTCAGGTCGGAATGGATGAAGTACAGGTAACTCCAGTTGGAAGCAGCGAGTTTCCGGCAAAGGCAACCCGTCCCTCCAACAGCCGCATGAGCAAGGAAAAGCTGACAGAGAACGGTTTTGAACGTCTCCCTGCATGGCAGGACGCTCTTGGACGGTTCCTGAAGGAGCTTCAGAAAAACGAACAATAAATCAGGCAGCCGTTTCTGAACGGCAGCTGTCTTTATGAAGGAGATTAAGAGAATGGGTAAGTATTTTGGAACAGACGGTTTCCGCGGAGAAGCCAACGTGAACCTGACAGTAGAGCATGCTTACAAGGTAGGCCGTTTCCTCGGCTGGTATTATGGACAGCAGGCAAAGGCCTCAGAGACCAATCCAGATGGCCGTTGCCGGATTGTAATCGGCAAGGACACAAGAAGAAGCAGCTATATGTTTGAGTATTCTCTGGTAGCCGGTCTTACGGCTTCCGGCGCTGACGCATACCTGCTTCATGTCACCACGACTCCCAGCGTATCCTATGTGGTGCGTACCGAGGATTTTGACTGCGGTATTATGATTTCCGCCAGCCATAACCCATATTATGATAATGGAATTAAGGTTATTAACGGACGGGGAGAAAAGCTGGAAGAAAGTGTGATTGAGGAGATTGAAAAGTATCTGGACGGAGTTACCGGAGAAATTCCCTATGCTGTTCGGGATCATATTGGAAGAACTGTGGACTATGCCGCAGGAAGAAACCGCTATATCGGCTATCTGATTTCTATTGCTACCCGTTCCTTTAAGGGCAAAAAGGTGGCTCTGGACTGCTCCAACGGCAGCGCTTCCGCAATTGCAAAAAATGTGTTTGATGCTCTGGGAGCAGAAACTCATGTGATTAACAATGCGCCCAATGGATTGAATATTAACACAGACTGTGGTTCCACCCATATTGGAGTTCTCTGCCAGTATGTAAAGGATACCGGATGTGACGTGGGCTTTGCCTATGACGGAGACGCAGACCGCTGTATCGCTGTAGATGAAAACGGCAATGAAATCAACGGAGATCTGATTCTTTATATCTGCGGAAAATATATGAAGGAAAACGGAACTCTGTTTAATAATACAGTTGTTACTACCGTAATGTCTAACTTTGGTCTTTACAAGGCCTTTGATCGGGAAGGCATTTCTTATGAAAAGACTGCAGTAGGCGACAAGTATGTGTATGAAAACATGTCCCAGTTTGGCAACTGCCTGGGCGGAGAACAGTCCGGCCATATTATTTTCAGCAAGCACGCCACAACGGGAGATGGAATTCTGACCTCCTTAAAGGTAATGGAGGTTATGCTGGAGAAAAAGGAAAGCCTTGCAAAGCTGGCATCAGAAGTGGAGATTTATCCCCAGGTTCTGAAAAATGTCCGGGTACATGATAAGCAGATCGCTCAGGATGATCCGGCTGTTCAGGCAGAGGTTGCAAAGGTGACAGAGGCTCTGGGAAATAACGGACGGATTTTGCTGCGCCAGTCAGGCACAGAGCCGGTTGTCCGGGTAATGGTAGAGGCCTCCACCAAAGAAATGTGCGAAAGCTATGTAGATCAGGTAATTGAGGTTATGAAGGCCCAGGGGCATGTGCTGTAGGAACACTGCTGAAAAGTGGGCGAGATGCATCCCGTTGTCGGAAAAACATGCTATCTGCCGGGAATTATGCCGCCAGTCAAACGCTGGCGGCAGAGAATTTTGTCGCAGAAGCGACCCGCCGCAGGCGG
>UPYT01000009.1 GCA_900538475.1 uncultured Clostridium sp. | reverse complement strand
AAGCGACCCGCCGCAGGCGGAGAAGCTCGCGAGCGAGCTTCTTTTTATATGAAAAGCTTACTGTGCATTTTCCTCTTTGGGAGTTCCGGCAAGGATAACGGAAGATACCGGTGTCTGCTCCTGGGGAGCTTCCTGTGCAGCCTCTTCAGCAGCCTGTTCCTGAGCACTGGATGCGGTAGGATCTACTTCGCTGCAGACAATAGCCAGAGATACCAGTCCATCCCGATATTTTACGGTGTAGGTATTGCCGCTGTCGGTGGCTCCGGTCTTGTCAAAGCTGGTATGACCGCTGTTTCTCTCGGTCTGGATATAATCCAGAACAGCCGGTCCTGTGGTTTCGCCAAGAGCAGCAACCATCAGCTGGTTATAGGCCTCGTTGTAGGCTTCAATATCAGCTACTGCGGAATCAAAGTGGTAGGACATCTCAAAGGCCTGTTCCTTGTAGTTGGCAGCAGTAGACTTGGAGGTTTTCCAGATGGAGGAGGTAATAAATACATAGCCGTCCGGGTTCTGGAAACCATAGGTAATCTCTGTATTGTTTTCTGTACCGGCTGTGCGGATCGTAGTCTCAGTACGCTTATCCTGAACCTGCAGCAGAATCTTATTCATAAAGGCTTCCATCTCTGCCTGGAAGGTGGAACGGAGAGTTCCGGTAGCAGCGCGGGAGGTTCCGGCAGTAGCGGCATCGGCAGCGATGTCAGCAGCGGCCTGCTTTTTTGCAGGGCTGGGGCGCTTTGCCAGCTCAGCCTTTCTCTCGTTTTCTCTCTTCAGATCTTCCTCTGTTTTATCGATGCGGCGTCCCATATCGTCTGTGCGGAAGGAACCCATGTTAGAGTTCGGCATGGTATAACCATCGGGATCCATGGCATATACAGCGCCGTCAGCCGGATCGGTGAACCAGCCGGCATATACAGGGCGGCTTCCGTCATCATTCTCATAGTAGCGGCCAATGGCATCTTCTTTCCAGGAACCTGCAAATGCGGTAATTCCGGTAGACATGGTTAAAACGAACGCAGCTGCAGTAAATCCCAATATTTTTTTTCTCATATAGTAATACCTCCTGTAATAATCTGATTTGTTGTTTCAATGCTAAAAGCATATCATAAATAGAAAATCTGCACAACTAGATAAAATATGAAGATTATATGACGTTTTTATCATAGAAACTTCATAAAAAAACAAGAAAAAAGCTCGCTCGCGAACTTCTCCGCCTGCGGCGAGCCGCTTCGGAGACGAAATTTTCTTCCGCCGCATGGCGATCCTCGCGGAGCGTTTTTATTTCATAGGACGTAATTTCCTATGGAATAAAAGACAGGAACCTTGCGGCTCCTGTCTTTTTAACGTTTCTTCTCGAAACGTCCTGTACTGTCCACATAATAGTTATCGATCCAGGTATTTTTAGCCATCACACCATCTTCGTCCAGATAGTACCAGGCGCCATCTTCCTTGTACCAGTAGTCAGATTTTCGGTTGCCGTTCTCATCCAGATAGTATCGGTTGCCGTCTACCTCCAGCCATCCGGTCGCTTTTGTACCATCATCCTGAATGTATTGCCACTCTTTATCTTCTGTCTGGCGCCACTCTCCTGCCAATGCAGGGAAGACGCTGAGAAGGCTGCAGGCAAAGGCCAAAGCCAACGCTGCTCCTGTTTTCTTTTTCACGACAGTTCACCTTCCTTTGTTCTATGCTGATTATTGGAGCCGATCTCACAAATATATTGGATCGGTTTCTGGTTTTATTATAACAACAGGTTTTTTATCTGGCAATACTCAGAGAAGGATTGTAAGGAATTGACTGGGATCGTAAGAAAATCGTTAAAAATAGAAATACTTTGTCGCTTTTTGCGACAGGTTTTCCTTTTCAAATAAAGAAAAAAGACGTATAGTGATTCTTACATGCATAAATTCAGAAAAAAGGGGTGGATGAAGTATGGATGACAGAAACAGGACATTGGAGAAGCTGACAGAAGAGAACAGGAAATTAAAGGAGGACAGAGAGATACTGCTGGATACTCTGGTTCAGATGAACAGAACTCTAAACCGGCTGATAGAGGAATATATCACAGGATTAAAAGAATAGAAAAAAACAGGCAGGTGATGTACCGGAGCAGGAAACGCTTAGCTGCTGCCAGAGCGGCTGTGTTCCAGGCGTTTTTCCAGCTCCTTATTTCGGGAGAGCAGCTTCCAGATGGTCTGATGCATCCAGTCTACAGTATGATTCAGCTGCTGATTTTCTTTCTGCAGTTCATGAAGCCGCATATTCATGGAGAAAAACATATGGCGATAGCTGCAGGAACCGGTAAGGCAAAGCTCATCTTGATCGGAAGCAGTGTCGGAAGAATTCTGTTTGGCTTCAGACAGAATGTGATCCAGAATCAGAACATTTCGTTTTTCCAGAGAAAGGTGCATGAATTCCGTACAGGAAACAGACAGCAGCTTCATGTCATAGCTGCAGGCGGAACAGGAAATATGGGAATTTCGTTGGACATAGGCATAGCGTCCGCATTTGGGACAATAATATACAGATAAATCATTCATTTTTTATACACTCCTACTTATAGTCTTTATATATGACGAATTAGACAGGAATATGTAACAAATAAATGAAAAAAGTTTTGGAAAAAAGAAAAAAAGGGCGGAAAGCCCTTTTTTTGAACGGATGGTAAAAACAGGGGTGCAAAAAGCGTCTGTTCCAAAAAGAAGAAGCCTGGTGGTTACGGAAGAATTACTCCGTTGGTGTCTACAGTCCAAACCTTATCGTTGGTGTCAGTAACATCCTTATAACCAGCGCCCAGCTCCGGTCTTGTGTGAGATTTAGAGGAAGAGGACGCCCTCTGGATGGCTCCGGAGGCATTGACCAGATAGGAAATTCCGTCCAGCTCAACCGGCGCATATTTCAGATCCCGGTCTGCACTTAAGCGCAGACCCTGACGGTAAACGCTGTTGTCACGGATTCCGTGGTAGCCGCGTCCCTTATTGCTGCCGTCAGTGTAGAAGAACCAGGTCTGATTTTCGCCCAGATCCTCATCATAGATGGACTGCTTTCCGGTTCTCATAATGCCCTCATCTCCAAAGTAGAAATTGTGAACACCGTCTTCGGTGCGGACCTGCTGAAGTCCTGTTACCAGCTCACCCCGGTGGTTGAAGCCGTATCGCTTGGAATCAACAGAAAATACCTCTACGCCCTCGGCAGATGCGTGATAGGGAACGCCTTTTTTGAAGAAAAAGGTGAAAATTTCGCCTTCCTCGCTGATTTCCGGCGCTCCTTCAATCTGATACCAGCCGTCAGCCCGCTTGCCATTCTCTTCGTAATACTGATAGGAGGCAATGGAGGGCTCTGCGGCATTGGAGGCTGTTGCAGTTTCCTCTACAGGAAGCCGGTACCAGCCGGTCTGAAGAATTCCGTTTTCAAAGGTATAATAGCTTCCGTCTATTTTCCGGTCTACCTGGTTCATAACCATGCGGCCGTTGCTGTCAAAGTAGTGCCATACCATATCTTCATCTGCATACTCGTCTTCGTTTTCCAGCTGAATCCAGCCGGTTTTCATAACGCCGTCGTTTTCATCGCCCAGATAGTAGTGGAAGCCGTTTAATTCCAGCTTTCCCGTCTGCATATGGCCTTCGTCATTGAAGTAATAATCCTTGCCATCAATGGTCTGCCATCTGGAGACCACAGATTTGCCGTCTTTTCCATAGTAATACCAGCTGGTTTCCGGCATTTCGTCATCCCATTCGTCTTCATTGCTTACGCTGACCCACTGGTTGGAAACCCGTTTGCCGTCCTCGTCCACATAGTATTCGTCCACCTGGGAGGAACGGGTAATGTGTCCGTCTTCATCTAAATAGTACCATTGATTGTCCTTCTTTTTCCAGGAATCTGTCAGATAGTAGCCATCACTGTCCTTATAGCGAAGGGAACCATCCTCCTCCACCCATCCCGCGGAAGCGGCAAAGGCGGTCTGAACCAGCCCGGGAACAAAGACAGAAGGGGTTACCGCTGTCATCACTGCAGCGGTGGATAATACAGCCAGAATCTTACATTCTTTTCTCATAAATTGTTTACTCTCCTTTTTTCATGTGGCCGAAAATCCGTGTTTGCATTACCAGGCCAGTATAACGGACAACGAGCGGTTTGAAAAGTGAGGGTTACTGGAAGCGCTGGCACAGGGTGGAAGCAGATGGGGAGGGGGCTGTCAGAACCAGTGGGGTAATAAATCCGTGCAAGAAACGGGAAACTATGGTATACTAGCCGCAGAACAGTCTGCTGGAGAAGAGGCAGACAAAGAAGGAGAAAGGAGACTTCCCGATGAAAATAAAGGTATCCAATTATATTGCACAAAAACTGACGGAAAGCGGAATCAATCAGGTATTTACCGTGACCGGGGGAGGCGCCATGCATTTAAATGACGCTCTGGGACATCAGCCGGGGCTTCACTGCCTTTATCAGCATCACGAACAGGCCTGTGCCATAGCAGCTGAGGCTTATGCCAGAATCCACAATAAAATTGCTGCTTTATGTGTAACTACGGGACCAGGAGGAACCAATGCGATTACCGGAGTTGTCGGCGGGTGGCTGGATTCTATTCCCATGCTGATTTTATCAGGGCAGGTTCGCTATGATACCACAGCCCGCTGGACAGGGCTGGGAATTCGGGCTATGGGGGATCAGGAGTTTGATATTACCAAGGCCATTGACTGTATGACAAAATACAGTGAGATGGTGGTGGAGCCCATGCGAATTCGTTATTGCCTGGAAAAGGCTCTTTATCTGGCCCAGTCTGGCCGTCCGGGACCTGCATGGTTGGATATTCCGCTGAATGTTCAGGGCGCGTATGTGGATTCGGATGAGTTAATCGGGTTTGATCCTGCTGATTACGAGGCAGGCGGTACCGGCTGGGCCCTGGCAGAGGGACAGGCTCAGTATGGTATTGAGGAGGATATCGCAGGGAAGGGAGAGCACCGTCAGGTTCTTCCTTCGAAGGTCAGCAAAGAAACGGTTCGGACAATTCTGGAAAAGATCCGTCAGGCCCGCCGTCCGGTATTGAATGCAGGAAACGGAATCCGCATTGCTGGGGCTCATCAGGTCTTTTTGGAGGTTGCGGATATGCTGGGGATTCCGGTGGTAACTGGCTGGAACAGTCAGGACTGCGTTCCAGATGCACATCCACTGTATGCGGGAAGAGCCGGTAATATGGGAGATCGCCCGGGCAATCTGGCTGTTCAGAACAGTGATCTCGTATTCTCTGTGGGAAGCCGTCTCAGCATCCGTCAGGTGGGATATAATTATAAAACCTGGGCAAGAGAGGCCTGGATTATTTACTGTGACGCAGATGCAGAGGAGCTGAAAAAGCCCAGCGTTCATACAGATATGGCAGTTCATGCAGATGCAAGGGATCTGCTGGAGACAATGGCAGAGGTGCTGCGGGAGGAATACGCGGCAGGCGGCAAAAATCTGCCTGTGTTTGACGGCGGAGAGGGACTGCCGGGAATGAACTGGAATGAAACCTGCCGGATGTGGAGAGAGCGGTATCCTGTGGTTCTTCCAAAGCACCGGAAAGAGGAGCCGGGACGGGAGGCCAATGTCTATGCTCTGGTAGAGGAATTAAGCAGCCGTTTGAAGGAAAATCAGATTACAGTGGTGGGAAATGGTTCTGCCTGCGTGGTTGGAGGTCATGCTTACATTATCAAAAAAGGCCAGCGGTTTATCACCAATTCTGCCATTGCTTCTATGGGATATGATCTTCCGGCAGCTATCGGGACCTTTGTGGCTTCCCGGGATCCGGAATACCAGGAGGAGCCGTCAGCCAGAGAGGATATTATCCTGCTGACTGGAGATGGAAGCATTCAGATGAATCTTCAGGAGCTGCAGACGATTATTCATCACAGAATGCCGATTAAGATTTTCCTGATTAACAATGGGGGCTACCATTCTATTCGCCAGACTCAGAAAAATTTCTTTGGGGAGCCGTTAGTGGGCATTGGAGAGGACAGCCATGATCTGAGCTTCCCGGATATGGAGAAGCTGGCGGCAGCTTATGGATATCCTTATGTCAGAGCCTGCAGCAACGGAGAACTGGCCGGGGCAGTGGAGAAGACGCTGGCTCTGGAGGGGCCAGTAATCTGCGAGGTGTTTGTGACAACCGATCAGAATTTTGAGCCAAAGTCTTCAGCAAAGCGTCTTCCGGACGGAACCATGGTTTCTCCGCCGCTGGAGGATTTGTCTCCATTCCTTCCAGAGGAAGAGATGGATGCCATGATGATTATTCCAAGAATCAAAGAGTAAAGGATAGAATGATGAAGGTAATTGTAACAGGAGCTACCAGCTTTATCGGCACTGCGGCAGTACGCCTGCTTCTGCATCAGGGACACCAGGTCTGCGGAGTGGTCCGGCCGGGTTCAAAAAATCTTTCCCATTTGTGGGAGGCAGTGCCGGAAGCAGCCAGAGAGCGGCTGGCAGTGGCAGAGCTGGATATGAAGGAAATCAGAAGGCTGGAGCAGGCTCCGGAAGCAGCTGGAGCAGATGTCTGGCTTCACATCGGCTGGGACGGAGCTGGAAGCGATAACCGGATGAAGAGGCAGGTGCAGCAGGAGAATGTAAGGAATTCTCTGGAGGCTGTGCGGAGTGCAGCAGCTCTTGGATGCCGCCGGTTTCTGTTTACCGGTTCTCAGGCAGAGTATGGGGTGTATCATCAGGAAACAAGAGAGGATATGCCCTGCCGTCCTGTGTCAGAATATGGAATTGCCAAGGTGGATTTTGGCAGGCAGGCAGAGAAGCTTTGCCGGATGCTGAACATGGAGTATGTCCATGCCAGAATTTTCAGCGTATACGGGCCGGGGGATCATCCCTGGTCTCTGGTGCAGACCTGTCTGGAGACTTTTTGCCGGGGCGAAGAGATGAAGCTGGGAGAATGTACCCAGATGTGGAATTTTCTTTATATAGAAGATACGGCTGCTGCTCTGGTATGCCTGTTGACAGAAGGCCGTGCAGGTGTCTATAATATTGCAGGTAATGATACCCGCCCGTTGCGGGCTTATATTGAAGAAATGTATGAAATATGTGGAAAAAAGGGAACCTTCCGATATGGAGAACGGCCGCAGAATGCGGAGGGGCCGGCAGATTTGATGCCGGATATCGGGAAAATATGCCGGGAAACCGGGTGGAGACCTGTGACCACATTTGCGGAGGGAATCTATGAAACATTGCATAGCCTGCGGGCATAGTCTGCCGGAAACTGCCCTGTTTACGCTGAAACAGGCGCCGGCTTCCGCTCAGGATATTCCTGACAGGGAAAATGTAGAAGAGGATCAGGGGGTGGATCTGCCGCTGTATCAGTGCAGCTGCTGTGGTCTGGTGCAGTTTGACTGCCAGCCGGTTTCCTATTATAGAGATGTAATTCGGGCCGGCGGATATTCAACTACTATGACAGAGCTGAGAAGAAAGCAGTACCGCCATCTGATTGATACCTGGCATCTGAACAGGAAAAAGTTTATCGAAGTCGGATGCGGACGTGGGGAATTTCTGAAGGTGCTGACGGAGTTTCCAGTGGAGGTTTATGGAATGGAGCATCGGGAGGCGCTGGTGGAGGAAGCGGTCAAAGCTGGTCTTTCCGTGTGGAGAGAGTTTCCGGAGACTGCGGATCAGCAGTTTCAGAATGGCCCCTTTGATGTGTTCTTATCCTTTAATTTTCTGGAGCACCAGCCAGAGCCGGGAGTAATGCTTGAGGCCATTTACCACAATCTTTCCGAGGGCGGTATGGGCCTTGTGACAGTGCCTGCCTTGGAGTATATTCTGGAACAGGGCAGTTATTATGAGCTGATTCGGGATCATCTGGCGTATTATTCCTTTGAAACCCTGCGGGCTCTTTTGGAAAAGTATGGCTTTGCTGTACTGGAGGAGGAGATGATCAACCGGGATACCATTTCCATGATTGTCAAAAAGAAACCGGACTGGAGTTTTGAGTCTTCTGCGCAGCGGAAAGACGAAGCGGCGGAGGCGGTTTCGGAAAACCTTCAAAATCCAGATTGGAATTCAGGGGCAGCTTTGGTTTCTGTAGATCCTTTGACAGATGGATACCGGGTTGTGATGGATGAGACCACGAAACTGATGGAACGGCTTCACCAGGAAGACAAGACCTTTGCCCTGTGGGGAGCAAGTCATCAGGGATTTACTCTGGCGGCGACAACGCCCCTGGGAAGCCGGGCAGAATATATGATTGATTCGGCTCCGTTTAAGCAGGGAAAATTTGCCCCTGCTTCCCATCTTCCCATTGTGGCTCCGGATGAGTTTTTTGCCAATCCTGTGGATGTGGTTCTTATTACAGCGCCGGGATATACGGATGAAATTGCAGGTATTATCCGGGAGCGGTTTGGCAGCGATGTGGAAATTTGCGCCATGCGGACCAACCGGGTAGAATGGCTGTAATGTCTCAGTGAAAATGTAACAGTTCAGCCTTGCATCTTCTTGCCCGCTTACAGCGGACAAGAAGCTTTAGGAATCCACGCAAGGCTGAACTGTTACGTGAAAATTGATGGATGACAGAAGTACAGAAGGAGAGAGCATGAGAAATCTGGAGGGACAGAGGATTGTGATAACCGGGGCAACCGGGTTTATCGGAAGAAATGTGGCAGAGCAGCTGCTGGCACAGGGGGCAAGAGTATTTGCTCTGGTGCGCCCGGAATCCAGACAGCGGAGAAGTCTGCCGGTTCATGAACATTTAACCTGGATTGAGGCCACTATGGAGGAGGCAGAAAGCTGCGCTCCCCTGATTGGACATGCAGATGGATTTCTGCATTTTGCCTGGGGCGGGGTGAACCGTGAGGAAATCGATTCGCCGGAGGTTCAGGCATCTAATGTGGACGGTTCTCTGGCGTGTCTGGAGGCGGCCCGGAAGTTGGGATGTCAGGTTTTTATGGATGCGGGATCAAGGGTAGAATATGGAATTACCGCTGATGGAACCATGGAGGAAGCTATGGAGTGCCATCCGGTCAATGCCTATGGAAGAGCCAAGCTGGAATTTGCCAAAAAGGCAGAGGCATTCTGTAGTCAGAACCAGATGACCTTCTATCATCTGCGGTTTTTCAGTGTTTACGGAACAGGGGATCATCCCTGGTCGATTATTTCCACGTTGGTGAGAGAGCTTCCCCAAAACCATAAAGTAAGCCTAAGCGCCTGTCTCCACAGGTGGAATTTTATGGAGATTTCAGATGCAGCCCGGGCAGTGACAGAGCTGTACCGGTTTTCCGATCTCCACGAGGGTGAATGCCGCGTGGTCAACGTAGCCTCAGAGGATACCAGAACTTTGCGGGAGTTTGTGGAGGAAATCCACAGAATCTGCGGAGAAAAGGGAAGTCTGGAGTACGGTACTTTTGTGCAGGCAAAGGAAGGCGCTCTGTCGATCTGCCCTGTGGTTCGGCAGCTGAAGGCGCTGACAGAGGAGACCTGGCAGGAGCAGGTTTCCTTTAAAAAAGGAATCCGGCGAATGCTGGAGGAGGAATACGGAGGTTAACATGAAAAAAATCAGTGTGCTGATTCCCTGTTATAATGAAGAGGAAAATGTGGAGCCAATCAGCCAGGCTGTGATAGAAACTCTGGAGCGGGATCTGCCCCGGTATGATTATGAACTTGTATTTATTGACAATGACTCCCGGGACAATACGCGTCCCATTCTTCGCCGTCTTTGCCAGGAAAATCCGAAAATCAAGGCGATTTTTAATGCCAGAAATTTCGGACAGTTTAATTCTCCCTACTATGGTATGCTGCAGGTAACGGGAGACTGTGTGATTGAGATGGTTGCGGATTTTCAGGATCCGGTAGATATGATTCCCAAGTATGTGAAGGCATGGGAAGAGGGATATAAGATTGTAATTGGAATTAAGACCAGCAGTAAGGAGAGCCGGGTTATGTATGCTCTGCGTTCTCTGTATTACAAGACCATTAAAAAGCTGTCAGATGTGGAGCAGATTGAACATTTTACCGGTTCAGGACTGTATGACAGGGATTTTATTGAGGTTCTGCGGAATTTAAACGATCCTACGCCTTTTCTTCGGGGAATTGTGGCGGAGCTGGGGTATAAAAGAAAGGAAATTCCCTACGAGCAGCCGAAACGCAGGGCAGGAAAGACCCACAATAATTTCTACCGGCTGTATGATGCAGCCATGCTGAGTATTACCTCCTATACGAAGGTGGGACTGCGGCTGGCTACCTTTCTGGGAGCGGCCTGCGGTGTGATCAGCATGGGAGTCGCTCTTGTTTATCTGGTTATGAAGCTGGTCTGGTGGGACAGATTTGCAGCAGGTATGGCGCCGCTTTTAATTGGAATGCTGTTTCTGGGCTCTGTCCAGATGTTTTTCATTGGTATGGTAGGCGAGTACGTGCTGGCGATTAACCAGCGAGTGATGCGCAGGCCCCTGGTTATTGAGGAAGAGCGTCTGAATTGGGACAGTACAGAGGGAAAAGGACAAAAAGCTGATGAAGTATAAGATAGATGTAGTAAGAATCCGGGAAAATTCCATAGAGCTGAATGGCTGGGTGATTGGAAAGACACCCCAGTCCCGGGCGGAATTCCAGGTTCAGGACGGAAACCGGGAACCGGTGGAATTTCGTTATGTGGCAACCAGACGGGATGATGTAAGTCAGATTTATTATAAGCAGGTGTATGACCGGGATTATGGATTTGATATCCGTTTCCCCTACACCCGCGGCGCAGATTACTGGCTTTTGATTCGCTGTGACGGAAAAGCGGCCCGGATCAAATTCAATGAAGAGCTGATTGCCAAGCGGGCCAGCGTGGCTCATAAGCGAATGGAGAAAATCCGGGATCTGATGAATATGGAGACAGTCCGGGTGGCTGTGGATTTCGGGAAAAAGCATGGTTTGAAGGCTCTGTTTTTAAAGTCCAAGCATAAGCTTCAGGGCCTGGACAATGATTATGATTACGGCGAGTGGTATGATCTGACCAAACCGACAGAGGAGGAACTGAAACGTCAGAGAGAAACAACGCTTCCTTCTGAGCCGCTTCTTTCGGTGGTGATACCTGCCTATAAGACTCCGGAGAAGTATCTCCGCGAGATGCTGGATTCTATTCTGGCGCAGACCTACAAAAACTGGGAGGTTTGTCTTGTGAATGGAAGTCCTGCCGGAGAGGGAAAGATTGTGGAACGGGTGATGGCAGAGTACACAGCCCGGGACAGCCGTTTTCATTATAAGGATCTGGGAGAAAACCTGGGAATTTCCGGTAATACCAATGCAGCCATAGAGATGGCATCAGGAGATTTTGTGGTGTTGGCGGATCACGATGACACGATTCCGGAGCAGGCTCTTTTTGAGGTGGCTTCGGCTATTAATGAGCATCCTGGCTGCGATGTGATTTATTCAGATGAGGATAAGCTGGATATGGACGGCGGCGCTCTTTTTGATCCGCATTTTAAGCCGGATTTCAATCCGGACCTTCTGACCAGTGTAAACTATATCTGCCATTTGTTTGTGGTAAAACGGACGCTGCTGGAACAGGTAGGCGGCTTCCGAAATGAATATGACGGAGCTCAGGACTATGATTTTATTTTCCGGTGCACGGAGGCAGCAAAGGAGATTTATCATATTCCCAGAGTTTTGTATCACTGGCGCTGCCATCAGGATTCTACGGCCAGCAATCCGGAAAGCAAGCTGTATGCCTTTGAGGCAGGAGCCAGGGCAATTATGGCTCATTATGAGCGATGCGGCATTCCGGCAGAAGCTGTGGAAAAGGGTGTGGACTACGGAATTTATCATACCCGTTTCCGGATTCCGGGAGAACCGCTGGTATCTGTAATTATTCCCAATAAGGATCATGCGGCAGATCTGGATCTGTGTATTCGTTCCATTATAGAAAGAGCCACCTACAAGAATCTGGAATTTGTGGTGATTGAAAATAACAGCACCGAGTCAGAGACCTTCACATACTATGAAAAGCTGCAGAAGGAATTTCCGCAGGTTCGGGTTGTGTGTTGGGAAAGAGAATTTAATTATTCTGCGATTAATAATTTCGGCGCGCAGTTTGCAGAGGGAGAGTATCTGCTGTTTTTAAATAATGACACAGAGATTGTGTCTCCCGGCCTGTTTGAGGAGATGCTGGGCTTCTGCCAGCGTCCGGAGGTGGGCATTGTAGGAGCAAGACTGCTCTATCAGGATGATACGATTCAGCATGCAGGGGTGGTGATTGGTTTTGGAGGCATTGCCGGTCATACCTTTATCGGACTTCATGAGGCAGAAAACAGCTATTTCCACAGAGCAATGTGCGCTCAGGACTACAGTGCGGTGACAGCAGCCTGTATGATGACAAAGGCAGAGGTATTCCGTCAGGCCGGCGGATTTACTGAGGAGCTGGCGGTTGCCTTCAATGATATTGATTATTGTATGAAGGTACGGGCTCTGGGAAAACTGGTGGTTTATGCGCCTTACGCTGTGATGCATCACTATGAGTCGAAATCACGGGGACTGGAGGATACTCCAGAGAAGGTGGCGCGATTTAACCGGGAGGTTGCTGTTTTTGCCCGCCGGTGGCCGGATATTCTGAAAAACGGAGATCCCTATTACAATCCGAACCTGACGCTTCGCAAATCAAATTTTGCTCTGCGGGATCTGCTGAAGGAAAAGATTGGAGAGCCCTATAAGCTGGAAGGATAGATTTGGAAAAGTGAGATACAATATGGAAAAGAAAGTAACAGTGATTATTCCTAATTATAACGGACTGAAGTTTATGGAACCGTGTATGGCGGCTCTGAAGGGGCAGACCAGTCAGGAATTTGACGTGCTGGTGGTAGATAACGGATCCACAGACGGAAGCGCAGAATGGCTGAAGGAGCATCAGATTCCCGGTATTTTCCTGAAGGAGAATACCGGGTTTTCCGGTGCTGTTAATGCAGGAATCCGGGCTTCCCGGACGCCTTATGTGATTCTTTTAAACAATGACACAGAGGCAGAACCGGATTATATCGAAGAACTGGTAAAGGCAATAGAACAGTCGCCCCGCATATTTTCTGTAAGCCCCAGAATGATTCAGATGCACCGCAGAGAACGGATGGATGACGGCGGTGATATGTACAGCATTATGGGCTGGGCCTATCAGAGAGGTGTGGGTCAGGAAATTGAACGTTATGAACGTCCCTGCCATATTTTTTCTGCCTGCGCCGGCGCGGCGATTTACCGCCGGGAGATTTTTGAGGAAATCGGATATTTTGATGAAATGCATTTTGCATATCTGGAAGACATTGATGTGGGATACCGGGCGAAAATTGCGGGATACTATAATAGATATTGCCCCAGCGCCATTGTGTATCATGTGGGAAGCGGAACCAGCGGCTCCAAATACAATTCCTTTAAGGTGCGGCTGGCGGCCCGCAATTCTGTATATTTGAATTACAAAAATATGCCGCTGCCTCAGCTCTTTGTAAACAGTATTCCTATCCTTTTGGGGGTGGTTGGAAAATATCTGTTTTTTAAGAAACGGGGATTTGAGAAGGAGTATCTGGACGGTATTGCCGAGGGACTGCGGACAGTAAAGCATACAAAAAAGGTTCCCTACAAAAAAGAAAATTTCAAAAATTATCTGGCGATTGAGTGGGAACTGATTTACGGTGCGGCTTTGTATATTTATGAGTTTTCCAGACGCCATCTGAACGGTTAAATTATGACAGCGCCGGAGAACAGGGGACGCAGCAGAGCGGAAAAAAGGAATAAGAAAGAAACGTCTCTGATATTTAAGAAAAAATTTATAGAGTTCAGTGTTAAAATCGTGTATAATCGTTACCATTGAGTTACTATGCAGTTTGGAACCGGGGCAGTGCTGGCCCCGGAACTGGAAACAAGGTGGATCCTATGATAAAAGATAACCAGACCAGGTTTAACCGCCTGCACGTTCTTTTAGACGCGCTTGTGATTGCCGCGGCCTATATTCTCAGCTGGTTTATTTTCCTGAAAATCGGAATGTTCGGTAAGGCGGGAATCCTGCCTACCTGGTTTTATATGAGCGCACTGGTCATCATTGTGCCGGTGTATCTTCTTTTGTATACATTTTTTAAAATGTTTACTCCCAAGCGGGTACAGGGCAGAAGGCTGGAATTTGCCAATATTTTTAAGGCCAACCTGATCGGTCTGTTTCTATTTGGGACAATTCTGTATCTGGGAAGGGAGAATCCCTACCTGCATCATTTTTCAGCAAGGCTGGTGGGCGGTTTTTTCCTGATTAATATTGCAGCCGAGACTCTGGAGCGGTATCTGATTCGGAATATGCTCCGCTCTATTCGCTCCAAGGGCTACAACCAGAAGCATGTTCTTTTGGTTGGTTACAGCCGGGCTGCGGAAGGATATATTGACCGTGTGTTATCCAATCCAGAGTGGGGATATCAGATCCAGGGAATTCTGGATGATCACCGGGAGAAGAATGAAGAGTACCGTGGAATTAAGATTATTGGTCCGGTCAGCAATCTGAAATCGATTCTGGATCTGAACTTAATGGATGAAATTGCCATTACTTTAAGTATTGGTGATTACGGCGATCTGGAGCAGCTGGTGGCAGAATGTGAAAAGTCCGGAGTCCATACAAAATTTATTCCGGACTACAATGGAATTATTCCTACAAAGCCTTATACAGAGGATTTGCAGGGACTTCCAGTCATCAATATCCGCAGAGTTCCGTTAAATGATTTGCTGAATGCCACTGTCAAGCGGATTGTAGATATTTTCGGCGCAGTAGTTGCTCTGGTTCTGTTTTCTCCGATTATGCTGGTGACAGCAGGGCTGATTAAGCTGACCTCCCCTGGGCCGCTGATTTATAAGCAGGAACGGGTAGGACTTCACAATCGGCCCTTTAATATGTACAAGTTCCGTTCTATGGAGGTGCAGGAGCCTGACAAGGAAAAGGGAAAATGGACGACGCCCCATGACCCCAGAGTGACGCCGGTGGGACGGTTTATCCGAAAGACCAGCATCGACGAGATGCCGCAGCTTTTCAATGTGCTGCTGGGGGATATGAGCCTGGTGGGGCCGAGGCCGGAGCGGCCGTTTTTTGTGGAAAAGTTTAAAGAAGAAATTCCCCGCTATATGATTAAGCACCAGGTTCGTCCGGGGATGACCGGATGGGCTCAGGTCAATGGATACCGCGGCGACACTTCGATTGTCAAGCGGATTGAGCATGACCTGTATTATATTGAAAACTGGACCCTGGGATTTGATTTCAAGATTTTATTCCTGACATTTTTCAAGGGTTTCATTAATAAAAATGCCTATTGATTTCCTGGTGGAAAGAGGCAGTAAGCCAGACAGAAAGAGGTACGTCAATGAATCGTGATTTTGATGAGGAGTTAGGGCGCAGCAGACAGGATGGCCGGAGACGGGAAACAGGATCCCCGGACAGCCGGGCAGAGCATTCCGGCGGGCGCAGAGGTGAAACAGGAAGCGGTGCGTATTCCAGAAGACACAGCAGCCACAGAGCCGGATACGGAACGGCAGGAGCTGATTACCGCAGTGAACAGGAGCTGTGGGAGGAGAGAAAACGCCGTCAGCTGCATCAGGAGGAGGCAGGTGAGTCTGAAGCCTTTTCTGGAAGAGCAGAACGCAGCTTCGGAAGCGAGGAGCGCACAGGACGGGGCAGAAGCAGGGCAGCAACCTCCAGAGGCAGAGGCGCACGTCCGGAGACGGGAAGGAAACAGTCCTCTCAGACAAGACAAAGCGCCCGTCAGACTGCGGCAGGAGCAGACGGGCTGTCTCCCAGAGTTCAGGCGCAGATTCAGAAGAAAAAAAGACGTTGCCGTCTGATCATTATGATTGCTGCAGAATGTATTGCTCTGGCTCTGATTTTCGGTTACGGTTTTGTGGCCAGAACGATGGCAAAGATTCAGCGTCCGGAGAATTTCAATATGGACAGCATTGCTACCAATGAGATTTCTGAGGATGTGGCAGAGCAGATGAAGGGCTATTGGACCATTGCTCTGTTTGGTGTGGATTCCCGGGGCAATGTTGTGACCAAGGGAACCAATGCAGATGTTAATATGATCTGCAATATTAACCGGGATACAGGAGAGATTAAGCTGGTTTCTGTATACAGAGACACATATTTGAATGTTTCTAAGGAAGGCACCTACAATAAGCTGAATTATGCCTATGCTGTAGGCGGGCCAGAACAGGCGATTGAGACTCTGAACCGGAACCTGGATTTGGAAATCAACGACTATATGACCTTTAACTGGAAGGCAGTGGCAAATGCCATTGATATTCTGGGAGGCGTAGATATTGAACTGAGCAAGGCGGAATTTTATTATATTAACTCCTTTATTACAGAGACAGTAAAAGCAACAGGTATTGGTTCTCATCAGCTGACCCACGCTGGAATGAACCACCTGGACGGCGTACAGGCTGTAGCCTATGGGCGTCTCCGTTTGATGGATACGGATTTTGCCCGGACGGAGCGTCAGAGAAAGATTGTGCAGCAGGCCTTTGAGAAAGCGAAAAAGGCAGATTTCCAGACACTGTACGTTTTGATTGGAACGGTCTTTCCACAGGTTTCTACCAGTATCTGGGTGGATGATATGGTGAATAATGCAAAGAATATCAGCAAATTCCATCTGGGTGAAACCACAGGCTTCCCTCAGGCCCGGGGCAATGCCAACATCAAAAAGAAAGGTGATGTGGTAGTTCCGGCAACACTGGAAAGCAATGTAAAGAAGCTTCATGAGTTCCTGTATGGCAATACAGATTATACTCCTTCTGAAACCGTAAAGAAAATCAGTACAAAAATTGCCTCTGATACGGGAATTTACAAGGAAGGCCAGTATGTAGATAAGGTAGGAACAGACGGAGGTGTGATTCAGCCGCCGAAGACAAAGCCGGCAGAAACACAGAAAGAAGAGACAGAATCTGCAAAAGAAACAAAGGAAACAGCAGAAGAAGGTTATCAGTATGTTTATGTAAAGGATGAAAATGGAGAGCGTGTCCGTAAAAAGATAAAGATGGAGACTAATGCAGACGGCGAATACGTAAAGTGGGAAACGGATGCAGACGGATATCTGACGGATGAGCGCGCCCCGTCTCAGACGCTTGATCCTGCAGAAACGGATGAAAATGGAAATCCAAAGGAAACTACAGGAAGAGACTGGATCCGTCCGACGGAGACAGATGCAGACGGCAATATTATTTATCCTACAGATGCAGACGGCAATTATATTACAAATCCGAATGAAACGGCTCGTCCGGGAGAATCTTCTTCTGGAAGCGGTGTACTTCGTCCGGGAGAGTCTTCCTCCGGAAATGGTACATCAGTTCGTCCAGGAGAGACTTCTTCTGGAAATGGCACTTCAGTTCGCCCAGGAGAGACAACCTCCGGCAATGGAACGCCGACCCGCCCGGGAGGAAGCAGTTCCGGTTCTCAGGAGACAGGGGCTATCAGACCGACAGCGCCGGAAGGCTCGTCTGGATCCAGACCTGGAAATGTGACAGATGCGCCGGGAACCATTGCAACTACAGGCTCTGCAGAAAACGGCGGCCCGGGAAGTTCTTCATCCGGAAATTCCGGCAATACAGGCGGCCCGGGAGGCAGCTCACAGAATACTGCTCCAACCGTCTCCCCAGGTCCTGGGGGCGGTGAGACCTCGATTGTTCCTACAGCGGGAACAGGCGTAGTGGCAGGACCGGGACAATAAGATGCCCCCGTCCTGAACAGTTATATATTTTCAAAAAACAGGACTGATACGGCGGTTCGGGCAGTTATCTGCCTGAGACCGCCGTAAAATTTAAAAAACCACAGGAATTCACATACAAACAATAATTCCATCACATTTTCGACACAAAATCACGATATAGTTTCCATATAAAAAAAAGAAAACAAAAACAGCTTAGAGAAGATACAGGAAGGAAAAGACATACGAGCTGTTGCGTCATATATGGAAATCGAGAAAGGAGATTGTGAGTATGTTTGATAACGAAAAAAATGGATATTGGGAAAATGGAAGCGGAGCGGGAAACCAGAGCGCAGATCAGGACGGCTATGTAAGGCCAGAGAGCCAGAGCGCAGACCAAGGCGGCTATGTAAGGCCAGAGAGCCAGAGCACAGACCAGGGCGGCTATGTACGGTCAGAAAGCCAGAGTGCAGATCAGGACGGCTATGTAAGAACAGAGAGCCAGAACACAGACCAGGGCGGCTATGTACGGTCAGAAAATCAGAGCGCAGACCAGCAGGAGGCTTATACAAAACGGGACTACAGGAATACTTCCTATATTCCTCAGGAGAGAGAGCATCACGGAAAGAGGAAAGGTTCTATGGCTTTAAAAGTGGCTGGAGTAACTGCGGCAGCACTTTTATTCGGAACAGTAGCCGGAGGAACTATGTTTGCTGTGAATACAGTAGGCGAACTGGTAAAGGGCCGTTATACAACAGAAAGCACATCTGAGCCAGTGACTGTGGCTCAGGCAGAAACAGAAGGAAATTCTGCCTCAGGCGGGACTTCCGGAAATGGCGGAGCGCCGGTAACTCCGGCGATTCAGACGGATGTTTCCTCTATTGTAGAAAAAGCAATGCCGTCAGTAGTTGCCATTAACAACACCATGCTTCTTCAGCAGCAGACCTGGTTTGGTCCAAGCCAGACCATTGAGGTTCCAAGCAGCGGTTCTGGAATTATTGTGGGACAGAATGATGAAGAGCTTCTGATTGTTACGAATAATCATGTAGTTGAGGATTCCAAAGAGCTGACGGTTACCTTTATTGATAATGAACCAGTGACAGCAGCCATTAAGGGAACAGACTCAGATTCCGATCTGGCAGTGATTGCAGTGAAGCTCAGCGATATTCCGGCTGAGACTATGAGTCGGATTAAAGTAGCAACTATGGGTGATTCTGATGCTTTGAAAGTTGGTCAGGGCGTAATTGCCATCGGAAATGCATTGGGATACGGACAGTCTGTAACAGTGGGGTATGTCAGCGCCCTGAACCGTGAGGTTCATGCAGAGGATGACACAACCAGACATCTGCTTCAGACAGACGCTGCCATTAACCCGGGCAACAGCGGCGGCGCACTGTTAAATATGAATGGCGAGGTTATCGGCATTAACGCTGCTAAATATTCTTCTACAGAGGTAGAGGGAATGGGATACGCAATTCCTGTTTCTCAGGCGCAGGATATTATCAATGAACTGATGAACAAGAAAACCAGAGTAGCTGTAGATGAAAGAAAACAGGGATATCTGGGCATTCAGGGACAGAATATTGATGAGACGGCAGCAGCTATGTATGGTATGCCGCGGGGTATTTATGTATATAAGATTACGGAAGACAGTGCAGCATCCCGCTCAACACTGAGAGAAAAAGATATTATTACCAAGTTCGACGGTCAGACTGTTCGTACTATGGAGGATTTAAAGGAAATGCTGACCTATTATGAGGGCGGTGACACAGTAAATCTTACAGTACAGTCTCTGGAAAATGGACAGTATATGGAACGTACTGTGGAAATTACACTTGGAACAAAGCCGGCTCCGGAAACCAACTAAAAAGGAGTCAGATAGAAATTGCTGGATAGAAAACAGCAGGTGAAAGCAGATACTCAGAGTGTTTTGATACACCCTGAGTATTTGCGTACAAAGTAAAGGTTCAGGAAAGGGATTAAGAGGATGGAAGAAAAGGAACTGCGTACCGGAACAGAAGAGGGAAAGGATTCCGGGGCTGAGGAGAAAGACGGACAGGAGTATGAGAAGATCTGCTACATTTGCCGTCGGCCGGAGAGTAAGGCTGGCAGTATGATTGTGATGCCGGGCAATATGTGTCTGTGCCATGACTGTATGCAGAAAGCATTCGATTCAATTATGGGCGGAGGTATGAATATACCGGGAATGGATTTATCCAAGGTGGATTTTTCTAAAATATCGGGAATGCCCTATATGAATATGAATTTCTCTGTTCCGCCGGAGGGGGTGGATACGGAGCATGCAGGAATTGCTCCCAGACAGCAGCTGAAGAAAAAGAAGAAAAAAGAAGGGCCGGAATTTGAATTGAAGGACATTCCGGCGCCTCATGTGATCAAGCAGAGATTAGATGAATATGTGATTGGCCAGGAACGGGCAAAGAAGGTCATTTCTGTGGCAGTGTACAATCACTATAAGCGGGTATACGCGGAGGATTTGAGAAATTCTGGAAAAAATCAGGAGGCGGCACAGGAAGACGTGCGGATTGAAAAGTCCAATATTCTTATGGTAGGCCCTACTGGAAGTGGGAAGACCTATCTGGTAAAAACCCTGGCAAGGCTTTTGGATGTGCCCTTAGCCATTGCGGACGCTACCTCTCTTACAGAGTCAGGTTATATCGGAGATGATATTGAAAGCGTTGTGTCAAAGCTTCTGGCAGCAGCAGGCAATGATGTTCAGCGGGCAGAACACGGAATTATTTTTATTGATGAGATCGACAAAATTGCCAAGAAAAAAGAAACCAATACCAGAGATGTCAGCGGAGAATCGGTTCAGCAGGAACTTCTAAAACTTCTGGAGGGCAGTACAGTTGAGGTACCGGTAGGCTCCAATCAGAAAAATGCCCTGTCACCGATGGCGACGGTAAATACAGATAATATTCTGTTTATCTGCGGAGGCGCATTCCCGGATCTGGAAACAATTATCAGGGAGAGGCTGGCAAAAGCGACTTCCATGGGTTTTGGTGCTCAGCTCAAGGACAGTGTGGATGAGGCAGAAAATGTACTTCGCCAGGTAACAAGCGAAGATCTGCGGGCCTTCGGTATGATTCCAGAGTTTTTAGGACGTCTGCCTGTGGTAGTGACTCTGGATAAGCTGACAGAGGATATGCTGGTTCGGATTTTGAAGGAACCGAAGAACGCGATTTTGAAACAGTATATCCGTTTACTGGAGATGGATGAGGTGAAGCTGGTCTTTGATGATGAGGCTCTGCGGTGGATTGCAGCAGAGGCTCTGAAACGGGAAACAGGAGCCAGAGCACTGCGGGCAATTCTGGAAGAATATATGCTGGATATTATGTATGAAATTCCCAAGGATCCTAATATCGGTTCTGTAGTCATTACACGCCCCTATTTGGAAAAAAGCGGCGGCCCTATGATTCAGATGCGGGGTTAAATTATTCCCGCATCTGCAGAAAACTCTGATAGAGATTCAGCATTCCGAAGCCCCATTGTCGGTTGGGCCACGAAAAACCGGGATTTCTGTCAGCGCCGCGGATGAGAATGGCTTTCAGAGAGGTACTGGTCAGAGTTTTGTCATTTCCGCCAGTAATGCCCCAGGAGAGGAGAACAGCAGCAGCACCGGCTGTAATGGCAGCAGCAACAGAGGAACCGGTGCGCCATGTAAGAACCGGAGTTTTTGTTTCTGCTTCCTTTTCCGTTTGTATGGCAGGCCCCTGGACACGGACGCCGGGAGCGGCCAGATCAGGTTTTATTTGTCCGTCTCTGGTGTAGCCACGGCTGCTGTGAATATAAATGCTGTTATTCGAGTGATTAAAGGTACTGACTGTAGCAGGCATCAGGCCGTTTCCCGGATCTGTAATCGTTGTGTCTGGATCTGGACGGAGAAAAATCGTCTCTTCTGAGACAAAACCATGCATGGGGAGCCACATATGGAACTGACCGTGGATAGAGAGGACAGGATATACACGAATATGCCAGATTCCCTGAGCCGGCGTTTCAAACCGCATAAAAATCAGCTGACTCCCGGAGTTGGTCTCATTAGGCAGATAGGACAGGGAAATCCGGGAGGAGTCCAGGCGAAAGGGAATGACGGTGTCATTTCCCAGAACCAGAGGAATTCGTTCCACAATTTCCCCAGAGGGAGAAACAAAGCCTACTGTGTACAGCTCTGGATTTTTTGCCCACATTTCCAGGCAGAAGCCGGCGTCTCCAGATCCTACCCGAATTTCCACATCATCGAAATCCTGATTTTCGGAAATTCCTCCAAAATAGTGGTGGTGATAGCCAGCTTCATTTCCTGCGCCTGCAGACAGAAAGAACCCCTGGGTTCCAATTAGATCCTGAAGCTGGAGGGAAAGCGGAGAGGTGCCGTCATGGGCTCCCTGAGAGGTTCCTGCGCCCAGATAGATGACCAGAGGCATCTGATACTGGCTGGCCAGCCCCAGAAGATAGCTGACAGCCGCCATAATATCATTTTCCTGATAGGCCGGGATCTCCGGGCGAATCAGAAAAAAGTCCCGCAGATACTGTTTTGCGGGCTTTAATTTTACTACAGCAAGGGAAGACTCTGGAGCCGCTCCGGAAAAAGGCTCCGGAAGACTGATCTGGTTTCCGGCAGCAACGCCTGCCATAAAAGTGCCGTGGCCGTCTGTATCACGGCTTGGAACAATTTTATAAGGCTCTTCAGAGGAAAGAGCCTGGTTGATCTGTTCCTGACTGTAGACGGTTCCATATAAGGGCTGAAAGCCTGGAACTGGCTCTGGCGCTGACTCTCCAGAAACAGACTGATCCCAAATGTTATAGATACGGGTGGTGCCATCAGCTTTGCGAAACAGCGGGTTGGTATAGTCGATGCCTGTATCGATAAAGCCGATTAAAACACCGCGGCCTGCAGCATTTAAAGCAGGCTGTTCAAATACAGGAGAGATTCCGCTGACTTCCAGAGCAGTTGTGTCCTGAAGCCCGTAAAGCTTTGGAATATTTTCGTAGGAATAGCGGGAAAGGGTTAAGGGGAGAGCCTGCTCCAGAGGAAGATGAAAAATGGCAAAATCACGGCTGACGTAATTGAAACAGCGACGGTCTTTCTGATCAGGCATTTGCCAGGGAGAACGGGCAGGGTACCGGACAATAAAATCCGCGAAATCCTCTGATGCAGGAGAAAAATCACAGAGCTTCATTTTTTCACCTTAATATTCTTTGTATGTAACAGTTCGCCTTATGTGGATTCAGGCATTAAAACTCTTATGAAAGCAAACTTTCAACGAGTTTTCCTGACTGAATCCCCGCAAGGCTGAACTGTTACCTTTGTATTATTATTATGTAAGAACAGGGAGAAATGAGAATAAATTGACGGATATTTTGGAACATAGTAAAATAAAAACTATCACAGAGAACAGGGGGACATCAGCATGGTATTAGCGGCAATTATTGCGCTGCTGGCAGCAGCAGATTTAATCGTGAAGGAATGGATAGAACGGCAGAAGCCGGAGAGTTTTCCGCGGCCGGTGGCAAAAACAGGAGAGCGGCTCTGGCTGTACCGCAATCACAATGGAGGCTTTCCCTTTGGCTTTATGGAAAAGCATGGAGAGATGGTGAGAGGCGTTCCGCTGGCTGTGATTTCCTGCCTCAGCGGTTTTTTGCTCTGCTTGATGCAGAACCGGGGACATAAAGGCCAGAAGGCAGGTCTGGTTCTGGTGCTGGCAGGAGGAATCAGCAATCTCTATGATCGCTGTGTCCGCCGTTATGTGGTAGATTATGCAAATCTGCGTTTTGGATTTCTGAAAAAGGTGGTATTCAATCTGGGAGATCTGTTTGTACTGGCCGGGACGGTTCTTCTGATGATTCTCCAGCTTCCGGAGACTGGCAGAGGCAAAAAGAAAATGCCGCAAAAATCAAGACGGTGCCTTTCCTGATAAACATAAATTGTAACTGTTCAGGACGGGGCATCTTCTTGTCCGGCAAAGCCGGACAAGAAGCATCGGAGATTCCTCCGATGTGAGAGCCGGCAGGAAAACTCGCTTACAAGCAAGCTTGACACGAATTTTTCTGCCAGCTCTCCCGCTGTCCTGAATAGTTACCATAAATTTTTTGTAAAAACAAGGGAAAATCCGGGAAAACAGAAGGCTCTTTGGTTGACAGAAGATAGGAAACATTGTACAATGATAGGCAATTTACAAAAAAAGGAGATTGATAGTATTTTATGTTAGACTCAGGCGACAGTGTGGGCATACGATTGGTTCTTGTGATTCTTTTGTTAAGTTTATCAGCATTTTTCTCTTCGGCAGAGACGGCGCTTACTACCGTAAGCAAGATGAGAATCCGAACTCTTGCTGAGGCAGGGGATAAGAAAGCCATTACCCTGATGAAGGTGATAGAGGACCCCGGGAAAATGCTCAGTATGATTCTGGTAGGCAACAACATTGTAAACCTTTCGGCATCGTCTATGATGACCACATTGACTATGGAGTTATTCGGCAGCAAAGCCGTCGGTGTGGCAACTGGTGTGCTGACCCTGCTGATTCTGGTGTTTGGTGAGATTACACCGAAGACCATGGCAACGCTCAATGCTGAGCGTCTTTCCCTGGCTTATGCAGGGATTGTGTACTGGCTGATGCGTCTGCTGACGCCGGTGATTTTTCTGGTAAACAAACTGTCTACGGCAGTAATGTTTCTTCTGCGGGTGGATCCGAACAAAAAGCCGGATGCCATTACAGAGGATGAGCTGCGCACCATTGTGGAGGTAAGCCACGAGGAGGGCGTGATTGAAAGCGAAGAAAAGAAGATGATCAACAATGTGTTTGATTTCGGAGACGCCGTAGCCAGAGATGTAATGGTTCCTCGAATTGACATGGTAATGGTGGACGTGAATGCCACCTATAAGGAGCTGATTGAGCTGTTCCGGAAGGAGCGTTTTACCAGAATTCCTGTTTATGAAAATTCCACGGACAACGTGATTGGTATTATTAATGTAAAGGATTTCCTCCTGTATGACAATGCGCAGAAGTTCTCTCTGCGGGATTTGTTAAGGCAGCCTCTTTATACTTATGAGTATAAAAAGACGGCAGAGCTGATGGTGGAGATGAGGAAAACCTCCAACAATATTATTATTGTTCTGGATGAATACGGCGCTACAGCAGGTCTGATTACTTTGGAGGATATGCTGGAGGAGATTGTTGGTGATATCCGGGATGAGTATGATGAGGACGAGGAGGACGAGGTAAAGGAGATTGCTCCTGACGAATATCTGGTCAGTGGTTCCGCTAAGCTGGATGATTTGAACGATCGTTTGGGCCTGGAACTGGAATCAGAGGACTACGACTCTATCGGTGGTCTTGTAATTGGTCTTCTGGAACACCTTCCGGAGGAGGGAGAGGAAGTTTCCTGTGAGAATATCCGCCTTGTGGTAGAGCATGTAGAGAAAAACAGAATTGATAAGATCCGGCTGTTTATTGAGCGGGAGGCAGAGAGTGAAGAGAAAAACAGACAGTCTGAGAGGGCTGCTGTTCATAGCATGGCAGGCGAGGCATAAAGCCCCGCCTGCTTTTGTGTCATAGGGAAAGTGTGTCCTATGACATAAAAACGTTCCGCGAGGATCGCCATAGGAAATTATGTTCTATGAGAACAAAAACGCTCTGTGGGGAAGCACGTGCGGTGAAAAAAGAGGTTTTTCCGAAAAGTGTCCACAGCCATATTCAGGTATGGAGATGTGCTAAGGACCCTGTAAAAAAGGTTTAGCTGAGGATTCCGCCAATAGCGCCTGCAGCGGTGCAAAGAAGCATCACGGTGGCTGTCCGGCTGGAAATAGGAGAAGCACCGTGACTTACTGCCTGGGAGAGAACAAAGAGTACTGCAAAATAAAGCAGTCCGCTGGAAAGTCCCCAGAAAAATCGTCGGCTTCCAGTTATTTTTCCGCATACAAAACCACCCGTCAGACAGGCAATGCCATAGACAGCGAAAACGGCCTGGTTGATTTGAGCCTCCTTTAGCTTTAATCGGTAGAGTGCGAAGGAAAGGGCTAAAAGCAGAAGGCCCGATACCATGTAGGAAACAAGAAGAGCGCGTATGAGCGCTCCTGTTTTGGAAGAATTCATGTAAGCAGCTTCCTTTTTGGGAGATTTACTTGATTTTATTCCAGGATGTCCCTGTTTATGACGGGGAAAGAAGGCACAAGGGGCTGAACGGAATTAAGATGTAAAAAAATGAAAAAGTATCTTGACAGCCATTTATAATCCGGATATAATGATATGGCGTGCAAAATCGCTTATATTTTTGCGCGTAAAAGCTGAAAGAAAAGAAACAGCAACCAACAGACAATATCACAGGAGGTGAAAAGAATGCCAACATTCAACCAGTTAGTGAGAAAGGGAAGACAGACAGCAGCAAAGAAGTCTACTGCACCGGCTCTGCAGAGAGGTTACAACTCCTTACAGAAGCGTGCTACTAACACTTCTTCTCCTCAGAAGAGAGGCGTCTGCACCGCAGTTAAGACTGCTACCCCGAAGAAGCCGAACTCTGCACTTCGTAAAATCGCCAGAGTACGTCTTTCCAACGGTATCGAGGTAACCAGCTATATTCCGGGTGAGGGTCACAACCTTCAGGAGCATAGCGTAGTTCTGATCCGCGGAGGAAGAGTAAAAGACTTACCAGGTACCAGATACCACATCATCAGAGGTACCCTGGATACCGCAGGTGTAGCAAACCGTAAGCAGGCTCGTTCCAAATACGGCGCTAAGAGACCGAAAGCAGCTAAGAAGTAATCAAAAGCTGCAAAGCTTCTGCGCAGCGTAAGCGCAGGAACGCAGGTTCCCGTTTCCGCCTTCTGGAGGAAAGTCAGGGAATGAATTGTACCACTAACGCAAGTAAAAAGTGATTGCGGAAGGCTTTTGGCGTTCCGTTATGTGCTGGAAGTTGATATTGACCTGTAGGTTGCAGGAAATATAAAATTACCGCACGAACACATTTTATGGAAACATGTGAGTACCGATGAGCTAATCAATTATTTATGATTAAGGAGGGAAGTAACGTGCCACGTAAAGGACATATTCAGAAAAGAGACGTATTGGCAGATCCTTTATACAACAACAAGGTTGTAACCAAGCTGATCAACAACATCATGCTGGATGGTAAGAAGGGTGTAGCCCAGAAGATCGTATACGGCGCATTTGCCCGTGTGGAAGAAAAGAGCGGCAAGCCGGCCCTTGAGGTCTTTGAAGAGGCTATGAACAACATTATGCCGGTTCTGGAAGTTAAGGCAAAACGTATCGGCGGCGCTACCTATCAGGTGCCGATCGAGGTTAAGCCGGAGAGAAGACAGACCCTGGCTCTGCGCTGGATCACCATGTTCTCCCGTAAGAGAGGCGAGAAGACCCAGGTTGAGAGACTGGCAAACGAGATTATGGATGCTGCAAACAATACCGGAGCATCTGTAAAGCGTAAAGAAGACATGCATAAGATGGCAGAGGCTAACAAGGCCTTCTCCCATTTTAGATTCTAATAGGAGGACAAAGCTTTGGCTGGAAGAGAATATCCGTTAGAGAGAACCAGAAATATCGGAATCATGGCTCATATCGATGCTGGTAAGACTACCACTACCGAGCGTATTCTGTATTACACTGGTGTAAACTACAAGATCGGTGATACTCATGAAGGTACCGCTACCATGGACTGGATGGCACAGGAGCAGGAGAGAGGTATTACCATTACTTCTGCAGCTACCACCTGCCACTGGACCCTGCAGGAAAACTGCAAGCCGAAAAAAGGCGCTCTGGAGCATCGTATCAACATCATCGATACTCCTGGACACGTAGACTTCACCGTAGAGGTTGAGCGTTCTCTGCGTGTACTGGACGGCGCTGTCGGTGTTTTCTGTGCTAAGGGCGGTGTAGAGCCTCAGTCTGAGAACGTATGGCGTCAGGCTGATACCTACAATGTACCCCGTATGGCATTCATCAATAAGATGGATATCCTGGGTGCAAACTTCTATGGAGCTGTAGAGCAGATTAAAACCAGACTGGGCAAGAATGCTATCTGCATTCAGCTGCCTATCGGTAAAGAAGATGAATTCAAAGGAATCATTGACCTGTTCGAGATGAAAGCTTACATCTACAACGATGATAAGGGCGACGACATCTCCATCATTGATATCCCGGAGGATATGAAGGATGACGCAGAGCTGTACCGCACTGAGCTGGTAGAGAAGATCTGCGAGCTGGATGATGACCTGATGATGCAGTACCTGGAAGGCGAGGAGCCGGCTGTTGAGGATTTAAAGAAAGTACTGCGCAAGGCAACCTGCGAGTGCGCAGCTGTTCCGGTATGCTGCGGTACTGCATACAGAAATAAAGGTGTTCAGAAGCTTCTGGATGCTATCGTAGAATTTATGCCGTCTCCGTTAGACATCCCGGCTATCAAGGGTGTTGATATGGATGGCAATGAGATCGAGAGACATTCCTCTGATGAGGAGCCTTTCTCCGCTCTGGCATTTAAGATTATGACTGACCCGTTCGTAGGTAAGCTGGCATTCTTCCGTGTGTACTCCGGTACCATGAATTCCGGTTCCTATGTTCTGAACTCTACCAAGGGTAAGAAAGAACGTGTTGGACGTATTCTGCAGATGCATGCAAACAAGAGACAGGAGCTGGAGAAGGTTTACTCCGGAGATATCGCAGCAGCTGTTGGTTTCAAGACCACCGGTACTGGCGATACCCTCTGTGACGAGCAGCATCCGGTAATCCTGGAGTCTATGGAGTTCCCGGAGCCGGTTATCGATATCGCTATCGAGCCGAAGACCAAAGCTGGTCAGGGCAAGATGGCAGAGGCGCTGGCAAAACTGGCAGAGGAGGATCCGACTTTCCGTGCATCCACCAACCAGGAAACCGGCCAGACCATCATTTCCGGTATGGGCGAGCTGCATCTGGAAATTATCGTAGACCGTCTGCTGCGTGAGTTCAACGTAGAAGCAAACGTTGGTGCTCCGCAGGTAGCATACAAAGAGACCTTCACCAAGGCTGTTGATGTAGACAGCAAATATGCAAAGCAGTCCGGTGGACGTGGTCAGTATGGTCACTGTAAAGTACACTTTGAGCCCATGGATGCCAACGGCGAAGAGTTGTTCAAGTTCGAGTCTGCCGTTGTCGGCGGTGCTATTCCGAAGGAGTACATCCCGGCTGTCGGCGCTGGTATCGAAGAGGCTTCCAAGTCCGGTATCCTTGCTGGATTCCCGGTACTGGGTATCAAGGCTACTGTATACGATGGTTCCTACCACGAGGTAGACTCCAACGAAATGGCATTCAAGATTGCCGGTTCTATGGCATTCAAGGAAGCTATGCAGAAAGCAGGTCCTATTCTGCTTGAGCCGATCATGAAGGTAGAAGTAACCATGCCTGAGGACTACATGGGTGATGTTATCGGTGATATCAACTCCCGCCGTGGCCGTATCGAGGGTATGGATGATGTAGGCGGCGGTAAGATCGTAAGAGCGATGGTTCCGCTTTCCGAAATGTTCGGTTACTCCACAGACCTGCGTTCCAGAACTCAGGGTCGTGGTAACTACTCCATGTTCTTCGAGAAGTACGAGCCGGTTCCGAAGTCCGTACAGGAGAAGATCATCAGCGAGCATAAAAATTAATAGATTGTAATGCTTTGAGCAGCAGTCCGGAGGAAGCTGCAGGAAAAATATTCTTTCTCCGGCAGACTGCCGGCAGTACAAAATAGGCTTGAAAATATTGCAGAAATAGCATATAATAAAAAACAGCCTAACTATAAATTAAGCCCAAGAAGGGCCCAATTAAGGAGGACGTCATAAAATGGCAAAAGCAAAGTTTGAAAGAAACAAAGCGCATTGTAACATTGGTACCATCGGACACGTTGACCATGGTAAAACTACTCTGACCGCTGCTATCACCAAAGTTCTGTCTGAGAGAGTTGCTGGTAACACCGCTACCGATTTCGAGAATATCGATAAGGCTCCGGAAGAGAGAGAGCGTGGTATCACCATTTCTACTTCTCACGTTGAGTACGAGACCGAGCACAGACACTATGCACACGTTGACTGCCCAGGACATGCTGACTACGTTAAGAACATGATCACTGGTGCTGCTCAGATGGATGGCGCTATCCTGGTTGTAGCTGCTACCGATGGTGTTATGGCTCAGACCCGTGAGCACATCCTGCTGTCCCGTCAGGTAGGCGTACCGTACATCGTTGTATTCATGAACAAGTGCGATATGGTTGACGACGCTGAGCTGCTTGAGCTGGTTGACATGGAGATCCGTGACCTGCTGAACGAGTACGAGTTCCCGGGCGATGACACCCCGATCATTCAGGGTTCTGCTCTGAAGGCTCTGGAAGATCCGCACGGTCCGTGGGGCGACAAGGTTATGGAGCTGATGGATGCAGTTGATAGCTGGATTCCGGATCCGCAGCGTGAGACCGATAAGCCGTTCCTGATGCCTGTAGAGGACGTATTCACCATTACTGGTCGTGGTACTGTAGCTACCGGCCGTGTAGAGCGTGGTGTTCTGCATCTGAACGACGAGGTTGAGATCGTTGGTATTAAGGAAGAAACCAGAAAGACCGTTGTAACCGGTATCGAGATGTTCCGTAAGCTGCTTGACGAGGCTCAGGCTGGTGATAACATCGGTGCACTGCTTCGTGGTGTTCAGAGAACTGATATCGAGCGTGGTCAGGTTCTGTGTAAGCCGGCTTCCGTTAAGTGTCACAACAAGTTTACCGCTCAGGTATACGTTCTGACCAAAGACGAGGGTGGCCGTCATACTCCGTTCTTCAACAACTATCGTCCGCAGTTCTACTTCAGAACTACCGACGTTACTGGCGTTTGCGAGCTGCCGGCTGGCACCGAGATGTGCATGCCTGGTGATAACGTAGAGATGACCGTAGAGCTGATTCATCCGGTTGCTATGGAGCAGGGTCTGCGTTTCGCTATCCGTGAGGGTGGCCGTACCGTTGGTTCAGGCCGTGTAGTTTCTATCGTTGAATAATATCAGATAGAATATACTGAATTTTATAAAATCTAGATTTTAAAAGGGCTTTCCGCGTAAGCGGGAAGCCCTTTTTTAGGGCTCTTTGTCAAGAGTTGGGGTAAATTTATTTTTCGAGAGAGTGATGTGATGGTAAATTGTAAGGAAACTTCACAGATTTTTCAAACCACATCGGGTGAAACTGTGGTATACTTAATTACGCTGTCGGAATTCAGTCAGAATGTCTGGCAGCGTAAAAGAATTTTTCCGGAATGGAGAATCAGATAAATGAGAATACACAGATTGATGCCGGGTGTGCGGCGTTTCCTTCTGACCGTCCTTGCAGTGGGACTGCCCCTGACTTTTTCAGAGCCTGTCCATAAGTATGATTTTTCTATCCGCGTCTTTGGACCCGGCGAGGAAAATCTCTCTGTTAAGGATCCTTATGCCCGTTATCAGTGGGCACTGAAAAATGACGGAGAGCTTCAGTATGTAGAGATTAAAAACCGTTTTGAGGACAGCAATCCGGAATTGGCAGCTCATATTGATATGGCGAATAAGCTGGGATTTCCAGCCCCGGTTTCCGGACCGGACGCTTATAAGCAGGCGAAAATCACAGCGAGAAAAGGCGTTGATATTAATGTGCTTCCGGCCTGGAATCAGTATGATGCCAGTACAGAGCCCCGTCGGCCGGTAACGGTAGCTGTGATTGATACAGGAGTAGATGTAAGTCATCCGGATCTGCAGGGAAGCATCTGGGTCAATGAGGATGAGATACCGGATGATGGCATTGACAATGATCAGAATGGTTTTGTGGATGATGTAAATGGCTGGAACTTTTTTGACAACAGTAATCAGATTTACACAGGGAAAGAGGATACCCACGGAACCCATGCAGCAGGGACGATTGCAGCAACGAGAAAGGGAACGGGAATTGCCGGAATTGCGGACAATCAGTATGTAAAGCTGATGGTTTTGAAGGCTCTTGGCACAGAGTTTGGCGTAGGAGAAGAAGAGGATGTGATCAATGCCATCCGGTATGCGGAGGCTAACGGAGCAGAGATCTGCAATCTCAGCTTTGGGACAACTCATTATTATCCGGAGCTGGAAAAGGTGATGAGGGAGTCGAAGATGCTGTTTGTTGTAGCTGCCGGAAATGGTGATGAAGATGGAAATGGCATTGATATTGATGCAAATCCGGACTATCCCTCTTGCTTTGGCTTGGATAATGTGATTTCAGTTGCTAATCTGATCTTTGACGGGAATCTGGAACAAACCTCAAACTATGGGGTAAATAATGTGGATATTGCGGCTCCGGGAACTTATATTGTCAGCACAACAGCAGATAATTCCTACGGCTTTATGACAGGAACTTCCATGGCCGCTCCTATGGTAACGGGAGCAGCAGCATTTTTGTATTCCTATCGGACAGATATAGCCCTGGCAGATGTGCGCAGGATTCTGATGGAAACTGCCCGAAAGCTTCCAGGGCTGGAGGGAAAGATTCAGTGCGGCGGTGTAGTTAATGTATACAGTGCGATAAATTACGGGAAATAAGGGGTTCGTGCTTTATTGAGAGGCAGGAGAGAATCGCTGTACAGAGCTGTTCCTGAGATATGCTAAAAAGGAAAAAAGAATCTCCGGTAAATATCCGGCGCAGAGAAAGCGCAGAAATTTACCGGAGATTCTTCTTTGCGTAACTGGATTACCAGTTCTTTACAGTTTCGATTGCTGCTTTGATATCATGATACAGCTGAACCAGCTTCGGATCATCCAGAGCAACAGGAAGGAAGGGGAGTCTGGGATCTCCCATGGGACATCCATCCAGAGAAATAATTCCCTTTACTGCGCCATGCATGGATGGGAAGGAGCAGAGACGGTAAATCAAGGGTGTTACCAGGTTCTGAACCTGAGCAGCTTTTTCCCACTCTCCACGGTCAATCAGCTCATCAATTTTCATATACAGCTCTGGCATTGCACCGTAGGTTCCGCCGATTCCGGCATCAGCGCCAAGAAGTCTTCCGGCTGCATACTGCTCGTCCGGGCCGTTAAATACGATAAAATCTTTTCCGCCGGCCTGCTTGAAGCGAAGAATATCCTGAGCAGGATCAGAGGAACACTTAATGCCAGCAACCCGCGGGTTTTCCAGCATCCGGTTAAACAGATTCATAGAAAGATTGAAGCTGGTTAACTGGGGAATGTTGTAAATGAAAAATGGAAGATCTGCAGCTTCTGTGATAGCGGTCCAGTGACGGTAAACACTTTCCTCGCCCAGATGATAGTAAACGCAGGGAACTGCAGAGGTAGCAGCTGCGCCTATTTTTTCTGCATGGGCAGCCAGCTCGCAGGAATGACGGGTATCTGGGCATCCTACATGAACAATAATGTTCATATCCTGACCTACTTCATTTACAACTGTTTCGGCAACCAGCTTGCGTTCTTCGGTATCCAGCAGGAAGCCTTCACCGGTGCTTCCGCAGACATACATCTGCTTGATTCCTTTATCGCGGAAATAGCGGGATACAGCTTTTACAGCATTGACATCAACACTGCCGTCAGAGGTAAATGGTGTGTTAAGTGCAACAGTTACGTGTTTGAATTTGCTCACATCAAATTTGGACATGTTTTTCTCCACCTTTTTGATATAGTATTGGCAACAGTTCAGCCTTGCAAGGCTGAATTATTGCTAGTATTGCGGTTACGCTTTGCTTCTAGGGACATCATATCACCATTGAAAAGAGAAATCAATAAAATAAAAAAATATTTTTATATATTTGAAATTGGTTGAAAATATTTTTTTAACATGATATATTAAATCTAAGATATATTGGCAATTATTAATAGAATTTTTGAAAAAGGAGGAAGATTTTTTATGAATCAGTCAAATCAGGCAATCTTAAACCGGATCAAAGGAGGACTGGTGGTTTCCTGTCAGGCACTGAAAGAAGAGCCTCTGTACAGTTCTTATATTATGTCAAGGATGGCTTATGCAGCGATGCTGGGAGGAGCAGTCGGCATTCGGGCTAATACCATTGCAGATATTACGGAAATTAAGAAAACAGTAAGCCTTCCAATTATCGGAATTATCAAAGAAGTGTACGGAGACTGTGACGTTTATATTACACCTACCATGAAAGAAGTGGATGCGTTAGTTGAATGCGGAGTTTCTATTATTGCAGCAGATGCGACAGATTCTGATAAGCGGCCGCGCCCGGATGGAAAATCTCTGGATGAATTTTTTGGAGAAGTACGTGAAAAATATCCGGATCAGCTTTTTATGGCAGATTGTTCCAGCTATGAGGAGGGAATGCATGCCGCGGAAATAGGATTCGATCTGATTGGAACTACAATGAATGGCTATACGGCTTATACGAAGGGGACAGAGCTTCCCAATATAGAATTGATGAGACAGCTGGCAAGAGACTGTGGGAAACCGGTGATTGCAGAGGGTGGAATCTGGCTTCCGGATCAGCTGAAGGCAGCTTTGGATGCAGGTGTGCATGCCGCGGTAATCGGAGGCGCGATTACGAGACCGATGGAAATTACCAAGCGGTTTGTAGCAACGATTCAGTAAGGAGTGAGTACCTATGGGAAAAATAGTGGCAGCACTGGATATTGGAGGGACCTCCATAAAATCCGGTCTTTGGAACGGAAGTGAGCTTCTCCGGACAGAGGAGTGGGATACCAACGCAAAAAATGGCGGTACCTATGTCATAAAGCGTGCCATAGAAATTCTGCGAAGCTATCAGCCCTTTGATGCGATTGGAATCAGTACCGCCGGTCAGGTGGATTCGTCTCGCGGATGCATTCGCTATGCGAATGAAAACATTCCCGGATATACAGGAATGGAAGTACGAAAGATTTTAGAAGAAGAGTTTCATGTTCCTGTTGCAGTGGAAAATGATGTAAATGCAGCAGCGATCGGAGAAGCAGCTTTTGGCGCAGGAAAAGAAGCAAAGGATTTTCTTTGTATTACCTATGGAACTGGAGTAGGCGGAGCGATTGTTATCAATGGAAGTGTCTACACAGGAAGTGCTTTTTCAGCTGGTGAATTTGGTGGGATTCTGGTTCATCCGGAGGCACGAACAGTGGGAAATCCGTTCAGCGGCTGTTACGAAAAGTATGCTTCAGCAACCGCATTAGTCGAAGCGGCAAAAAAATTTGATCCAGCTTTGGACAGCGGACGGAAGATATTTTCAAGATTTGAGGAGAATTCAGTCAGAGAGCTGATAGATGCCTGGATTGACGAGATTGTTTACGGACTGATAACGGTAATTCATATTTTTAACCCTTCCTGCATTGTGCTGGGCGGCGGTATTATGGCTCAGCCCTATGTAACAGAGCAGGTGGGAAAACGGATCCACAGTGAGATTATGGATAGCTTTTCCAATGTAAGAATTTGTCAGGCCCAGCTGGGAAATCAGGCAGGAATGCTTGGAGCAGCCAGTCTGGCCTGGAAGCTTTTGGATTTGGATAAGAGAGCATAGAAGCGGTGGAAGGAATGACAGATATACAGACATCATGAAGAGACAGGCTCTGTAAAAACGGAGCAAGGGAAAGGGGAATAAAACAATGGAAGGAGATTTCCTTATCAAGGTTCGGTCAGCCTATAATCAGCTGACAAAAGCAGAAAAGAAGGTCGCAAGTTTTATTATGCAGAATCCAAAGCAGGTTTTGTTTATGTCTATTACAGATTTGGCAGAGGCCTGCAGCGTGGGAGATACCAGTGTGTTCCGATTCTGCAAGACGATGGATTTGAAAGGGTATCAGGAATTTAAGATGATGCTGTCCTTGAGTCTCAGGGAAAGTGAAGAAGAGCCGGGGATGGAGGGAGACATTAGTCTGGATGACTCTTTCACAGAGGTTGCCAAGAAGGTATTGAATACCAACATGAACGCCTTGACAGAAACCTACTCTCTTCTGGATGAGAATTCCTTTTTTCAGGCAATTGATGCACTTCACCAGGCGAAGAGAATTTATTTTTTCGGTGTGGGTGCCAGTCTTCTGACAGCCTTGAAGGCGATGAATAAATTTCTGCGGATTGAACCGAAGGTATACTGTGTGCAGGATAGTCATATGCAGGCTATGGTAGCCTCGATGATGGGACCGGAGGATGTGGCAATGGTATTTTCTTATTCTGGTGCAACGAAGGATACCATTCATGTGGCAGAACTGGCAAAACAGGCGGGAGCGAAGATAATCTGCCTGACCAGGTTTGTGAAATCTCCGTTGACGTCATTCTCTGATATAACACTTCTTTCCGGCGCCAATGAAGGTCCTCTGCAGGGAGGCTCTACTTCTGCAGAGATCAGCCAGTTATTTTTGATTGATTTAATGTATACGGAATACTATCGCCGTTATTATGATGAATGCAGCAAAAATAACAAAAAAACATCTGGCTCAGTCATCGAAAAAATGTGTTAATAAAAAAAGTTTCCAAAAAGAAAATTGAAAAGAAATTTTTTTCATAAATTATTGACAAAAGAAAATTCCTATTCTATAATGGCTTTAGTGATTTTGATACGGATCTAAAAAGACATCTCAAAGGAGGAAATGTAATGAAAAAAATTTTATCAGTGGCATTGGTAGCAGCATTGGCAGCATCTACTCTGGCAGGCTGCGGAGGCGGAAAGGCAGAGGAAACAACAGCTGCCCCGGCAAAAACAGAGGCAGAAGCAGACAAGACAGAGGCGCCGGCCGCTTCTGAGGGTGCAGCAGCAGAGGCAACAGAAATTACCTGGTGGGCTTTCCCGACTTTTGGTGTAGATACTGGGTATGAGCAGGAGCTGGCTGATGCATTTACCGCAGCTCATCCAGAATATAAAGTTAAGGTAGAGTATATCGACTTTACCTCCGGCCCGGATAAGCTGACAGCAGCTCTTACCTCCGGGACAGCGCCAGATGTTCTGTTTGATGCTCCTGGACGTATTATTGAATTTGGTAATGCAGGATATCTGGTACCACTTGACGATATGTTAGATGAGCTGAAATCCGATTTAACCAGTGAATCTCTGGTTGAGACCTGCGTAGGTGCAGATGGTACTGCCTGGATGTATCCGATTTCTTCCTCTCCGTTCTATATGGGACTGAACAAAGAGGCACTGGAAAAGGCAGATGCTCTTCAGTATGTAAATCTTGAGGGGGATCGCACCTGGACAACTGACAATTTTGTAAAGATGTGCGAGGCCTTAAGAGATGCAGCTCCTACCCAGGTTCCGGCAATTGTTTACTGCGGCGGACAGGGCGGCGATCAGGGTACCCGTGCTCTTGTAAATAACTTATACAGCTCCTCTATCGTTGGTGAGGATGGCAAATGGAATATTGATGAAAATGGTGTAAAAGCGCTGGGACTGTTAAAGAGCATGTATGACAGTCAGGCGCTGGATGCAGGTTTTGATATGGCAGCAGCCGATGAACTTCAGAAATTCCAGCAGGAAACCTGTGCAATGACTTTCTGCTTTGGTACTTCAAATGAAGTAACCTATGCATCTGAGGACTTTACTCAGATTGCAGTTCCGTTCCCGTCCGAAGATGGAAAGCCGTCTCTGGAATATCTGGTTAACGGTTTCTGCGTATTTGATAACAAGGACGAGGCTCGTGCCGAGGCTTCCAAAGAATTCATCAAATTTGTATGTGATGATGCAGAATGGGGTCCCAAGAGTGTAGTAAAGACCAATGCATTCCCGGTACGTAAATCCTTTGGCGATCTGTATGAAGGCGATGAGCATATGGCACTGTTGGCTTCTTGGAGTCAGTACTATGGACCGTATTACAATACCAGGGCTGGTTTTGCAGCAATGCGTCCTCTGTGGTTCAATATGCTTCAGCAGGTATTTAATGGTACAGAACCGCAGACAGCAGCTGATGAGTTCAATACCTCTGCCAATGCAAACTGATTAAACTGACATTCTGATTGGCATCATATTTGCACTTGGAATCCTTTCCTCTGCTGAGTGCGGAGGAAAGGATTTTTTACCTTAATAAGCGCACAGGCCTCAAAAAAGAGACTGCGGCTTATGCTTTCGAAGAAAGGAAGAGTAGGAAAATGTCTAATAAAAAGCAAAAGGCTCCTGCCCGCAGTCTGGTTCTGCAGCGTCGGGAAACCATCGTTTCTTATCTGTTTTTACTTCCGGCACTGTTCTTTTTTGTAGGCTTTGTAATCACTCCTATGGCTATGGGGGTAATTACCAGCTTTACAGATGCAAGCTTTTCCAATCCCAAGGGACAGTTTGTGGGACTGAGAAACTATGCCCGGTTGTTTCAGGATAAGATTTTTATTAAGTCCGCGATTAACACCGTCATTATCGTAGTCGTTTCTGTGCCAGTAGTTACCGCATTTTCACTGTGGGTTGGTTCAGCCATTTATAAAATGAAATCAGGCGTTCGCTCTTTCTATCGCTGTGTATTTTATCTTCCGGTTGTTACTGGTTCTGTAGCAGTAACGGTTGTATGGAAATGGATGTTTGACAAATATGACGGCCTGCTGAATTACATCATTCGTGCTTTTGGCGGACAGCCGCTTCCCTGGACTTCCGGAGAAAATATGGCATTATGGTGTATTATCCTGATTCTTTTGACTACCTCCATTGGTCAGCCCATCGTTCTTTATGTCGCTGCATTAGGAAATGTGGATGTATCCCTGGAGGAAGCGGCGCGAGTAGATGGAGCAAATGATCTTCAGGTATTCTGGAGAATTAAATGGCCGTCCATTATGCCGACAACCTTGTATGTAGCAGTTATCACCACGATTAACAGCTTCCAGTGCTTTGCACTGATTCAGCTTTTGACCTCCGGCGGTCCAAACTACAGTACCAGTACAGTTATGTATCTGCTTTATGAAATTGCCTTTAAGACAACGAAAGAATTTGGCTATGCAGATGCCATGGGTGTTGTTTTAGCGATTGTAATTGCTCTGTTCAGTGCCCTGCAATTTAAGGTCATGAACGGTGGAACTACAGAATAAGGAGGAGGGAGACAGCATGAAAAAGAAGAACACTTTGACACCATATCGTGTGATTTGCGCAGTGATTCTGGCTGTGCTCGCAGTATTTTTCCTCTTCCCCCTGTATTGGATTATTACAGGCTCTGTAAAGGAAAAAAGTGATATTATTATTAAATCCGGTGAAATGGTAAAATGGATTCCAACAACTATTACCTGGGATAACTATCAGAGATTGTTTAAAACAGGAACAGAGCTGTTTGGTATTGGAATGCCGATGGCGATTCGATGGCTGTTCAACAGTGTGTTTATTTCTGTTGTAGCGATGGGACTGACCTGTGCCACCTCTTCTCTGGCAGGATATGCCCTTGCCAAGAAGCGCTTCTGGGGAAAAAGTTTGATTTTTGGCCTGTTTGTGTGTGCAATGGCTCTCCCAAAGCAGGTTATTTTGATTCCCCTGATGTCAGAGATGTCCAATCTGGGTCTGTTAAAGAGCGTATGGGGCTCCATGTTTGCAGTTATTTTCCCGGTAGTAGGATGGCCCTTTGGCGTATTCCTGATGAAGCAGTTCTCAGAGAATATTCCAACCTCGTTGTTGGAGGCGGCCCGGATTGATGGGGCGAATGAATTCCGTACCTTCATTGAGATTGCATTTCCGATTATCAAACCAGGATTCGGTGCACTTGCTATTTTTACCTTCATCAATTCCTGGAACGAGTATCCGTTGCAGTTGGTTATGTTGACACAGAATGAGGCAAAAACGATTTCTCTTGGTATTGCCAGTAAGTTAAGTGAGATGTCCAATGATTTTGGCCTGATTATGGCTGGAGCAGCATTGGCAGCAGTTCCGATTATTATCGTATTCCTGTGTTTCCAGAAATACTTTACACAGGGAATTACTATGGGTGCAGTAAAGGGTTAATTATCATTCTGACTGATTGAAAACAGGTTTGATACAAAAGATTCTATCTGAAAAAAGACGGATTATTTTTCAGATAGAATCTTTTTTCATTAAAATCCAGTTAAAATACATGGCAGGTTTTCATTTTTGTCCGAACAGAAAGAAATAATGTGTTACAATAGAAGCAGTCAGTATGAAAGCGGTTATTTATAGCAGCAATCTGTATGAAAACAGGAGGAGACGATATGTTATTTGAAATGCCGAAATACCATCACCCGGATTTTACAAAGCCGGAGTTTGTGAATGCGCCAGATGTAAAAATCGCCATTGCAGAGCAGGATGGAGTTGCACCGGAATATTATCACAGCACATCCATGTATCCGGAATATTTCAAAATTAACGGAAGATGGATTCTTGCAGAGGAAAGCCGCATGGATTCCAGTGTGGTTCTCTGTGATGACGGTCATCTGGAGGTAGTGGAAAATAGAAATATCAAAAAGGGCGATCAGGTGATTCTGGGGCGGACGGAAAAATGTGAAGAAGGGATCTATATGCACTGTCATGGATTTATAGACGAGACAGAGGCGTTGGAGGATCAGTTTGTCTTTCGTCAGGGACGAAGCCGGGAAACCTCTTATGCGCGGGATTATGATCGGCTCATGAGCTTGCTCAAATATGAAAAGGAACACGGTGGAAATGTAGTATGGGTTATGGGGCCGGCCTTTGCTTTTGATTATGATGCAAGAAGGGCTATGCAGGCAATGGTTGAGCATGGCTACGCTCAGGGGCTTCTGGCAGGAAATGCTCTGGCAACTCATGATTTAGAAGGTGCGCTGCTTCATACAGCATTGGGACAGGATATTTATACGCAGAAATCCCAGCCAAATGGACATTATAATCACCTGGATGTGATTAATAAAGTCAGACGCAGCGGTTCGATTGCACAGTTTATAGAAGACTACCACATTGACAACGGAATTATGTACAGTATTGTAAAAAATAAAATTCCTTTTGTCTTAACTGGATCCATTCGGGATGATGGTCCTTTGCCGGAAGTATATGGAGACGTATATGAGGGAGCGGCAGCTATGAGAGAACTGGTCAAAAAATCCACAACGGTTATCTGTCTGGCAACAATGCTTCACACCATTGCCACAGGCAATATGACACCGTCCTTCCGCGTTCTTCCAGGGGGAGAGATTCGTCCGGTATATCTTTATACTGTTGATGCAGATGAGTTTGTTGTGAATAAGCTGCTTGATCGAGGAAGTTTGTCTGCAACAACAATTGTTACTAATGTACAGGATTTTATTACCATAGTAGCAAAGGGTCTTGGGGTAATTGACTAGAGAACGAGTGCTTTATATAAAGTAGGGAGGAGCAAATGGGGGTTCACGTAAAAAGTGAAATAGGAACATTAAAGCGTGTTATGCTGCATCGTCCAGGAAGAGAATTGGAGCAGTTGATTCCAGGGGAACTGGAACGGCTGTTATTTGATGACATTCCTTATTTGAAAACGGCAAGACAGGAGCATGACCAGTTTGCGGAGCTTTTGAGAAGAAATCATATAGAGGTTTTGTATCTGGAAGACTTGATGGCGGAGACATTAAAGCTAAATGAGCATTTAAAAGAGAAATTTATCGAGGAATTTATTTGCGACAGTGGAAATAATGCATATCTGAATAAGAAGGTATTAAAAAAATATCTAATGTCTATAGCTGATGAAAAAACACTGGTGGAAAAGACCATGGAAGGCATTTTTTTTGATGAAATTGCATCAGAAGGAAAAAATCCATTGGTAGATATGGTTCGTAATCACAAGCGCTTTCTTACGGATCCAATTCCTAATTTATATTTTACGCGAGATCCTTTTGCAATCATAGGAAATGGTGTAAGTATCCACAAAATGTATTCAGGTACGAGACGCAGAGAAACGATTTATGGAAAATATATTATGGAGCATCATCCTGATTTTGCAGGAACAGTGAATCAGTATTACAAGAGAAATGATTTGTTCAGTATCGAGGGCGGAGATATTTTGAATTTGAGCAATCGGGTTCTGGCAATTGGAATTTCTCAGAGAACAACGCCCGAGGCTATTGAATTGCTGGCAAAGAGGATCTTTGCAGATGAATATTCAGAGGTAGAAACAATTCTGGCATTAGATATCCCTAATATCCGTGCGTACATGCATTTAGATACAGTATTAACACAGGTGGACTATGATAAATTCACGGTTTATCCCGGTATTTTAGGAAGTCTCAGAATTTATGAAATTTGTAAGGGAGATAAAGAAGAGACATTAAATGTGTCAGAGTTAGAACAGAGTCTGGCAGTTATTTTAGCTACACATTTGGGATTAGATAAAATCACACTGATTCATTGCGGCGGTAAAAACGGCATAGCTTCTGAACGTGAACAGTGGAATGACGGTTCGAATACGTTAGCCATTGCTCCCGGAAAGGTGGTTGTGTATGATAGAAACAATATTACAAACCAGATTCTCCGGGAACATGGACTGGAGGTATTGGAAATTGCCAGCTCAGAGCTTTCAAGAGGAAGAGGAGGCCCGCGCTGCATGAGTATGCCGTTGGTGCGGGGAGATATTTAAAAGGGAAAAAACCAAGGTCTCAGAATCCTGATGCCCGGATTCTGAGACCTTTAAATAAGGCACGTTGTTATTTTTTCTTTTTGTTCTTTCCGGAAGCGGCGTCTCTGGCTTTCCACTCGGCCAGCAGCCGTTCAAATTCTTCTTCCTCTCCGGACTGTATCAGACGTTTTCTGCGGGCTTCCCGGCGGCGGGCCAGGGCCTCGGCTTCCTTTCTGCGCCGGTAAACAATCCAGGCAGCAGCTGCTGCAATCAAACCAAGGACAAGAACGATTCCGACCCCTTTCATGATGATTCCCGGGGCAGCAGGGGTAAGCCCTCCTTTGGAGGAACCAGACAGATTGGATGGCGTTGCTTCCTCGGTCTCGGATACCTCCGTCTCTTCCGGTACAGTTTCTGGTTCTTCATCGCCTATCAGAACGCCGTCCTTTGCCATCAGATAGGCAGTTCCAATTACGCGATCATTGTAGGTGTAGGTAAAAAGCGCAACAGCACGATCCGGGTGATTCTCAGGAAGAGGATCCAGGGAAAGCTCTGCGTCGCTGAAGGTAGAGCCCAAAGGAAGCGTGATTACGCTTTCCGGGTCAACCATCAGATCCGATGCCTGAAAGGAGCCGCGATCCAGATTGATGATTTCGTCTCCGGTTACATAACGGCTTTCATAATCTGCAATTACAGCATTCTGAAAGTTCCGGAAGCCAAAGGAAAGAAGCTCGGTGCTGTCAGTAAAATACTGCCGGGGCTGGCCCTTTAAGACAACAGAAACCAGTCTTCTGCCGTCTTTTTCTGCATAAGTAACCAGCGTATTTCCTGCGGCCTGAAGATAACCGGTTTTTCCTGCCTTTGCCGGGGAATAATAAAAATCATCGCCTTCTTTTAACAGGCGGTGTTCCTGATTGACAGTCAGACCGCCGGGATAATTGATAGTAGGAGCCAGCTTATGGTTTTTTACAGAACTGATCTCCAGAAGGGTTTCGTTCTGGTAGGCAGCCTGGGCAATCAGGGCCATATCGTAGGCAGTGACATACTGGGTATCGCCGTTCAATCCGGAAGGATTATCAAAATGGCTTTCCGTACAGCCCAGCTCGGCCAGCTTGTCATTCATCATATCCACAAAGGCCGGAATAGAACCAGCTACATGCTCAGCCAGGGCATTGGCTGCCTGATTGGCAGAAACAAGAAGAAGTCCGTAGAGGCAGTCCTCTACAGTAAGGGTATCTCCGGGGACAACGCCCAGTTTGTTTCCGCTGTCAGATTCCACACTGTTGCAGGCGGTTTCTGTGAAAGTAACCATTTCATCCGGCTGCGCGTGTTCCAGAACGATCAGAGCAGTCAGAATTTTGGTAATGCTGGCAGGCGGGTATGGAACATGGATATTCTGTCCGAAGAGAATGGCTCCGGAATCGGCGTCCATAACGATTCCAGCTTCGGCCTGAATTCCTGTATCAGCCGGCCAGTCCGGTCTGGCCCAGGCAGTGCCGGTAAAAAGCTGGCAGGCCAGCAAAAGGCACAGTAATTGTTTTATCTTTTGTTTCAATGGAAAATTACCTCCAATTCTGATCAAATTCACACAATCTTATCATACCGTATTGAGGAGGATTATTCAAGAGAAAATCTGCCGGCCATTTGTTGTAATAGTTCAGCCTGAACTGTTACTATTTGTCTGAAAACAGTCTCCTTTTCCTGGTTTTCTGCGCTACAAATTGGTTCAAAATATTATTAAAATTCCTCTTCCAATCCAGAGGGTTTTGTAGTATGATATTACAGGACACCAGATATAGATAAAAATGGTGAAATAAAAAACAATATCTAGTATGCATCTCCCCTTTTTTCAGATAGATAGTATCTGTTCAGAACGGAGTATCTTCTTGTTCGGCAAAGCCGGACAAGAAGCATCGGAGATTCCTCCGATGTGAGAACTGGCAGGAAAATTCGCTTACAAGCAAGCTTGACACGAATTTTTCTGCTAGTTCTCCCGCCGCCCTGAATAGTTACGATAGATAGCGGAAAAGGGGAAAACGGCTGTCAGTCCGGCACAAGCGGGGGCTGACATTGAGGCATAATTATAGAAGTAAGGGAGCTGCAGGAAAATGGAAGTAAAGACCAACGTAATTAAAAGAAACGGCAAGGAAGTGTCTTTTGATATTTCCAAGATTGAGAATGCAATCCGGAAGGCAAACCAGAATGTAGAGCGGATTCATCAGATGAATGATTATCAGATCCGGGCAGTTGCAGACAACATTGCTCAGCAGGTTGGAGAATTCACCCACGCTGTGAACGTAGAGGATATTCAGGATATGGTAGAGACCGGCATTATGGAAATGCGCGGTTACGAGGTTGCGCAGAAGTATGTGCGTTACCGCTACAAACGGGAGCTGACCCGTAAGTCCAATACCACAGATAATGGAATCCTGTCTCTGATCGAGCATATCAATGAAGAAGTAAAGCAGGAGAATTCCAATAAAAACCCAGTGATCAACTCCACACAGAGAGACTATATGGCTGGTGAGGTCAGCAAGGATTTAAGCCGCCGGGTACTTCTGCCAGAGGAGATTGTACAGGCTCATGAGGCAGGAATTATCCATTTCCATGACACAGACTATTATGCTCAGAAGGAGCACAACTGCGATTTGATCAATCTGGAGGATATGCTTCAGAATGGTACGGTAATCAGCGAAACTATGATTGAAAAGCCCCACAGCTTCTTTACCGCCTGCAACGTAACGACACAGATTGTAGCTCAGGTGGCCAGCAATCAGTATGGCGGCCAGTCCTTTACCCTGTCTCATCTGGCTCCCTTTGTGGATGTCAGCCGTCAGAAGCTGAAAAGAAGCGTGACTGCAGAGCGCCAGGAATGCGGCGAATCCATGGATGAGGCTATTATCAATAAAGTAGTAGAGCGCCGTCTGCGGGAAGAGGTAAAGAGCGGAATTCAGACCATTCAGTATCAGTTGATTACTTTGATGACCTGCAACGGACAGGCTCCCTTTGTAACCGTGTTTATGTACCTGGACGAGGTTCCGGAGGGACAGACAAGAGACGACCTTGCCATGATTATTGAAGAAGTTCTGATCCAGAGAATGCAGGGCGTAAAAAATGAAAAGGGCGTATGGATTACACCAGCGTTCCCGAAGCTGATTTATGTGCTGGACGAGGACAATATTACTGAGGATTCCAAGTACTGGCATCTGACAGAGCTGGCAGCCAAATGTACAGCAAAGAGAATGGTTCCGGATTATATTTCTGCCAAGATTATGCGCCAGTTAAAGAGAGGCAATGTATATACCTGTATGGGATGCCGTTCCTTCCTGACTGTGGAGGATTCTCAGCGCAATCCCGATGGAAGCCACAAGTTCTACGGACGTTTCAACCAGGGTGTTGTGACCATTAACCTGGTGGATGTGGCATGCTCCTCTGAGGGAGATATGGATCGGTTCTGGGAGATTCTGGAGGAACGTCTGGAGCTTTGCCACCGGGCGCTTCGCTGCCGCCATGAGCGCCTTCTGGGCACTATCTCTGATGTAGCTCCGATTCTGTGGCAGAACGGCGCTCTGGCCAGACTGAAAAAGGGCGAAACCATTGATCGTCTGCTGTTTAACGGTTATTCCACCATTTCTCTGGGTTATGCAGGCCTTTACGAAATGTGCGTTCGGATGACCGGAAAATCTCACACCTCACCGGAGGGCAAGCCCTTTGCTCTGCAGGTAATGCAGAAATTAAATGACAAGTGTGCAGAGTGGAAGGCAGCGGAAAATATCAGCTATTCTGTGTACGGAACTCCTATGGAGTCCACTACCTACAAATTTGCCAAATCCCTGCAGAAGCGGTTTGGCATTATTCCGGGAGTAACGGATAAAAACTACATTACCAACAGCTACCATGTTCATGTGTCTGAGGAGATTGACGCTTTTGAGAAGCTGAAATTCGAATCTGATTTCCAGAAGCTGTCACCGGGCGGCGCTATCAGCTATGTAGAGGTGCCCAATATGCAGAACAACATTCCGGCTGTTCTGACGGTTATGAAGTTTATTTATGACAACATTATGTATGCGGAGCTGAATACCAAGAGCGATTACTGCGAGTGCTGCGGCTATGACGGAGAGATTAAGATTGTGGAGGATGAGTCCGGTAAGCTGGTATGGGAGTGTCCCAACTGCGGAAACCGGAATCAGGACAAGATGTCTGTAGCCAGAAGAACCTGCGGATATATTGGAACCCAGTTCTGGAACCAGGGACGGACTCAGGAGATTCGGGATCGGGTACTGCACCTGTAATGCAATGATTAAACAAAAATTTAGATTTCTGAAATAAAAAATCCGGCCAGTTCCTATTTATTGGGAACTGAGCCGGATTTTTTCCAAACCATCGTATATTCTTTTTCCCCTGTAGCTTCCTCCATTCCTTCTGACAGGACGGAAAAGCCCTCTCTGCCATAGAATGCGGCTGCCCGTGAGTTTTTCTGATAAACATTCAGGGAAAGCGTGTCATATTTCTGCTTCGTATAAGTTAAAAGCTGCCTTCCGATTCCGCAGGAACGGCAGTTTTTGGCTACGAAAATTCCGGCAATATAGTTGTCTATCATGCCAAGAAAACCCAGTATCTTTTCGTCTGTAACATAGACAAAAACCTTTGACTGGAGCAAGGCCTCCTGTACCTCCTGAAAATGAGAGCGCCAGTAACCATCCGGTACAAACGGATGCGCATCTTCATTGCCAGAAAGCCATATCTTCATAACCTGTTCAGTATCTGATGTCTGAAATTCTCGAATCATGGTTTTTCTCCTTATATTTACAACATCATTTCCAGATGTTTTTTTAATCCGTCACGATATTTCTTTGTAAGAGCTAAATATTGCTGCTGTTCTTCTGGTGTCCACTCATTCCAGATCCTGTTTTCAATCTCATGGAGAGGACGTATTTTTTCTAATGAAAATTGTTCGCCTTTTTCAGTCAGGCAAAGAATGGTATTTCTGCCTTTCCCCTGCTCCAGATATACGATGTCCTCTTTTTCTAATCTGCGGACAGCAGAATTGATTGTCTGGCGGCTGATACCTGTAAGCTTACTTATCTCGCTTTGCAGACATTTTCCGCCTTTCTCGCAGAGTACATATAAAATATTTTGAACGCTGTCTGAAATACCCATTTTCACAGCTGCTTCATGGTATAAAGCATTAATTTCTCCGGCTAAATAGGTATATTGCTCTCTTTCCAGGTAGTGCATAGCTTCACCTCTTGTCTGATTTCATACATTATGTATTATATCCGATTTCGTACATAAGTCAATAGCCTTTTTGAATACAGGAGTATTACGCTGGAGTTTATACATTTTTATTTCGCTGAACTTAAGTTTTCATGAATTCAGTTTCTTGATATTTACAGTAAAAATAAATCTTGATATATTGAAGATAGAGAAGTAGCAGGAGCGACAGCTGTATTTCAGCGGGGTGTGAAAATGATACGATAATCGTACATTTGGGGAGGTCGGATGAAGTGAATCGACAATTTATACAAAGCCTGTCTATCGATTGGAATAAGATTGACAACGACAGTTATTTACGAGAAATAGAAGCGATCAACCAATTGGAAGAGGTTGTTTTTGAAAAACCCATTACCTTTTTTGTGGGCGAAAATGGCAGCGGAAAATCAACGCTGCTGGAAGCTCTTGCGGTATCCTATGGATTTAATCCGGAAGGCGGCACGAAAAATTATTCTTTTTCAACCTATGATTCCCATTCGCCGCTGCATCATGCACTTCGGCTTTCAAAGGGATTCCGTCAGGCAAAATGGGGGTATTTTCTTAGAGCAGAAAGCTTTTATAATGTTGCAACAAAAGAAGAAGAGTATGCAGATTTTGCTCATCCCTCAGAAAAATATCATGAGAAATCCCATGGGGAAAGTTTCCTTGCGATTACACAGAATTATCTGCGGCCCAATGGACTGTATCTGTTTGACGAGCCAGAAGCGGCATTATCTCCTCAAAGACAATTAACCCTGCTTATGGAAATGGATTCCTGTGCAAAAGCAGGATCACAATTTATTATCGTTACCCATTCTCCTATTTTATTAGGAATACCCGATGCGCAGATTTTATCCTTTGATGGCGGTGCGGTACACGAGTGTGCTTATGAAGATACGGAGAGCTATAAGGTTACGGAAATGTTTATTAACAATCGTCATATTTTATTGAATAAATTGCTCTCGGAGTGAATCTGTAAGCCGGGAGTATTTCAAAAAGAATTTCTTTGATTCTGCAGACCTGGGAAACGATATTATTCGATTGAGAAAATATCGAAAGATTCGGAGGTGAGCTTATGAAATTCGTAGATCAGAACACATTTATCGTTTCATTACTGCTGGGGATCCTTGTAATTTACAAGGTATTATCCATTGATGGCTTTACTGATATCCTGTGGATTATTCTGATGGGGAGTTTAACCATTAAAGGTTTGAGGAGTTCATTTTCAAAGGAGTTACATGAACGGGACATAAGGCTGGCATATCAGAAGAAGGTTTTGTATCAGAATATTTTTGGGAAATTTGCGTATATTGCGCCAGATATTCCGCTGCTTACCATTATTTTAGCTGGAATTATTGCATACGTCAGTCCGGATGCAGCTATGTTCAAAGTGCTGATAGCTGTTTTTCTGGCATTTTCCGCGGGATATGCAGTATGGATCAATCTGTATATTGCAAAGCATAAGAAAAACGCTGTTGAAAGTGGAAATTGGGAGACAGAAAAATTAAATGCAGAGAAGGAAAGGGCCTGGAAGCGTTCGGATTTTTTTCATAATGTTATGTATTTTATTGCGGCTGTATTTCTGATTTTTTATTTCATTTTCGGAGATCCGGTTATTTATATCAATAATTACAAGTTGAAGACAGCGATGACAGAGCTTGAGAAAGATCGGATTACATTGGAGGAAACAGTGCCGTTTGAATGGACCAGAGTATATTCCTTTGGCCCGTATTTCCCTTTAAAGGATATTGAAAGAATCACTGGTTCAAAGAGTCCTGCACTTAATGACAGCGTGACTGAAGAGATGGAGAATTTGATATTTATGAATCATGGCAGAGTGGTTTCCAGTGTATGTAAACGTCCTTCGTTCACAGGATATTCGTTAAATCTTGGCGTTAATGCAGTCACAGATTTTTGTAATGGCGACAACTATTCGCAGATGGATTATGGTGATTCCATTGAATTTGAAGTGACTTTGGAAAATGGAATGATCAATCTGACAGCTGTTGAACAGGAGTAAGTTTTTTTAATCAGAGAAGTCAGAAAAAAGGGGGGATAAAATGGAAATGATAATGCTTATGGTGCTGTTGTTTCTAGTATTTGTATTATTTGTTTTCTTTGCTGTCAGAAGCGGCAGAATTCAAAATTTACTAAAAAAATATCCGCAGCTTCCAAAGTATATGGTATTAGGATATACAGTATTTTGCGGGTGCTTTGAATATCCTTTACTGAATCGTCACAGCAGCACTGCCTTGGATTTTTCGAGATTATATTTGTTTTTTGTAAGCTACGGTCTAATCGCTTTTTTATTTTCAAGAATATATGGAATTGCAAAGGAGCGAAAGGTATATGCCTTAACCTTCCTGTTCACGGCAATCGGAATGGTCTGCAGGTATTTCCTGGAATTTGGTGAGGTATCAAATATATATAATTTCACATTTGTAAATATTGTCAGCTATTTATTGATAATTCCAACAGGAACGACAATAGCGTACCATTTTATCGGCAGAGAAATGAGAAAATAGCCGGATCTTTTTTCAGAGGAATGTGCCAGGAAAGAAGAAAAATATGCAGAGCATATGGCGAGCGACGAAATGTAAAATTCCAGTCTGCAGAAGAACGCAGATACACAAAAACGGGAGATTTGGAGGGAGGTCGAGAACGATTAAAAATATAAGAACTTATTTGTATACTTCCATTGGAGCAAGCCTTATTTTTATTTTGACTGCAGTATGGTATATAGAAGGTTCCTTTTATCCCGGGCCTCTGCCAATAGGAATTGTCGCTGGGATTGTTTTGTTGATTCAAATTGCCTTACTGATTCTTTGTATTAGAAATATTTTGACATTTAGATTTCAGTGGATAATTGCTTTGACGATGCTTATGAGTGGTTTTTCTATTCTGGGTACAGGTTTTTTCTTTATTGGCTGGTTCCTGTTTTTTATTGCTTGAAAAATTCAGTTTGTTGAAAATTTAAGAAAAATGCAAGTGGAAGAATGTGTTTTAGTGGATGTTGATTTAAAGCCGAGATGATAATATAAAAAAGAGAAAAGATGATGATGACGAGAAGTAAAGAGAGCAAACATATAATGGAATATATTAAGGTTACGAACGAAAATATTGAAAAAGAGCATATATGTTGTGCGATTTCGAATAGCAATGATATTCAGGTATCTTCAAAAAAAGCATGGTTGTCAGAACGGTTTGAAGATGGTTTAGTCTTTCTCAAAAGTGCAGAAAGAGGAAAGTGTTTTATTGAATATATCCCTGCTGAAAATGCATGGAATCCAATTTCTGCAGATGGATATATGTATATTGATTGTTTATGGGTTGCAGGTTCGTTTAAGGGGCATGGTTATTCATCAGATTTATTAAATGCTTGTATTGAGGACAGTAAAAATAAAGGAAAAAAGGGATTGTGTATTTTAGCAGCGGCAAAGAAAAAACCATTTTTAGCTGACCCTAAATTTCTGAAGTATAAAGGATTTCAAGTTTGCGATGAAGCTGGTAATGGTATTCAATTATGGTATTTTCCGTTTGTAGAAAATACAACATTGCCGCAATTCAAAGAATGTGCAAAACACCCCCATATTGAAGAAATGGGGTATGTTTTGTATTATACAAGTCAATGTCCGTTTAATGCGAAGTATGTTCCTGTAATTGAGGGGATTGCAAAAGAAAAAGCGATACCATTTAAAGCAATTCACTTGCAGAGTAAAAAAGAAGCACAAAATGCTTCGACACCAATCACAACATACGCATTATTTTTAGATGGAAACTATATCACGAATGAACCGATGAATGATAAGCGTTTTTTGAAATTAACGGAGGTACTGATATGATAGGTCTTGCGGTTGCATGTACGATTTTAGGTGGGATAGTGGGAGCATCTCTGGAACCTGTTTCGTTTTCAGTTTCTATTCCCATTGCAATTATGGGCGGCTTTATTATGAAAGAAATCAGAGACAAGAAAGACGAGAAATAAGAGAACCTGGAAGGCAGACGTCCCTCAAGTTTAAGGCGGGAGGAAAATGGGATTAAACAAATTAACTAACCGAATTTATTTTTTAGAACATGATCCCGAGGTGGACAGGCCAGTGTTAGCTTATATCAAAGGCGATAAATTCTCTCTGGCAATTGATGCCGGATATTCGGCTTCTCATGTTCAGGATTTTTACAGAGAGATCGAAGCGGAACAGTTTAACAAACCGGATTTTACTGTGATTACACACTGGCATTATGACCATACCTTTGGGATGCATGCTATCAGCGGAATCAGCGTTGCCCATGATAAAACAAATGAGTTTCTCAAAGGCCAGCAAGAACAGGCAATGGATCCTGGCTATATCGAAATTCTGAAAAGAGAAGATATTCATTTTAGACAAGAGTATTGCGGACAAAATAAATTAAATATTGTACTGTCCGATGTGAGCTTTTCTGATAACATGACATTAGATTTAGGCGGTGTTACAGCCCGGATTTTTCATACGGTTTCCCCGCATTCAGAAGATACTGTTTGCATTTATGTACCGGAAGAAAAAGTTCTGTTTTTAGGGGATTCCACCAGTGAGGATTTCTTTAACAGTGGATATATGGACAGGGACAAACTGCAGGCTTTGATTCAGATGATTCAATCGACGGACTGTGACTGCTGTATACTCAGTCACTGCGAACCTCTCAGAAAGGCGGATTTACTCGATTATTTGTGCTCGATAGAGGTCTGAAAATTTCGGTTTGCTGAGTGGATAAGAGTTATATCCATCGGAATTTGGTGAGGGAGGAATCTATGTGCGTATTTGGAAAGCGATATTTACTGTTTTAACAATAGTCTTTGGTTCCCTTGGACTGATGAATGTAATGCCTTATGATATAACATTGCCAATAATGTTTGTTTTTATGGGATTGACACTCCTGACAAATGCAAAGGAGAGTTATGACGAGGGGGCAAAGAAGGATGCTATGATATTTGCGGGTGTAGCAATTTTTGTCTATGTAGTTACAGCATATAATTTGATAAGCAGATTTGTGTAAATTAGAAGCTGGAGGTGGAAATACATGAATGATAAGATTTCGAAATGGTGCAATGTTATAAGTTTAGTTTTAATTGTGGGTTTTATTATAAAGACCATTTTTGACTATGGGAAATATTCAATCACATTAAAATGAATTGCCGATGGTGTATGAGTTGCTGGACAGATATAAAAGCCAAAAAAGCATTTATGTCTTTCATTCAAGAACGGATATAGACGATTATTTATTAAAAACATTTGGTTGAAAGTTGAATTTAAAGGTGTGGCAGCATGAATATAGACATATCCAAAACCAAAGCGTATTATCATTCCATATCAGAGTCCTCAATGTGTAATTGTAATTATTGCCGCAATTATAGATTGCAGATCAACGATTTCCAATTAAATTGCAGTATGTGATGTAACAGCCTGCTGAGGCTGTGGCATGATACTGTTATTTCCAGCAATCTGTCAAAAGCGGAATCCAGGGAGGGAGAATTTATGGGTTTAAAATTGATAAAAGGAAGTTACCAGTATAAGGAGCCGATTATTACTATGCTCAAAGAATGGAAGGAATATAACGATACCCATGATGTGAATTGTTCGCCATGGGCTATCTTCAAAAATAGCTATGATGATTTTGATTTTTATTTAAGCAATTTGGAAACAAGTGAGCCTAAAGACGGATGGGTTCCGGATTCTACTTTCTTTTGCTTCGATGAACAGCGAGATATCATGGTGGGAGCGGTAAATATCAGGCATTGTTTAAACGATCACCTTTTGTTATGCGGAGGCCATATTGGCGATGGAATCAGACCGTCTGAAAGAAGAAAAGGTTATGCCACTCAAATGCTCGGACTTGCCTTAGAAGAATGCAGAAAAATCGGAATCAAAAAAGTATTGATGGTATGCGATAAAGATAATATTGGCTCTGCGAAATCTATTATAAGAAATGGCGGTATATTAGAAAATGAAGTGATAGAGAATGGAAAAATCAAACAGCGATATTGGATTGATTTAGAATGAATGATAACTCGGAAGTTGGATTTATTATGATAGGGGGTACGGAACACATGGATGAAAAAAGGAACTGGCAATCAAAAATTGCAGGGATATTTCTGATACTCCTAGGTTATTTTTTAGGCGGAAATGCCCCAAAAACGGGATATTGTTATGGCGATAGGGTATTCGAATTTTTGGGCTTGCCTGCATGGTCAGAGGGAATGACAGGAACGCATTTATCCGGGAATCATTGGTATTTTCATAATAATCGTTGGAATCGGACTGATTACTCCACGGAAAAAGAATATGCGCATTGTTATGTGGATTGCGGTGATTCTGCTTCTGCTTTTGATAAGTCTTCTTTAGCCTGTTCGCTTTCGAAAAATAGAGAAATAAATCTTGATATATTTGGAAATGGAAAAGCAGGGGATGGGAATCCTGACAGAAAGGGGAAGTGTTTGTGACAAGAATCAAAGCTTTGAACCGTTATCAAAAAGCTGTCCTGATCGTTATGGGAGTCATGATTTTGATTTTTACGGTTCTTTATTTCAGGACGATTTCAAGGGTTGGATTTGAATATCAGGATACAATTTTTGTGCCATATCAGGAGAATGGAAGTATGGTATATTCCGGCAAGTTTCAGGGAAAACAGTCTCATTTTACTGTGTCAGAGAAGAAAACCGTTATGTTTCAGTGGGGGGATATGGTATATGGGCCTTATACAGCGAAAGAGGATCCCGCGGCGATTCCAAAGGATGATGAGTTTGCAGAGGGGATGACCGGCGTGGCGCTTTATCAGGGGGAGGATATTCTGTTTTGCGGCGGAGTTTTGAAAACGGAGGACATCTATTGGTTGTATAATGAGGACGGCAGCCTGGAGAATCTCAGGCTTTCCTTTACTGGCAGCGACGGAATTGAGCGAGATGAATATGGAAATGAGATTGATTCTGTGCAGCCGACTGCAGATACGATACTGAAATTGATGGATGGGCCGGAGCTGATGCATAAAGGGGAATGGCTTATGTGGTTTGGCGCTGTCTGTGTCTGCATTCTCAATGGGCTTTCTATTTTGTTTGCAGATGAGCTGTTTCGTTGGAATCTTTCTTTCCAGATTCGCAATGCAGAACATGCGGAGCCGTCTGAAATGCAAATTGCAGGAAGATATACCAGCTGGACGGTTTTGACGATTATGGCCCTGGTGCTTTTTATCATGGGGCTTCGGTAACAGGAACAGGAATGATTCATTCAAAAAGGAGGAAGTGTGATAAATGAAAAAAGGAATTGGAATTATCAGCTGCATTATTGGTATTTTATTGGCTGTGATTGGAGTTGTGATGAAGGTGAAAGGAACCATGGCTGTTTCTGTTATTGGAGGGGCAGATGGTCCCACATCTGTTTTTGTTGCAGGAAAATTGAATGGAGATTTGTCTAATGCTCTTATTATTGCAGGAGCGATTGTATTGGGAATTGTTTTGCTTGTGTGCTGGAAGAAAAAGTCTTAAAAGCCTGAAGAAAAGGAGCGGAAAATGAAATTAAAGAACGTACTGATCGTTGTGAAGGATATAGAAAAATCCAGACAGTTTTACCATGACCTGTTCGGTCTTGATTTAATCCTGGATAATGACGGAAATATGATTTTGACGGAGGGACTTGTGCTCCAGGATGAAAAAATCTGGAAGGAGCTTTTGGGGAAGGAGATTCTTCCGGAAAGCAATTCCTGTGAGCTGTATTTTGAGGAACAAAACATAGAAGCATTTGCAGAAAAGCTGGAGAGGCTTTATCCTTCGATTCGATATGTGAATAAACTGGTTGTTCACAGCTGGGGACAGAAGGTCGTTCGTTTTTATGATTTGGATGGAAATCTGATTGAGGTAGGGACTCCAGTGTGATGAAATGGCTTGGGCTGAAAAGACGGCAGGGTGGTTTGCAGGAATCAATCAAAGACTGGTCAGGATCCTGTTGTCTGTGGTATAATGCTTGGTATAAAATCTGCGTAGAATGGAGGAAATTCATATGAGTACGAGAGCAGAATTAAAGGGAAGGGCGAAGAACTGCCTGAGGCAGTATTTTATGCCGGCGCTGCTGGTTTGTATCGTTCAGATGCTTCTGACAGGAACCTTACCGCTTCCAAGAATGGGTGTTTCCCTGAATGTCAATACTGTAGGAAGTGCGATTACAGGGGGCGGAGGCCTTGCAGAAACTCTGGGAGAGGGCGATCTGGGATATATGCTGATGGTGCTGCCTGTGCTTTTGATGGGAATGCTGTTTTCCTTTGCCATAGGGACTTTGTATTCCGTATTTGTCGGAAATGTGATTTATGTAGGATCCAGCCGGTATTTTATGGAAAGCAGAGAGTACGGACAGGATCGGGGAATCGGAAAGCTGTTTTACGGATTTAAAAGCGGAGCTTATCTGAATACGGTTTTTACTATGTTTATGATGAACCTGTTTATTTTTCTCTGGTCTCTGCTTCTGGTAGTGCCGGGAATTATCAAATCCTATCAGTATCGGATGGTTCCCTATATTATGGCGGAGAATCCCCAGATGAATTATCGGGACGCACTGGCTCTCAGCAGCCGCATGACAGAAGGCCATAAGCTGGAGCTGTTTATTCTGGAGCTGTCGTTTGTGGGATGGATAATTCTGGGAAGTCTTTTATGCGGAATCGGAGTGATTTTCGTTCAGCCTTATATTAATGCAACCTTTGCAGAGGTCTATGCAGAGATGCGAAAGGCATCAGGAGCAGCGGGACGGGAGCTGCCTGGATTTGGCCGTCCTGAGGACGATGCGCCGTATACCTATTATACAATGGAGTGATCCGGTCGGATCACTCCTTGCACCAAGGAGAAAATGATGGTATACTGTCGTGGTGAATTTGATGTAAAGTGCCAATCAGGAAGGAAAAGTCATGACTGAAAACTGTGAATACGCCATCCAGGTACAGGATGTAAGCAAGATATACCGGTTGTATGAAAAGCCGATTGATCGCCTGAAGGAATCCCTGAGTCTGACACATAAAAGCTATCACAGGGATTTTTTTGCCCTCAGCAACATCTCTTTTCAGGTGAAAAAGGGAGAAACCGTGGGCATTATCGGAACCAATGGATCCGGAAAATCTACAATCCTGAAGATTATTACCGGAGTGCTGACTCCTACAACGGGAAATGTTCGGGTAAGCGGAGTGATTTCCGCACTTCTGGAGCTGGGTGCCGGATTCAATATGGACTATACCGGAATTGAAAATGTATATATGAACGGTACGATGATGGGATTTACCCGCAGCCAGATGGATGAAAAGCTGCCGGAGATTCTGGAATTTGCCGATATCGGTGATTTTGTATATCAGCCGGTAAAAACCTATTCCAGCGGTATGTTTGTGCGGCTGGCTTTTGCGCTGGCAATTAATGTAGAACCGGAAATCCTGATCGTAGATGAGGCTCTGTCTGTGGGAGATGTATTTTTCCAGTCCAAGTGTTACCGGCGAATGGAAGAAATCCGAAAGCAGGGAACCACGATCCTTATGGTTACCCACGATATGGGCAGTGTTATTAAGTACTGTGACCGGGTAGTGCTTCTCAATAAGGGACACTATGTGGCAGAAGGCCCGGCCGGAAAAATGGTAGATTTATATAAGAAGATTCTGGCAAACCAGATGGATGCTCTGGAGGAGGAGCTGGCGGAGATGAATGATTTCTCCGGCGGAATGGACGGACGGGGAAGCAAGGCTGCCGGAGAGACGGACGAGAGCGAAGGAAGCTCGAAGGAAAGGGACGCAGACGGCAGCTCAAAATGCCTGTCTGGACAGGAAGTCCTTTCAGAAGACAAAAATCAGGGACTGATGAAGGATAAAATTTCCATAAATCCCAACCGTACAGAGTATGGAAATGGAAAAGCGGAGATTTACGATCTGGGTCTGTTTGATGAACGGGGCAATCTGACCAACCTGCTTCTGAAGGGCGAGTATTTTGAAATCAAGGAACGGATTCGTTTCTTTGATACCATTCAGGCGCCGATCTTTACTTATACGATTAAGGATAAAAAAGGCGCGGATTTGACCGGAACCAATACCATGTTTGAAGGCGCAGATGTAAAGCCGGTAGGGCAGGGAGATGAATATGAAGTAACCTTCCGTCAGAAAATGACGCTTCAGGGCGGAGAGTATCTGCTGAGTATGAGCTGCACTGGTTTTGAACAGGGAGAGCACACCGTATACCACCGGCTCTACGACATTGCCAGTATTACGGTGATTTCCAATAAGAACACAGTAGGCGTCTATGATATGGAGTCTGAGGTGGAAACGGTTTTAAGAAAAGGACAGGAACATGAAAAAAATTGACGATGAGATACAGCTCCTTTTAAAAGAGCACAATGGAAATATCCGGGAGATTCTGGAAGAGAACAGCCGCCTGGATTATCTGTATGCTCTTTCTGAACAGAGAGAGCTTTTGCTGGAGTGGTATGATTTTGACCCTGAGGGAGAGCTTCTTCAGATAGGCGCGGATTACGGAGCCATGACCGGGCTTTTCCGCACCAGTGTGGCTCAGGTAACGGTACTGGATGAGGATGCCAATGCCCTCCGCACTGTGGAATTGCGTTATCCCGGCGCAGCTAACATCCGGTATGAAAATGGTTCGCTTTTTGATTTGAAGGAAGAGCGCGCAGAGGGATTTGACTATGTGGTGTTTGCAGGTACTCTGCAGGCGCCCTATGAAGAACAGCTGCAGGCGGCTAAGGCATTGTTAAAGCCAGACGGGGTTTTGATTGTGGCAGTTCCCAATGCGCTTGGCATGAAATATTTTTCAGGAACAGCAGATGAAGCCAATGCTATGACAAAGGTGCAGCTGGCCCAGCTGCTGCCAGGGGGACGGTTCTATTATCCCATGCCTGATTACCGCACACCGGTCAGCATTTATTCGGATCAGTATCTTCCCAAGAAGGGAGATATGACCAGAGTGACTCCGGCCTATGATTACCCAAGATATCATATGATGGATATGGGACAGAAATTTGATACAGCCTGTGAGGCAGGCCTGTTTGATCTCTATGCCAACTCTTATCTGGTATTCTGGAGCAGCAGCCCGGAGCGCCTGGAAAATGGAGAGGATCCGATTTATGTAAAATACAACAAAACCCGAAAGGAAGTTTTCCAGATTAAAACCTGTATCTGCGAGGCTAAGAAAGAGGGAGGCCGCAGACGGTATGTGGAGAAGGCCGCTCTCAGTCTGGCAGGATCTGCTCATATTGATTCCTTCCGAAAAAAAGAGGAGGAGCTGATGCAGCAGCACCGGGTGCTGAAGGTGGCCAGTCCGGAATATCGCCCGGACAGGAATTCGGCATTTTTCCCCTATCTGGAGGGACAGACCTGGGCAGAAAAGCTGGGGCAGCAGATTTCCGGCGGACAGCTTCCTCTTGAGGCTCTGAGTCAGGCTCTGGATCAGGTTTATGATATCAGACCGGAATTCCGAAGCAGCTTTGTGAGAACAGAGGAGTTTGACGAGGTATTCGGTCAGGGTCTTTGTGAGGAGGAGCTGGCGCTTTTGGGGCAGGACACTGCCTGTCGTGTATCCAATATCGATGCTCTTTTTGAAAATATGCTTTTGACAGAGGATGGTATTTACTGTCTGGACTATGAATGGGTATTTTTATTCCCGGTTCCGGAGCATTTTGTAAAATATCGGATTCTGTATTATTTTTATGAGCAGTACAGCAGCGTTATGAAGCAGCTTTCTTTGGATCAGATCTTGTCTGCCTTCGGCATTACGCCGGAGATGGCAGAGGTCTACCGGAAGATGGAAGTGAATTTCCAGAATTATGTTCATGGGGAAAATCAGCAGCTGTATCTGGGCAATTATATGGTATATTCCAGAGGCGTTAAGGAAATCCGCCAGACAGAGAGTGATCTGGCCCGGGCAAGAGAGCGGATTGAGCAGATGAAGATCCACAGCCGGGAAAAGGATGTGACGATTCGGAAGATTACAGAGGTGCAGCGGCTTACCAACAACCATGTGACGAATCTGGAGGCGATTATCCGGGATCTACGCCATGAAATTGATGAAATGGGCAAGACCCTGGCCTATTTAGACAAGCACGAGGCGCTGCTGTTCCGGCTTCGCAGGAAGCTGGGAGATGCCTTTAATAAAAAGTATCCCAAGGGAACGCCTCAAAGAAAGCGTCTGGCCTATAAAAAAGAATATGTGCTTCATCCTATTCGTTCCATGAAGCTGTATTCTACTCCAGAGGGAAAGAACCTGCGGGACGGAGATTTCCACATTGGAGAAATTTACAAGCAGCACGGACGTCTGAAATTTGAGCAGGTGGAGAATCCGGTAGTTTCTATCGTGATCCCTGTTTATAATCAGATTCATTATACCTATGCCTGTCTGGTTTCTATTCTGGAGCATACAAAGGATGTGCCTTATGAGGTGATTATTGCTGATGATGTGTCTACAGATGCTACAGAGCATTTATCTCAGTATGCAGAGGGACTTGTTATCTGCCGCAACACCACCAACCAGGGCTTTCTGCGCAACTGCAACAATGCAGCCCGCCATGCCCGGGGCAAGTATATTATGTTCCTGAATAACGATACGCAGGTGACGGAAAACTGGCTGAGTTCTCTGGTTGATTTGATTGAACGGGATCCTTCGATTGGTATGGTTGGTTCCAAGCTGGTGTACCCGGACGGCCGCCTTCAGGAGGCCGGCGGTATTATCTGGAGTGATGGTTCTGGATGGAACTACGGTCGTCTGGATGATCCGGATAAGCCGGAATACAATTATGTGAAGGATGTGGACTATATTTCCGGAGCGGCGATTTTGCTTTCCAATGAGCTGTGGAAGCAGATTGGCGGTTTTGATACCCGATTTGCTCCTGCTTACTGCGAGGATTCGGATCTGGCCTTTGAGGTGAGAAAAGCTGGATACCGCGTTGTATATCAGCCCCTTTCCAAGGTGATCCATTTCGAAGGAGTGTCCAACGGAACGGATGTGGAGGGAACCGGACTGAAGCGTTATCAGGTGGCCAATTCCCGGAAACTGAAGGAAAAATGGGCGGAGGAGTTTGCGAAGCAGTGTGAAAATGACGGCAATCCGGATCCCTTCCGTGCCAGAGAGCGCAGCATGGGCAAGCCTATTGTGCTGGTGGTGGATCACTATGTTCCTACTTATGATAAAGATGCCGGTTCTAAAACCACATACCAGTATCTGAAAATGTTTCTTAAGAAGGGCTTTGTGGTGAAATTCCTGGGTGATAATTTTATGCACGAGGAGCCATACACGACAGAGCTGGAGCAGATGGGAATTGAGGTGTTATACGGACCGGAATACCAGGTTAAGATTTGGGACTGGCTGAGAGAGCACGGAGATGATATTGATGTGGCTTACTTAAACCGTCCTCATATTGCCTCCAAGTATATTGATTATATTCTGGACAATACAGATATTAAGGTTATTTATTACGGTCATGATCTGCATTTCCTCAGAGAAAGCAGAGAGTATCAGATTACCGGGGATCCGAAGATTCGGGAGGATGCCGAGTACTGGAAATCTATTGAGCTGACTTTGATGAGCAAGGCAGCGGTTTCCTATTATCCGTCCTATATTGAGCGGGATGCGATCCGGGAAATTGATCCGACGATTTCTGTGAAGGATATTACAGCTTATGTATTTGATCAGTTTAAGGAAACGATTCAGGAAGACTTTGCAAAGCGGGAAGGTCTGCTGTTTGTCGGCGGCTTTGCCCATCCGCCGAATGCAGATGCGGTTCTGTGGTTCGCCCGGGATATTTACCCGCTGATTCGCCAGAAGATGGAAGAGGCAGGAGCTGCGGCGCCGGACTTCTATGTAGTAGGTTCAAAGGTAACGGATGAAATCCGGGCTTTGGAGCAGCCGGGCAACGGAATTATTATTAAGGGCTTTGTATCAGAGGAGGAGTTAGAGCAGCTGTATGCAGAGTGCAGAATCGTGGTTGTGCCTCTTCGCTACGGGGCAGGCGTAAAGGGAAAGGTTGTGGAAGCGATCTACAACGGCGTTCCGATTGTAACGACGTCCATCGGTGCAGAGGGAATTCCTCAGGTAGAGGATGTGCTTGTGGTGGAGGATGAGCCGGAACAGTTTGCTCAGGCAGTTGCAGAACTTTATCAGAATGAGGAAGCCTGCCGGGAATTGTGTGAAAGAACGCAGCGGTATATCAGGGAGCATTTCAGCATGGATGCTGCCTGGAGAGTCATTGAGGAGGATTTCTGCCGCAGATAAGAGGGCAGAGGAGGCGCTGGTTGCTGGCTTGCCGGTGAGCGGAAATTGTAACAGTTCAGCCTTGCATCTTCTTGCCCGCTTACAGCGGACAAGAAGCTTTAGGCGTCCGCCTTATGTGAATTCAGTCAGAAAAATTCTTATGAAAGTAAACTTTCAACGAGTTTTTCTGACTGAATCCCCGCAAGGCTGAACTGTTACCGGAAATTGTTATTTAATTATCGCTTGTCATTCCTAATTATATGAAGTAAAATGAAAGCATCGGAGAGATTTCCGATGCTTTCTGGTTTTTATGTCATAGGAAAGCGCGTCCTATGACATAAAAACGATCCGCGAGGATCGCCATGGGTTGGAAGAGAATTTTGTCACAGAAGCGACCCGCTGCAGGCGGAGAAGCTCGCGAACTTCTTTCTTACAGAGAATTGCAGCCAGCAGAGTGGAATTGTGAACAGGATGCAAACTTTTACCGGGTTTGGCAGATTTGTGAGAATAAAGCAGAAGGCATCAGAATACGAAAATGAAGAAAGGAGAGTCTGCTCAAAACAGTTTGGGCGGCAGGAATGATATGCAGGCAGTATTTGATGATTCCTTAATTACAGGCAATAAGATGATTGACACACAGCACAAAGAGCTGATTGACCGGATTAACAAGCTTCTGATTCTTTGTGAGAATGAAAAGCCGGCAAAGCGGGAAGCAGTTGAGACTCTGGATTATCTGGCGGATTATACAGAATTCCACTTTGGCGAGGAGGAAAAGCTTCAGGAGGAGATTGGTTATCCGGGTATTGCAGAGCATAAAAAGAAACACGAGGAGCTGCGCCAGGTGGTAAAGGATCTGTATGCGATGCTGGAGGAGCAGGAAGGTCCTACCGCTGCTTTTGTAGAGTCTGTGAATGAGAACGTGACCAACTGGCTTTATAACCACATTCGCGGTTTTGATCGCTCTGTGGCAGAGTACCGATTTATGAGAGATAACGAAAGTCGTATTTAATAGTAACAGCTAAAGTTTCAGACAGGAAAATGCGTTGAAAGTTTGTTTTCATAAGCGTTTTCCTGTCTGAATTTTTATAAGGCAGACGCCCGGTGTATCTTGCGGATTATGTGGGAAAGAACCCAGGATTGTGCAGGAATCGCGATTTTCTTTTAAAACTGCAAAAAGAGAGCCTAGTATTGTGCAAAAATCGCGGATATCCATTAAAAATGCAAAATCCTCATATTATAATATAAAATCTACTCTATAAAGTGAACACGCAAAATATATCATTGGACTTCAATTAAAATCCCCCCACAGTGCAATTCGAAAATAATTCTTAGCAAGAAACTAAAAAAATATAAATTCTGTGAAAAAACTATGACCTCTATTGACATGGTGACAAGGTGTCATTATAATGAAAACTGTTTTTCGGAGTATAGATGACAACTTGTCACCTTTTGAAACAGGGCTGAAAAAAGCTGATGGAAAGAACCGGGAATGGAGCTTAGAAGCATCGGCAGAATCAGCCATGAAAATCAAAGAGGATGAAGGGAGGGGGAACAATGCCTACAGAACGGTTTCACCGTTTGCCGGAGGAAAAACGGCAGGCTATTCGGGCGGCGGCTGTTTTGGAGTTTGCAAGAGTACCATACGAGAAGGTGTCAATCAACCAGATTATCCACAATGCGGATATATCAAGAGGCAGTTTTTATACATATTTTGTGGATAAAAAAGATTTGCTGGAATATATTCTTTCTGATGGATTTGAGAATATGCTTCAGCTGTGTGAAGAGGAATTGGAGGCGAACGGAGGCGACTATTTTGGATTGCTGGAATGGCTGTTCCAGCGGCTGATAGATGAGCTTCAGGAAACAAAGACCATGATGGAGGTTGTTCGCAATGTGTTTACCAGCCAGGAGGGTGAAAGTCTTTTTGGCATGGATGGGGGGATGTTCCGGACCCGGCATTCGGGGAAGGACGAAGGTATGAAGATGAACCAGTGGATATTTGAACGTCTTGATAGAAGCAGATATCCTTATGAAAAGCCGGAGGAATTTGATTCGCTTTTACGAATGGGAATGATGACCATGACATTTTCTGTTAAATGGTATGTCCAGAATATGGATAAGGCGGAAGAAGCAAAAAAGCACTTCCGGGATGATCTGGAGCTTTTGAAGTACGGTGCGTATCGAAATAAAAACTGAAAAATGAGGAGACAATCATGAAAAAGAAAATTGTAGTCGGAGGAATTGTAGTAGCAATCGCTGCAGTGGCTGCCATAACAGTGCCAAGGGCGCTGAAAAAGAATGCCCCTGTGGAAGAGGCAGCAATTCCGGTTGTGGATGTGCAGACACCAGAAACAGGAACCATTGAGCTGTTCCGTGAGTTAGTAGGAAGTGTGGAACCGTCAGATGTGGTTTATATTTACCCCAAAATGGCTGGTGAGGTGACGGAGGTATTTGTAAAAGCAGGAGATGTGGTAGAAGAGGGACAGCCTATTTGTACCATTGATACCAAACAGGTAGATGCGGCAAGACTGAGTTTGGAAAGTGCCACTCAGGCGCTGCAGGATGCCCAGACGAATCTGGCCCGTCAGCAGGCTCTCTTCCAGGCCGGCGATATTGCCAGCGCTATGCTGGAGCAGGCCCAGACAGCTGCAAAGAATGCTCAGATTCAGTATGATTCAGCAAAGCTGAATTATGATCATCAGATGGAATATGCGAATATTACGGCAACCATCAGCGGTAAGGTAGAAATCTGTGATATTGAGGTACATGACAATGTTTCTCAGCAGAATCTGATTACTGTAATTGCCGGTGAGGGAAGTAAATCCGTTTCTTTTGCAGTGCCGGAGAAAATTGCAAAACAGCTTAAGACAGGGGATTCTATCTATATTGAAAAAAATGGCTCTGAATATACAGGAACCATCAACGAAATCAGCAGCATGATTGATGCAGCTACTGGGCTGTTTCAGGTGAAGGCCTCTGTTGAAGACGGAGACGCACTGCCAACCGGCTCTTCGGTACAGCTGAAGGTTACTTCTGACAAACAGGAAAATGTCATGACTCTTCCGGTAGATACCGTTTATTATTCCGGCGGAGACGCATATTTATACCTCTATGAGGATGGAACGGTTCATCAGATTCCGGTAGAGGTTGGTATTTATGATTCTGAGCGGGTGCAGATTCTGTCAGGTATCGATATGACAGATGAGGTTATCACCACCTGGAGTTCAGAGCTGTATGAGGGTTCTAAGGTACAGAAATCTCAGGCTGGAGATACAGCAGCTGAAGAGAGTGCAGCAGACCAGACAGATGCAGAAAATACCGATGCAGCAGGAGCTGCCAAGGCGGAATAAGGATAGGAGGAAACAGCTATGGGATTAACAAGATCGGTCCTGAAACGCCCGGTTACAACAGTGCTGGCAGTGCTGTGCCTGATTGTATTCGGTCTTCAGTCCGTATTTTCTTCAAAACTGGAGCTGATGCCGTCCATGGATATGCCGATGCTGATTATCGCAACCGTATATCCCGGTGCCAGCCCGGAGGATGTCAATGACCTGGTAACAACAGAAATCGAGGATGAAATCGGTTCCCTAAGCGGTGTCGATACGATTCAGTCTCAATCTATGGAAAATATGTCCTTTGTTATGATTCAGTATGATTATGGTAAGGACATTGATGAGGCTTATGATGATCTGAAAAAGAAGATGGATATCGTAGAGGCAACTCTTCCGGATGACTGCGAATCACCGGTCATTGCGGAGATGAACATTGATGATATGCCGGTCATGATGCTTTCAGTAAATCATAAAACGGAGCCGAACCTGTATAACTATGTAGATAATGTGATTGTTCCGGAAATTGAAAAAATCACGGATGTTTCCGATGTCAGCGTCAGCGGCGGTCAGGAGGAATATATTCAGATTCAGCTGATCCCGGAAAAACTGAAGCAGTATCATCTGGACATGAGTTCCATTGCTCAGTCTGTGGGAAGTGCAGATTTTACCTATCCGGCAGGCGATACCATTGTAGGTGGGCAGAAGCTGTCAGTCAGTGCAGGAACAGAATATAATACAGTGGATCTTCTGAAGCAGATTCCCATTACTCTTGGAAATGGCAATACCATTTATCTGGAGGATATCGCAAATGTAGGAATGGCCCTGGAGGATACCACAGGCGTAGCCCGCTATAATGGCCAGGATACCATTTCGATTGGTATTAAGAAGCTGCAGAGCGCTGCGGCTATGGATGTATCAAAGGCAGTGAATTCAACCATTGAAAATCTGAAAGCTCAGGATCCGAATCTGGATATGGTGGTGGTATATGACAGCAGTGATGATATTCAGGCGTCTTTAAAGAGCGTAATGGAAACCATGGTAATGGCAGTTATTATTTCCATGATTATTATTTTCCTGTTCTTTGGAGAAATCAAGGCATCTCTGATTGTTGGTACTTCTATCCCAATCTCTATTCTGGCAACGTTGATTGCGATGAGGGCAATGGGCTTTACCTTAAACGTAGTAACCCTTTCGTCCCTGGTGCTCGGTGTCGGAATGATGGTAGATAACTCCATTGTAGTTCTGGAAAGCTGCTTCCGTTCTACAGAGGGAAAGGGACTGGTAGGATACCGGGAGGCAGCCTTAAAGGGAAGCGGCGTTGTACTCCAGTCTATTATCGGCGGTACTGCAACCACCTGTGTTGTATTTATCCCGCTGGCATTGCTGGAAGGAATGACAGGACAGATGTTTAAGCCTCTGGGCTTTACCATTGTATTCTGCCTGGTAGCTTCTCTAATCAGTGCAATGACCATTGTTCCTCTTTGCTACTGTATGTTTAAGCCTCAGGAAAAAGAAAATTCTCCGGTAGGAGGGCTCTTAAGAGCCATGCAGAACGGCTATCGCAATATTATGAAGGTTCTGCTGCCGAAGAAGAAAACCGTTATTTTAACTTCTGTAGCTTTGCTTGTGCTTTCTCTTTTTATGGCAACAAAGCTGCGTATGGAGCTGATGGTTGCGGATGATACGGGAACCATTGATGTCAGTATTGAAACTCGTCCCGGCCTGACTGTGGAAGAGAATGATAAGATTTATCAGAAAGTAGAGAACCTGATCAAGAATGATCCGGATCTGGATTCCTATATGCTGACTTCAGGCGGAAGCGGAATGAGCTTAAGTACAGGCGGCGCAACCTTAACAGCTTATTTAAAGGATGACCGTGAACGGGAAACGGATCAGGTTGTAAAAGAGTGGAAGAAACTGCTGAATCAGGTGACAGGCGCCAATATTTCTGTAGATGCATCCTCCTCTTCCTCCATGATGTCTTCTTCAACAGGAAAGGCTGAGTATATTCTTCAAAGCTCTCAGTACGATGAGCTGAAGGAGGCTTCTGATGAGATTGCCAATGCTCTGATGGAGCACGCAGATGTAAGCAAGGTGCACACGACACTGGAAAACGCAGCGCCGGTTGTCAAGCTGAACATTGATGCAGTAAAGGCAAACGCAGAAAATATTACACCTCTTCAGATTGCCGGAACAGTAAGCAGCATTCTGGGGGGCAAAGAGGCAACAACTCTGAAGATTGACGGCGAGGAGGTCAGTGTTAATGTAGAGTACCCGCCGGAACAGTACGATACCATTGACGAGCTGCAGGGTATTGTTCTGACAACCAACAGCGGCACCTCTGTTGCGTTAACAGATGTGGCAGATATTGTGTTTAAGGACAGCCCGGCTGCCATTGTAAGAAAGAACAGACAGTATCAGGTAACCATTACCGGTGAACTGACAACAGACGATCCCAGACAGGTAAAGGCTATTGAGACAAGGCTGTATCAGGATGTGGTAGAGAAACACATGGGACCGAATATTACCCGTGCAACAAATGCCATGGATGAGGCGATGCTGGAAGAATTTGGAAACCTGGGCGGAGCCATTGCTACAGCAATTTTCCTGGTATTCGTTGTTATGGCGGCACAGTTTGAGTCACCGAAGTTCTCAACCATGGTTATGACTACGATTCCATTCTCTCTGATTGGATCCTTCGGACTTTTGTACCTGTGTGACGTGCCCATCAGTATGGCATCTCTTCTGGGATTCCTGATGCTGGTTGGTACGGTAGTAAATAACGGTATTCTGTATGTAGATACGGTAAACCAGTACCGGCAGACAATGGATAAGGAGACGGCGCTGATTGAGGCAGGTGCAACACGTCTGCGCCCGATTCTGATGACAACACTGACGACAGTAGTATCCATGATTCCTATGGCTATGGCTTATGGCGACAGCGGAGAGAGTATGCAGGGTCTGGCACTGGTAGACGTAGGAGGTCTGATTGCCTCCACCATTTTGGCACTGTTAATGCTTCCGGTTTATTATTCTGTTATGAGCCGTAAGAAAAAACCGGAACCTCATTATGATTAATGATTAGTCACTATTGATAAGCATCTTTGGAGGGATTTGAATGAAAATCTGGAAACGAGCACTGTCCGTAAGCATCACAGGAGTGATGCTCGCGGCGGCGCCCATGACCGCTCTGGCAGCCAGCCCGGAATTCGCCAGAACTTCAGAGGAGTGGGCGAGATTAAGAGACAATAAAATGGAGTATGATGAGCTGGAGGATCTGATTGCGGAGTACAATACCACGGTTCAGACCAATCAGCTGGATTTGAATGAGTTCCGCAGAGATTACGGGGATACCAAGGATGATGTTTCTGACAAATACCGGGATATGGCAAACGAGATTTATGCCAATATTTCCTATCCGGATTCCGACGATCCTACTTATGGCTATGTGGTTGCTTCCATGCTTTCTGCTGAAATCCAGGCAAAAAATATGGAAAAGCAGGCAGATGATAACCTGGAGGACAGTGAAATCATCGGCTGGAACTACAAGCAGGCAGAAAAAACCCTGGTAACTGTGGCTCAGAGCAACATGGTGACCCTGGAGAAGAATCAGTTAAGTCTCAAGCAGGCTGAGATTGCAAGGGATCAGGCGCAAATGTCTCTGACCAGTGCAGAAACGAGAGCGGCTATCGGAACAGCGACACAGGTTGATGTGCTGAATGCCAGGGAAGCTCTTCAGACTGCAGAGCGGAATGTGGAATCTGCCAAATCAAATATTGAGAATGTACGGCAGAAGCTTCTGGTGATGACTGGGTGGACCTATGACGCTCAGCCGGAGATCTGCCAGGTGCCTGCAGCTGACGTGTCCCGGATTCAGGGAATGGATCCGGCGGCAGACAGGGAAAAGGCGCTGGAAAATAACTATACGCTTTTGGTAAATAAGAAAAAGTTGAAAAATGCAGAAAGCGGAACAACAAAGGAATCTTTACAGAAGACGATTGCAGATAATGAGCAGAAAATCGGTTCTGCACTGGTAACCAATTATCAGAACGTACTGGCAGCCAAGCTGGCCTATGATCAGGCAGCCGCAGAGCTGGAGCTGGCGCGCCGGGATCTGCAGAGCATGGAGCTTCAGTTCCAGCAGGGAAAGGCCAGCCAGAACCAGCTTACCACTCAGCAGTATGATCTTCAGAATAAGGAGCTGGCAATGAAAACAGCAGATCTGAATCTGTTCCAGACTATGGAAACCTATGACTGGGCAGTAAAGGGTCTGGCCAGCGCAGCCTGATAGGGAGGTGGCAGTATGAAGCACAGAAAACGTGCCATTGCGGCAGTGACAGTATGTATGCTGGCAGTGACATCCGTACCGGCATTTGCCTATTCTCCTACAGGTCCCGGCGCTTCGCCTGAGGCTGGCAGATACAGTGAAGAGGAGCTGGCAAGACTCCAGGATAATGTTCTGGAATACAGTGAAATTCAAAACCGGATCAGGGAATACAATCCTACGATTTCCCAGGTGTGGAAAACCTATGAAGATACGAGACAGGATTATGCCAATATGGTAACGGAGCTGGAAAGCCAGTATCAGGTGGTAAAGAATCTGGCAGACAGCTATGAGAGCGCCGGAGAAATGATGGGCAATCAGGTTCTGATTTCTACGGCAAAGCAGCTGAAAAAGGGATATCAGTCAACGATGGAGTCCATGGAAGACACCGTAAGCCAGTGGAACGATAACAAATCAACCGGTTCCATACGCAGCTATGAGAGGCAGATGACAGCGGGAGCCCAGCAGGCTATGATTGGCTATGATACGATTCGCCAGAATATAGCAACGCTGGAGACCATGGTACAGCTTTATGACAGACAGTATCAGATGTACACCCGTCAGAAAGAACTGGGACTGGCAACGGATAAAGATGTTCTTTCTTCCTATACCAGCTTTCTGTCAGCTCAGTCTCAGCTGGCATCTCTTAATAATCAGGCAGACAGTGTAAGAAGAAGTCTCTGCCAGCTGTTGGGATATGATCCGGAGACCAATCCGGAAATCCGCTCTCTTCCAGCCTTTGATATGACAAGGCTGGAGGGCATGAATCTGGAAGAAGATACAAAAAAAGCGATTGGCAATAACTATACGCTCATCAGCCAGAGAACCTCAGCGGCAGGAAAGACCAATGCCAAGAGGGAAAACAGAAATAAAATTCTGGATGAAGGCGATCAGAAGCTGACAATCGAAATGCAGCGGCTGTATCAGGATGTGATGGATAAAAAAGCTGCTTATGATGCGGCAGCGACCGGCTATCAGGCAGCAGAAGCCTCCTGGGGGGCGGCGCAGCGCCAGTATCAGAACGGGCTGATTTCTGAAATTCAGTATATTGGCCTTCAGCTTGCTTATTATCAGAAGAAGGCTGCCTTTGAGTCAGCCAATTTAAGTCTGTGGCAGGCTATGGAAAATTATGATTGGGGCATAACCGGACTGGCAGCAGTAGAGTAGTCCGGAGCCGGGGATTTGGAAAAGGAAAAGGACGGAAACAAACGAAAACGGAATTCAAAATCAGGACGATGATTCTCCAGGGCGAGATAGTCGTCCTGATTTATTTGATTCCGAAGCTGGCTTCTGCTTTCCTTGGGGATTTCCTTACAGGCGGCATCCACAAAGCAGAACCGGGGATACAGGACGCACCACCAGTTATGCCCCTTCCCTTTTCCCAGCGTAATCCGGGCGGCATCGTACTCGCCACAGGGAATCACCATATTGTCGTATACTCTTGTGGGAAAATAGCACCGGGTAATTTCCAGCTCTGCTCCGTAAGGATAGCCGCGCTGTGCCAGATACTGGCTGGCAGTTTTTTCAATCGCAGCCTTCTGTTCTCTCAGGCAGCGGATGGTTTCCTTCTTGCCCTGTTCTGGGGGAAGAAGTTCCTGAATATAGTCCAGAATCAGACTGCGGACTTCCAGCTTGACCTGCTGGTCTGCAGAACTGTCGCTGTTTGCCAGAATATGAAAGCGAAGCAGAGCGGGAGCGATTCTCTGTGCCAGCGCTTCCCGCTGCTGCTGCACCTGATTCATGGAAAGAAGAAGCGCCATAAATAAAAATCCAAGTCCCAAAGCCAGCTGACGCCGGCAGAATTGATATGTTTTCATGAAAAACCTCCTTGTTTTGTGGTTGCTTTTTAAGTATTGACAAATATGATATAATTAAACGTAACGATTCAGGACAGTGGAAAATCAGGCGGAAAAGCCGGACAGGAAGAGGTCTGCTCCTGAATGGATGCGGATAATCCGAGGTTATAACCAAGCGGGAGGAAAAAAGAATGGATAAGAAAAAAATCGCAGTGCTGTTTGGCGGACAGTCTTCTGAGCATGTAGTGTCCTGTATGTCTGCTGCCAATGTGATTGAACAGATAGATACCTTAAAATACGATATGGTGCTGATTGGAATTACGGAGGAAGGCCACTGGCTGAAAACCGGGTCTGTAGAAGACATCCGTTCCGGCGCCTGGAGAGACAGCAGAGTGGAAGCGGTGATTTCACCGGATGCTACAAAGCAGTGCATTATGTATACAGAAGGTGATTGCCGTTGGGAGGAAAAGGTGGATGTGGTATTCCCCGTGCTTCACGGTCTTTACGGAGAGGATGGAACTGTGCAGGGACTGTTCTCTCTGGCAAAGCTGCCCTATGTAGGGTGCGGCGTGCTTTCTTCTGCAGTGTCTATGGATAAGTTATATACAAAGATCATTGTAGATGATCTGGGAATTCGTCAGGCGGCCTATGTGCCGGTTATGGTCTGGAAAATGAGACAGGATATGGATCGGGTGATCCGTCAGGTAGAGGAACGGTTTGCTTATCCGGTATTTATTAAGCCTTCCAATGCAGGCTCATCCCGGGGGGTTTCCAAGGCGGAAAACAGGGAACAGCTGATTGCCGGACTGGAGGAGGCAGCCCGCCATGATCGGAAGATTCTGGTGGAGGAGACCATTATCGGCCATGAGGTAGAGTGTGCGGTATTAGGTGGCGGAGAAAAACCGGTACAGTCCTCCGGTGTGGGAGAGATTCTGGCAGCAGCAGATTTTTATGATTTTGACGCCAAATATTACAACGAGGAATCTCGTACTGTGATCAATCCAGAGCTGCCGGGAAATGCAGCTGAGAAGGTGAAAAAGGCGGCTGAGAAGATTTTCAATGCAGTAGATGGCTATGGTCTTGCCCGGGTAGACTTTTTCGTGACAGACAGCGGCGAGGTGATCTTTAATGAGATCAATACCATGCCTGGATTTACGGCGATCAGCATGTATCCGATGCTGTGGGAGGCTGCGGGAATTCCGAAAAAGCAGCTGATTGACCGTCTGATTGAGCTGGCCTTTGAACGGTAAAAGGAAGGGGCTCAGGAAGAGGTGACCATGATTCAGACAGACAGAAATGCGCCGGTAGGCGTATTTGATTCCGGAGTGGGAGGACTGACGGTAGCGAGAGAGATTATGCGTCAGATTCCGGAGGAGAGAATCGTATATTTTGGAGATACAGCCCGGGTGCCTTATGGAAACAAATCCAAAGATACCATACTCCGTTACTCCCGTCAGATTATCCGTTTTTTGCGGACCAGGGAAGTAAAGGCGATTGTGATCGCCTGCAATACGGCCAGCGCCTATGCTCTGGATACGGTGGCTGCAGAGTCGGATATCCCCATTATTGGTGTGATTAATGCAGGCGCCAGAACGGCAGTGCAGGCCACCAGAAACGGAAAGATCGGCGTGATTGGCACAGAGGGAACCATTGGCAGCGGGATTTATACCAGAGTGATGAAGCAGCTGAAGCCGGATATTCAGGTGACGGGAAAGCCCTGTCCGCTGTTTGTTCCCCTGGTGGAGGAGGGACTTCTCCATGATTCTGTGACAGATGAGATTGCTTCCCGGTATCTTAGTGTACTGAAAGGAAAATATATCGATACGCTGGTACTGGGCTGTACCCATTATCCGCTGCTGCGTTCTACTCTGCGCAGACTGATGGGAGAGGATGTGGTTCTGGTAAATCCAGCCTATGAAACAGCGATTGAGCTGAAGCAGCTTTTGGAAGAGCGGGGGCTTGAACGGGATGGAGCAGAACCGCTTCAGGGAGAAAAGTACCAGTTTTTTGTCAGTGACCTGGCAGAAAAGTTTACCAGCTTTGCCACTTCCATTCTGCCTAACGAGGTAAAGGAAACACGAAAAATTGATATTGAAAATTATTAAGGAAACCGGGGGATACAGATGACGAAGGACGTTCTTATTAAAATCAGCGGGCTTCAGGCCATGGATGGAGAAAGCGATGATGTGGAAATCATTACGGCCGGCGATTATTTTCAGAAAAACGGCAAGCATTATATTATATATGAAGAGGCCATGGAGGGATTTGAAGGGACTATCCGCAATGTAATCAAGGTGACACCCAGGAAAATGGACGTTTTAAAAAGCGGCGTAGCCACGGCTCACATGGTATTTGAGCAGGATCAGAAGGCGCTGACCAGATATGTGACGCCAATGGGCGAGATGGTAGTAGGATTTTCAACGAATCGGATTCAGCTGGAGGAGAATGAGAACAGCCTGAAGGTATCTGTGGATTATTCTCTGGATATTAATTATGATCATATTTCTGACTGCAGTATTGTGCTGGATGTATGTTCCAGAGAGGGAGCAAGTCTGGAGCTGTAGGAGCTGTAAGGGGAAGCCCTTTTGCGGAATCAAAAAATGGATATCAGAGTCCTCGTTTGTGGGAATTCTGATATCCGTTTTGTGTTGTGTCCTGAAAGCCGGTAATTATTTGTCTGCTTTCTTTTCTTTTTTGAATCTTGCAAAGAAACCCTTCTTTTTCGGCGGCAGAGTAGGAATTCCGCCGCGGACGCTCTTCACTTCAGTGATGTAGATGCCGCTTACCACTACCTTGGCCTCGGTCTTTACCGGAAGCATCTGGAAAGCACGTTCATCAGCCATCAGAGTCATCACCTTAGGTCCGACCTTGGCTTTTACTACGGGAACCTTTGCCCAGCGCATGTACTTGGGTGTCTGCTCGTAGACCATCTTGGGAAGTCCGGCGTCTTTGATCTTCATCTTCTTTTTGTCGATGACGAGCATGGATACGACCTGCTTGGACGCTTCCAGAAGCTGCTCCTGCTCCACCTGACGCTTCTCCAGCTTTCGGCCGAGAAAATACAGTACAGCCAGTACAATGGCGGCAATTACAAGAATTACCAGCACAACATTGAGAAAAGTACTCACGGGGTATACCTCCATCGTGTTCAATATGTAACAGGACATACCTGTTTCAATAGTATAGCATTTTTTAGGGAAAAATGCAAGGAAAAAATACTTGACACCTTGACAGGCTTATGATATTATGGAGTGTGCACTATTGTGGCATCATGGGCATTTTACGCCCAAAAATGCCGTAAAAATGATTAGAAAACAGGGGTGAAAATGTCAATGGAGAAAAGCAGAATGCGTCCGGTGACTTCCGGGAAAAGCGTTAGAATGAGCTACTCAAGACAGAAGGAAGTTCTTGAGATGCCAAACCTGATTGAGATTCAAAAAGACTCCTATCAGTGGTTCCTCGATGAAGGATTGAAGGAAGTGTTTGAAGATATCTCCCCAATCTCTGACTTTGCAGGTCATCTTAGCCTGGAATTTGTAGATTTCACATTATGTAAGGATGAAGTTAAGTATACGATCGAAGAATGTAAGGAGCGGGATGCTACTTATGCAGCTCCGCTGAGGGTTCGCGTAAGACTCTACAATAAGGATAAAGAAGAGATCAACGAGCATGAGATTTTTATGGGCGATCTTCCGCTGATGACGGATACCGGATCTTTTGTTATTAACGGAGCAGAGCGTGTTATTGTAAGCCAGCTGGTTCGTTCTCCCGGTATTTATTATGGAATTGGCCATGATAAGATCGGTAAAGAGCTTTATACCTGCACCGTGATTCCCAACCGGGGCGCATGGCTGGAGTATGAGACAGACTCCAATGACATTTTCTACGTGCGCGTGGACAGGACCCGTAAGGTGCCGGTAACGGTGCTGATTCGTGCCCTGGGCTATGGAACGAATGCGGAGATTACAGAGCTGTTTGGTGAGGAGCCCAAGCTTCTGGCTAGCTTCAGCAAGGATACATCTGAGAATTACCAGGATGGTCTTCTGGAACTGTACCGCAAGATTCGTCCGGGTGAGCCTTTATCCGTTGATAGTGCAGAGAGCCTGTTAAACAGCATGTTCTTTGACCCGCGTCGTTACGACCTGGCCAAAGTCGGCAGATATAAATTCAACAAAAAGCTTCATTTCAAAAACCGCATCAAGGGTCATGTTCTGGCAGAGACTGTAGTGGATGAAACCACTGGAGAGGTTCTGGCAGAGGCTGGAGCGCTGGTAGATAAGGAGCTGGCAGAGACTCTGCAGAACGCAGCTGTTCCCTATGTTATGATTCAGGGACCGGATCGCAACTACAAGGTGCTGTCTAACCGGATGGTTGATCTGGCTGCTTATGTGGATTTTGATCCGAAGGAAATCGGGATTGCAGAATTAGTATATTACCCGGTACTGAAAAACATTCTGGAAGAAGCTGGCGGAGATCAGGAGGCATTAAAGGTTCTGATTCACCGCAATATCAGCGAGCTGATTCCCAAGCATATTACAAAGGAAGATATCATTGCTTCCATCAACTATAATATGCATCTGGAAGGCGAGATCGGCAATGCAGATGATATTGACCATCTGGGCAACCGTCGTATCCGTGCCGTTGGCGAGCTGCTTCAGAACCAGTATCGTATCGGTCTGTCCCGTATGGAGCGTGTGGTAAGAGAACGTATGACAACTCAGGATATGGACGGCATCACGCCCCAGTCCCTGATCAATATTAAACCGGTCACTGCAGCAGTGAAGGAGTTCTTTGGAAGCTCCCAGCTGTCTCAGTTTATGGATCAGAATAACCCGCTGGCTGAGCTGACCCACAAGAGACGTCTGTCCGCTCTGGGACCTGGCGGTCTGTCCAGAGATCGTGCCGGATTCGAGGTGCGAGACGTACACTACACCCATTACGGACGTATGTGTCCTATCGAGACTCCTGAGGGACCCAACATCGGTCTGATCAACTCTCTGGCAACCTATGCAAGAGTCAATCAGTACGGCTTTATTGAGGCTCCGTACCGAATTGTCGATAAGACAGACCCGATGAATCCTATTGTTACAGATGATGTGGTTTATCTGACAGCAGATGAAGAGGATAACTTCATTGTTGCACAGGCAAACGAACCGCTGGATGAGGAAGGTCACTTCATTCACAATAACGTTTCCGGACGTTTCCGTGAGGAGACTTCTGAATTCCAGAAGAAGGCGATTGATTTGATGGACGTTTCCCCGAAGATGGTATTCTCCGTGGCAACCTCCATGATTCCTTTCCTGGAGAACGATGACGCAAACCGTGCGCTGATGGGATCTAACATGCAGCGTCAGGCCGTACCGCTGCTCAGCACAGAGGCTCCTGTTGTAGGAACCGGTATTGAGGCAAAGGCAGCTGTTGACTCTGGCGTGTGCGTAGTGGCAAAGCACGCAGGTGTGGTTGAGCGTTCCGCATCTAACGAGATTATTATCAAGCGGGATGACAACGGCGGCCGTGATGTTTATCATCTGACCAAGTTTAAGAGAAGCAACCAGTCTAACTGCTATAACCAGAAGCCGATTGTATATAAGAATGATCATGTAGAGGCCGGCGAGGTAATCGCTGATGGTCCTTCTACTCAGAACGGTGAGATTGCTCTGGGTAAGAACCCTCTGATTGGCTTTATGACCTGGGAGGGTTATAACTACGAGGATGCGGTTCTGCTGTCTGAACGTCTGGTTCAGGAAGATGTATATACTTCAGTTCATATTGAGGAATACGAGGCAGAAGCCCGTGACACTAAGCTGGGACCGGAAGAGATTACCCGCGATGTTCCCGGTGTTGGTGATGATGCGTTAAAGGATCTGGACGAGAGAGGAATTATCCGTATCGGTGCAGAGGTTCGTGCCGGAGATATTCTGGTTGGTAAGGTTACGCCTAAGGGAGAGACAGAGCTGACTGCTGAGGAGCGTCTGTTAAGAGCGATCTTTGGTGAGAAGGCAAGAGAGGTTCGCGATACTTCTCTGAAGGTGCCGCACGGCGCATACGGAATTATCGTGGATGCAAAGGTATTTACCAGAGAGAACGGCGATGAGCTGGCTCCTGGCGTAAATCAGACTGTCCGCATCTACATTGCTCAGAAGCGTAAGATTTCTGTAGGTGATAAGATGGCTGGACGTCACGGAAACAAGGGTGTTGTTTCCCGTGTGCTTCCTGTTGAGGATATGCCGTTCCTGCCGAATGGACGTCCCCTGGATATCGTTCTGAATCCTCTGGGCGTACCGTCCCGTATGAATATCGGACAGGTGCTGGAGATTCACTTAAGCCTGGCTGCAAAGGCTCTTGGCTTTAACATTGCGACACCGGTATTTGACGGTGCAAACGAGATTGATATTATGGATACCCTGGAGGTTGCCAACGATTATGTCAACACTTCCTGGGAGGAATTTGTAGAAAAATATAAAGACATCCTGAAACCGGGCGTTATCGATTACCTGGGAGCACATCTGGAGCACAGAGAGCTTTGGAAGGGCGTTCCTTTAAGCCGTGACGGTAAGGTAAGACTTCGCGACGGACGTACCGGCGAATATTTTGACAGCCCGGTAACCATCGGACACATGCATTATCTGAAGCTGCATCACCTGGTTGACGATAAGATTCATGCCCGTTCCACCGGCCCATACTCTCTGGTTACTCAGCAGCCTCTGGGCGGTAAAGCTCAGTTCGGCGGACAGCGTTTCGGAGAGATGGAGGTTTGGGCTCTGGAGGCGTATGGTGCATCCTATACCCTGCAGGAGATCCTGACTGTGAAGTCTGATGATGTTGTCGGACGTGTGAAGACCTACGAGGCGATTATCAAGGGTGAGAATATCCCTGAGCCGGGAGTTCCGGAGTCCTTTAAGGTTCTGTTAAAAGAGCTTCAGTCTCTGGGCCTGGATGTCCGTGTACTGCGTGACGACAATACTGAAGTAGAGATTGGTGAAAACGTAGATTACGATGAGACCGATCTGCGGTCCATTATTGAAGGCGACCGTCACTACAACCGGGAGGAATCCTTCGGTGACTACGGCTATCAGAAGCAGGAGTTCGAAGGCGGAGAGCTGGTTGATGTAGACGAGGACAGCAGTGATGATTTTGACGAGGATATGGATTCCATTGATTTGGATTTCGATGACTCTGACGAAGAATAATAGAAGGGAGTATCGCTCATGCCTGAGACAAATGAAACTTATCAGCCATTGACATTTGACGCCATTAAGATTGGCCTGGCTTCCCCGGAAAAGATTCTGGAGTGGTCCCACGGCGAGGTAAAAAAGCCTGAGACTATTAACTACCGGACCTTAAAGCCCGAGCGGGACGGTCTGTTCTGTGAGCGTATTTTCGGACCCAGCAAGGACTGGGAATGTCATTGCGGCAAATATAAAAAGATCCGTTATAAAGGCGTAATCTGTGACCGATGCGGCGTAGAAGTAACCAAGGCCAGTGTCCGCAGAGAGCGTATCGGCCACATCCAGCTGGCCGCTCCTGTGTCCCACATCTGGTATTTTAAGGGAATCCCCAGCCGGATGGGACTGATCCTGGATATTTCTCCCCGTATTCTGGAGAAGGTGCTGTATTTCGCATCCTATATTGTCCTGGACCAGGGACAGACCAGCCTGCAGTATAAGCAGGTTCTGTCTGAGAAGGAGTACCGGGAGGAAGTGGAGAAATGGGGCTACGGCTCCTTCCGCGTGGGAATGGGCGCAGAGTCCATCCTGGAACTGCTGCAGGCGATTGACCTGGAGAAGGAGTCTGAGCAGTTAAAGAAAGAGTTAAAGGACGCCAGCGGCCAGAAGAGAGCCCGCATTATTAAGCGTCTGGAGGTTGTTGAGGCCTTCCGTAATTCCGGAAACAAGCCGGAATGGATGATCATGACCGTAATTCCGGTAATTCCGCCGGATATCCGTCCTATGGTACAGCTGGACGGCGGCCGTTTTGCTACCTCTGACTTAAATGACTTATACAGAAGAATTATCAACAGAAACAACCGTCTGGCCCGTCTGCTGGAGCTGGGCGCACCGGATATTATTGTTCGTAACGAGAAACGTATGCTTCAGGAGGCTGTGGACGCTCTGATCGACAACGGCCGCCGGGGCAGACCGGTTACCGGCCCGGGAAACCGTGCGTTAAAGTCTCTTTCCGATATGCTGAAAGGTAAGCAGGGACGTTTCCGTCAGAACCTGCTTGGTAAGCGAGTTGACTATTCCGGACGTTCCGTTATCGTTGTAGGACCGGAGTTAAAGATTTATCAGTGCGGTCTTCCTAAAGAGATGGCGATTGAGCTGTTTAAGCCCTTCGTTATGAAGGAGCTGGTTCAGAACGGAACTGCACACAATATCAAGAGCGCAAAGAAGATGGTAGAGCGCCTGCAGACAGAGGTATGGGATGTGCTGGAGGATGTTATTAAAGAGCATCCTGTTATGCTGAACCGTGCGCCTACTCTGCACAGACTGGGTATTCAGGCATTCGAACCGATTCTGGTAGAAGGTAAGGCAATCAAGCTGCATCCGCTTGTATGTACCGCGTTCAATGCGGACTTCGACGGTGACCAGATGGCTGTACATCTGCCCCTGTCTGTAGAGGCCCAGGCAGAGTGCCGCTTCCTGCTTCTTTCTCCCAACAACCTGCTGAAGCCGTCTGATGGTGGTCCTGTAGCGGTTCCGTCTCAGGATATGGTTCTTGGTATTTACTACCTGACCCAGGAGCGCCCAGGTGCAAAGGGTGAGGGCAAGATCTTCAAGAGCGTAAATGAAGCAATTCTTGCTTATGAAAACGGAGTTGTTACTCTGCATTCCAGGATCAAGGCCCGTGTGACAAAAACCATGCCTGACGGCACGGTTCACAGCGGCGTGGTAGAATCTACAGTAGGACGTTTCATTTTCAATGAGATTATTCCGCAGGATCTGGGATTTGTAGACAGAAGTGTGGAGGGAAATGAACTGCTTCTTGAGGTAGACTTCCATGTAGGAAAGAAACAGCTGAAGAAGATTCTGGAGAAGGTTATTAATGTACATGGCGCTACTCAGACTGCTGTAACCCTGGATGATATTAAGGCCATTGGTTACAAATATTCTACCAGAGCAGCCATGACGGTATCTATTTCTGATATGACGGTGCCGGAGTCCAAGCCGAGACTGATTGCTGAGGCACAGGCTACCGTAGACCGGATTGCAAAGAACTACCGCCGCGGTCTGATTACCGAGGAGGAGCGTTATAAAGAGGTTATTGAAACCTGGAAGACAACGGATGATCAGCTGACCCACGATCTGCTGACCGGCCTGGATAAGTATAACAACATCTACATGATGGCTGACTCCGGAGCTCGAGGTTCTGATAAGCAGATTAAACAGCTAGCAGGTATGCGAGGATTGATGGCCGATACAACCGGTCACACCATCGAGCTGCCAATTAAGTCCAACTTCCGTGAGGGTCTGGACGTACTGGAGTACTTCATCTCTGCTCACGGTGCTCGTAAAGGTCTGTCCGATACGGCGCTGCGTACAGCGGACTCTGGTTACCTGACCCGTCGTCTGGTTGACGTATCTCAGGATCTGATTGTCCGTGAGGTAGACTGCTGCGAAGGCAAGGAGATCCCCTACATGGAGATCAAGGCATTCTCTGACGGTAAGGAAACCATCGAGAGCCTGCAGGAGCGTATTACCGGACGTTATATTGCAGAAACCATTACCGACCCGGATACCGGTGAGGTTGTTGTAAAGGCAAACCACATGTGTACACCGAAGCGTGCTGCAGCGGTGATGAAGGTATTAGAGAAGCTGGGACGTGATTCCGTAAAGATCCGTACTGTTCTTACCTGTAAGTCTCATGTGGGAATCTGTGCAAAGTGCTACGGCGCAAACATGGCTACAGGACAGCCGGTTCAGGTTGGTGAGGCAGTTGGTATCATTGCTGCACAGTCTATCGGTGAGCCTGGTACTCAGCTGACCATGCGTACCTTCCATACGGGCGGTGTTGCCGGTGGCGATATTACACAGGGTCTTCCTCGTGTCGAGGAGCTTTTTGAGGCCCGTAAGCCGAAGGGACTTGCTATTATTTCCGAGTTCGGCGGCGTGGTAAATATTAAAGATACAAAGAAGAAGCGTGAGATTGTTGTTACCGATACAGAAACCGGCAACTCCAAGACCTATCTGATTCCTTACGGTTCCAGAATTAAGGTTCAGGACGAGCAGGTGATTGAGGCCGGTGATGAGCTGACCGAGGGTAGTGTCAATCCGCACGATATCCTGAAGATTAAGGGCGTTCGCGCAGTTCAGGACTATATGCTTCGCGAGGTACAGCGAGTTTACCGTCTGCAGGGTGTAGAAATCAACGATAAGCACGTTGAGATGATTGTGCACCAGATGTTAAAGAAGATCAAGATCGAGGAAAGCGGAGACAGCGATGTGCTTCCGGGCGTATCCATGGACGTTCTTGACTTTAACGAGATGAACGAGGCTCTGATTGCAGAAGGCAAGAAGCCGGCAGAGGGCAAGCAGGTTATGCTGGGTATTACCAAGGCATCTCTTGCAACAGATTCCTTCCTGTCAGCTGCATCCTTCCAGGAGACTACCAAGGTTCTGACTGAGGCTGCAATCAACGGTAAAGTGGATCACCTGATCGGTCTGAAGGAGAACGTTCTGATTGGTAAGCTGATTCCGGCTGGTACTGGAATGAAGCGTTATCGTTCCGTTAAGCTGGATACTGACGAGGTTCTGAAGGATGACGAGATTCTTCTGTCTGAGGATGAGGATGATGAGAACCTGATCCTGCCAGAGGATGATGGCGATAGTCTGGATGAGGCTGCGGAAGTATTTGAGATTGATGATACAGAAATAGACGAATAAAGATGTGTGAAAACCCCGGCGCTGGTGACAGCGCCGGGGTTTCTTGCGTTCAGTAGGAAAAATTCGCAGGTGAGATTCTTCTTTTGCAGATGAACGGAAGGGGGTAAATTGCATTGCAGTGTCTGTCTGAGACAGAGAATTCGCAAGAAAGAGCAGTTTCCTCTGATTTCTATTGACAGTAAAAAAAGGGCTGTTATACTATATCTGGTGAGAAGACATACTAGAATTAGTGTTTTTCATGTCATAGGGTATGCCTGTAACATAAAAACGCTCCGCGGGGATCTCCATGGATTGGAGGAGAATTGGGCTGATGAGACGACCCGCCGCAGGCGGAGAAGCTCGCAAGCGAGCTTCTTTCTTAAAATATCAGAGTTTTTAAGAAAGATCTGAAAACGGAAAGAGGATCTTTTATATAAAAAATAGAAGGCAGAGGAGTTGCATGGAGAGGGAAAGAAGTACAGTCAGGAGGAATTCGGCAGAAAGAAACTGGCCGACATTGTCTCCGACAGAACAGTCAAACCGGGTGGCTGGAGGTAAGTCTGGGCAGAAAAATGGCCGGTCTGCAGTCGGAGGCGGAACCAAAAAGAAGGCAGGAGAAGGCGGTGGAAGCGGCCAGAAAAGAGCGGCAGGGGAGAAAACCGGAAGCGGCCAGAAAAAAGCTGTGGGAGAGAGAAGCGGAAGCGGTCAGAAAAGAGTGGCGGGAGAGAGAAGCGGAAGCGGCCAGAGAAAAGCATCAGGAGAGAGAAGCGGAAGCGGACAGAAAAAAGCTGTGGGAGAAGGAAGTCGGCAGCTGAAAAAGGCCCAAAGCCAGCCGGAGGTTATGACAATTCGCTCGGGAATGAGAGGAACCGCATACACAAATTCAGGGCAGGAAGGTCGAAATCAGGGATACAGCAGAGCAACAGGAGGTCAGAACCGGGGCCAAGGACACAGCACGGCTGCAGGAGGCCGGAACCGAGCTCAGGGATACAGCGCGGCTGCAGGAGGCCAGCGTCGTGTTTCGAGCCGCTATCTGGGAGAGGATGAGCTGCGTCGGATGCAGAATCGGCATACACAGAACAGGAAAACCAGTCAGGAAAAACGCCGCCACAGTGCCCGCAGAAGCCGCCATCTAATTTATGCAGGAATGGCTGCTGTCTGTGTGCTGGTTCTGTTTTTGGCTGCAGGCCGAATTGGAAAGAGAAATTCAGCTGAGGCTTCAGGACAGTCCGACATGATTCTGGCAGAAAATAAAAAAACGACTGACGGAACAGACCTGGAGGCAGCCAATGTGTCAGATACAGGAGAAGGAGGAACAGCGCCGCCAGATATTCCTGCGAAAAGCTGGACGAATCATCTTCCGGATATTGGAGCGATGTACGGAATTTATGTCAATCAGGTAGGATGGAGTCATTTTTTTGCAGACAATTCTTATTGCATGGCGCCGGTCAATCAGTTTATTACAGCTTTTCGTGCGACTGTTCATAACCAGCCAGAGGATATGACAGGTACCATTGCCTATCGGGTAAATTTGAGCGGAAGCGGCTGGCTGGATTGGGTTGAGGATGCCAGAGAGGGCGGCTCCTCTCAGGGAGCCATGCCTTTAGAGGCAGTCAGTATGAAGCTGACAGGAGAACTGGGCGAAAATTACGATGTTCTTTACAGTGTTCTTCAGAATCAGCAGTGGACAGACTGGATGAAGAACGGGGAGGAGGCAGGCGTCAGCGGAGCAGGACTGCGGCTTGACGGAATTCGGATTTCCATTGTGAAGAAAAACGAAGGTGGAAATACCTATGCAGGAAATATTGATCCGACAAAGCCGATGCTTGCTTTGACCTATGATGACGGTCCCTCTGCACACGCAACTCCGAGAATTCTGGCAGCTTTGGAGAAGTACAACAGCAGAGCCACATTTTTTATGGTAGGAAAACAGGCGGAAAAGCGGATGGATGTAGTCAAAAAAATGGAGGAGCTTGGATGTGAGGTGGCAAATCATACCTACGATCATACGCTTATGACCAAGGTTCCGCCGGAAGAGCTGGCCAGTCAGCTGGCGCGGACCAATCAGGTGGTATCAGATGCCTGTGGAGTTTCCCCGGTGCTGATGCGGCCCTGCGGAGGCGCAAGAAGCGAGGCGGGAATGAATATTGTAGGAGCTATTTCCATGCCGGCCGTGCTCTGGTCCATTGATACGCTGGACTGGAAAACAAGAGATGCGCAGACAACAATTCAGACTGTGTTGGAGCAGGCAAAGGACGGAGACATTATTCTGATGCATGACCTTTATGAGACCACAGCCGATGCCAGCGAGGTTCTGATTCCGGAGCTAGTCAACCGGGGCTTTCAGCTGGTAACGGTCAGTGAGCTGGCCTCTTACCGTGGGGGGATGCTTCCCGGCCATACCTACAGCAGATTCCGTCCACAGTGAAAACAGGGAACTTTAGCTTGCACACTATGACAAGATATGATATAATTTCGTTGAATTCTAAGCATAGCATAGGAGGCGAAACGTATGAAGCACGTAAAGACTTTAAATAACAAGACTCTGAAAGAGTCCATGAAAAAGGGCGGCTGCGGCGAGTGCCAGACTTCCTGCCAGTCTGCATGCAAGACTTCCTGCACCGTTGGCAACCAGAGCTGCGAGAATCCGAACAGATAATGATCGGACAGCGCTTCAAGCCAAGATAAGGAAGCCAAAAGATCCCCTATGGTCCCGGATCGTAGGGGATCTTTTTCGTTCATAGGAAAGCGCACCCTGTAAGAGAACAGCTGAAAGATAAGGAGAGATATAGTGATTCATCAGTACAAAAACAACGGATACAATATTGTTATGGATATTTCCAGTGGCTCCGTCCATGTAGTGGACGATGTAGTTTATGATGCAGTAGAGCTGTTAGAGCCGGTAATGGGCGAGCTGCGCAAGCCGATGGCTATTCCGGCAGATGCCAAAGCGCGGGTTCTGGATCTGCTGTCTCAGTCCTACAACCGCTCTGACGCAGAGGAGGCGCTGGATGAGGTTCAGGCTCTGATTGATGCAGAGGAGCTGTATACCGCAGATGTTTATCAGGAGTATGTAACAGATTTTAAGCAGCGCAAAACTGTCGTAAAGGCGTTGTGTCTGCATATTGCCCATGACTGTAACCTGGGCTGCAAATACTGCTTTGCAGAAGAGGGCGAGTATCATGGCAGACGGGCTCTTATGAGCTTTGAAGTAGGAAAAAAGGCTCTGGATTTCCTGATTGCCAATTCCGGCAATAGAAGAAATCTGGAAGTAGACTTTTTCGGCGGCGAGCCGCTGATGAACTGGGAAGTGGTAAAGCAGCTGGTTGAGTATGGCCGCTCTCAGGAAGAAGCCCATGGAAAGCACTTCCGTTTTACAATTACCACCAACGGTGTGCTGTTAAATGATGAAATTATGGATTTCTGCAATAGGGAAATGAGCAATGTGGTTATGAGTCTGGACGGCCGCAAGGAGGTCAACGACTTGATGCGTCCTACCAGAAACGGTCATGGCAGCAGCTATGATATTATTGTTCCCAAGTTCCAGAAGTTTGCAGAGAGCCGTGCCGGAAAGGATTATTATGTGCGTGGCACCTTTACCCGCAACAATCTGGACTTTTCCGAGGATGTGAAGCATTTTGCGGATCTGGGCTTTGAGCAGATGTCTATTGAGCCGGTTGTGGCTTCTCCGGAGGAACCCTACGCAATTCGTGAGGAGGATCTGCCGAAGATTCTGGAAGAGTATGATAAGCTGGCTGTGGAATATATTAAGCGTAAAAAAGAGGGAAGAGGCTTTAACTTCTTCCACTTTATGATTGATTTGAATCAGGGACCCTGTGTAGCCAAGCGTCTGTCTGGCTGCGGTTCAGGAACAGAGTACCTGGCAGTTACGCCCTGGGGAGATCTTTACCCCTGTCATCAGTTTGTAGGACAGGAGGAGTTCCTGATGGGAAATGTTGATACGGGAGTTACCCGGACTGATATTCGGGATGAATTTAAACTCTGCAATGTGTACGCAAAGGAAAAATGCCGGAAGTGCTTCGCCAGATTTTACTGCAGCGGCGGATGTGCGGCCAATTCCTACAATTTCCACGGCTGCATTACCGATGCCTATGATATTGGCTGTGAAATGCAGAAAAAGAGAATTGAGTGTGCCATTATGATTAAGGCTGCCCTGGCTGAAGAGGAATAAGGAGAGGAGAAATGAGATGAAAAGCAGTAAAGGAAAGGGGCTTATTGGCCTGCTGATTCTGCTGATTGCAGTGGGGCTTTTTGGCTTCCTGGGTTATGATACCATGGATGACATTAAGCTGGGACTGGATCTGGCAGGCGGTGTCAGCATTACTTATCAGGCAGTAGAGGAAGAGCCTGGTCAGGAAGAAATGTCGGATACCATTTATAAGCTTCAGCAAAGAGTACAGAATTACAGTACTGAGGCAGAGGTTTACCAGGAAGGAAATAACCGGATCAATATTGATATTCCGGGAGTATCCGATGCCAATGCGATTCTGGAGGAGCTGGGTAAGCCCGGTTCTCTGATTTTTGCCGATGAAAACGGTCAGGTGCTGTTGACTGGTGATCAGGTGGCTTCTGCCAAGGCAGGAGTGATCGATCAGGGCGGCGGCGCGAAGGGATACATTGTCAGCCTGACCTTTACCGAAGAAGGAAGCAAGGCCTTTGCAGATGCAACGGCAGCCAATGTAGGAAAGCGGATTGCCATTATTTACGATGGACAGATTTATTCCAATCCGGTTGTTCGGGAAGCTATTTCCGGAGGACAGTGCCAGATCGACGGTATGGCAGACTATGAGGAGGCCAATGACTTGGCTGCAACCATCCGTATCGGTTCTCTGTCCCTGGAGCTGGAAGAGCTGCGCTCTAATGTAGTAGGTGCAAAGCTGGGACAGGAGGCTATTTCCACCAGTTTAAAGGCAGGCGCTGTGGGCTTTGGGATTGTGGTTGTATTTATGATTGCCGCATATCTGATTCCCGGCGTGGCAGCTTCTATTGCCCTGGCTCTGTATGTAGGTCTGATCGTGATTCTTCTGTCTGCCTTTGAGGTGACTCTGACCCTTCCGGGTATTGCGGGAATTATCCTTTCCGTAGGTATGGCAGTGGATGCGAACGTCATTATCTTTACCCGTATTAAGGAAGAGCTGGGTGTGGGAAAAACCGTTCATTCTGCGATTAAGACAGGATTTAACAAGGCGCTTTCTGCAATCGTAGACGGAAATATCACTACCCTGATTGCAGCGGCTGTTCTGTATTTCCGCGGTTCCGGAACAGTAAAGGGATTTGCAACAACGCTTGCAATTGGTATTGTACTGTCCATGTTTACCGCCCTGTTTGTAACAAGAGGAGCGCTGATGGCCCTTTACCATCTGGGCTTTGATCAGGCTAAATTCTACGGAATTAAGAAGGACGGACGTGTTTGGAATTTCCTGGGAAAGAAGAAGCTTTGCTTCCTGATTTCTATTGTTATGGTAGTGGCTGGATGGGCGGCAATGGGCCTGAATCGTACCCAGACCGGAAAAGCTTTGAATTATGGAATGGACTTTACCGGCGGAACCTCCACCAATGTTACCTTTAATGAGGATCTAAGCCTAGAGGATATTTCTTCCAAGGTAGTTCCTGTGGTATCCAAGATTACTGGTGATGCAGATGTGCAGACCCAGAAGGTGGCAGGCACAAACGAGGTAATTATCAAGACCAAGACCCTGAATGTGGATCAGAGACAGGCTCTCGAAGACGCTATGGTAGAAAACTTTGGCGTTGAGGCAGAAAAGATTACGGCAGAAAGCATTTCCGGTGCAGTCAGCGCGGAGATGAAGCAGGATGCTCTGTGGGCTGTGATCGTGGCTACGATTCTGATGCTCCTTTACATCTGGTTCCGGTTTAAAAATATTAAGTTTGCAGCCAGTGCAATTCTGGCTCTGGTACACGATGTGCTGGTAGTGCTGACCTTCTATGCAGTGGCCAAGTGGTCCGTCGGATCTACCTTTATTGCATGTATGCTGACTATTGTGGGATATTCCATTAATGCGACCATTGTTATCTTTGACCGTATTCGTGAAAACCTGGCAGCAGGCAGAAATAAGGAAACTCTGGAGGAGCTGGTAAATAAGAGCATTACCCAGACTGTTACCAGAAGCATTAATACATCGCTGACAACCTTCATTATGGTATTTGTATTGTACTTAATGGGTGTGTCTGCCATCCGTGAATTTGCTCTTCCTCTGATGGTCGGCATTGTATGCGGTACCTACTCTTCTGTATGCGTGACAGGAGCCCTGTGGTATGTAATGACAACCCGTAAGAAAAAGGCAGCAGCAGACAAGTAACTTTGATGTTTAAAACAGAAATGGGAATTGTATGAAATATCAACTGATTACAACAGACGGACGGGCAAAAAGAGCTCAGGTCCAGACGGTTCACGGAACCATTCAGACACCGGTATTTATGAACGTAGGAACAGTAGGCGTAATCAAAGGCGCGGTTTCTACGGACGATCTGCGCCAGATCGGCACGCAGGTGGAGCTGTCCAACACCTACCACCTGCATGTGAGAACCGGGGATAAACTGATTAAGGAGTTTGGCGGACTTCACAAATTTATGAACTGGGACAGACCCATTCTTACGGATTCCGGCGGATTCCAGGTATTTTCCCTGGCAGGTCTGCGCAAAATCAAGGAAGAGGGCGTTTATTTCCAGTCTCACATTGACGGCCACAGGATTTTTATGGGGCCGGAGGAAAGCATGCAGATTCAGTCCAACCTTGGCTCCACCATTGCCATGGCCTTTGATGAGTGCCCGCCCAGCCGCGCAGATTTCTCTTATATCCAGAATTCTGTGGATCGGACAACGAGATGGCTAGAACGGTGTAAAAAGGAGATGGCAAGGCTGAATGGCCTGCCGGATACCATCAACAAAGAGCAGCTTCTGTTTGGAATCAACCAGGGCGGTGTGGTGGATGAGATTCGAATTAATCATGCAAAAACCATAGCAGCCATGGATTTGGACGGCTATGCCTTGGGCGGTCTGGCAGTGGGAGAAACCCATGAAGAGATGTATCACATTCTTGATGTAACGGTTCCTCACCTTCCCCAGAATAAGCCCACTTATCTGATGGGCGTAGGAACGCCGGCCAATATTTTGGAGGCGGTAGACCGGGGCGTAGACTTCTTTGACTGTGTATATCCGTCACGAAACGGACGCCACAGCCATGTATATACCAATTATGGAAAATTAAACCTTCTGAATCAGAAATATGAGCTGGATCACAGACCGATTGAAGAGGGCTGTCAGTGTCCGGCCTGCCGCTCTTATTCCAGAGCCTATATCCGGCACCTGTTTAAGGCAAAAGAAATGCTGGGAATGAGATTATGTGTCTTGCATAATTTGTATTTTTATAATACAATGATGAAAGAGATTCGCGACGCAATCGAGGAGCACCGGTATGCTGATTATAAAGCAGAAAAGCTGGAGCGTATGGCCCGTGGAGAACAGGGCTGACGTGTCTGGCGCCGGATTCCGATGAATCAAAAAAGAATATAAGGCTGCCTGAAGCGAGGCGGCAGCAGCCTGAGGAGGAAGCACTTATGTTAACAGCAACTGGAGGAATGTCACCTATGTTTTTAATCGGCTACATTATCTTTTTCTGCGCACTGATGTATTTTATGGCAATTCGCCCGCAGCAGAAAGAAAAGAAAAAACAGCAGGCACTGCTGGCCAGCGTAGCAATCGGCGACAGTGTACTGACAACAGCAGGATTTTACGGTGTAATTATCGACATGACCGATGATACTGTGATTGTAGAGTTCGGAAGCAACAAGAACTGCCGGATTCCTATGCAGAAAACCTCGATCGTGCAGGTAGAAAAACCGGAAGTATAAGAGAAGAGTCGTTGAAGTGCTCAAAAATACCGCTCTGTGATGCATAAGCATCATGGAGCGGTATTTTGATTTCTCGAGAAATTTTTTTGAGATGGATGAAATGGCTACTTCTCCCACCGCCCTGATGCGCCGCAGGGCAGCGCAAGTCCGGATTCTTTAACAGGGAGTCCGATTTCCTGAGCGTCCACATGACCTCCAAACTTCGGAACAATTTCCGTAGACATCATATAGGTAAGTACAGCAGGAGCCAGTCCTGTTGTATAGGAGTTAATCAGGAAAAACAGAGGCTCATCGGAAAGAAGTTGAACGCACAGCTTAACCAGAGGATGGATGGCGTCTTCGATTTTCCAGATTTCTCCTTTGGGTCCCCGTCCGTAGGAAGGAGGATCCATGATAATGCCATCGTAGTGGTTTCCACGACGGATTTCCCGTTCAACAAATTTTACACAGTCATCAACCAGCCAGCGGATAGGCGCATCGGCGAGACCGGAGGAAACTGCATTTTCCTTGGCCCATCCAACCATGCCTTTGGAGGCATCTACATGGGTTACAGAGGCTCCTGCAGCAGCTGCAGCCAGCGTGGCTCCGCCAGTATAGGCAAACAGGTTCAGAACCTTTACCGGGCGTCCTGCCTGTCTGATTTTGTTTCCGAACCAGTCCCAGTTGACAGCCTGTTCCGGAAATAGTCCGGTGTGTTTAAAACTGAAGGGCTTCAGATTGAAGGTAAGGTTTTTGTAAGAGATGGACCACTGCTGAGGCAGATCAAAGAATTCCCATTCTCCGCCGCCTTTTGCACTCCGGTGATAATGTCCGTTTTTATGGCGCCATCCCACATGGTTTTTGGGGGTATCCCAGATAACCTGAGGATCCGGGCGAACCAGGAGATATTCTCCCCATCGTTCCAGTTTTTCTCCTTTAGAACAGTCGATGACCTGATAATCTTTCCAGCCGTCTGCTAACCACATAATTTATTCCAGCCTTTCCGGGAGATATAAGCTGCTCCCTCTGTTTTTCATAGGTTTTGTATGCTGATATTACTTGCTGTGCAGGAAAAAGCCTGCTTTCTGCCTTCCATTATACAGAGAACAGGGGCTTTCCGTCAAGAAGTTCCCGGTAGATGCAGTTTTGCGATTTTGCATCAGGGAAAGGAACTGGAGGCAGAAATTGTAAGAAAAATCGTAAGAAATTACGGATGTTTTTTATTGAATAATTTCCTATAACTTGTTAAAATGGAAGGTAGATGTATCAGAGGAATGAGTTAAAGGAGAATTTTTACAAATATGAAGAAGAAAAGTTGGGTGGTTCTTGCCCTTGCAGCCTCAGTCAGTCTCGGCAGCGGAATTTCGGCCATGGCGGCTACGGGATGGGTGCAGGAAGGCAGCAACTGGGCATACTACAATTCTGCAGGCAGCCGAGAGTACAATGCGTGGAGAAAGGGAGGCGACGGATACTGGCGCTATCTGAATGGAAATGGTGTTATGGCGGTGGATTCCTGGGTAGACAATGATGATTACTATGTGGACTCCAACGGCATTATGGTGGCCGGGAAGTGGCTGCAGGTTCCCAATTCTGATGCAGACACCGGTTATGACTGGTATTATTTCAACAGTACCGGAAAGTGTATGAAAGAGCGCTGGGAGAAGATTAATAATAATTGGTATTATTTTGATGATACAGGACTGATGCAGACTGGCTGGGTTCTGGATGATATGTATTACTGTGGTTCCAATGGCGTGATGCAGACCGGTTGGCAGAGACTGGCGCCTCCGGATGGATACGAGGATGAGGAAGAGGACAACGGTGGTCCCTTTGAGACAGAGGATGACGGCAAGTACTGGTATTATTTTAATTCTAACGGAAAAAAAGTGGTTCCAGACAGCGATGGAGATAATGTCAAGCAGAAGAAAATCAATGGAGAATACTATTGTCTGAGAGAGGACGGGGCCATGCAGACTGGCTGGGTCTGTGTAACTGGTGATGAATCTGACTCCATTGCAGATTACCGGTTTGTAGATGCCAATGGTCAGGTTCGCTCTGGCTGGTATACAGCAGAGCCCCCGGAGAATCTTCAGGATCAGTACGATTACGATGTGGAGTGGTTTTACTTTAACAGCAAGGGAGAACCGAAGACGGGGCCGGAGATTGGTTCAGCCCACAGCAGTGATTTGGAAAAGATCAACGGCAACACCTACCTGTTTGGACCAAACGGCGTTCCGGTATACGGAATTCAGAAGGTATATTTGGATCGGGATGAATCAGAATATACGGCGTATTACTTCGGCAATCGTTCCCAAAGCAGTATGCTCCGCGGAAAACAGAAGATTGACGATGGCGGAGAAATGAGGGAATATTATTTTACCTCCACAGGCCGAGGTTATACAGGCGTATATAATAACTACCTATATTATATGGGAAAGCTTCAGAAAGCAGATTCTGGAAGCAAATATGAGGTATTTACCATTCAGGATGGAGACAGCAGCAAGAATTATGTGATTAATACTTCCGGTCGTATTGCGAAAAATACAACCGTAAAGGATCGGGATGGCATTAAGTATAAAACCAACAGCGGCGGCGTTCTGATTGAAGAGGATGGAGACAGGGTTGAGGGCGGTACTTACTCAAGTCCGGAGGAACCGGACTGGAGCTCCTGGAACGAATAGGCCATCAGCAGTTTACTGCAAAGACTGAAAATAGAAAAAGTGCTTTTTCAGGAGAGATCCTGGGGAGGCACTTTTTTCTATGGACCGGAAAAAACTTAAAAAAATTCAAAAAAACACTTGCATTTCCGAAAAACCTATGATAATATGGAAAAGCTGTGACATGATAGCGATGAAGCGCGAGGTTGCTGCCTCAGATATGGCAGGTTTTCCGTGGAGCGAATGTCAAGTTAGGAAACTGACGACAAGTCACTGTACCAATTTAACAGCTGTAGGAACTAAGGTAATGCAGTAACGCAGTGTGAGTCCACCGCGACACACACGGAGATGTGTACAGTCACCGCTTGTCGTACTTCAAACAAAAGTGCGAAAAGGAGGCGACTTTTTTTATGGCAAGTCAAGTAATGAGAATCACATTAAAAGCTTATGATCATCAGTTAGTTGATCAGTCTGCTGGAAAAATCATCGAGACCGTAAAGAAGACAGGGGCTCAGGTGAGTGGACCGGTGCCGTTACCCACAAAGAAGGAAGTAGTAACTATCCTGAGAGCGGTACACAAATACAAAGATTCCAGAGAGCAGTTCGAGCAGAGAACTCACAAAAGACTTATCGATATCATCACCCCGAGCCAGAAGACAGTAGATGCTCTGTCCAAGCTGGAAATGCCGGCTGGTGTTTATATCGACATCAAAATGAAACAGAAATAACTTTAGTATGATTGCCTCAAAAGGGTAATCCGCTGTAAGGAGGAAATGAAATGAAGAAAGCTATTTTAGCTACCAAAGTCGGAATGACCCAGATCTTCAACGAAGATGGCGTTTTAGTTCCGGTAACTGTTCTTCAGGCAGGTCCCTGCGTAGTAACCCAGGTTAAGACTGAAGAGAACGATGGCTACAAGGCCGTACAGGTTGGTTTTGTTGACAAGAGAGAGAAACTGGTCAGCAAGCCGGTTAAGGGACACTTTGACAAGGCTGGTGTCGCTTATAAGAGATTTGTTAGAGAATTCCGTCTCGACAATGCAGAAGAGTATTCTGTAAAAGATGAGATTAAAGCTGATATCTTCGCTGCAGGCGACAAGATTGATGCAACTGCTGTTTCCAAGGGAAAAGGATTCCAGGGCGCTATCAAGAGACACGGCCAGTCCCGCGGACCGATGGCTCATGGTTCCAAGTACCATCGTCATGCAGGTTCCAATGGTGCATGTTCTGACCCGAGTAAGGTATTCAAGGGCAAAAAGATGCCGGGCCACATGGGCAGCAAGCGTGTAACTGTTCAGAATCTGGAAGTTGTTAAGGTTGACGCTGAGAACAATCTGATTCTGGTTAAGGGTGCTGTTCCCGGACCGAAGAAATCCTTAGTGACAATCAAAGAAACAGTGAAGGCTTGATTGCTTTGACGAGAAAGGAGGAACACTTAAAATGGCAAACGTATCCGTTTACAATATGGAAGGTAATGAAGTAGGCAAGATGGAGTTAAACGATGCTGTATTTGGTGTAGAGATTAACGAACACCTGGTACACATGGCAGTAGTTGCACAGCTTGCTAACAAGCGTCAGGGTACTCAGAAGGCAAAAACCCGTTCTGAGGTTTCTGGCGGTGGAAGAAAACCGTGGAGACAGAAAGGAACCGGACATGCACGTCAGGGTTCAACCAGAGCTCCGCAGTGGACCGGCGGCGGTATCGTATTCGCTCCGACCCCGAGAGATTACACCATCACTCTGAACAAGAAAGAGAAGAGAGCAGCATTAAAGTCCGCTCTGACCAGCAGAGTACAGGAGAACAAGTTCATCGTTGTTGACGAGCTGAAGCTGGATGAGATTAAGACCAAAAAGTTCCAGAACGTACTGAACAACCTGAAGGTTTCCAAGGCTCTGGTAGTAGTTGGCGATGACAGCGACAACGTAGTAAAGTCTGCTAAGAACATCCCGACCGTAAAGACCGCTTATGTCAATACCATCAACGTATATGACATTCTGAAATACAACACTGTAGTGGCTACCAAGACCGCTGTTGCAAATATCGAGGAGGTGTACGCATAATGGCAAACATTCAGTACTATGATGTCATTCTCAAACCGGTTGTTACCGAGAAGAGCATGAATGCTATGGCAGAGAAGAAATACACTTTCCTGGTTCACACCGAGGCAAACAAGAGCATGATCAAAGAAGCTGTTGAGAAAATGTTCCCGGGAACCAAAGTGAAGAGCGTTAATACCATGAACAACGAAGGCAAGAACAGAAGAAGAGGTATGACCTTCGGCAAGACTGCTGCTACCAAGAAAGCTATTGTACAGCTGACCGAGGACAGCAAGGAAATCGAAATTTTCGCAGGTCTGTAAGCTGCAGAGCTTTCGGGCTAAAGAATAGACACTATACAGCGGGATGATAAATCAAACCTATATCGCGCTGTGATAAGAGATACACGCGGATGCGTTGATGAAATTCAGCAAAGCGTGTGAGATTGAACACCCTGCGGGTATCGAAGCATGCCCGACAACAGGGGGTTGAGGACGAAAGGAGTTATAATCATGGGAATTAAAACATATCGCCCATATACACCTTCCAGAAGACATATGACCGGTTCTGACTTTAAGGAAATCACCAAGTCTACTCCGGAGAAGTCTCTGGTTACTTCTTTAAAGAAGAACGCTGGACGTAATAACCAGGGTAAAATCACTGTGAGACACCGTGGCGGCGGCTCCAGAAGAAAATACAGAATCATCGACTTTAAGAGAAACCACAAGGATGGCATTCCAGCAACTGTAATCGGTATCGAGTACGATCCGAACAGAACTGCTAACATTGCTCTGATTTGCTACGCAGACGGCGAGAAGTCCTATATCCTGGCTCCGGCTGGTCTGACCAACGGCATGAAGGTTATGAGCGGTGAGAATGCAGAGGCTAAGGTTGGTAACTGCCTGCCGTTAGCAAACATCCCGGTTGGTGCACAGATTCACAACATTGAGCTGTATCCGGGCAAGGGCGGTCAGCTGGTTCGTTCCGCTGGTAACTCTGCTCAGTTAATGGCTAAAGAAGGCAAATATGCAACCTTAAGACTTCCTTCCGGCGAAATGAGAATGGTTCCGATCATCTGCCGCGCTACCATCGGTGAAGTAGGCAATGGTGACCACAACCTGATCAACATCGGTAAGGCTGGTAGAAAACGTCACATGGGTATCCGTCCTACTGTCCGCGGTTCCGTTATGAACCCGAATGACCATCCGCACGGTGGTGGTGAAGGTAAGACCGGTATCGGCCGTCCGGGTCCTTCCACTCCTTGGGGCAAGCCTGCTCTGGGTCTGAAGACCAGAAAGAAAAACAAGCAGTCTAATAAGCTGATTGTAAGAAGACGCGACGGAAAGACCATTAAATAATAAGGAGGATCTAAACCTATGGCACGTTCATTAAAAAAAGGACCATTTGCAGATGCGCACTTACTGAAAAAAGTTGACGCAATGAACGCAGCAGGACAGCATCAGGTAATTAAGACCTGGTCCCGCCGTTCCACAATCTTCCCGCAGATGGTTGGACATACAATTGCAGTTCATGATGGCAGAAAGCATGTTCCGGTATATGTTACCGAGGATATGGTAGGCCACAAGCTGGGTGAGTTCGTAGCTACCAGAACTTACAGAGGACACGGAAAAGACGAGAAGAAATCCAAACGTTAACCGTCAGGACTGAAAGGAGGTTATTAGCAATGGCTAAAGGACATAGAAGTCAGATTAAGAGAGAGAGAAATGCCCAGAAGGACACCAGACCGAGCGCTAAGCTGTCTTACGCACGTGTTTCTGTTCAGAAGGCATGCTTCGTATTAGATGCCATCAGAGGCAAAGATGTGCAGACTGCACTTGGTATTGTAACCTACAATCCCAGATATGCTTCTTCTTTAATTAAAAAATTACTGGAATCAGCAGTAGCTAATGCTGAGAACAACAACAACATGGATCCGGCTAAGCTGTATGTAGAAGAGTGCTTCGCAAACAAGGCTCCGACCATGAAGAGAGTAAAACCGAGAGCACAGGGCCGCGCTTACAGAATCGAGAAGAGAACGAGCCACATTACTGTTGTGCTGAATGAAAGATAGGAGGCAAATATGGGACAGAAAGTTAATCCACACGGCATTAGAGTCGGTGTTATTAAAGACTGGGATTCCAAATGGTACGCTGAAGGCAACTTCGCTGATTGCCTGGTAGAGGATTACAATATCCGTACCTTCCTGAAGAAGAGACTGTACAGCGCCGGAATCTCCAAAATCGAGATCGAGAGAGCTTCTGACAGAGTAAAAATCATCATCTACACCGCAAAGCCGGGCGTTGTTATCGGTAAGGGCGGCGCTGAGATTGAGAAGCTGAAAGGCGAAGTTCAGAAGATGACCGATAAGAAAGTATTTATCGACATCAAGGAAATCAAGAGACCGGATCGTGATGCACAGCTGGTAGCTGAGAGCATTGCTCAGCAGCTGGAAAACCGTGTATCTTTCCGCCGCGCTATGAAGTCTACCATGGGCCGTTCCATGAAGGCTGGCGTTAAGGGAATCAAGACCGCAGTTGGCGGACGTCTTGGCGGTGCTGATATCGCACGTACCGAGTTCTACAGCGAGGGTACTATTCCGTTACAGACATTAAGAGCAGATATTGACTATGGTTTCGCTGAGGCAGATACCACCTACGGCAAGCTTGGCGTAAAGGTTTGGATCTACAAAGGCGAGGTACTTCCTACTAAAGGAAAAAAGGAAGGGAGCGATAAATAATGTTAATGCCTAAGAGAGTAAAGCGCCGCAAACAGTTCCGTGGAACTATGACCGGTAAGGCTTTAAGAGGAAATGTAATCAACTACGGTGAGTACGGTCTGGTAGCTACCGAGCCGTGCTGGATCAAGTCCAATCAGATTGAGGCAGCCCGTGTTGCTATGACCCGTTATATCAAACGTGGCGGTAAAGTATGGATCAAGATTTTCCCGGACAAACCGGTAACTGCAAAGCCGGCTGAGACTCGTATGGGTTCCGGTAAGGGTGCTCTGGAGTACTGGGTTGCAGTAGTGAAACCGGGCAGAGTAATGTTTGAGATCGCAGGCGTATCCGAAGAGGTTGCCCGCGAGGCATTACGTCTGGCTATGCACAAGTTACCCTGCAAATGCAAGATCGTTGCTAAGGCAGATTTAGAAGGCGGTGATAACAGTGAAAACTAATAAATTTGTAGAAGGTTTACAGGCAAAATCAGCTGCAGAGTTACAGGAAGAATTAGTAGCTGCTAAGAAAGAGCTTTTCAACTTAAGATTCCAGAATGCAACCAACCAGTTAGATAATACCAGCAGAATTAAAGAGGTTCGCAGAAACATCGCTAGAATCCAGACTGTTATTACAGCAAAGTCCAAACTGGTGTAAGGTTTGAAAGGAGAACATGACCGTGGAGAGAAATTTAAGAAAAACCCGCGTTGGTAAAGTCGTAAGCGACAAGATGGATAAGACCATCGTAGTTGCAATTGAAGACCACGTAAAGCATCCTTTATACGGAAAAATCGTTAAAAAGACCGTTAAATTAAAAGCACACGATGAGAACAACGAGTGTGGCAAGGGCGATACCGTTAAAGTTATGGAAACCAGACCGCTGTCCAAGGACAAGAGATGGAGACTGGTTGAGATTATCGAGAAAGCTAGATAATAAAAGAAGCGGTGCGAAGCAGCGTTTCGCTACGCAAACGTAACGAAGTGTAGTTCGTGGTTCCCGTATAGGAGAACTGGCGACAAAGGAAGGAGTATTCAGGTATGATTCAGCAGGAAACCAGACTGAAGGTTGCCGATAACACCGGAGCAAAAGAATTACTGTGCATCCGCGTTATGGGCGGCTCTACCAGAAGATATGCAAATATCGGTGATATCATCGTTGCTTCCGTTAAAGATGCAACACCAGGCGGCGTTGTAAAGAAGGGCGATGTTGTAAAGGCCGTTGTAGTACGTACCGTTAAGGGCGCACGCCGTAAAGACGGTTCTTATATTAAGTTCGATGAGAACGCAGCAGTTATTATCAAAGATGACAAGACCCCAAGAGGAACCCGTATCTTTGGGCCGGTAGCAAGAGAATTACGTGAGAAGCAGTTCATGAAGATCGTATCTCTGGCTCCGGAAGTACTGTAAGGAGGTGCCGACTGTGCAGAAAATTAAGAAAGACGACCTGGTAAAGGTTATCACAGGAAAAGATAAAGATAAAACCGGTAAAGTCCTTCACGTAAAAGGCGGCAAGGTTACCGTTGAGGGCTGCAACATGGTTACAAAGCACTCCAAACCCAGTGCTGGTAATCCCCAGGGCGGCATTATCCATCAGGAAGCTGCTATGGACATCTCCAATGTAATGCTGATGGTTGACGGCAAAGCAACCCGTGTTGGCTTTGAAGTAAAAGACGGCAAGAAGGTTCGCGTAGCTAAGGCTACCGGCAAAGTAATTGACTAATTGCAGGGAGGAGGAACGAGAGTTGGCTAGATTAAAAGAACAGTATCAGAACGAAATGGTAGACGCTCTGATCAAAAAATTTGGATATAAAAACATCATGGAAGTCCCGAAGCTTGATAAGATCGTTATCAACATGGGCGTTGGTGAAGCAAAAGAAAACGCTAAGGTTCTGGACTCTGCAGTTAGAGATTTGGAGCTGATTACCGGACAGAAAGCCGTTACCACCAAGGCAAAGAAATCCGTTGCAAACTTCAAAATCAGAGAAGGCATGGCTATTGGATGTAAGGTTACCCTGCGTGGTGAGAAGATGTACGAGTTCGCAGATCGCCTGATTAACCTGGCTCTGCCCCGTGTACGTGACTTCCGCGGCGTAAACCCCAACGCATTTGATGGCAGAGGAAACTACGCTCTGGGTATCAAAGAGCAGCTGATTTTCCCGGAGATCGAGTACGATAAGGTTGATAAGGTAAGAGGTATGGACATTATCTTCGTTACCACTGCTAAGACTGACGAAGAGGCTCGTGAACTGTTAACATTATTTAACATGCCGTTTGCAAAATAACAGGAGGAAAGATCCATGGCAAAGACTTCTATGAAGATTAAGCAGCAGCGTCCGGCTAAGTTCTCCACCAGAGAATATAACCGTTGCAGAATCTGCGGACGTCCGCATGCATATTTAAGAAAATACGGTATCTGCCGTATCTGCTTCAGAGAATTAGCATACAAGGGACAGATCCCTGGTGTGAAGAAAGCAAGCTGGTAGGCCGAAAGCAGATTAAGCGAGAACAAGCCGTCAGGCAAAGGTCGAGCTTAGTGCCAGGCCCATCCCGAAACTTAGCGAGACTGAGCCGAAAGGCGAAAGTCGAGCTTGGTTGAGCGGGTAAGAGGTCCAGAGTGGAAACCAACCAACATAAATACAGGAGGAATTCTATCATGACAATGAGTGATCCGATTGCAGATATGCTTACAAGAATCCGTAATGCAAATACTGCGAAACATGATACTGTAGACGTACCGTCTTCCAAGATGAAGCTGGCTATCGCCGACATCCTGGTAAAAGAGGGTTACGTAGAGAAATATGATATCGTAGAGAACGGTGCGTTCAACAACATTCGCATCACCTTAAAGTATGGCGCTGATAAGAATGAGAAAATCATCAGCGGCATCAAGAAAATTTCCAAGCCGGGTCTGCGTGTATACGCAAACAAGGAGAACCTGCCGAAGGTTCTGGGCGGTCTGGGAATCGCTATCCTGTCCACCAACCAGGGCGTTATTACCGATAAGGAAGCACGCAGACTGGGCGTAGGCGGAGAGGTTCTGGCTTTCGTTTGGTAATATTACATTACAAAAGTATCTAAATAGAACTGAAAACAGAAAGCGCTTCGCGCGCTTTCCGAAAATTTAAGTAGGAGGTAACAGGCATGTCACGTATTGGAAGAATGCCAATCGCAATCCCCGCAGGTGTAACTGTAACGATTGCTGAGAATAATAAAGTGACTGTAAAAGGTCCGAAGGGCACTCTGGAGAGAGAGCTGCCGGTAGAAATGGACATCAAGGAAGAAGATGGACATATTGTTGTAACTAGACCCAATGACTTAAAGAGAATGAAATCTCTGCATGGTCTGACAAGAACTCTGATCAACAACATGGTAGTTGGTGTAACCAACGGCTATGAGAAGGTTCTGGAGATCAACGGTGTAGGTTACAGAGCTTCTAAGCAGGGCAAGAAATTAACCCTTAATCTGGGCTATTCTCATCCGGTAGAGATGGAAGATCCGGAAGGTCTGGAGACCGTTCTGGAAGGTCAGAATAAGATCACGGTTAAAGGTATCGATAAAGAAAAAGTTGGCCAGTACGCTGCTGAAATCAGAGACAAGAGAAGACCTGAGCCGTATAAGGGCAAAGGTATTAAGTATGCTGATGAGACTATCAGACGTAAAGTTGGTAAGACTGGTAAGAAATAATTAAGGAGGATGCAGAAATGGTTAGCAAGAAATCAAGAAGCGAAGTTCGCGTGAAGAAACACGAGAGAATGCGTAACCGCTTTGCAGGTACTGCAGAGAGACCGCGTCTGGCTGTGTTCAGAAGTAATAATCATATGTATGCTCAGATTATTGACGATTCAGTCGGCAATACTCTGGTAGCAGCATCTACTGTAGAGAAAGCTGTAAAGGCAGAGCTGGAGCACACCAACGATACCGACGCAGCAGCTTATGTTGGAACTCTCATTGCTAAGAGAGCACTGGAAAAGGGAATCGAAGAGGTTGTATTTGACCGCGGCGGTTTCATTTACCAGGGTAAGATTCAGGCACTTGCAGATGCAGCCCGTGAGGCTGGTCTGAAATTCTAGTAGAGAGGAGATCGGCATGAAGCGTACAATTATTGACCCAAGTCAGTTTGAATTAAATGACAACGTAGTAGCAATCAAGCGTGTATCCAAAACTGTAAAAGGCGGCCGTACCATGAGATTCTCTGCTCTGGTAGTAGTAGGCGACGGCAACGGCCATGTTGGTGCAGGTCTTGGTAAGGCTGGTGAGGTTCCGGAAGCAATCCGCAAAGGAAAAGAAGCAGCTATGAAGAATCTGGTAGAGATTCCGGTTGACGAGAACAAGAGCATTCCGCATGACCACATCGGTAAGTTCGGCAGCTCTTCCGTACTGCTGAAGAGAGCTCCGGAAGGTACCGGTATCATCGCTGGCGGTCCGGCTCGTTCCGTACTGGAGCTGGCAGGTATCAAGAACATCCGTGCAAAATCTCTGGGTTCCAACAACAAGACCAACGTAGTACTTGCTGTACTGAGCGGTCTGACTGAGCTGAAGACTCCGGAAGAGTTTGCAAGACTTCGCGGCAAATCTGTTGAAGAGATTTTAGGCTAAGGAGGACAATGAAATGGCAGAGAAGTTAAAAGTAACGTTAGTCAAATCTCCTATCGGTGCTATCCCGAAGCAGAGAGCAACTGTTGAGGCTCTGGGCTTACGGAAACTTAACAAGACTGTTGAGCTTCCGGATAATGAGGCTGTTAGAGGCATGATTTGGCACGTAAGACATTTAGTGAAAGTAGAAGAGATCTAATATAGACGTAAGGAGGTGCAACGCAATGGATTTATCCAATTTACAGCCTGCTGTTGGTTCCAAGCACAGCGATAATTTCAGAAGAGGACGCGGTCATGGTTCAGGCAACGGAAAGACTGCCGGTAAGGGCCACAAGGGTCAGAAGGCACGTTCTGGAGCTACCAGACCGGGATTTGAAGGCGGTCAGATGCCCTTATACAGACGTCTCCCGAAGAGAGGATTCAAGAACCGCAACACTAAGACCATCGTTGGTATTAACGTAAGCGCTCTGGAGTGCTTCGAGAACGATGCAGTTGTAACTGTTGAGTCCCTGATGGAGTGCGGAATCGTAAAGAATCCGAGAGACGGTGTGAAACTCCTGGGTAATGGTGAATTAACCAAAAAGCTGACCGTAAAAGTTAATGCATTCAGCGAGGGTGCAAAGGCAAAAATTGAAGCTTTAGGTGGAACCTGCGAGGTGATCTAATATGTTAAAGACACTCCGTAATGCATGGAAGGTAAAGGAGATCAGACAAAAGCTGATCTTCACCTTCATGATGCTGGTGGTGATCCGCTTTGGTTCTGAACTGCCGATTCCTGGAGTAAAAACGGACTTTTTTGCGGACTTTTTCGCAAGTCAGTCCAATGATGCATTTGGCTTCTTCAATGCAATGACAGGTGGATCCTTTACCTCTTTGTCGGTATTTGCATTGAGTATTACCCCATATATTACATCTTCCATTATCATGCAGCTGCTGACTATCGCGATTCCGAAGCTGGAAGAGATGCAGCGTGACGGTGAGGATGGAAGAAAGAAGATTGCCGAGTATACACGTTATCTGACAGTTGGTCTGGCTCTGATTGAATCCACCGCTATGGCGATTGGATTTGGCGGAAGAGGACTTCTGCTCAGTTATGATGTATGGAGCATTCTGATTGCGGTAGCCACAATGACTGCCGGCAGTGCGTTCCTGATGTGGATTGGTGAGCGTATTACGGAGAAAGGCGTAGGCAATGGTATTTCCATTGTACTGCTTTTCAATATTATTTCCTCTCTTCCTGCAGATGTAAACACAATTTACAGTGTATTTTTAAGAGGGAAAAACATCGGTGCAACTGTGACCATTGCCATTCTTGTTCTGGCGTTTGCATGTGCTATGTTTGCATTCGTTGTAGTTCTTCAGGATGGTGAACGGAGAATTCCCGTTCAGTATTCAAAAAAGATGGTAGGCAGAAAGCTTGTGGGCGGCCAGTCCTCCCACATTCCGCTGAAGGTGAATACCGCAGGCGTTATTCCGGTAATTTTTGCATCTTCCATTATGTCCTTCCCGGTTGTGATAGCACAGTTCTTCCAGCCGGATTATACCACAATCGGCGGCAAAATCCTGATGATGTTAAATTCTTCATCCTGGTTCCGTCCTGATATGCCCTGGTATTCTGTGGGTCTGGTGATTTATCTTGTATTGATTGTGCTGTTTGCATATTTCTATACATCTATCACCTTCAACCCTCTGGAAGTGGCAAACAATATGAAGAAGTCCGGCGGCTTTATCCCGGGTATCCGTCCTGGAAAGCCGACTTCCGATTATCTGAACAAGATTCTGAATTACCTGGTATTTATCGGTGCTGTCGGTCTGATTATTATCAGCGTCATCCCGATTATGATTTCCGGACTGTTTTCTGTAAGTCAGCTTTCGTTCATGGGAACCTCACTGATCATTATCGTCAGTGTTATTCTGGAAACGATTAAGTCGATTGAATCTCAGATGATAGTTCGAAACTACAAAGGCTTTTTGAACGATTAATACAGAGAGCTGCTGCACATTATGGGCAGCGGCTTTCTTGCATATGGAGAAAAGGAGGATGTGACAATATGAAGATCATCATGTTGGGTGCTCCCGGAGCAGGAAAAGGCACCCAGGCCAAGAAAATTGCGGAACAATACGGAATTCCCCATATTTCTACTGGAGATATTTTCCGTGCCAATATTAAAGGCGGAACAGAGCTGGGCATGAAAGCCAAATCCTATATGGATCAGGGACAGCTGGTTCCGGATGATGTAACGATTGGAATGCTGCTTGACCGTATCAGCCAGGCAGACTGCGAAAGCGGTTATGTACTTGATGGCTTCCCCAGAACAATTCCTCAGGCAGAAAGTCTGACAGAGGCTTTAAAAGCCCTTGGAGAAAAAATGGATTATGCCATTGATGTAGATGTGCCGGATGAGGCTATTGTAACCAGAATGTCTGGACGCAGAGCCTGCCTTGCCTGCGGAGCAACCTACCATATTGTCTACAATCCCACAAGGCAGGAGGGAATCTGTGATGCCTGCGGCGAAAAGCTGGTTCTGAGAGATGATGATAAGCCGGAAACGGTTCAGAAACGTCTTACCGTATATCATCAGCAGACTCAGCCGCTGATTGAGTATTACAAAACTGAAGGAATCCTGCACACGGTAGACGGAACAAAGAATTTAAATGAAGTATTTAAAGACATCACCGATGTCCTGGGGGCGTAATTATGTCAGTAACCATTAAATCTGCAAGAGAAATTGAATTGATGCGTCAGGCTGGAAAAATCCTGGCAAGCGTACATGAGGAGCTGGGAAAGGCTCTTTGTCCTGGAATGAGTACCATGGACATTGATCGGCTGGGAGAAAAGCTGATCCGCAGCCATGGTTGCATCCCTTCTTTCAAAAACTATAACGGTTATCCTGCGTCTATTTGCGTTTCTGTGAATGACGAGGTTGTACATGGGATTCCCAGTAAGCACCGGATTATCCGGGAAGGCGATATTGTCAGCCTAGATGCAGGTGTGATTTATCACGGCTATCACTCTGATGCAGCTCGTACTCATGCAATCGGGAAAATTACACCGGAAGCGGAAAAACTGATTCAGGTTACCCGCGAAAGTTTTTTTGAAGGAATCAAGTTTGCAAAAGCAGGCAATCATCTCAATGATATCTCATCTGCCATCCAGGCTTATGCAGAGAGCTTTGGCTATGGAGTGGTAAGAGATTTGGTGGGACATGGGATTGGAGATCATCTTCACGAGGAGCCGGAGATTCCCAACTTTGCACAGAAGCGTAAGGGAATCCGTCTGATGCCCGGTATGACCCTTGCGATTGAACCAATGATCAATGCAGGTCGTCCGGATGTTGTGTGGATGGATGATGACTGGACAGTAGTGACTGATGACGGTTCTTTGTCAGCCCATTATGAGAATACAATTCTGATCACAGAGGGCGAACCGGAGATTCTTTCTCTGTAATAAAGGCGGTGGAAGCGTGAAACTTAAGCCAGGCTGCCTTTGCAGATCCCTTGCAGGAAATGACAGGGATCGATACTATATCATAATAGACGACCAAGGGGATTATGCAGCAGTCGCAGACGGAGAGAAAATGACTGCAGCCAGTCCCGGACGGAAAAACAAGAAGCATATCCAGGCAGAGAAAACGCCGGTTTTATCCGGCTCTTCTCTGACGGATGAAGCAATCAAAGCCATTACTGCAATTAGGAGGTAAACCCATGTCAAAAGCAGACGTAATTGAAATCGAAGGAACTGTTGTAGAGAAGCTCCCCAATGCCATGTTTCAGGTTGAACTGGAAAATGGCCATCAGGTTCTGGCCCACATCAGCGGAAAGCTGCGGATGAATTATATCCGTATTCTGCCGGGCGACAAGGTAACCATCGAATTATCTCCCTATGATCTGACCAAGGGCCGGATTATCTGGAGAGATAAATAAGAAAAAGACCGGAAAAATCCGGTTTTTTTATGATTTTTTTTACAAAAAAGTACTTGCATAATAGAAAACATAATGTTATACTATTATGGCGACTTTGTTGAGATGCCGGGTGAAGTTTGTCTAAAATTGCGCCCGGATAAACCAATATGTCCGGCTAGCCGGATATATGCAACTGGAAACGCCCCGGCCTGTGGAACCGACATAGTTTCAGAAAGCAGGGCGGCTTAGAGGAAAGGAGAATTGCCGTGAAGGTGAGATCATCAGTAAAACCGATTTGCGAAAAGTGCAAAATCATCAAACGCAAAGGCAGTATCAGAGTAATCTGTGAAAATCCTAAGCACAAGCAGAGACAAGGTTAACAAACAAAAAGTAATAGGAGGTGTACGACACACATGGCTCGTATCGCAGGTGTTGATTTACCAAGAGAAAAACGTGTTGAGATCGGTCTGACTTATATCTACGGTATCGGTAGAACAAGTTCAAATCGCATTCTTGCTGAGGCAGGCGTGAATCCGGACACTCGTGTCAAGGATCTGACCGATGACGAAGTTAAGAAGCTGGCAGCAATCATTGCTGATTCTCAGATGGTTGAGGGTGACTTACGTCGTGAGATCGCTATGAACATCAAGAGACTGCAGGAGATCGGCTGCTATCGTGGTATCCGTCACAGAAAAGGTCTGCCGGTTCGTGGTCAGAAGACCAAAACCAATGCAAGAACCCGCAAAGGTCCCCGTAAGACTGTTGCAAACAAGAAGAAATAATAAGCATCGCACAATTTAGAACGATGCAGTTCTCTGGACGAGTGGACAGAGAACAGAAAGTAACGTGTAGTACGAATCAGGTTGCATGTTTTAAAAACAGGAAACAGGATTCAAGTAAGAAGAAAGTAGGTTAGTTTAAAATGGCTAAAAAGGTGTCCACTAGTAAAAAAGTGACAAAAAAGCGTGTAAAGAAAAACGTTGAACGCGGACAGGCACATATCCAGTCTTCTTTTAACAATACAATCGTTACCTTAACTGACGCGCAGGGTAACGCACTGTCTTGGGCAAGTGCTGGTGGTCTGGGATTCAGAGGTTCAAGGAAATCTACTCCATATGCAGCACAGATGGCTGCAGAGACTGCTGCTAAAGCAGCTTTAGTACATGGTTTAAAATCTGTAGACGTTATGGTTAAAGGTCCTGGTTCAGGCCGTGAAGCAGCAATCCGTGCACTTTCTGCATGCGGTATCGAAGTAACTAGCATTAAGGACGTAACTCCCGTTCCGCATAACGGATGTCGCCCGCCAAAACGTAGAAGAGTCTGATAGGAGGTACTAAAAGTGGCAGTAGATAGAGTTCCTGTTCTTAAAAGATGCAGATCTCTTGGATTAGATCCGATCTATTTAGGAATTGATAAAAAGTCAAACAGAGAATTAAAGAGAGCAAACAGAAAAATCAGCGAGTATGGCCTTCAGCTGCGTGAAAAGCAGAAAGCAAAGTTCATCTATGGCGTTCTGGAGAAACCGTTCCGCAACTACTACACCAAGGCTGAGAAGATGGAAGGCCAGACTGGTGAGAACATGATGATTCTGCTGGAGAGAAGACTGGACAACGTTATTTTCCGTATGGGATTTGGCCGTACCCGTCGTGAGACCAGACAGATCGTTGATCATAAGCACATCCTGGTAAACGGCAAGTGTGTAAACATTCCGTCCTACCTGGTAAAAGCAGGTGATGTAATCGAAGTGAAAGAGAAAGCAAAATCTGCTCAGAGATATAAAGATGTTCTGGAAGTAACCTCCGGCCGTCTGATTCCGGCTTGGCTGGATGTTGACCAGGAGAACTTAAAGGGCGTTGTTAAAGAACTGCCCACCAGAGATGAGATTGATGTTCCGGTAAACGAAATGCTTATCGTCGAGTTGTACTCCAAATAATAAAAGCTGGCAGGCCTTAGGGCCGCAGCAGCGTTTGATACGCAGACTGTTCTCTGGATTTTTTCAGAGAACATCCATGGAGTGCGAAATAACCCTCGATAGAAAACCCAAAAGGAGGGGCTATAGTCGTGTTCGATTTTGAAAAACCAAACATTGAGATTGTTGAAATTTCAGATGATAAGAAATATGGCAAGTTTGTAGTTGAACCGCTTGAGAGAGGCTACGGCACCACATTAGGCAATTCTCTTCGCAGAATTATGCTTTCATCTTTACCCGGTGCAGCAGTCAGTCAGGTGAAAATCGACGGCGTTTTGCATGAGTTCAGTTCCATCCCCGGAGTAAAAGAGGATGTGACTGAGATTATCATGAACATCAAGAGCTTATCTATTAAGAACAACAGCGACAGCAATGAAGTAAAAACCGCTTACATCGAATTTGAGGGTGAAGGCGTGATTACTGCAGCTGATATCCAGGCTGATCCGGATATTGAAATCATGAATCCGGATCAGGTGATTGCTACCTTAAGCGGCGGCACAGACAGCAAGTTCTATATGGAGCTGACCATCACCAAGGGCCGTGGATATGTAAGCGCTGATAAAAATAAAAACGAAGAGCTGCCTATCGGCGTAATTGCGATTGACTCCATTTACACTCCGGTAGAGCGTGTTAATATGGCGATTGAGAATACCCGTGTGGGACAGGTTACCGATTACGATAAGCTGACCCTGGACGTTTACACCAACGGAACTCTGGCTCCCGATGAGGCAGTCAGCCTTGCTGCAAAGGTGTTAAGCGAGCATCTGAATCTGTTCATTGATCTGTCTGAGAATGCCAAGACCGCAGAGATCATGGTAGAGAAGGAAGACAATGAGAAAGAGAAAGTGCTTGAGATGAACATTGATGAGCTTGAACTTTCCGTTCGTTCCTACAATTGCTTAAAGAGAGCTGGAATCAATACTGTGGAGGAGCTGTGCAACAGAACTCCGGAGGATATGATGAAGGTGAGAAACCTTGGCCGGAAGTCTCTTGAAGAGGTTCTTGCTAAGTTAAAAGAGCTTGGATTGCAGCTGAATCCCAGCGAAGAGTAAAGAAAAGGTGCCAGTTTCCATAAGTCCGATGATGCAGGAAACGGGTACAGAAAATATGATGGTGATGCGGTCCGGTAAGACCAAAGGGCACGGTACTGCACTCCCGACTATCAGGAGGAAAATAAAATGGCAGGTTATAGAAAGCTTGGAAGAACTTCCAGCCAGAGAAAAGCAATGATCCGCAGCCAGGTAACTGCACTGCTGTATCATGGAAGCATCAAGACCACTGAGGCAAGAGCAAAAGAGATCCGTAAGGTTGCTGAAGGTCTGATTGCAATGGCTGTTAAAGAGAAAGATAACTTTGAGACTGTTACCGTTACCGCTAAGGTTGCCCGCAAGGACAAAGACGGTAAGAGAGTCAAAGAAGTTGTAAACGGCAAGAAGGTTACCGTTTATGATGAAGTTCAGAAGGAAATCAAGAAGGATAATCCTTCCAGACTGCATGCTAGACGTCAGATGCTGAAGGTTCTGTACGATGTAACAGAAGTTCCGACAACTGCTGCTGGCAGAAAGAAAAACACCAAATCCGTAGATCTTCCGGCAAAGCTCTTTGATGAGATTGCTCCGAAGTACGTTTCCCGTAACGGTGGATATACCCGTATCGTTAAGATCGGTCAGCGTAAGGGCGACGGTGCTATGGAAGTTCTGTTAGAGCTGGTATAATAACTATTAGAAGAGCTGGTGCTGATGCACTAGCTCTTCTTTTCTTTCTTTTCTTTCAATACGGTAAGAATATCGTAAGTTGACGTTACAACTAATGGCATTTATAATGAAATTAGAAACAACATTAACTGTATTGCTTTTATACAGTGTAGATAGAAAAGCGAGGGAAGATTTATGAAGAAAGAAAGCAGACATGTATGGGCGTTGTTGCTGGCGGCAGCCCTCACACCGGCGGGGATGATTACATCTCTTGCGGCTGAGCGGACCATTTCCAGTGTGACAATTCGAATTGATTCAGAGCTCGAAGCTGGGAGTACATTACCTGGTATTGGATGGAGCAATGCAGGAACCAGTGAGCAGGCCTCGGATGGCGAGATTTTAGTAACGAATTCCTCTAGAAAGTATGATATTACAGATGCAGAGTGGACTACTTCCACATCAAAGACCATGGGGGTGGGAGATACCCCGGAGATGAAGGTGACCTTGACGCCCCGGGATGAAGGGAACGATGAATACCAGTTTAAAGGGACTTACCGCTCCAGCAATGTCAGTGTCCGCTACGGCAATTTCATCAGCGCCTCAAAAAAGGACGGTAATCTGATTGTAAAGCTGAGAGTAAGGGCGATTGAGGGAACCTTTGCTCCGCCAGAGGATGCCTACTGGAAGGACGGCAGCCGCGGCACTGCCCGTTGGGAAGAGCCGGAGGAAGGCGGAACGGGAAAGTATGAAGTTGTTTTAAAACGAGGTTCGAACAAGATTCATACTGCAGAGACCACCTCACACAGCTATAATTTTTATCCCTATATGACAAGAGAAGGCACTTATACCTTCCGGGTACGCTGCATTGCCAAAAGCGGAAAGCAGGAGGATTATGGGGAAAGCAGTGAGTGGGTAGAATCTGATGAGATCTATCTGGCAGAGGAAGATGTATCAGATGGAAGCGGACAGAATAACGGAGGTTCCGGAACAGGTCCCGGATCCAGTGCAAAGGTTGGCTGGCAGCGCTCTGGAAATACCTGGTACTACTATTATCCTGACGGTTCTTATCAGAAGAACGGCTGGGCACAGGTAGCAGGAAAATGGTATCTGTTTGATAATAACGGACGGATGCTGACCGGTTGGCAGAACCGCAACAATCAGACCTATTACTTAACGGAAAATGGCGATATGATGATTGGATGGGTTCTGTGGAATCATTGCTGGTACTATATGAATCCAACTCAGGATGCATTTTTAGGATGTATGCTGAGAGACCGTTGGGCAACCGTGGATGGAAAGACTTACTGGTTTACCAGTGATGGTTCTATGGCAGAGGGATGGTATCAGGTGGAAGGAAACTGGTATTATTTCTACCCAGGAAGCGGACATAAGGCAGTGAATACCTGGATCGATACCTTCTATGTTAATGAGAACGGAGTATGGATTCGGTAGAACTGCATATAGAAGAGAAACAGGATAAAGGATAGAAGAAAAGCAGATGTGGCAGAATAACGAATACTGCCGCATCTGCTTCTTTTACTTTACAGGAAAGTTTGTTCAGTGAAATAAAAAACGCACAACAAAGAACGCTGTGCGGCGGAAGAAAATTGTTCACAGAAGCGATCTGTTGCGGGCGGAGGGAAGCTCTGCTTATGCCTTCACCCTGGAGTAAATCGTCTTGGAGCTGACGCCATTTAATTTGCCCACCTTGCCGGAAAGAGCGGATATGATGTTCTGGGGAGCATCCAGAGCAATGCTGATAATGCTGAGTTCTTTTTCCCGGTAGGGGATTCCCATGCGTCCGATAATATACTGCCGGTAGTCATGGAGAATGTCATTGAGTGTGTCAACAGATTCCGGATTTTCTACCACAATGCCTATCATGGCAATCCGGTGCTCCTGATTTGGGGAAGACAGCTTTTCCATAGAGTCTCCTTTCTTGCGCTGGAAAACATACAGAGAAAAAAGCCATACCAGACGGAATGGTACAGCAGGATGCATAACTGTATTGTACTACAGCGCAAGAGATTGCGCAACAGCTCTTGACTGTTAATCTGAGATAGCGTAAAATTGGTAACAGTTTAGAGGCCGCAAGGCGAAAAACAGAAAACATGAGAACTGCACAGAAAGGATCCGATATGGGGATTATCAAAGCTTCTAAATTAATATATGATTATATCCGCAGAGATGAGGAGGATCATGAGGAGGAGGTCAGCCGTGCCATTGATCGGCTGACTTTGGATATACAGCAGGGAGATTTTGTGGCAATTTTGGGCCACAATGGATCTGGAAAATCAACCTTTGCAAAACAGGTCAACGGAATTCTTCTTCCGACAGAGGGAACCGTGTGGATTTCCGGCATGGATACCAGAGATGACAGCCACATCTGGGATATCAGAAAAACAGCAGGAATGGTATTTCAGAATCCGGACAACCAGATTATCGGAAATATTGTAGAGGAGGATGTAGGTTTTGGACCGGAGAACCTGGGCGTTCCTACAGATGAAATCTGGAAAAGGGTGGATGAAAGTCTGGAAGCAGTGGGAATGACCGCTTACCGGCTGAAATCGCCAAATAAGCTGTCAGGAGGTCAGAAACAGCGGGTAGCCATTGCAGGAGTGATGGCTATGCGGCCCCAGTGCATTATTTTAGATGAGCCTACGGCTATGCTGGATCCTAACGGACGTAAGGAGGTTATTGCCACCCTTCATGAGCTGAATCAGAAGGAGGGAATTACGGTGCTTCTGATTACTCATTATATGGAAGAGGCGATTGATGCAGACAGAATTATTGTAATGGATGACGGACGGCTGGTTATGGATGGAACACCCCGGGAGATTTTTTCGAGGGTAAAGGAGCTGAAGGAATACCGGCTGGATGTGCCCCAGGTAACAGAGCTGGCATGGGAACTGAAAGAGGCGGGAGTGAAGCTTCCGGCAGGGATTCTTACAATGGAGGAGCTGATGGCAGAGCTGCTTCCGCTGTTTCAGGAAAAGTATCCCAAACAGGTAAAGTTGGAGGAAAAATAACATGGCAATCCGGGCAGAGCATTTGAATTTTCTGTATGGGGAAGGGACTGTTTATGAGCAGTATGCCCTGAAGGATGTGAATTTTGAAATTGAAGACGGTCAGTTTATTGGATTGATTGGCCACACTGGCTCAGGAAAGTCTACGCTGATACAGCATTTAAACGGACTTCTGCGGGCCAGCAGCGGGGCGCTTTATTATAATGGAGAAAACATTTACCAGGACGGCTATGACATGAAAAAGCTGCGCAGCAAAGTCGGATTGGTATTCCAGTATCCGGAGCACCAGCTGTTTGAGGTTGATGTATTTTCGGATGTGTGCTTTGGTCCGAGAAACCAGGGACTGGAAAAGGAAGAGATTGAACAGCGGGCAAGAGAGGCTTTACAGCAGGTAGGGCTGGAAGAGAGATTCTGGACCCAGTCTCCTTTTGAGCTTTCAGGCGGTCAGAAACGGCGGGTAGCTATTGCCGGAGTTCTGGCAATGAAGCCAGAGGTGCTGATTTTAGATGAGCCTACGGCAGGACTGGATCCCAAAGGCCGGGATGAAATTCTGGATGAGATTGCGGCTCTTCACAGAGAAAAACGGATGACTATCATTCTGGTATCCCACAGCATGGAGGATGTGGCCCGGTATGCAGATCGGATTATGGTTATGAATCATGGGGAAAAGGCGTTTGACGCACCGCCCAAGGAGGTATTTCGCCATTACAAAGAACTGGAACAGATTGGGCTGGCAGCGCCGCAGATTACGTATATAGTACACAGCCTGAGAGATCATGGCGTTCCCATTGCCGATGATATTACAACGGTAGAAGAAGCGAAGGAGGCAATTCTGGAGCTTTTAGACAGTCCGGACAAAGCCCGAAACGGGAGAAAGTTGAGCGAATAAGTATGATACGAGATATTACCTTAGGACAATATTATCCGGTGGATTCGGTGATACACCGTCTGGATCCCAGAACCAAGCTGTTTGGAACTCTGATATTTATTGTGTCCCTGTTTTTGGCAGACAGTCTGATTGGCTATGGAATTGCCACAGTGTTTCTGTTTAGTGCCATTCATTTATCAAAGGTTCCTTTCAAATTTATTGTGAGAGGACTGAAAACCATTGTTGTACTGCTGCTAATCAGTGTCAGCTTTAATCTGTTTCTTACACCAGGTACGGTGCTGTTTCAGCTTGGATTTCTGAAGCTCACGTGGGAAGGACTGAGAATGGCTGGATTTATGGCCTTGCGGCTGATTTATCTGGTTATTGGTTCTTCGATTATGACACTGACTACAACTCCGAATCAGCTGACAGACGGACTGGAAAAAAGCCTTGGTTTTCTGAATAAGGTGGGGGTTCCGGTGCATGAGGTTTCCATGATGATGTCTATTGCCCTGCGTTTTATTCCAATTTTGGTGGAGGAGACCGACAAAATCATGAAGGCGCAGATGGCCCGGGGAGCAGATTTTGAAAGCGGAAACCTGATTCAGAAGGCAAAAAGCATGGTGCCGCTACTGGTGCCGCTGTTTATTTCTGCATTTCGCCGAGCAACGGATCTGGCCATGGCTATGGAAGCGCGCTGCTATCACGGCGGCGTGGGAAGAACGAAAATGAAGCCGTTAAAATATGCGTCCAGAGATCGGATGACCTATGTGGTTTATGCAGCCTATCTGGTTTTGATATTTGTTTTTGGACGGTAATAGGCCGGGAAGCATATTCTATGAGAGGAAGAGAGTGGACGCCCAACGCTTCCTGTCTGTTGTAAGAGGGCGGGAAGATGAATGGCTGAATTGTTACGAATTTTATCCGGAACAGGGTAGTAGGAAAGAAAGTAGAGACAAATTTATGAAACGTGTTAAATTGGTGGTGGCCTACGACGGAACGAACTATTGCGGATGGCAGCTGCAGCCTAATGGTGTGACCATTGAAGAGGTGCTGAATCGGGCGTTGACAGAGCTTTTAAGAGAGCCGATCATGGTGATTGGAGCCAGCAGAACGGATTCCGGCGTTCATGCCAGAGGAAATGTGGCGGTTTTTGATACAGAAAACCGGATGCCTGCAGATAAAATCTGTTTTGCCTTAAATCAGCGTCTTCCAGAGGATATCCGGATTCAGTCCTCTGAGGAGGTTCCTCTGTCCTGGCATCCCAGAAAGGCCAACTGTATAAAAACTTATGAATATAAGATCCTCAACAGGAAGATCGCCATGCCTCTGGAACGGCTGTATTCCCACTTCTGTTATTTTCCTCTGGATGTGGAAAAAATGCGCCAGGGTGCGGCGTATCTGGTGGGAGAGCATGATTTTAAAAGCTTTTGCACCGTGCGTTCCCAGGCGGAGGAGACTGTGCGTACCATTTACAGTCTGGATGTAACCAGAGATGAAGGGGATATGATTACAATTCGCATCAGCGGAAGCGGATTTCTTTACAATATGGTTCGGATCATAGCTGGAACCCTGATGAAGGTAGGAATGGGCGTTTATCCCCCAGAGCATGTGGAGGAAATTCTGGAAGCGAGGGATCGGCAGCAGGCAGGTCAGACGGCTCTGGCCAGAGGCCTGACGCTGGTGAACATGGAATATGAAAAAGAACTTCCACGGTGGTGTCACAGCCAAAACCGGCATTGGAATTATCATATTCTCCAGTCCCATATCAAAGATGAGAAAACAGCATTTTTCCTGGTAGAACGGTGCAGAGACGAGGAGTGGGAACGGCTTCTTCGGCGAACGATTCACCATGCTTTTCAGAACGGCGCAGAGCTGGTCTGTGTGGCGGATCTGGAAAAGGGACGACTAAAATCAGGAGACCGATATGGGTATTATGTAATAGAGGGAAGAGATTCAATTTCTGTGGAGACAGCTCTTTTGCTTCTGGATGAGGAAGAGCAGAAGGAAATTCAGAAAATCGGTTCTCCCACATCAGAGGAATGGTTTGGCGCTGTGGACGGCGGAAAACAGGAAGCGTGAGCCAGAAGCTCTGATTCCAGTCAGACAGGGCAGATAGAAAACGCAAAAATGCAGAAAAACCTTGAAAACACTGGAAGAAAACCCTTGACACACGTGAATGTGTGGGATATAATGTATAACTGTGACGTTAGGTGGAAATGCTTAAGCCAAAGCCCCGGAGTAGGCATTTTACTATAAAGCTGATTAAGAATCATGTAGTTTAACAGGAGGTTAACCAATGAAGAGTTTTATGGCTAGTCCAGCGACGATTGAGAGAAAATGGTACGTAGTAGATGCTACCGGATATACATTAGGACGTTTGGCTTCAGAAGTAGCAAAGGTTTTAAGAGGTAAAAATAAACCGATTTACACCCCGCACGTAGATTGCGGCGATTATGTAATCGTTGTAAATGCAGACAAAGTGAAAGTAACCGGCAAAAAGCTGGATCAGAAAGTATATTACAGCCATTCCGATTATGTGGGCGGCATGAAAGAAGCTACCCTGCGCGAGATGATGGACAAGAAGCCGGAGCGCGTAATCGAGCTGGCAGTTAAGGGTATGCTTCCGAAGGGACCTTTAGGAAGAAGTATGATTACCAAGCTTCATGTATATGCAGGTCCGGAGCATGAGCACGCAGCTCAGAAGCCGGAAGCTCTGGAAATCAAATTTTAATTAAAGGTACTGAAAGGAGGAAGTTATCATGGCAAATAAATATTACGGAACAGGAAGAAGAAAAAAATCCATCGCAAGAGTATATCTGGTACCGGGTACCGGTAAGATTACTATCAATAAAAGAGACATCGACGAGTATCTGGGTCTGGAAACCTTAAAGCTGATCGTACGTCAGCCGCTGGTTGCTACCGAAACCACAGATAAGTTTGATGTTATGGTAAACGTTCGCGGCGGCGGTTTCTCCGGACAGGCAGGCGCTATCCGTCACGGCATTTCCAGAGCTCTGCTGCAGGCAGACGCTGACTTCAGACCGGTTCTGAAGAAAGCTGGCTATCTGACCAGAGATCCGCGTATGAAAGAGAGAAAGAAATACGGTCTCAAGGCGGCTCGTCGCGCGCCTCAGTTCAGCAAGAGATAATCTGCTGTTCAAACCGTATCAA
>UPYT01000008.1 GCA_900538475.1 uncultured Clostridium sp. | reverse complement strand
ACCAGAACAGAAAATTTCTCACGCCTGGCAGAACATTCTGTAACTTTTGATAACTGTTGGGTAGGAAGCATGCCCTGTATGCCAGCCAGAAGAGAGCTTCATACAGGCCGGTATAATTTTCTTCACCGCAGCTGGGGCCCCCTGGAACCCTTTGATGATTCTATGCCCCAAAGGCTAAAGGATTCTGGAATTCATACCCATTTAGTCAGTGATCACTATCATTATTGGGAAGACGGAGGTGCCACCTACCATCAGCGCTACACAACCTGGGATTGTGTACGGGGGCAGGAGGGGGATAACTGGCAGCCCCTGGTAGGTTTTTCTGATGGGCCTTCCCCTACAAGAAATGTATGCGGAGAACCGGAAGACAATTGGGTGATGCAGGATTTTGCCAACCGAACCGTCATGCAGGATTCTTCCAGACAGCCTCAGTGCCGAACCTTCCAAAAAGGGCTTGATTTTCTGGCACAGAATCACGATAAGGATAACTGGTTTCTCCAAATTGAGACCTTTGATCCCCATGAACCTTTTTTCTGTCAGCCGGAATACCAACAGCTTTTTCCGGATTCCTATGACGGTCCCTTCTGCGACTGGCCTGATTACCGGCCTGTAAATGAGGAGGACAGTCCAGAATTTATCACACATCTGCGTCATCAATATGCATCTGTTTTAAAGCTTTGCGATGAAAATCTGGGAAAAGTATTGGACGCCATGGATCACTATAATCTCTGGAAGGATACGATGCTGATTGTTAATACCGATCATGGGTTTCTTTTGTCGGAACACGGACAATGGGCCAAATGTCACTGCCCGTTTTACGGAGAGGTAGCCCATACGCCCCTCTTTATCTGGGATCCCCGAAGCCGGAAGCAGAATGTGCGAACCAGCCAGCTGGTCCAGACCATCGATCTTCCTGCAACCCTTTTGGAATATTTTGGTCTCCCATTGTTTCCGGATATGGAGGGAAAGCCCCTCCGTTCTGTCATAGAACAGGATGTTCCTGTTCGTGAAGGAGCGCTGTTTGGAATTTTTGGAGGACAGATCTGCTGCACAGATGGAAAATGGGTTTATATGAGAAGTCCTCTTCCTGGTAATCAGCCCAGATATGAATACACCTTGATGCCTACCCGCCATAGCGGACGAAGAGCCTTTATCAACAATGATATTCTGCAGTCTATGGAGCTTTCTTCGCCCTTTTCCTTTACAAAAGGAATTCCTGTTCTGAAATTAGAAAATAGGCAGCCCGTTTCCCAGGCCAGCTACCCAACCATGCTGTTTTGCCTGGAAACAGATCCCTATGAGGAGCAGCCTCTGGAAAATACGGATGAAGAAACGCGAATGGCTGCGCTGATGAAAAAAATGATGCAGGAAAACGACTGTCCCGGCGAACAGTTTATCCGGATGGGATTGTAAATTTTTTACTGGGCTGATGATAGATTCAGCTCAGTAAAAACAATAAACCTGCGTATGAAAATCATATGGTGCAAAAAATCTCAATAATATAAAAAAACATTGACTTTTAATAAAAAGTGGTTAAACTAAGATTAGGTTAGTTAATACTAATTCACTGTTTATAAGTCGGTAAAAGATGCTCTTTTCTACCGGCAATCCAACCATACCAACCACAGAGAGGAGGTATTTATATGAGCGTGGTAATTATTGGCGGAAACGAATGTATGGTTCGCCAATACAAGGATTTATGCCGGAAATACCAGTGCGATGCAAAGGTTATTCCCAAAAAGCAAAGCAGTCTAAAGGGATTGGGCAATCCGGATCTTCTGGTATTATTTACTGGCACAGTTTCTCATAAACTGATGCGCAATGCATTGAATGAAATCAAGGGAAGTGATATACGAATTACCCGTTCCCATACCAGTTCCATGTCAGCCCTCAAACATATTCTAGACGAACATTTCGGATAACAGAAGCATAATTTTACGGATTATTATTCGCAGATAAATTTGGAAAGGATGAGATTACTATGAATCATATTGCAGTTGTTTACTGGAGCGGAACCGGAAATACGGAACAAATGGCGCAAGCAGTTCTGGAAGGGGCAAAGGAAAGCGGAGCATCATCTGAATGCTTTTCAGCTGATGAATTTGATGGAACCATGATGGATAATTATGACAGAATTGCTTTTGGATGCCCTGCCATGGGTGCGGAAGAACTGGAAGAGGGCGAATTTCAGCCTATGTTTGAATCCTGCAGGCTGAAGCTGGAGGGGAAGAGAATTGCTCTGTTTGGTTCCTATGGCTGGGGCGATGGAGAATGGATGCGAAACTGGGAGAATCTCTGCAAAGCCGACGGAGCGCTTCTGGTTTCTGAAAGTGTGATCTGCAATGATGCACCAGATGAAGATATTCTGCTTGCCTGCAAAGAGCTTGGAAAGCAGCTGTCGGGGCTTTAAAATTAGAAATGCGTCCCATTTGATTAAATAACAATATTATGAGATGTGATTTTTAAGGGAGGTAGCGATACCTCTCTTTTTGCTTCCTGTCTGTTTTCAGAACCATTGAAGTGAAAATAATGTTAAAAAAACATAGAAAAGAGCCAGAGAAAACTGAAAACAAAGTGCATATACCTGTTTTTTATGGTATGATAAAGAAGGCCTTGCAGGAACCCTGCCGATCGCCTATAATAGTACATTAGCGCAATGGGCGAATGTTCTGGTTTTATGTCGTTTGCCCGTGGCTAGGTTCCGGCTATGGAACACCCATGAAATATAAGAAATGCAGGTTGAATAACAATTTATGAGAAAATTAGCATTGAGTGATGAGATACTGTTAAGTGTCCAGCAGCCCGCCCGTTATATCGGCGGCGAATTTAATATGGCAGAAAAAGTTCCAAATGAACAAATGATAAGATTTGCCATGTGTTTCCCGGACGTTTATGAGATTGGCATGTCCCATCTTGGCATGCAGATCCTTTACGCCATGTTCAACAAGCGGGAAGATGTATATTGTGAACGTGTCTTTTCTCCCTGGCCGGATTTAGATGCCATTCTGCGAAAAAAGCACATTCCTCTCTTTGCCCTGGAAAGTCAGGATCCGATCAAAGCCTTTGATTTTCTGGGCTTTACCATTCAGTACGAGATGTGCTATACCAATATCCTTCAGGTACTGGATTTAAGCGGAATTCCTCTTCATGCAGAGGACCGAAAGGAAAATGATCCCATTGTAATCGGAGGTGGTCCCTGCGCCTACAATCCGGAACCGCTGGCCCCGTTCTTTGATATGTTCTACATCGGAGAGGGAGAGACTCAGTATGACAATCTCTTTGATCTGTATAAGGAGATTCGGAATAACGGCGGAAACCGCTGGACATTCCTGGAGGCTGCTGCCAAGCTGCCTGGTATTTACGTCCCCATGTTTTACGATGTGACCTACCATGAGGATGGCACAATTGCAGAATTTAAACCAAATACCCCTGGTATTCCGGCCACCATTGCAAAGGAGCTGGTGGTCGATATGGATGATGCTCCATATATTGAAAATCCTATCGTTCCTTTTATTAAAGTTACACAGGATCGCGTAGTCCTCGAAATTCAGAGGGGCTGTATTCGCGGCTGCCGATTCTGTCAGGCAGGAAATATTTACCGGCCGCTTCGAGAACACAGTCTGGAATATTTAAAGAGCTACGCCCGCCGGATGTTAAAAAACACCGGACATGAGGAAATTTCCCTCAGCTCTTTAAGCTCCAGCGACTATACGTATTTAAAAGAGCTGGTTACCTTTCTGATTGATGAATTTCATGGAAAGGGTGTCAACATTTCTCTTCCTTCCCTGCGAATTGATGCTTTCTCCCTCGACGTAATGAGCAAGGTACAGGATGTTAAAAAAAGCAGTCTGACGTTTGCTCCAGAGGCTGGAAGCCAGAGACTGCGCGATGTTATTAACAAGGGACTGACAGAAGAAGTGATTTTAAAAGGCGCATCGGAGGCCTTCCATGGCGGATGGAACAGGGTAAAGCTGTATTTTATGCTGGGACTTCCGACGGAAACTGTGGAGGACATGGAGGGCATTGCCCTGCTTTCTGAGAAGATTGCAGAGCTTTACTATGACGAGATTCCAAAGGAGCAGCGCAATGGCAAGGTCCAGGTTGTAGCCAGCTCCTCCTTCTTCGTTCCCAAACCCTTTACCCCCTTCCAGTGGGCAAAAATGTGCACAAAAGAAGAATTTTTGGAACGAGCTTATCTAGTCAAGGACAAGTTTAAAGAAATGCTGAACAGAAAGAGCCTGAAATACAACTACCATGAGGCAGATCTGACCGTATTGGAAGGAATTCTTGCCCGCGGTGACCGGCGTGTAGCTCCGGTTCTGGAAGAGGCATACCACAAAGGCGCCATGTTTGATTCCTGGGGAGAATATTTTAATAACGACATCTGGATGAAAGCTTTTGAAACCTGCGGCGTAGATATGGATTTCTACACCGTCCGAGAGCGCAGTCTGGATGAAGTTTTCCCTTGGGATTTTATCGATGCCGGTGTTACCAAGGAATTTTTAAAACGGGAATGGCTGGCTGCTGTCAGTGAAAAAGTAACGCCAAACTGCCGTCAGCAGTGTTCCGGCTGCGGTGCCCGTCAATATGGAGGAGGTGTCTGCTTTGAAGATAAGAATTAAATTTGCCAAGGAAGGCACCATGAAGTTTATCGGTCATTTGGACGTTATGCGCTATTTTCAAAAGGTGATGCGCCGGGCCGATGTCGATATTCGCTACAGTGAAGGATTCAGTCCTCATCAGATTATGTCTTTTGCTTCTCCTCTGGGAGTAGGCATGGAAAGCCGGGGCGAATATGTAGATATTGAAGTACTGAGTACCGATTCTTCCGAAGAAATGCTCCGCCGCATAAACGGTGCAATGACAGAGGGAGTGGAAGCGCTTTCTTACCGTCTTCTTCCCGATACCGCTGCCAATGCCATGTCTCTGGTTGCTGCTGCCGACTACACCTTGAGATTCCGTGAAGGATATGAACCGGAGGATCCCGCCTCTTTTGTCCGCGGTTTAAAGGATTTTCTGAAACAGGAACAGATTCTGGTTATGAAAAAAACAAAAAAAGGGGAAAAAGAGGTTAATATCCGTCCTATGATTTACGAAATGGAAGCGGATGAAGAGAAAATTTTCCTGAAAATTGCCGCCGGAAGTGCTGCCAATTTAAAGCCGGATGTTCTGATTCGCGCTTATATGGAAAGCCAGGGAGAGACCATGGCTGATTTTGCACTGATGATCACAAGAAATGAATTATACGCGGATAGCGGTTCTGAAAACAGTCATCAGTTCCTTCCGCTGGAAGCCTTTGGTGAAAATATTGAATAAGCTGATTATTACAAAATGGAAAAACCGGATCCTGACTGTTTTATTTTCCGACAGACAGCCCCTGGAAATCGGTCTTGAGGAAAATACATCGATCCTTGGCAATATTTATATTGGTAAAGTAAATCGGATTGTTAAAAATCTGAATTCTGCCTTTGTTGATTTTGAAAAGGGACAGACAGGATACTACAGCCTTTCTGATAATCCCTGTATTCTCTATGCTGACGGTCATGAGGGAACCTTAAAAGCAGGAGATGAAATCATTGTACAGGTTGCCCGTGATGCTGTGCGCACAAAGGATCCGGTTCTTAGCTCCAATCTGAATTTTACAGGTCAGTACGGAGTTTTGACAGCCAGAAAAACCATTGTCGGCTTTTCTTCTCGCATCAGTGACAAAGCTTGGAAAGAACAGCTGCGCCCTGTTTTGGAAGCTGCTCTCCAGGATGAAGCAGGGCTTATTGTCCGAACCAATGCATATGGTCATGAGGAGCAGCTGCTGGATGAGTTAAAAAAACTGCAGGTACTTTACCGGAATGTCCGTCAGGCTGCCGCATACCGTACCTGCTACAGCCTTCTCTATCGCCCAGATCCAGAGTACATTAAAACGATTCGCAGCTGCCCCTTAGGCAGTTTGAAGGAGATTGTAACGGATGTCCCAGAGGTTTTCGAGCAGCTTCGTTTGTATTTTGACAGCTGTGGTCCGGAACAGCAATGCTCCTTCCGACTTTATGAAGATTCCATGATCTGCCTTTCCAATCTGTATTCTCTGGAATCCGTCATGGATCGGGCCTGTCAAAAACGCGTCTGGCTGAAATCCGGCGGTTATCTGGTAATCGAATATACAGAGGCGATGGTTGTCATTGATGTAAATACCGGAAAATACTCTGGAAAAAAGAATCAGGAAGATACCATCCGCATGACTAACCGGGAAGCCGCAGAGGAAATCAGCCGGCAGCTTCGGCTGCGGAATCTGTCAGGAATCATTATGGTTGATTTTATTGATATGAAACGTCAGGAAGACAAAAACGAACTGATGGATTACCTGAAAAGACTGGTACGTCACGATCCGGTCAAAACCACCGTTGTTGACATGACCCAGCTGAATCTGGTAGAAATCACAAGAAAAAAGGAAAAGAAACCACTCTGGGAACAGATTTCCCAGAAGGAATAAACCTAAAAGGGGATTGATAGCATGAAAATCATTATTGTTGGCTGTGGTAAAGTGGGTTTTACCCTGGTCGAACAACTGAATAACGAAGGACATGACATTACGGTTATTGACCGTGACGGTGCCAAACTGCGCGCTCTTACCGACAGTCTTGATGTTATGGGAGTAGAAGGAAACGGTGCAGTTTATCAGGTGCAGGCAGAAGCAGGTATTCAGGACACCGATTTGCTGATTGCGACCACCAACTCCGATGAGTTAAATATGCTTTGCTGTCTGATTGCTAAAAAGGCAGCAAACTGTCACACTATCGCAAGAATCCGAAATCCAGAATATTCTCAGGAGCTGTCCTTTATTCGAGAAGAGCTGAATCTCTCTATGGCAATTAATCCAGAGCTGGCTGCCGCTACAGAAATATCAAGACTTCTGAAGTTCCCGTCAGCCATTAAGGTCGATACCTTTGCAAAAGGCCGTGTGGAGCTTCTGAAATTCCATATTCCTGCTGATTCCGTTCTTCATAACATGCAGGTATTGGAAGTATCTGCACAGCTTCACTGCAACGTGCTGATCTGCGCTGTAGAACGGGAAAACGATGTTGTGATTCCTGACGGACGTTTCCGGATGCAGGCAGGAGACAAAATATCCTTTATTGGTTCTCCTGAAGAGGCCGCCAAGTTTTTCCGCCAGATTAACATTAATACAACAGCCATTGGCTCTGCCATGTTTGTCGGCGGCGGCAAGATTACCTATTATCTGGCCAAGCTTCTGGAAAACACGAAAATTAAAATTAAAATCATCGAACAGGATCTGAACCGCTGCAATGAGCTGAGTGAGCTGCTTCCCAAGGCTCTGATTATCCATGGTGACGGCTCTGATCAGAAGCTGCTTCTGGAAGAGGGACTGACACAGACCGAGGCCTTCTGTTCCCTGACCGGCTTTGATGAGGAAAATATCATGCTTTCCCTCTATGCCGCATCCATGACCACAGCCAAGCTGGTTACTAAAATCAACCGAATCGCCTTCGAAGATGTAATCCAGAAAATGAATCTTGGCAGTATCATTTATCCGAAGCTGATTACAGCGGACAATATTCTCCAGTATGTACGCGCTATGCAGAATTCTATGGGAAGTAATGTGGAAACCCTGTATAAAATTGTTGCAAACAAGGCAGAAGCCCTGGAATTCCGCGTTGGAAAGGACAGTCCGGTTGCCGGAGTCCCCCTGGAAAAACTGTCCTTCAAAGACAATCTTCTGATTGCCTGCATCAATCGAAACGGAAAAATCATTACGCCTCGAGGTAAGGATACGATTGAAACAGGAGATACGGTTATCGTTGTAACTACCCATTCCGGGCTGAAGGATCTGAAGGATATTTTAAAATAGAAGGTGCAGATAAATGAATATCAGTATGATTTTATATTTTCTCGGCTGGGTACTGAAAATCGAAGGTATTCTGATGATCCTTCCCTGTGCCATTGCCTTGATTTACCAGGAGCTTAGCGGACTTTATTTTCTTGGAATTGGACTGTTCTGTGTGACTTCCGGTTGGCTTATGTCGCGGAAAAAACCATCCAACACGGTCTTTTATGCAAAAGAAGGATTTGTCTCAGTGGCGCTGAGCTGGATTGTGCTCAGTATTTTCGGCGCGCTCCCATTTTATTTCAGCGGTGAAATACCGCTGTTTGAGGATGCTCTTTTCGAGGTTATTTCCGGCTTCACCACCACAGGAGCCAGTGTTCTTTCCGATGTAGAATCCCTGAGCCGCTGTATGCTTATGTGGCGTAGCTTTACCCACTGGATTGGCGGTATGGGAGTGTTGGTTTTCATCCTTGCAGTACTTCCTCTTGCAGGGGGCTACAACATGCACATTATGCGAGCAGAAAGCCCGGGACCATCTGTAGGAAAGCTGGTTCCCAGGGTAAAGCTGACTGCAAAAATCCTGTATGTGATCTACTTTTCCATGACAGTACTTCAGATCCTGATTCTTCTGCTCAGCGGTATGCCATGGTTTGACTCTCTGGCTATGAGTTTTGGTACTGCCGGCACCGGTGGCTTTGGAATACTGAATTCCAGCTGTGGAAGCTATACAACCTTCCAGCAAGCCGTATTTACCATATTTATGATCCTGTTTGGAATTAACTTTAACGTATATTACCTGTTCCTGATCAAAAAACCAAAGGATGCCCTTCACTGTGAGGAAATGAGGGGATATCTGGCAATTATTGCAGCAAGCATCCTGCTGATTGCCTGGAATATCCGCGAATATTATCCTACGATTCTCCAGGCCATCCATCACAGTGCGTTTCAGGTTGCATCGATTATTACAACAACGGGATATTCTACTGCAGATTTTGATTTGTGGCCATCATTTTCCAAAACGATTCTGGTCATTCTGATGTTTGTCGGCGCCTGCGCCGGCAGTACGGGAGGCGGTATCAAGGTATCACGTATTGCGATTGCATTTAAGACAGTGAAAAAGGAAATGTCCTCTCTGATTCATCCGAGAAGCATTAAAATTCTCAAATACGAGGGCAAACCGATTGAACATACTGTACTTCGCTCTATAAACACCTACCTGATCACTTATATGCTGATTTTTGCATGTTCCGTACTTCTGATCAGCCTGAACGAATTTGAGCCAACAACCAATTTTACTGCTGTAGCTGCAACGCTCAATAATATTGGACCTGGTCTGGAAAAAGTGGGACCCACCTGCAATTTTGGAATTTTTTCTCCTTTTTCCAAGTATGTGCTGATGTTTGATATGTTGGCTGGCCGTCTGGAGCTGTTCCCCATGCTTCTTTTATTCTCTCCTAGAACCTGGATGAAAGAGTAGAAGAGCAGACTGCTTTAAAACATTTTTTGCCTTTTTTAGAAAAACGGTTGACATTCGTTTCAGAACATGCTATTATTTTCGAGTATGCCGCACAATGAGGTCGATAAGAACCGGAGCAATCCGATCACCGAAGTTGGCGAGTAATGATAATAGGAGGTGCCATATGTACGCGATTATTGCAACAGGTGGTAAGCAGTACAAAGTAGCAGAAGGCGATATCATTAAGGTAGAAAAGCTTGGTGTAGACGCTGGCGAAACCGTTACGTTTGACCAGGTTCTTGTAGTGAACAACGGGGAGCTGTCCATCGGATGCCCGACTGTAGCAGGAGCAACCGTTACCGGAACCGTAGTGAAGGAAGCTAAGGCTAAAAAGGTAATTGTTTACAAGTATAAGAGAAAAACTGGATACCATAAGAAAAATGGTCACAGACAGCTCTATACCCAGATCAAGATCGACAAGATCAACGCTTAATTATGATTAATGTAACTGTTTTTGTTGATTCCGGACACAATTATCACGGTATTGAGCTTTTAGGTCATGCCGGCTGTGCCGATGATTACCAGGAAGGTCAGGAGCTTGTCTGCGCTGCAGTTTCAGCATTGACTCTGAATATGGCAAATTCTGTGGAATACTTCACAGAGGATCGATTTACAGCAGAAGAAGAGGAAGAAAGTGGTCTGTTTCGCTTTCATTTCTCTGATAAATCCAGTCCGGAAGCAGCACTCCTTATGAATTCTCTGATATTCGGTTTACAGGATATTGAGGATACATACGGAGAACCGTATATAAAAATTCGATTTAAGGAGGTGTAAGAGATGTTTAAGATGAACCTTCAGTTATTCGCTCATAAAAAAGGTGTAGGTTCTACCAAGAACGGTAGAGATTCCGAGTCCAAGAGACTGGGTGCCAAGAGAGCAGACGGTCAGTTCGTATTGGCTGGTAACATTCTTTACAGACAGCGCGGTACCAAGATCCATCCGGGTCTGAACGTAGGACGCGGCGGCGACGATACTCTGTTCGCTACTGTAGACGGTGTTGTAAGATTTGAGAGAAAGGGCAGAGACAAAAAGCAGGTTTCTGTTTATCCGAGAACAATCAACGAATAATTTGACTGGCGGGCTTCATACTGATTCTGAGTATGAAGCCTTTTTTAAACCGGATTCTGGCGAAATCAATCAGCCAGACAGGAGTATCTCCTGTACCGGATGATTCGCAGCTGTCACAAAAGGAATGCCTGAGTGCAGAAAGGATAGGTGTATGGATGTTTGCAGACAGTGCCAAAATATTCATTAAATCAGGAAAAGGCGGAGATGGTCACGTAAGTTTCCGCAAAGAATTATTTGTTCCGGCAGGCGGCCCCGACGGTGGGGACGGCGGAAAGGGCGGAGACATTATTTTTGAAGTGGATCCGGGCCTGAACACTCTGACGGATTTCAGACATGTACGGAAATATGCAGCAAAAGATGGAGAACAAGGCGGAAAGAAGCGATGCCACGGTGCAAATGCCGAGAATCTGATCATTAAGGTTCCGGAAGGTACTGTAATCAAGGACTTTGAAACCGGTAAGGTAATCGCTGACATGTCCGGTGAAAATAAACGAGAAACAATTCTGCGGGGCGGAAAAGGCGGTCTTGGCAACATGAACTTTGCCACTCCTACCATGCAGGCTCCAAAGTATGCACAGCCAGGACAGCCAGGTCACGAGCTCTGGGTTACTTTGGAATTGAAGGTAATTGCAGATGTGGGACTGGTGGGCTTCCCCAATGTTGGCAAATCCACTCTGCTTTCCCGCGTATCCAACGCGCGTCCTAAAATTGCCAACTATCATTTTACAACCTTAAATCCTCATTTGGGAGTTGTTGACTTAGACGGCGGAGCCGGATTTGTTATGGCTGATATTCCTGGCCTGATTGAAGGTGCATCTCAGGGCGTTGGTCTGGGACATGCCTTTCTCCGCCATATTGAACGCTGCCGCGTTCTAATTCATGTTGTAGATGCTGCGGGAACCGAAGGTCGAGATCCCATTGCGGATATCCGTGCCATCAATAAAGAACTGGAAAGCTACAATCCGCAGCTTCTGAAGCGTCCTATGGTAATTGCTGCCAACAAAATGGATGCTGTTTATGGAGAGGATGAGGATCCGCTTGAAAAACTGAAGAAGGAATTTGAACCTGAGGGAATTCGGGTATTCCCGATTTCTGCTGTCAGCGGAAACGGCGTAAAGGAGCTTCTTTATGCCGTTTACCAGCTTCTTCAGACAACCAGCCAGGAACCTGTTGTATTTGAAAAAGAATTTGAAATTGAATATGCAGGAGATCGGAATCTGCCGTATACAGTAGAAAAGGAAGAGGACGGTATCTTTGTAGTAGAAGGTCCCCGCATTGAAAAAATGCTGGGTTATACGAATCTGGAATCTGAAAAGGGCTTCCAGTTCTTCCAGAACTTCTTAAAAGAAAACGGAATTCTGGACGAGCTTGAAGCTGCCGGAATCCAGGAAGGTGATACGGTTCGGATGTACGGTCTTTCTTTTGACTATTATAAATAAAATAAAAAGGAGTAAGGATAAGTTATGACAAGCAAACAGAGATCTTATCTCAAGGGAATTGCCATGACCACAGAGCCTATTTTCCAGATCGGAAAATCCAGCGTAACTCCGGAGCTGACTGCAGCCATTGCAGAAGCTCTGGAAGCACGGGAGCTGATCAAAATTACTGTTCTGAAAAACTGCCTGGATGACGGAAAGTCTATCGCACAGGTTTTAGCAGAACGGACCCGTTCGGAAGTGGTACAGGTTATTGGCAAAAAAATTGTATTATATAAACCGGCCAAGGACGAATCCCGTCGGAAAATCGTACTGCCGGACTAAAGAAAAAAGGAGTGTGCAGTCATGGCAGAGATTGGTATCATGGGCGGAACCTTTGATCCCATCCACAATGGTCACCTGATGCTGGGACGTCAGGCCTATGAGGAGTATCACCTGGACGAGGTATGGTTTATGCCCTCCGGCAATCCGCCACACAAAAAGGATCATCTCGTTACAGATGCTGCTCTGCGCTGTAAAATGGTCCGTCTTGCCATTGAAGGTTTCCCCAAATTCCGGCTGTCCGAGTTTGAAGTGCAGCGCGCCGGAAACACCTACACAGCGGAAACTCTGCGGCTTCTGCACCTTCATTATCCGGAACATCGGTTCTATTTTATCGTAGGGGCCGATTCTCTTTATGAAATTGAGAACTGGTTTCATCCAGAGCAGGTTATGAGTCAGACAATTCTGCTGGCTGCCGGTCGTGAATATGCGGATGCTCCTCGAAATATGGAAGAGCAGATTGCTTATCTAAAAGAAAAATATAAAGCCGATATTCGGATGCTTCACTGCCGTGAGATGGACATTTCTTCTAATGAGCTGAGGGAAATGGAATCTCACGGACACCGGATCAGCCGCTATGTACCAAGGTCTGTAGAAAATTATATTCAAATCCACAAGCTGTACCAGGATTAACTGAAACAGGAGTGAGCTTTTATGATAACCATAAATGAACAGATTGTAACATTTCGTAAGCAGTTAAAATCAAAGCTGGATACCATGCGGTATGAACATTCTGTCAGTGTATCCTATACCTGTATTGCTCTTGCCATGCGGTATGGATTCAGTTTAGAAAAGGCAGAGTTAGCCGGTCTTCTTCATGACTGTGCCAAACGCTATACAGACAATGAGCTAATTGCCCGCTGTCAGAAACATGGACTGTCTCTGACTGAATCTGAATTAAAGGCTCCGGCTGTTATCCACGCAAAATATGGTGCCTGGATGGCCCGCAATAAATTCGGGATTCAGGATGAAGAAATTCTTTCAGCTATCCAGTGCCACACTACCGGCAAGCCAGGCATGGGCATATTGGATAAGATTCTTTATATTGCAGATTATATTGAACCGCGCAGAGATAAGGCTTCCAACCTTGCACGGATGCGGTATCTGGCCTTTCAGGATCTGGATCAGACCATGTATGAAATTCTGGCCGGAACAATCAATTATTTAAAAGGCAAAGGCGGCTGTATCGATCCCATGACGATTCAGACATTTACCTGGTTTGAAAAGCTCATCCAGGAAAAATGCAGTGCTGCCGAAGCGAAAGGAGAGTAAGCCAATGGACAATTCCAAAGAAATGGTAAAGCTTGCAGTCAATGCCCTGGAGGACAAAAAGGGTGAAGATATTCAGATTATAGATATTCGGGAAGTATCTGTACTGGCAGATTATTTTCTCATTGCCAGCGGTTCCAATACCAATCAGGTACAGGCCATGGCCGATAATGTTGAAGAGACCCTTGGCAAGGCAGGCTATGTCTGCCGTCAGGTTGAGGGTTACCAGAGCGGAAACTGGATTTTAATGGATTATGGCGATATTATTGTCCATGCATTCTGCAGAGAGGATCGCCTCTTCTATGATCTGGAAAGAATCTGGCGGGATGGAAAAATTATGAGTAAGGAAGACTTTCCTGCATAATTTTCAGTTTTGCATTTTAGTTTACATATTTTATTTATGTAAACTTTTGGTTTATGTGCCGCAGAGAGGAGAGCTCATCTGCGGCATTTATTCTGTCTTTCTTTTTAATCAATTTTTAAATATTTCTTTCTGTTATTCCTATTTCATCTGTGCTAAAATAAAATATTGGTAAAATAGTAATTTTGCCCTATATTGATATAGATATACTACATATATAGACAAAGGAAGTTATTTTTTCATGAATAACCTGATAAAACGATGCTGCGGCATCCTGAGAAAACACCGCAGCCAATGGATTTCAGCTGTTCTTATGCTCCTTATCAGCGTAGGGCCTGTTGCAGCTTCCCGACTTTTCCAGGTACAGCCAGCTGATATTCCCGTAAAAACAGTGGAAGAGGATACCATTATCCTTCCGCCAGTCCCCGAAACAATTCCAGAACAGCCATCCTCTGAAGCTGTGGAGGATGGCTGGCAGCCTGATATCACACAGCTGAATCTGGCTCATTTTTTTTCAGAAGGAGCTAATACAGAAGATCCATCCCAGAGCCTGGCCGGAGAAGTTTTCCAGGAACTGATGACACAGGACCAGGAGTGGAGCAGTTCTATCTATGGCTGTTCAGATATTTCTCCGGAAAATATGGCAGCCCAGCTGTGGCTCCCCAGAGAAACTGTTATAGGAAAATACAATCCTAACGACGAACACCACAATCCGGAGGATCCCTCTACCTGGACCATAAACAGTTTTAAAGATATCCGCATGACAGTTACAGACGGGGATGGTCGTTCCATTTCCCCTTATTCGAATGTTCTTGAAATTATGTCTATGGCAAACGTCTACACCTATTATTATGGAGCAGATAATGTTTCCCTTTTCCTTTCCTATGCCCGTCAGCTGTGGGAGGCATCTCATTCCTATCAGCTAAACATCAGTGATATTTATTACTGTTCCGGCTGCATAAGTGAAGACGATCAAAAGAGGGAACTAGAACAGTTAAGAACCGAAGCCATGGAAGAGGAAGGGATCGACGCATCAGAAGCATCATCCAGCTCTGAAGAAAATACCGCATTTGAGACAGGCACCCCAAGCTCCGCAGTCATTGAGGTGGGAAAATTCCGGGCAGCACAGAAATCTGCTGCAACTGCATCTAATTCCTTTTCTTTCATGGAGGAGGCTAGCCCATCTAATGCCTCTGTCTACGAAATAAGCTCTCTTCAAAAGGAAACAGATCAGGAAAATTCAGAGCTCACCGTCTGTCCAGGACATGTAGATTTGATTATTCATATGAAAATTCATGGACTTAGCGAACAAAACAGCCTGTTTTCCATTGATTCCTTTCAGGAGACCAATGCCTTGGCTGATTCTCTTGGAGAAGATTCCTCTGGCTGGAAGGGCTGGACCGATACAAATAAAGCTGCAGCCATAGCTCTAAGCCAGCAGGACTGGTTTGAGAAGTATGGATTGACTGTTTCCGGAATTTCTACAGGAGTCCCTCTGACATCTTCCGAAATACAGGCCTATATGGCAGAGCTTCCACTCACACTTTCACAGACGAGGAGAGATTTGATTGAGTTTGCCCTTCAGTCTGTGGGAAAGGTTCCCTACTATTGGGGAGGAAAAGCTTCTGGTCCTGACTACGAGCCAAATGGCTTTGGCACTATCATTTCTCCAGACTATAAAGGAAGAATTTTAAAGGGACTTGACTGTTCCGGATGGATCAACTGGGTCTACTGGTCTGTGACGGGAAACCGGCTTCCCTATGAAAGCACTGCAGGACTTGCAGCCTGTGGAACCCCCATCAGCCGCAGCGAACTGCAGCCAGGAGACATTGTTCTTCATACAGGAACCGATGCCCATGTTATTATGTTCCTGAGATGGACAGCAGATGGAAAAATTCAATGTATCCATGAAAGCAGCGGACCTGTAAACAACGTATGCGTGTCTGTCCGCGATGCAAACTGGCCCTATTACCGCAGACTCATTGAGTAACCTCTGTAAAACTATATGACAGCAGATATCATAAGAAAGGAATCCAATAATCATGCGTTACGATGACAATCCATATGAAGATGAACTGGACCGGATGCGGGTCCGCAATCAGAAACGTGCCAGCAGTCGAAATTCGACAGACCGAAAAGATATACCTCAGTCAAACAGCCAGGGTTGGGATGATACCATCGTTTTTCTTCCCAATTCCAGCCGGGACAGAGCTCAAAATTCTGGGAGAACCATCACCGAAACTGGTGTTAAATATTCAGGAGATTCCTCCCGGGCAGGGCAGAAGAGAAGAGGCCGCCAGGCTTCTCCGTCCCCTGCTGAACAGAGACACCGTCAGACGTCTTCCCATCGTCCAGGCAGTCATACCCGAAAAAAACGGCGAAAAACAGGCTTTTTAAAAATCTTCTGTTTGGCTGCCGCTGTAATAGCAGGTGTCTGGGCTTTTCACTGGTTCCGGGATGACGGATACTGGACCATTGCCGTATTTGGGGTCGATTCCCGTGACGGAAATACTGGAAAAGGCGCTTTATCTGATGTAGAAATGCTTTGCAGCATCCACCGGAAAACCGGAGAAATTCGCCTGCTTTCTGTTTTCCGTGATACATATCTGCGCATTGATCAAAAAGAAGACTTTGATAAAATCAATGAAGCTTATTTCCTGGGTGGCCCTGAACAGGCTATAAAGGCGCTGGAAGACAATCTTGACCTTCAGATTGACGACTACGCAACCTTTAACTGGAAAGCCGTTGTAGACGCAATCAATGTGCTTGGAGGCGTTGATATTGATATCACTGATAAAGAATTTGCCTATATCAATTCCTTTATTACAGAAACTGTAAATTCCACCGGCGTAGGATCCTACCAGCTGGAACACAGCGGTATGAATCACTTAGATGGAGTCCAGGCTGTTGCCTATGCAAGACTTCGTTTAATGGATACCGATTTTAACCGTACAGAACGGCAGAGAAAGGTACTTGGACAGGCTATGGAAAAAGCCAAAAACTCCGACCTGAAAACACTGAAAACCCTGATTGGAACCGTATATCCACAGACAAAAACCAGCATCGGTGTTGATAATCTGGCCGGAATGGCGAAAAATGCTAAAAAATATTATATCAGCCAGACCTCCGGATTTCCATTTTCCCATCAGGAAATCAAAATCGGAAAAAAAGCCTGTGTAGTTCCAACAACACTGGAAAGCAACGTCATTCAGCTTCACAGCTTCCTGTATAATACAGAGAACTATGTTCCATCAGAGAGCTTAAAATCCATCAGCACCCACATTATTGAGGTAAGCGGTCTTGGAGAGCCGGGAAAAGATATAGAGTCCGGAAAAAATGTGGGAGCTGAAGGAAATAATGGCGGCGGACAGACACAGGCAGGAAGCAGCCAGCAAAACACTAGCGAAAGTCCAAAACCTACAGCCCAGGAGACCCAACCAGCAGAAACAGAGAGTGAATCATCTGTTGAAAATACAGAAGAAAGCACCTCAGAAACAGAAGAAACTATACAACCCATAGAATCCTATGAAAATAATGAAGAAGGATCCGGTTCTGAATCTGAAACGGAAGAATCTGACAGAAATCATAATAATTCAGAAGAAACCAGGGATCCGGATCGAGTTATTGAGGCACCTTCAGAAAATACTGGAAATGGAAATACAGAAGAAAATGGGCCTGGCGTTCAAAATTCCGGAAATAACAGTCACCGGGAATCAAATGCATCTTTAGAAGCTCCTGGACAGTCCAAAGAGGAAGCACCAGAACAGGGACCAGGAGTGTAGAAGCAGAAAATTAGGAATTATTAAATTAAAAGGAAAATATACCAAGAAAACGATGTGTGGGCAAATTTGTGAAAAGAACAGTGATTTCCAACTATTCGCGAAAGTCTAGTTTAACGAATAGTTAGCACACCAACTGCCCATTAACCAGTTATTCTGGTTTTTTAAGCTTTCCCACCTTTTAATAGTTTTCTGTAAATTTCAATTTGTTTTATCTAAATTCATTTAGTACTCTTTTAGAAAGGACCTCACTGCTCTTATGAAAATGCAGCGACTTCTCAGTCTGCTCCGTCAGGCTGCTGACAATTATCAAATGATTGATCACGATGATCACATTGCCGTCGGAATTTCCGGCGGCAAAGACAGTTTAACCCTTCTCTGTGGGCTTCACAGCCTTCAGCGGTTTTATCCAAAACATTTTTCCCTTTCTGCAATTACTGTGGATTTGGGACTTGGAAATCTGGATTTAGAGCCTATAAAAGCTTTATGCCATTCCCTTGATATTCCCTATCATGTTATTTCAACAGATATTGGTACCGTATTGTTTGATATCCGAAAAGAATCCAATCCCTGTTCCCTCTGTGCAAAAATGAGAAAAGGTGCATTAAACCAAAAAGCACTGGAGCTTGGCTGCAATAAAATCGCTTATGCCCATCATCGGGATGATCTGATAGAAACAGCCCTAATGTCGCTGATTTATGAAGGACGGTTCCATGCTTTTTCTCCCTATACACACCTGGATCGAACTGGACTTACAGTAATCCGCCCCATGCTGTATGTATCGGAAGCTGATGTTAAGGGTTTTCGCAATCGTTACCAGCTTCCTGTATGTAAAAATCCTTGTCCCATGGATGGACATACCCGACGGGAATATGTAAAGAATCTCATTCGTACTCTTGATAGAGAAAATCCAGGAGTCAAAGACCGGCTCTTTTCTGCTGTTATGAACGGACACTTAGAGGGATGGCCTGATATATGCCCCTAATCCTCTTCTCTTCCCGTCCCATAGACGAAAACTTCATCAACAATCCTTGGTATACCCTATAATATACGAAGGTATCTGTCAGGGATTGAACCGTAGGATTACTGAACTTAAAAACATAAAAAGAGGTTTCTAATTATGAAAAGTCTTCCATATCATGAACAAAAGGACATTGAAAATGTTAAAAAACTTCGGGAAATTATAAAAGAACTTCCACCTTTCTGTGTTGATTATTTCCGTGGAATTGAACCACGCACTTCTTCCAGAACCCGCATTGCCTATGCTTATGATTTAACCGTATTTTTTGATTTTTTGCGGAGGGAAAATCCTTTTTTTTCTAAAATGGATCGTAAAGATATTCGACTGGAATATTTAGATCAGATAACCGTATCTGATTTGGAAGAATACATGGAATATCTAAAGTATCGTTTTAATGATAACCACCAAGAAATTACCAATAAAGAACGGGGAATTATGCGAAAAATTTCTTCCCTGAAAAGCTTTTACAACTACTTCTTCCGATGTGAAAAGCTTACAACAAATCCCGCTGCTCTAATTCAGCTTCCAAAGCTTCACGAAAAGGAAATTATTCGACTTGATATTGACGAAGTCGCTCTTCTCCTGGATGAGGTAGAACAGGGCGAGCAGCTGACTGAAAAGCAAAAAGCATTCCACAATCGAACTCGTATCCGCGACCTTGCTCTTCTCACTCTACTGCTCGGCACGGGCTTGCGTGTATCCGAATGCGTAGGACTGGATCTGGATGATCTTGATTTTAAAAATGGAGGTATCCACATTCACAGAAAAGGAGGAAAAGAAGTTACCATTTATTTTGGCGCAGAGGTGGAGGATGCTCTTCTTGATTATCTGGAGGAAAGGCATGAAATTGAAGCCTTCCCCGGACATGAACAGGCGCTCTTTCTCTCTCTTCAAAGAAAACGGCTCTCTGTACGCAGTGTCGAAAATCTGGTTAAAAAATATGCGCAGCTTGTGGCCCCGTTAAAAAAAATTACGCCACATAAGCTGCGCAGCACCTATGGCACCAATCTTTATCGGGAAACCGGCGACATTTATCTGGTTGCTGATGTGCTGGGCCATGCAGATGTAAACACAACAAAAAAACATTATGCCGCACTGGAAGACGAACGACGGCGAAGCGCCCGCAACGCAGTAACTCTGAGGGAAAAAGAATAATCTGGTTTTTACCATTCTATCATGATATAATAAAGAAAGTGTTTGGGATGGAGCAGAATCATGGAGGAATGAATTATGGAACCAGTGTATTTATCGATTCAGCCGGCTGAAACCGGAAAGCAGATCAAACGCTTGCTCTTAGAGAACGGTTATACGATCCGGGAAATTCAGGGTGCTTTTGGATTCGAAAATCCTCAGGCGATTTACAAATGGATTTCTGGAAAATCATTACCCAGTCTTGATAATTTTATCATTCTAAGCAGATTACTGCACACCAGTATTGAAGATATCCTCGTCATCGACGGGGATATTCCTCATTTCAGCCTCTTTTTAAACTTACAGTTCAATGACTTTCCCTCTTATTTGGTTTATAATCATTCCATAGTCAGGAAACAATTACACAAACAAATGCCAACCATAACAATACGCGGAAAACCTTTTCTGCAGCTGTCTTCTATGACTGAAAATAATAAAATTATCAAATTTTGATTATGAAAGGTGGTAGTTATCGAATGAAAACTTATATTTCTATTGATAAGCGAAGTAAAAAAGCCCAGAAAGAATACTACTCCAGTCAAAGAAACTCCTGGGGGAATTTAAACCCTGCCACACGAACTATGCCAAACGGGAAGGCCTACAATCGGAAAAAGAAAACAGCAGAATTCAGAAAAGCGATGGCCGCCAGCGAGCCTGACAGGCGACCGCATCTCTCTCCGCTCTGCTATTCTGCAAAATAAACCACAGTCAAATACTGACCGGCATGAATTCTGTCGCTGCTCAGTCCATTCATCCGCTTCAAAACCTCTACATATTCCTTTTTCGAGTAACCGCTTCCATCCATATATTCCTCTGCGATATCCCATAAACTGTCTCCCGCCTGAAGCTGGATACTAGTATAATAACGCTTCACTGGCTTTATATACTCTTCCTCTGCGTAGGCACTCACCAAAGTCCTTCCGAAAAAACCGGATAAAAAAGCAAGAACCATCAAAACAGCAATCACCAAACCTCTCATTCGCCGTCTCAATTCTCTTCTTCTCATCTTCAGTATCCCCCTTTAATTTCAATCAAGCCTTAAAACAAACATGCGTTCTATGTTATGTTCATTATAACCACCGAACATACGTTTGTCAATGAGTTTTAAAAAAATAATCGAACAAAAGTTTGCTTTTTCAAAAAAACTATGCTATTATAAAATTACATTCTCAATTGGAATACATTCCAATGATAAGTGCATTCTGGATTATGATTACATACCTACTAAACGGAGGATACAATATATGTCGCAGGGAAAAATTACTGCCAAGCAGCAGGAAATATTAGAATATATCAAGTCGTGCATTTTAAAGAAAGGATATCCGCCGGCTGTTCGTGAGATTTGCGAAGCTGTTCATTTAAAATCCACATCTTCTGTCCATTCTCATCTGGAGTCTCTGGAACACAATGGATATATTCGGCGTGATCCTACCAAGCCTCGCGCCATTGAAATTCTCGACGATGACTTTTCTCTGACCCGCAGGGAGATGGTTCAGGTTCCCATCATTGGAACAGTCGCTGCCGGACAGCCGATTCTGGCTCAGCAGAATATTGAGGATTATTTTCCCATTCCTTCTAATTTTCTGCCCAATGCAGACACCTATATGCTTCGAGTAAAGGGAAACAGCATGATTAATGCCGGTATTTTTGATGGAGATCAGGTCATTGTAGAATGTACCAACGTTGCCCAGAACGGGGAAATTGTCGTTGCTCTTTTGGATGATTCCGCAACGGTAAAGCGTTTCTTTAAAGAGGATGGGTATTACCGGCTGCAGCCTGAAAATGATTCCATGGAACCAATTATTGTCTCTCAGGTGGAAATTCTCGGAAAGGTTATCGGTCTGTTCCGTATGATGTCCTGACTACATATTTCATAGAACGTAATTTCCTATGAAATAAAGAATGATGCTGCTTCCCAGGTAGATATTCACCTAGAAAGCAGCATCCCTTTTCAAAGTTTTCTATTTATTTTCTTTCTTTGCCCATTCCTGTTTTGCTTTTGCATAGCTGATAATCATATCCGCAGTACCTTCAATTCCAAGAGTGGAACTGTTGATACATAAATTGTAGCTTCTTGCATCTCCCCACTTTTTACTGGAATAGTAATTGTAGTAGCTGGCACGTTTTTTATCAGTCTTTGCCATAATATCCTTTGCCTTAGCCGGCTCTACTTTGTAAAGCTCTGTTAAACGATCGATTCTATGATCATCATCCCCTGTAATGAATACAGATACCATATTGGGATAATCTGCCAGGGCATAGTCTGCACAGCGTCCTACAATCACACAGGACTCCTGATCTGCAAGCTTTTTAATGGTATCAAACTGTGCCAAAAAAATCTTATGGTTAATCGGCATATCCATGTAAGCAGAGGTGGTGTAGCCCAGAGAGTAGGTATCCATCACAAGAGAATAGAGGAAACTGCTTGTGGGTTTCTCATCATGTGTTTCAAACAGTTCTTCACACAGACCGCTTTGTTTCGCCGCCAGCGTTAAGAGCTCCTTATCGTAACATTTTACGCCCAGCTTCTCTGCAATCAACTGTCCGATTACCTTTCCGCCGCTTCCGCACTGTCTTCCGATCGTAATAACAAGATTTCCCTTCATAGTCATCCTTCTCCTTTCAGTAACCTGCAATGCATGTCATTTCTATATTTTGTTTGTAACGATACAGGTAAACCTGAAAACAGGTCTCTATCCGACTCTCCGCGGCCTTGTATGATTACCCTTATATTATACAACAAAATTTCAGAAAAGTACATAAATAAAGAGAAATATTCCCGAAATAATCAGGCAATTTCTATAAGGTCTGTGAAAATAGGGATAAAAACTCTCCTTAATCTGTTTCCAATTTTTTCAAAATAGCTTCAAAATAGGCCGGAAGAGGTGCTGTAAATTCCATGTATTCTCCAGTAGAAGGATGAATAATTCCCAGCACACCTGCATGCAGGGTTTGACCCTGGAGACCGGAAAAAGGCATCTTTGCCGGACCATACACCTGATCACCGAGCAACGGATGACCAATACTGGCCATGTGAACACGAATCTGATGGGTTCGTCCGGTTTCTAGCTGACACTCCACAAAAGTAAACCGCCGGAACCGTTGAAGAACCCGATAATGAGTTACAGCCTCTTTCCCATTCTTTTCATTAATGCTCATTTTCTTTCGATCGACCGGATGACGGCCAATCGGGGCATTTACTGTACCGGTATCCGCTTTCAGTACCCCGTGAACAATCGCATAGTATTTACGTGTAATTGAATGAACCTTCAGCTGCTCTGCGATAGCATTGTGAGCCTTGTCATTTTTGCAGACAATCAGAACTCCCGTCGTATCCATATCAATCCTGTGAACAATTCCTGGTCTCATTACCCCATTGATTCCAGAAAGTTCATTCTTACAGTGCGCCATTAAGCCATTTACCAGAGTTCCGGAATAATGCCCCGCCGCAGGATGAACTACCATCCCTTTCGGCTTATTGATCAGAATAATATCTGAGTCCTCGTAAAGGATGTCCAGCGCCATTGGTTCAGCTTCAATTTCTGGCTCTACAGCATCCGGTATTTCCAGGCGGATCCTGTCCCCATTTTCGACCTTATAGCTGCTTTTCACTGGCTTTCCGTTTACAAGAACTGCCCCATCCTTTACCAGCTTCTGAAGATAAGAGCGAGATACCTGTTCCAAGCGGCTTCCAAGAAAACGGTCAATGCGAAGTATTTCCTCCCCCGGTGTGTACTCTGCCTTAAATTCCTCTGTCAATGGGCCTCTCCTTTCTTTGAAAAACGAAAAATATCCAATTCCTCTTCTTTATAATAAAAACAAAGTACAACAAAAAGAAGAGCTGTTGCTGTTGTCACATAAATATCTGCAACATTAAAAATCGGGAAATTAATCAGTTTGAAATAAAGAAAATCTACTACATATCCCTGAGATACCCGATCAATCATATTTCCTACTGCACCAGCTGTAATCATAATCACACAGAGTTTCAGCCAGTGATATCTCTTTTCCTGCCATCCCGGCATCCGAAGCATGGCGTATCCTGCCACAGCCAGAACCACAATTCCGATCAGGAAGAAAAAGCCCTGACGTCCCTGCATCAGTCCAAAAGCAGCTCCCCGGTTTTCCGAATACAGAAATTCAAACACTCCATCCAGAATTACAAAAGGCTGCTGATTCTTTAAACGGGCTACTGCCAGCGCCTTTGTATACTGATCAATCCCGATAAGCACTGCAGAACTAGCTACCCATGATAAAAGGTTCCCTGCTTTATTTTTCATATCTGCCTCCTGCTGTTTCTTTTCCATTCTTCAGCCACTCCAGTCCGCTTATCATTTCCGTTTCCGTAACTGTACGATCTACATAGGCTTCTCCAATTTGTTTTAACAAAATAAATTTAATCACACCGGAATCCATTTTCTTATCACTTTTGGTTGTTTCAATAATTTCCGGAAAAGACAGGTTCATGCCATCCAAGGATACCGGAAGACCGAACATAGCCATTGCTTCCTTTACTGTCTTGGCTTCCTCACTGGTAATATATCCCCGCTCTGCAGAAATCCAGGCCGCAGCAGCACTGCCCAAAGCTACGCACTGACCGTGCATCAATTTAAAATTCATCAGTTTTTCAATCGCATGACCAAGTGTATGTCCAAAATTCAGCAGCGCTCTCTCACCCTTTTCCGTTGGATCCTGCTCTACCACATTTCGTTTGATCTGATTGCTGATAAAAATCATTTCCTCGCAAATATCCAAATTTCTTTTGCGAATTTCCTCTGCATGATTCATCAGCCAAAGATAATAGGATCTGTCCTTAATCAGTCCGTGCTTCACAATCTCGCCCATACCGCAGGAATACTGTTCATCAGACAGAGTCAGCAGACTTCCTGTACTGGTATATACAAGAGCAGGCATATGAAAGGCGCCTACCATGTTTTTGTATGCATCAAAATCAACGCCTGTCTTTCCCCCAATACTGGAATCAACCTGCGAAAGCAGGGTTGTCGGCACCTGAATAAAGCGAATTCCTCTTAAATAGGTTGCTGCCGCATATCCGCAAAGATCTCCAGTTACACCGCCGCCTAAAGCCACCAGCATATCTCCCCGGTCATAATGCCTGAGAATCAAAAATTCATAAAGACTTTTTACTGTATCCAGATTTTTGTGTTCTTCTCCTGCAGGAAAAACAAATGCATCTGTCTGTCCGCAGCAGGGCCGCAGCTGCTCCTCCACCTGCTCCAGATAAAGCGGCGCTACATTGCTGTCTGTCACAATACACAGCTTTCTTCCCTCAACGGAAAGCGCCTTTACCTCCTGTCCCAGATAATCAAAAGAAGACTGTATTACAATATCATAGATCGCATTTCCATCTCTGTGAACGGTCATTCTTCTTGCCATAATGATTTCCTCCATTTTCTGCTGTACAGCCCCTTCCGGCCGTATATAATTTCCTCCCGGACGCAAAAAGGGCAGTCTGAAGACTGCCCTATGAACTCTGTCAAATCCGGATATTCAAACCGGCTACATCCAGAGCACCGCTGTTTAGCAGGTCCTGAAAATCTCCGGAAAGTCCCACGGTTTCGGGTGTTGCAATAAAAATATAACTGGAAATCTTCTGAAGATTTCCATTCATGGAGTAGGTTGCTCCTGATGTAAAATCAATAATGCGCTGCGCTACTTCTGTATGGATTCCTTCCATATTTAACACAACTGCCTTACCGGCCAGAAGATAATCACAAATTTCCCGGGCATCTTCGATCGAAGTGGGCTTAATCAGGGATACCTCCATTTTTTTCATGGGAACTACCTTTGATGACCGTGAAAAGAAGCGTGGCTTGGAATCCTCTGCCCCTTCGTCATATCCTTCTCCGTCATCTCTGGAAGAAAAAGGGCTGCGCTTGGCAGGCCTGTCTGCCTCATATTCATCTTCAGGTCCAAAATATTCTTCATCCTCATCGGAGTTTAACCGCATGGTATCCATCAGCTTACTTAAAAGACTCATAACTTATTCTCTCTCCAATCCTTATCTTGCACCAAAAATACCGGTGCCCACTCTAATCATGGATGCGCCCTCTTCAATGGCAACCTGATAATCTCCAGTCATTCCCATGGAAAGCACACACATATTAACATTATCAATGTTTTTCTTTTTGATGTCAACAGATAATTGATATAATTTTTGAAAAACTTCTCTATTCTCTTCCGGCTCCTCTACAAATGGCGCAATCGTCATCAATCCCTGTATCCGCACATGAGAAAATTTACTGATGGTCTCTACAGCATCCATTACCTGCTCCGGATAAAAACCAAATTTACTTTCTTCTTTTGCCACATTGACCTCTAAAAGCACATTTATCGTTTTGCCCAGCTTTTTGGCCTCCTGCTGAATCTGCTCTGCAAGACGTACAGAGTCCACAGAATGAATCATCACTACATGCGGAAGAACCTGCTTTACTTTATTTCGCTGTAAATGTCCAATCATATGAAATCTGGCATCCGGCGGCATTTTCGGAGCCTTTTCCAGAATTTCCTGTACCTTATTTTCTCCAAAATCACGACATCCGGCTTCATATGCCTCAATAAGATCCTCCAATGGCTTTGTTTTACTGACTGCAATCAGGGTAATATCCTCCCTATTTCGATTGCCTCTGGCACAGGCCTCCTCAATTTTCCTCTCTACTTCTTTTATATGTTCCTGTATACTGCTGTTGATTCTATCATTCTTCATCTGCTTCACCTATTGATAAATCAGCTCTCCCTCATAGACAGTGTCTGCATTTAATACAATATGATCATAAACAGACAGTCCATAACTGGTCCCTTTCTTTATAGTATAATATTCATCATTTGAATTTAAAATCTCAATCTGCTTAAACACAGCATATCCTTTATTGATATTGTATACACCCTGAAGCGATGCACTGGAGCCAATCTGATATCGATCCTGTGAATCTGGCTTTACCACATAATCTCCAGCCTTTAAAGGCGCATTTTCGCCCATATCAATGTAAAAATAATCTTCTGTAGAATAATAGATTGTCGCAGGAGTAAACTCTGTTTCCGATCCGTTTTCTGTATAAATTTCTTTTAGAAAGCCCGGCGCTGAGATATCTCCGCCCTGAACCATATATTCCAGAGGAACCAGGTAGAAATTTTTCGTAGTCACAGCTGTCACAGGAATCTTCAGCCCCTCTGTACTGTCCACAGAAACCTCAAAATTCACATACCTGTCACTGATAAACTGTACCATATACTGACTAAAGTCCAGTTTACCGTATGAGGCTCCGTCTGCTCCTGTAATAATAGAAAAGCTGCCGTCTGTTTCCAAATCATTAGAGGAAAAAGTCACATGAAGCTGTGTCCTTCCTGTATACTCCTGCACATCTGATTCTGAAAGCGGAAAGACAATGCTCCAGTCATCAGAGGTTACCAGTTTATATACTGGAGCAGACTGTTCAATCAGACGTCCTGCTTTTGTAATTGCCTTGGAATAACCGGAACGGTCAAATATTTCCGCTGTCACCTGAGAGGCTTCCAGCTGCTCATATCCGTCAATAGCATAGGAAATCACTCCGGAAACAGGAGCCGTAACCTGTTGTAGAGAAATACCCGTCTGCTGAAGCAGCGCATCCAGATTTCCAAGGGAATTGAAATTTACATATTCCAGAACTGCAGCCTCCAGGGAGTACTGAAGATCATACATTTCACTAAAATCTCTTCCGGAATAAGAAAGAGCAAACGAAGAAAGCTGACGCTTGATATCTGCCAGATTTGCCTCTGTCAGAGTCACATTTGCCTCTGGATTTTCCTCCAGAAAATCCGCCATGCTTCCTGTCTCGTCAATAGAATAAACTCGAGTTCCGATGGCCGCGCGTTTTCCCTCACGGACATAATAATTAATATATCCTGAGCGATCTGCTGTTTCTACCCGCTCCTCCCGCAAGATCATTCCTGTGTGCTGGTAGTCGTTGACAATGCTTCCCTCTGCCACCTCATAAAACTGTATTTTATCTTTTTTCATATAAGTATAAACGCTGAAGGCCATATAAACAAAAATAATGGCAAAAATAATCATCCCTACATTAATATTTCTTGGATGGCGGTAGCGTATAATTTTCTTGTTCTTTTTCTTTGCCAAGCTGTCTTTCCTCCCGAACAGTAAAGCTGTACCTGTCTATTATAAAAGCTGTGCCCAAAAAGTGCAAGCATCAAAGAAAAACAGCCGGCAGTTTTCCTGTCGGCTGTCGTACTTTCTTATGTAATCCCGTGTTCTATGTATTACAGGGAAATAACGATGTCTTTCTGAACCTGTTCCGGCATCTCGCCACCGTCCATGGAAACGCTTAAAACAAAGTTCACATCATATTTCGCACTGAGATTTTCCAGAGTAGCAATCGTCTCGCTGATATCCTCGCCCTCTAAGCAGGCAAGCTTCAGGAAACTGTCCAGGAACATGGTTTCAATATCATGATCCTGTGAAATAATACCACTGATAAAGCCTACGAATCCCTGGCTGGTAGTAATCGGAAACTCGTTCACATTGATCAGACGAATCCGGTTATTCAGCTCATACATGTGCTTGGAACTCTTATCCAGATAAACAATGGAACCAATCGCTTTCTTAATACTGTCATTAGCCATATCCAACAGATGTTTTGTTTTGCCCTTTCCTTTTCTGCCTGCGATAATCTGAACCATATGAATCTCCTCCTTGAGTTATTTAATTTGTATAAAAAGTCTTTTGATATTAAACTAATTATAGTACAAATCTCTAAAATGTGCAATGTCTAATTGACAATTTTCTGAATTATATTTGTCATGTTTTCGTACAGAGTGCCTCGGTTCTCTGCTTTTAAGATCACCGCCACATATTGGCTCTCGCTGTCATCCTGACACCCGAGAATCAGACAGGAGCCAGCCGCCTGTGTGGTTCCTGTTTTTCCTCCCAAAACCGTAACCCCCTCCGGCGCTGCCACATTTCCGCTTAAATATCGGTTACTGTTTTCCCACTTCTGCATTTTCACAGCACCGCTTCCATCTGTATACGTGGCAGTATAGCTAACTGTTCCAACAATTTTCTGAAATTCAGGATACTTCATAGCTTCCTGAAAAATCAGATAGAGATCATAGGCAGTTGTATAATGATTTTCATCAGTAAGGCCATGAGGATTTGTGAAATGGGTGTCCACTGCCCCCAGCTGATGTGCGGTTTTATTCATTTCCTCCGCAAATGCCTCAATACTCCCTGCCATATGAACGGCAATGGCCGCACCAGCGTCATTTCCAGAGGGAAGCATCAGACCGTAAAGCAGCTGCTCCATCGTCAAAGTATCTCCAGGCGCAATGTGGCAAAGAGATGCTCCCGGCTCTGTAATCACTGTTTCCTGTCCCACAGTAACCGATTCCTCCAAATCACCGTCCCGAACAGCAATCAAAGCTGTCATAATTTTGGTAATACTTGCAGGATTCATTCTCTCATATGGATTTTTCTGAATCAAAACCTCTCCGTCTTTCAGAGAAAAAACGCCTGCAGCCTTAGCAGTCACGGTACTGTCCGGCTCCGGTTCATCTCCCATAATCACACAAAGAGCTGATGCAAAAGAAGGCGCCTGCAGCCGTTCATCCGGTATCTGTTCAATCATTGCTGTCATTTTTTCCGGTCCATAGTCATAAACTGCATCCTTCTGTCCACAGCCAGACAGCAGAAAAGCCACCGCGGCCAGGGCCGGATAATATCTGCGCATCTGTTTCAAAGCATATTCTCCTATCGATACATCTCACGCCATTCCAAATCACCGCGGCCAAGAGCGCGAATCAGCAGCTCTGCTGTAGCCAGATTGGTGGCAAGGGGAATATTGTAGGTATCACACAAATGCACTACATCATTTACATTAGGCTCATGAGACTTTGGCGTCAGCGGATCCCGAAGAAAAATCACCATATCCATCTCATTATGCTCGATCTGGGATGCCAGCTGCTGCTGACCGCCCAAATGACCTGCCAGGTACTTATGGACATTCAGGTTGGTAACCTCCTCTACCAAACGGCCTGTTGTTCCTGTCGCATAAAGTTCATGCTTAGAAAGTATGCCTCTGTATGCAATGCAGAAATTCTGCATCAGCTTTTTCTTGGAATCATGTGCAATCAAACCGATATTCATATGATAAATAACCTCCTTTAGTAGTTACTGTTTCTTCGTTGAAGTCCAACATTTAATGCTATACCAATACCAAAATAACTTCCTATCAGGGAACTGACTCCATAGCTGATAAAAGGAAGAGGAAGTCCTGTATTGGGAAAAATCCCGGTTGCTACTGCAATATTGGAAAAGCTCTGAAAGGCCAGCTGTCCTGCCAGCCCTACACAGAGAAGCTTTCCAGCCATATCCTTTGCTCTGGCTGCCATGATCAGACATTCAAAAACAATCAGGGCAATCAGAAGAATCACCAGAGCGCAGCCGATAAAACCAAGCTCCTCACCAACAACCGCAAATATAAAATCAGTCTGTTCCTCTGAAAGAAAATTTCCGTTTTTAACGGAAGCCAGCGTATTATTATTCAGTCCTTTTCCATGAAGCATACCTGATCCAATAGCCATAATGGAATTTTTCTGCTGTAAATTTGCTTCTGCATATTGACTGGGATTCACAAATGCCAAAATCCGTTTCACCTGATATTCATGGAGAAAAGGAACCATATGATACTGCAGCAGATAAACAAACAAAACGCCGCAGGGAATTACCACGGCCACCCCGCCTAAAATCCAGCGGTAACTGATACCGGCTGCAAACAGTATACATAGAAAAACAAACATAGTTACCAAATCCGTTGAAAGATCCGGCTGTTCATAAATCAGAAGAAACACCATCAGATACAAAGCTGCGCCAAGAGCCAGCACAGTCGGCCGGTTGATCTTCTCCTGATTTTTTGAAAAAAACCAGGAGAAGAATACGATCAGGCCAATTTTTGCAAATTCTGAAGGCTGTATCTGTCCAATTCCCGGAAGCACAAGCCATCTGGTTGCACCTCCGCGGCTGACTCCGGCTACAAGTACTGCAATCAGTCCTGCGATACAAATCCCATATATAAATGGAGCAAGGGACAGAACTTTGTGGTAATCTAACAGGGACAGTCCTATTACAAGCACCAGCCCCACAGCAATTCCCATAATCTGTTTCCCAACTACAGCCATATCCTGATTTGTCGCACTTCTAATCAAAAGGACCCCCAGAATATTCAGCAGTAACACATAAAGGAATAAACGGTAGTTGTAATTCCTGAAGTTATAATTTAAAAACATTCTTCATTCCTCTTAGCTGTAAATTGACGGATAGGGAAGGTAGCAGACAGAACAGGCAGTCCTTCTCTGGTTCCCGCAGCTTCCATTCTGGTCAGGCTCAGATCCATCTGTCCAGAATCCACCTCAGCATAGCGGGACAGAACCACAACCAGATCGTCTCGAATCCGGCTTAACAACCCCGGACTTAAATACGCTTTATCCGCCACCAGAAGAAGCTTCAGACGGCTGCGCGCAATCGCTCCGGAATTGCTTTTGTGAAACAACATCATCTGTCTCATCATGGCACGCCCTCCTATGCTCTTTTCAAAAAGCCGGAAATGCGAACCAGAATTCCCCGATGAGGATCCAAATCAAGAAATGGAACAGATTCTCCTGTGATTCGTTTGCAGATGTTTAAATATGCCTGCCCGGCCACAGTATCTGTGTCTACCAAAGGTTCCCCCTGATTTGCAGAGATCACAACGTCCTCGTCATCCGGTACCGCTCCTATGACATTCACTGCCAGGATATCGGCTACGTCTGCTACGGACATCATATCTCCTCTCCGCACCATGTCCATCCGTACACGATTCACAATTAGGTCAATCTCCTGCATCTGGGAAGCCTCCAGAAGGCCGATGATGCGATCTGCGTCACGAATGGCTGATACCTCAGGTGTTGTCACCACCAAAGCTCGGTCTGCACCGGCTATGGCGTTCTGGAAGCCCTGCTCAATTCCGGCTGGGCAATCCAGAAGAATATAGTCAAACTCTTCTCTCAAATCCTCCACAAGCTTACGCATCTGTCCCGGATTCACAGAGGACTTGTCCCTGGTCTGGGCTGACGGCAGCAGATAAAGGTTTTGACATCTTTTGTCTCTTATCAGGGCCTGCTTCATACGGCAATTGCCTTCTACCACATCCACCAGATTGTAAATAATCCGGTTTTCCAGTCCCATTACCACATCTAGATTACGCAGGCCGATATCTGTATCAATCAGCACAACGCTGTAGCCCAGCAATGCCAGACCTGTTCCGATGTTGGCAGTGGTGGTAGTCTTGCCGACCCCGCCTTTTCCAGAAGTAATTACCATGACTTCGCTCATAGCTATCCTCCTGAAAATTTTCTACCTATCCATTTTACATGAAAATCACAAATATTTCCAGTATTAATTCAAATTTAATATACTAAAATAAGATTTTTTTATGGCTTTCGTACAAATATTACAATTTTCAACACTTGCTATCATCGGACCGCGCCCCAGTTTTCTGCCCTTATCGCCATAATGCATACTAAGATCAGCAATTTTGATCTGAAGAGGCGCCATTTCCATGGCAGCCACAACCGCTTCCCGGTTTCCGGAAACCCCAGCGTGAACTGTCCCACGCAGTTCTCCCAGAATAATAATGTTTCCTTTTGCCGTTACTCTGGCACCATGCTGAACATCTCCTATCACCACAATGCTGGCTTCTGATTCCAGTGCTTCTCCCCGATGAAGATTTCCACGATAAAACTGACCTGTCCGGGCAGACAGCTCCATCAGTTTCTGGTTCAGGGCTTTTTCGCACCGCTCAATCCGGTTTGCATCATGATCAATCAGACACAAAATCTCCACACCGGAATTCTCTGTAATCGTGTTTACAATCTGAAATTCTTCTTTGGAAGTAAGCTCTCTTCCCTCCAGCATCAGCGCCATCTGGATATTTCCCCAGAATCTGGCATTTTCCCGAAATTTGGCTGCCAGCTCGGCAATCAGCTCCTCAAATCCACAGTCGGGATCAAGGATAACTGTCATGCCTGACTTGCTGCTTTTGATCACAATTTTGTTTTTCAACTTTTTTCCCCGCTTTCCATTGAAAATATCAGTCTCCGATGGTTACATTGGAAACATCCAGCGCGCCGGTGTTTAAAATGTAATCCAAATCGGTATATCCGTAGTAGAAGCGGTATACGTTCTTTGCGACCATGGCCGCATTGGACGAAGAATATCCATAAGGGATATTTACCGTTACACAAATTTCCGGGTTGGTATAAGGTCCATATGAGATAAAGAATGCATGGTTTCCTCTGGTTCGGATCTCCTGAGCCGTACCTGTTTTACCTGCAATATCCACCTCCAGGTTCTGGAAAATCTTTTTAGCAGAACCGTCTGCTACTACGCCCCGCATTCCCTGCTGGACTGCATCCCAGGTAGAATCTGCTATCTCAACATGACCGGTCACCTCCGGTGTGTAATCCTGAATCAAATTGCCTTCAGAATCTGTCATCTTATCCAGAAGGCTCAAATCAAATACCGTTCCCCGATTGGCAATCGCTGCCACATAACGGGAAAGTTGAACATTGGAATAGGAATTGGTTCCCTGTCCCATGGCAGAACGCTCCGGATCCTCTGTGGTCATTTCCGGCATACTTTCCGGAATTTCAATGCCGGACGGCCGGTTCAGACCAAACATGGAAGCATATTCCCGAAGCTTGCCGATTCCCATATCCGTAGAATAAATCAAAGTATCCTTATTTGTAGAAAGCCGGTGAGCCACCTCTGCTACGAAATAGTTACAGGAATTGGCAATTCCTCCCACTACGTTCAGAGGGCCATGGCGCCCAGGATAAATCCAGCATTTGATCGCAGGACTTACCTCTGTGTATTCGCCGGTACACTCAATGGTTTCCTCCAGGCCAATCACGCCCTCCTCCAGACCGGCAATGGCTGTTATTGGTTTAAAGGTAGAGCCCGGCGCCTTCTTTGCCTGTGTGGCATTGTTATAGAGTGGAAGAGATAAATCATTGGTCAGCTGGCTGTAATAGGCCGCGTCTACAGTGCCTGACATTTTATTGTTGTCGTAGCTGGGGTAGGTAACCAGCGCCCGAACCTCGCCTGTATTCACATCTGTAATTACCACGCCTGCCGTACAGGGATCCAGAGCCAGCTGAGCCGGTGTCAGTTCAATATTTTTAATTTTATCCCGGATAAAGCTAAACGCATAATCATTTCCGTTGACCGTCAGAAGATGTACCTGATTCTCATCATACGGAAGAACCCCCTGGGCATACAGAGCCAGACACAGCTGTTTCCCTGTAATCACACCATTATTAATCAGATAGCGGTAAATCAGCTTGGTAAAGCTGATATCTCCCTCCAGATGGCTCAGAACATATTCCACCAGCACACCATAAATATCATCCGCGCTGGAATACTTGCTTTCTACCTCCAGCTTGGTAGTATCAATCCATCCGTCTGCAATTCCTCTGTAAAGATAATCCCGCAGGCTGATTTCATCCTTTTTCCAAGCATTGTAGGTATCACTTGCCGTATCAATATTTTTTTCGTTAATAATTCCTACCTCGCTGGATGAAAGATAGTTGTAGATATAAACCATATAAGCCATCATATCCTGGGGAAGATCCTTCATTACGGCTGCATGCTCGCTCATCAGCTCATAGCGAAGCTGCTCAAGGATCGCAGCTTCTGAATTCCGGTAAATCCGGTAAATTTCCTTTTCAATGTCAGAGGCATCCTCCAGAGCCATTTTACTCAACGAAAGTACGTTGTTGTTAATCAGCTGATAATACGCATCCTTTACTGGAATCTTGATTTTGGAAGCATCTACTGCATCCATGGCATCTACGTCCTCATTTACAAGTCCATCTGCCAGAATTCCCGCCAGCTGCTGTTCAATCAAATGATAGATTCCCACCTGAAGATCCCGGTCAATCGTCAGATAAATATCATTTCCCGTTGTAGGCTGAACCTCAGAAACAACCTCCATAACACTTCCCATGTTATTGACAATCAGCTCTGTGTGTCCCTTTCCTCCCTGAAGCTCCAGCTCCATAGACGACTCAATACCGGTTCTTCCCACAACATCGTTAATATCGTAATCCGGATTTTCCTTCTGCAGCTCCTGAAGCTGTTCCTCCTGCACCTTTCCCGTATATCCGATAATAGGGGCAAAATAAACGCTGTCATTGTATTTGCGGATAGTCGTCTGCTCAATTCCAACACCCTGAAGTTCATCCATATGCTCCATGATATCTGCCACAGTTTCCTCGTCTATCTGTCCCGTAATCACGCTGGTTTCGTATTTTTTATATGCAATCAGCGACATGGTATACCGGATATCCACAATCTGCAGAGCTTCGTCATCTGTCAAAATTACAGGATTCCCGTTTTCATCCTTCATCTCGCCCAGCTTGTACCGGTTGTACCTGGTTTCAAAAGCCTCCCGGGCGGTGGCTGAAGCCTCCTCGGGCTTCAGCTCATCCACAGAACGCCTGCCATAATAATCCCGGAGAAACCGTTTCACTGCCGCTCCGGAACCGGAGGTATAAACCATCTCTCCATTTTCATTCAGTGCAATTTCCAGACGTCCCTCTGCCCGATATCCGTGACGGTTGAGAATATGCACAAGCTTTAACAGCATATTATTCATAGATGCGCTGTCCGGATAAGCTCCTGTGTCCTGAATGCTGACAACATAGGCCAGCTCATTATAAGCAAGAAGCCTGCCATTGCGATCATAAATATTGCCGCGGGTTCCCGGTGTATCCACCGTCTTGGCCGTCAGCTGAACATACTCATCCAGATACTTTTCTCCATTGACAATCTGCAAGTCAAACAGCTTGAAAATCAGAATGGCAAACATACCGGTGAACATCAGCGCCAGCGCAAAAATTCGTGAACCCAATATCTTTTTTGCTGTTTCCCGTAATATTTCCAGTAAATCCTTCAGCACGTTTTTCAGTCTCTCCTGTTTTCCATCTCTTCCAGTCTTCTGTTTGTAAACAGAAAGAACCGGTAAATCAGCAATGTAGTAACTACCGTAAAAATAGTCTCCGGAATCACAATCTCCCGCACATAATAAAAAATATCCAGACGGTTTCTAATCAGAAACCGGAACACATAAATATATACGTTATAAATCAGTTCGTTTACCAGGCTCATTACAAGCGGCAGATTGATATAATCCTCGTAATAGTATTTGGTGCAGATGCCGTTAAAATAACCGACATTCACAAACAGCAGGGTAAAAAATCCGAACGGACCGCTGTAAAACAAATCCAGCAGAATTCCTGCCACAAGACCATAATACATCCCCGCCTCTTTTCCATAGATAAAACCAAAGGAAAAGGTCAGAATCAGCAGCAGGTTCGGTGATGCTGACAAAAAAGGAATCAGCGGAATCACACAATTCTGAATGGTAAATGCCAGTACCAGCAGCAGCACGTTGATTAAAAACCGTTTCATGTTTATTCCCCCTGACCTGACGGGCCTGTCCCAGGGGGAACCGGAGAAGCCTGTTCTCCCTGCAGCCCAGGAAATGCCTGAATCTGAACCTCTCCCTGAGAAGGAGTCATCTGTTCCTGCTGGTTCTGAATACCTTCTCCGTTTTCCCTGCGGGCTGGCGCAGTCTCTCTGTTTACTGGTGGCTCTGTCTCTCGCTCCTGCCTTTCAGCCTCCGTCTCTAGAGGAGCAGCGGTTTCTGCCGGACGGCTCTCTGACTCTTCTTCCCCGCGTTCCGGGATCTCTGCTGTGGATGACTCCACTTCCCCGTTTGCAGCCGTACTTTCACCGGATCCGTCCTGGGCTGTGCCTTCTCCTTCCTGCTGGCTGATATGAGCCTTAATCAGCTCATCCTGTGTCATCTCCGCCTTCAGCTGTGTAACCACCAAAACCTCCTGGAGACTGTCAAACTGCGCTACAGGAACCAGATATCCGGATTTCGTCAGTCTGGTGGAATCTGTCGTAATGTCAGACGCATATCCAATCAAAATTCCTGGCAGAAACTTAGAGCTGATATTAGACGTAACAATTCTGTCTCCATTTTTAATATCTCCATCTGTAGCAATATTGGTAATCCTGAGACGGCCTTCTCCAAACAGAGTCAGATCCCCGGCCACAATACAGGAATCGCCCGACTGCTGAGCCATAGCGCTGACGCGGCTTACATCGTCTATAATCGAACGTACTGTGGCATAGTGAGCCCCTACATCCGTGACAATGCCTACCAGACCGCCTCCGGCCATAACATTGGCATCTACCCGGACTCCATCTGCAGCTCCCTTATCAATGCGGAATACCTGGAACCAGTCTCCAGAATCCTTGGCAATGACCCGGGCGCCGATTTTTTCATACTGCATATATTCCTGATCCAAATCATAAAGCTGACGCAGACGCTCCAGTTCAAACTGTTCAGACTGAAGGCGGCTGTTTTCCTCAATCAGCTGATCAATCTGAGCCTGAAGAACCTCTTTTTCATCCATGGCACTCTTCAGCCTGCTGAAATTGCTGATCCCGTTGTACAGGGACGTTCCTGCTTTATTAACACCTGACTGAATAGGGTTCAGAAAAAATCCGATACTGGTTCTCAGTGGATTCAAAAAACCATCCACAAAAGACGTGACCACTATCAAAATAATGCAGAATACACACAGACCAATTAAAACGTATTTACTGCGTTTTGACTCCATTTATAACAATCCTCGTTCTTTCATACTGACATACGCGCTGTCTCCAATCACAATATGATCCAAAAGACGGATCCCCATAAGCTCTCCGGCCTTGCGAACCCGTTCTGTTAATAGAATATCCTCTTTGCTGGGCTCCGGATCTCCGCTGGGGTGATTGTGCACCAGAATCAGACTCACAGCCTGATAGCGCAGTGCCTCAATATAGATCTCTCTGGTACCGGCTAAGGAAGCGTTGACAGTGCCCTTGGACATCATCCGCTCTCCAATCAGCATTTGCCGGGTATTAAACATCATCAGGAAAAACTGCTCCTGCTCCATATGCCGCAGATCCTCCCGGTAATATGCTGCAACCTGTTCCGGTTCCTCAAATCGCATAACTCTTTCCATATGCTTCTTTTTCCAGATTCTGCGGGAAAGCTCACCAATACACATCAGCTGAACTCCCTTCACCTTTCCGATTCCCTTCACAGACATAAGCTGCGGCAGGGAAAGATGCAAAAGCCCTAAAATACCCTCTCCCGGGCAGTTTAAGGCCAGAATCCGTTCTGCCAGTTCCAGAGAATTCTCTCCCTTTGAGCCGGTGCGGAGAATAATGGACAGAAGCTCTGCGTCTGTCAGATGTTCTGCGCCCTCCCTCATACACCGCTCATAGGGTCTGGAACTGTTTGGCAGTTCTTTCATTTTCATATGTCTCATCATTTCCTCCTTACGTGACTCTCCGGTACGAAACAGGAAATGAATCCGTGTCTTAGTTTACCACAAAACACAAGCTCTGTATACAAAAAATGGAAATCTTTAGAATGTATTAATAATTCCCGCATCTACCATTTTCTGCATAGATTTCATAATTCCCAGCTTGGCATGATACCAGGTCAGGCCTCCCTGGAAATAAACCGCATAAGGCGGTTTGATGGGGCCGTCTGCAGAAAGTTCAATAGAAGAGCCCTGAACAAATGCGCCTGCTGCCATAATAACCGGAGCATCGTATCCCGGCATATCCCACGGCTCTGGCGTTACAAAGCTGTCTACCGGCGCTGCTGCCTGAATTCCCTGACAGAAAGCAATCACTCCCTCCGGAGTTCCAAAAGTAACAGCCTGGATAATATCATGGCGGGATTCACTTCCGTTCGGTACAACAGCAAAGCCCAGCTTTTCATAAATATTAGCTGCAAAAATAGCTCCCTTTAAAGCGCCTGCCACAACAGTCGGTGATAAGAACAGGCCCTGATAAAAGGACTGATTCAATCCCAGGCTCGCTCCCACCTCTTTTCCAAGTCCCGGTGCACTTAAACGATAGGAAGCCCGGTCGATACAGTCTTTGCGTCCCACAATATAACCTCCGATAGGAGCCAGACCGCCGCCAGGATTCTTAATCAGAGAACCTACAATCATGTCTGCACCTACGTCAGTGGGCTCTATCCGTTCTACAAATTCTCCGTAGCAGTTGTCCACCATACAGATAACATCCGGCTTCACACTCTTTACAAAAGAAATCAGCTGGCCGATTTTTTCTACAGACAAAGTAGGACGGGTGGCATAGCCCTTAGAACGCTGGATCGTTACCAGCTTTGTTTTCTCATTAATTGCTTTTCTGATATTTTCAAAATCAAAGGAACCATCCTCTAATAAATCCACCTGGCGGTACACCACTCCGTATTCCTTTAAGGAGCCTACAGAATCACGGATTCCAATTACCTCCTCCAGAGTATCATAGGGCTTTCCAACAGGTGAAAGAAGTTCATCGCCTGGACGAAGATTTCCGGAAAGAGCCACATGAAGAGCATGAGTTCCACTGATAAGCTGAGGGCGAACCAGTGCACTTTCACCATGAAAGGCCTTGGCATACACCTCCTCCAGAACATCACGGCCCAGATCATTATAGCCATATCCGGTAGTCGCTGCAAAGTGAATATCACTGACTCTGGCCTCCTGCATGGCTTTTAACACCTTCATCTGGTTATACTCTGCAGTTTCATCAATCGCCTCAAACCGCTCCTTTAACTGTGCCTCTATCTCTGTGCAGAATTTCTGCACAGCCGGGGTAATCCCAAGACCTTCATACATTGCCTCTAATTCCATAGTTTCTTCCTCCTGATTTGTCATTCTTCTGTTATTTTCTTAATGCTTTTTCGCTTCTTCCTATTCCGAAGTCTTTTCCATATTATTCAGAATCCCTTCCAGAATCCTGTTTTTATCGAATTCATAATCCTCCAGCTTTATCCATCTTACATCCCGCTCTCTGCGGAACCAGGTCAGCTGACGCTTGGCAAAATGCCTGGTGTCCCTTTTCAGCACATAAACAGCCTCATCTAAGGTACATCTTCCGTCCAGATAGTCAAGAATTTCCTTATAGCCCAGTCCCTGCATAGCCACCATCGTCCTGGTACATCCCATTTCCTTTAATCGGCGGACTTCCTCTATCAGACCTGCTTCCAGCATCTGATCCACTCTCTGTTCAATACGGCGGTACAGTCTTTCGCGCTCGCAGGTTAAAACGTAATAGTATAAATCATAAGGAGATTCTTTCTGCCGCTCCTTCCGGTTGTGGCTGGAAATCTGCTGTCCTGTTAAGCGGTAAAACTCAATCGCCCGAATCACACGTTTTACATTATTGGGATGAATCGCCTCTGCCGAATCCGGATCCACTTGCCGGAGAAGCCCGTGCAGATATTCCGGCCCTTTTTCTTTTGCTTCCTGCTCCAACTCCTCCCGAATATGAGAGGTATCCTCATTTTCTGTAAAATCAATGCTATAGGCCAGCGCCTGAATATAGAATCCGGTTCCCCCTGTTACAATGGGAACATGGCCCCGGGCATAAATCCCCTCCATGGCCTCCCTTGCCATGGCCTGAAACCTGGTTACATTAAATTCTTCCCAGGGCTCCAGAACATCAATCAGATGATGGCGAATCCCGTCCATTTCCTCAGGCATAATTTTGGCAGAGCCAATATCCATATGACGGTATACCTGCATAGAATCTGCACTGATAATCTCTCCGTTCACAGCCTTTGCCAGGCTGATTGACAGCTCCGTTTTTCCCACCGCTGTAGGACCGGTCAGCACAATCAATTTCTTTTTCACATGAACTCCTTTCCATTTTCCTCCATGCTCATCCGCTGATTCTGTCAGACAATCCGCTTGAATTTCTTTTCCAACTCATATTTTGTCATAGAAACAATGGTCGGACGCCCGTGGGGGCACGCATAAGGATTATCCAGCTCCAAAAGCTGGTCAATCAGACGGTCTGCTTCTGCCGCACTCATATGGTGATTTCCTTTTACCGCCGCCTTACAGGACATGGAAGCTACTTTTTCATATATCATGTCAGGATTTCCCGCCATTCCGTCCTCAGAAAGGCCGTCAATCATCTCCATCAGCAAATCCTTTTTTGCTATGGAAAAGAGATTGTCCGGAACTCCGCGAACTGCAAATTCCCGTCCTCCAAAGGGTTCAATCTCAAACCCGATATCCGTAAAATAACGAAGGTTCTGCTGCAGCATTACCTGCTCCCTGCTGCCAAGAGTCAGAATAATCGGCGGATTTACCATCTGACAGGTATACTGTCTTGTTTTCAGTGTCGCCATGGTTTTTTCATACAACACCTTTTCATGAGCCGCATGCTGATCAATAATGTAAAGGCTTTGATTAAACTCTACCAGCCAGTAGGTGTCAAACAGCTGTCCAATCAGCTTGTGTCGGCTCCGGCTCTTTTCATCGAGAAGCTTTTCCTCAAAGAGGTCCATTTGCTGTCCCTGTTTTTCTTCCTCGCACTTTTCTTCTGTCTGTACGTCTATGGGGGAAGCTGTTTCCCTGCTGCCTAAAAGCAGGGCAGTCAGCTCTTCGTTAACCTCCCTGTGCTTCTCATCAGACGAAGAAGAATTTGTGCTGCCGTAGGCAGCTCTCTCGTCCTTTACCACGCAGACGGACTCCTCCGGGTTTTTAAGCTCCGGTTCTTTCGTCTCTGTTTGTCTCAGAGGTCTAAGCCCCGGCTTTCTCGCTTCTTCCTGCTTCAGCGGTCCAAATTCCAGTTCCCGCGTTCCTTCCTGCTTCAGCGGTCTAAGCTCTGACACTTTCGTCTCTTTTGATTTCAGCAGTCCAAACTCCGGCTGAATCTGTCTGGCTCCTGCTGCCCGGCTGCTCTCTCCTGACCACACGGAGTCCTTCGACCGGGGCTGAAATCCTGCATCTCTTCCCGGAGATACCGCCTCCTCATGACGCTGCGATGCCCGCCCCATAGAAAGCTCCGGATTTCCGCTCAGTGTTCTTTTTCCTTCCCTCAAGGCTCCGAAACTGCTTTTTTCCTCCAGCTCCACCTGCGGAATCAGTTCTCTGTGATCCAGAGCCTGAGACAGCGCATCTCGAACCATGCGAAACATCAGCTCACTGTCTCGAAACCGCAGCTCCATTTTTGTCGGATGTACATTCACATCCAGAAACTCAGGTTCAATGGTAAAATGAAGAAGAGTAAAAGGATATTTGTGCTGCATCATATAAGGCTTGTAGGCTTCCTCAATCGCCCTGCAGATAATTCCGCTTTTGATATAACGCCCGTTAATAAAATAATTTTCAAAATTCCGGTTATTTCTTGCAATCACAGGCTTTCCAATAAATCCCTTCACTGACACCGCTTCACCTGCTTTGTCCACCGGCAGCAGGCTGGCTGCAATCTCTCTGCCAAAGACCGTATAAATAATATCTTTTACATTGTGATTTCCAGAGGTGTGCAGCTTGTTCTGATTGTTCTGAATAAACCGGATCGAAATTTCCGGATGAGATAAGGCGATTTTTTCCACCAGATCTGCCACATGAGCCCCTTCCGTTGCAGCAGTTTTCAAAAATTTCTTCCGCACTGGCGTATTGTAAAACAGGTTTCTCACAATAAACGTCGTTCCATCCGGAGAACCGATTTCCTCACACCCCGTTTCCAGACCGCCCTCAATCTGATACCGGGTTCCTGTAAGTGAGCCTGCCGTCTTCGTAATAACCTCGACCTGGGAAACCGCTGCAATACTGGATAAGGCCTCTCCCCGAAAGCCCAGAGAAGAGATCGTAAACAAATCCTCTACGGACTGTATCTTACTGGTGGAATGACGCAGAAAGGCCAGAGGAAGTTCTTCCCTGGGAATTCCGCATCCATTATCCGTTACCCGAATAAAGGAAATTCCTCCATCCCGGATCTCCACAGTTACAGCTGTCGCTTTCGCATCCACTGCATTTTCCAGAAGCTCCTTTACCACAGAAGCAGGACGCTCAATGACCTCACCGGCTGCGATTTTATTAATCGTGCTCTGATCCAGCACATGAATATTGGGCATGGTTTATTCTCCTATCCTTCCTGTCCGCTCCACCTGTTTTTCAGCTTTGTCTGAAGACGGTAGAGGGTATTCAGCGCATCAATGGGCGTCATATTTCCCAACTCCATATCTTTGATTTCCTGGATAATATCATCCTCTCGGACAGTATCAAATAACGTCAGCTGACTCATTTCCACATCGTCTGGTTTCGGAACTGGTTTATGGGAAGAAGCAGAGGCATTTGCACCGGCAATCTCTCTGGTTCTAGCTGTCAGATCCGTATCTACCAGCTGCTCCACCAGCTCCTTCGCACGATTAATTACCGTATCCGGGACACCAGCCAGCTTTGCCACCTGAATTCCATAGCTTTTATCTGCTCCGCCCTTGACGATTTTACGCAGAAATACAATATCATCGCCCTGCTCCTTGACTGCGATACAGTAGTTGTTTACCCCGCTCATCAGCCCCTCCAGCTCTGTCAGCTCGTGATAATGAGTGGCAAACAGTGTTTTTGCTCCCAAAAGCCTGGTGTTGCTGATATGCTCTACCACAGCCCAGGCAATGCTGAGACCGTCAAAGGTACTGGTTCCCCGTCCGATTTCATCAAGAATCAACAGACTGTTTCTGGTAGCGTTTCTCAGAATATTGGCTACCTCTGTCATTTCCACCATAAACGTACTCTGTCCGCTGGCCAGATCATCTGACGCACCTACCCGTGTAAAAATCCGATCACAGATGCCGATATTGGCCTGAGATGCAGGTACAAAGCTTCCAATCTGAGCCATCAGCACAATCAAAGCTGTCTGACGCATATAGGTAGATTTGCCGGCCATATTGGGACCAGTAATAATGGAAATCCTGTTTTTGCCATTATCCAGATAAGTATCATTAGATACAAACAGATCATCCCGCATCATTTTTTCTACCACAGGATGTCGTCCTGCCTTAATCTGAATTACACCCTTTTCATTGATAGAAGGCTTCACATAATCATTCCTGGTGGCCACAGTAGACAAAGAGGCGTATACATCAGTTTCCGCAATCGCCCGGGCCGTTTTCTGGATCCGCACCACCTGAGCTCCTACTGCATCCCGAACCTGACAAAACAGCTCATACTCCAGAGAAAACAGCTTATCCTCAGCGCCCAGAATTACATCCTCAAGCTCCTTTAACTCATCCGTTGTATAACGCTCTGCGTTGGTCAGAGTCTGCTTGCGAATAAAATAATCAGGGACCAGGTCCTTAAAGGAATTGGTTACCTCAAAATAATATCCAAATACCTTATTGTATTTGACCTTCAGATTCTTAATTCCCGTTTTATCCCGCTCTCTGGCTTCCAGCTCCGCCAGCCATGTTTTTCCCTCTGTCTTTGCATGGCGCAGACGGTCTGCCTCCTCATGAAAACCGTCCCGGATAATTCCTCCTTCCCGGACAGTTACAGGAGGTTCCTCTGCAATAGCACGGCTGATCAGATCGTTTAAATCCTCCAGAGGATCCATTTCCTCCTCCAGCGCTTTTAAATTGGCACAGGTAAACTCCTGAAGCAGCTGCTTCATGTAAGGAACCATGGCAATGGAATTGCGGAAAGCTAACAGATCCCTGGGATTTGCAGATTTGTAGCTGATGCGCCCAATCAGACGCTCCAAATCATAAACCGGATTTAAATATTCCCGCAGTTCCTCCCTGCTGATATAATTCATATTCAGCTCTTCAATGGCCTTCTGACGCTCCAGAATCTCTTCTTTATGAATCAGGGGCTGCTCAATCCATGTTCTTAACAATCTGGCGCCCATGGCGGTTCTTGTCTTATCCAGAACCCAGAGAAGGCTTCCGCGCTTCTGCTTTTCCCGCATGGTCTCCAAAAGCTCCAGATTCCTTCTGGTGGAGGAATCAAGAACCATATAGTTGCCTGTGGAATACGGCACAATGGAAGTCAGGTGATCCATCGTCGTCTTCTGTGTCTCATACAAATACTGAAGCACTGCTCCTGCTGCAATCACGCCACTGTCGTAATCTCCAAGGCCCAGCCCCTCCAGACCATTTACCTTAAAATGCTCCTTCAGCACCTTTCTGCAGCTTTCATCCTGAAAATAATGAGAATCCACAGCAGAAACAGCAAAATGATATCTGTCCTTCATCTCATCCAGACTGATTCCTGACATGGCAAAGGCATCATTATATATGATTTCTGCTGGGGAAAATTTATTAATTTCATCAAAAAGAGAGCGTTCCGATCCAACCTCCGTCACCAGAAAATCTCCGGTCGTAATATCAGCCACCGACACTCCCATTTTGTCTCCCAGATAAACAATCGCCATCAGGTAGTTGTTCTTTGTCTCATCCAGAGCCTGACTGCTGGTAATTGTGCCGGGAGTCACCACCCGGATTACTTCCCGCTTCACCAGTCCCTTTGCCTGTTTGGGATCCTCCATCTGCTCCGCAATTGCAACCTTATAGCCCTTCTGCACCAGGCGGCTCAGATAGCTGTCCACAGCGTGATAAGGGACGCCGCACATGGGCGCCCTTTCCTCCAGTCCGCATTCCTTTCCAGTCAGCGTGATTTCCAGTTCTCTTGACGCTGTCAGTGCGTCATCAAAAAACATCTCGTAGAAATCCCCCAGCCGATAAAACAGAATACAGTCCTGATATTGTTTTTTGGTCTCCATATATTGGGCCATCATTGGTGATAATCCAGCCACGTTCTGTTACTCCTTCTTCTGTCCGTCTTCTCTAAATTTTCCCATATAATAAAATCCCTTGGATTCCTCCAGGTAAACATCTACAATTTTTCCAATCAGAGACTCGTCCCCAGGGAAATGAACCACAGTATTGTTGCTCATTCTGCCGGTCACATATCCCTCCTGATGGTCATCCAGGTTTTCCACAAGCACCTTCTGCACCGTTTTTTCATCTCTGCCGCAAACCTCTGCTGAAATCTGCTGAACCTCCTTTAAAAGCCGGTCAAACCGATTTTTCACCACATCCTCCGGAACCTGTTCCATAGCTGCAGCAGGCGTTCCCGTTCTCTTGGAGTAAATAAAAGTAAAGGCACTGTCATACCGTACCCGACGAACCACGTCCAGAGTTTCCTCAAAATCCTCCTCCGTCTCCCCCGGGAAGCCCACAATAATATCTGTGGTCAGAGAAATCCCCGGCACAGCGCTGCGAATTTTGTCCACAAGCTCTAGATACTGTTCCTTAGTATAGCGGCGGTTCATAATCTTTAAAATGCGGCTGCTTCCTGACTGCAGCGGCAGATGCAGATGGGTGCATACCTTTTTGCAGTCTCTCATGGCCTCAATCAGCTCATCAGAAAGATCCTTGGGGTGAGAAGTCATAAAGCGAATTCTCTCCAGCCCCTCAATCTCGTTTATTTCACGCAGAAGCTGAGCAAAGGTAATCGGAGTTTCCAGATTCTTTCCATAGGAATTTACATTTTGTCCAAGAAGCATAACCTCTACAACACCGTCTGCCACCAGTTTTCTGATTTCATCCAGAATATCCTCCGGCCTGCGGCTTCTCTCTCTTCCCCGCACATAGGGAACAATACAGTAGCTGCAGAAGTTATTGCAGCCAAACATAATGTTCACCCCTGACTTAAAGGGGTATTTTCTGTCTACAGGAAGCTCCTCCACAATCTGATCCGTCCCTTCCCAAACATCTACCACCATTTTACGGTTTTCCAGCATTCTGTGGCAAAGCAGTTCTGCCAGCTTAAAAATATTGTGAGTTCCGAAAATCAAATCCACAAACGAATAGCTTTTCTTAATTTTTTCAATAACAGACGGCTCCTGCATCATGCATCCGCAAAGGGCAATCATCATATCCGGCTGTTTTTTCTTCAGGGTATGCAGATAGCCCAGACGTCCGTAAACCTTCTGGTTTGCATTATCCCGCACGGTACAGGTATTATAAAGGACAAAATCTGCATGCTCTGAATCGATCTCCTTTAAGCCTGCCTGCTCCAGAATACCGGAAAGCTTTTCAGAATCCCGGGCATTCATCTGGCATCCAAAGGTAGCAATATGAAAGGTGCCATATTTTCCCTCTGCCTGAAGCTGACCTAAAAGCCTGCTGCCATACCGTCCAGCCGCCTCCCCGCTGTCTACCAGTGCATCAAACCTCTCCTTCCAGAGAGTTCGAGCCTGTTCAATAAAATAATACTGGCGGGCTCCCTCTTCTGCCGGAGCCTGCTGCTGCATCTTATCAAATCTCTGAATCTTGTTTTCTTTGTTCATATCTGAAATCCTCTTTGCAATCTGTTTCTGTAAGCGAAAAAATCCAAACCATTATATCACAAAATGGGCCGGTTGCAAAGCATCTGCCCCTGCTGGCTTCCCTGTTCTGAAATCCACACATTCCGCCGGATCATAATAAATCTGGTCTGACGCTGTAAGTACCGCTTTTCCATCCTCAACATCTACAATACTGACTGCACAGTTGGGCGGAACCTTTCCATGCCAGAAATTTTCCTTATCCTCGTATACATTGTTAAGGATTCCTCTGCAGGCACAGCCATGGCTGGCAATCAGAATGGTCTTATCCTGATAGCTGCGTGACTTGAGCAGCCCCTGAAAAAAGGATCTTGTACGAACGCAGAGATCTGCTATACATTCTCCATCCTCAGCATTCTGAAAGTGGAAGGGATCCTCATAAAAATCCTGAAAATGCTCTGAGGGAATCTGAAAATTATGTTTCCGGCTTCCCAGTCCCTCCCAGGAACCAAAGCTGATTTCGCTAATCCGGGCATCCTCAAAAATGGGAATGGATTTCCCTTCTGTTACCAGCTCTGCCGTCTGTCTGGCTCTTTTCAGAGGACTTGTAATAATCAAATCAAATTTTACATGGCTGAGCGCCTGCCCTGTAATCCTGGCCAAACGCACTCCGTTTTCGTTCAGGGAAATGTCCGTTTGTCCCTGCAGCCGTCCTGCTGCATTCCATTCCGTCTCTCCATGACGGATTATGTACATCCGCATTTTTTCTTCCTCCGCCCTCATTCTTTGACACCGGCAAACGCTGCTGTGTACCTTCTATCTGTCATTTTCACTTATCCGCGAACCTGGCCGTTGCCGTAAATAATATATTTTGTTGTAGTCAATGCCTCCAGCCCCATAGGACCTCTGGCGTGAAGCTTCTGAGTGCTGATTCCGATTTCCGCCCCAAAGCCAAATTCATTGCCGTCTGTAAAACGGGTCGATGCATTGACATAAACTGCTGCCGCGTCAATTCGATCCAGGAATTCCTGAGCATGGCTGTAATCCTGCGTAATAATCGCCTCGGAATGGCCTGTATTATAACGATTAATGTGTCGGATAGCTTCATCAAGAGAATCTACAAGCTTTACTGAAAGAATATAGTCCAGATATTCACATCCCCAATCTTCTTCCGAAGCCAAAACAAACTCTGGAACCATACGGCATGCCTCTTCTTCGGCGCGGATTTCTACCTTCCGGCCTTCCTCCTGCTGATCCTGAAGACGTTTCTTTAAAAGCGGCAGAAATGCCTCTGCAGCTGCTTTATGAATCACCAGAGACTCACAGGCATTGCAGACGCCAATTCTCTGAGTTTTCGCATTTTCAATAATATCCAGAGCCATTTTAAAATCCGCAGTTTCATCCACATAAATGTGGCAGTTTCCTGTTCCTGTTTCAATGACCGGAACAGTACTGTTTTCTACTACGGTCCGAATCAGACCTGCTCCGCCCCGGGGAATCAGCACATCCACATATTGATTCAGGCGCATAAAGGCCCTTGTTGTTTCCCTGTCCGTATCTGCAATCAGCTGAACGGCATTTACAGGCAGTCCTGCTGCAGCAAGTCCCTTCTGCAGACAGGAGACAATCGCCTGGTTCGAGGAAAGCGCATCACTTCCCCCTTTTAAAATCACGGCATTGCCCGTCTTAAAACAGAGACAGAAGGCATCTGCCGTTACATTGGGGCGCGCCTCATAAATGATTCCGACTACTCCGAGAGGCACTCTCTTTTTTCCAATCATCAGTCCGTTGGGCCGGGGCTTCATGGAAAAAACCTCTCCCACCGGATCCTCTAAGGCCGTAACCTGACTCATTCCCTCAGCCATTCCACGAATCCGCGCCGGAGTTAAGGCCAGTCTGTCCAGCAGTCCCTGACTCATTCCATTTTCTCTGGCCCGATCCATATCCTCTTTATTTGCTGCAAGAATCATATTCTGTCCGTCCAGAAGTGCCTGAGCTGCCTCTCTCAGCCCCCTGTTCTTATCTTCGGAACCAAGGCTGTTTAAAACAGCTGCTGCTTCCCTTGCCTGTCTTCCCAGCTCTGTCAAATCCATTGCCATTTTTATTCCTCCCCTGTCCTGCAAATGTAACATTCTTTCTCTGTCACCACCATGTCCACCGGCACATCGTGAACCTCTGACGGCAGTGTCTCCATCATTTGATATTCATAGGCTGCCGCAATTTTTTTATGCTTTGGCTCCCGTTCCAGAAAACGATCATAAAAGCCTCCGCCTCTTCCCAGTCTCTTTCCATTCCTGGAAAAAGCCGCTCCTGGCACAAGGATCACAGACTCCGGGCAGCACGCTCTTCTGCATCCCTCCCGCGGTTCCAGAATTCCAAAATATCCCGGCTCCAAATCAGAAAAACCGGTTATTTCAAAAAATTCCATCTGTTCTCCCGCAACCCTTGGAACAGCAGTCCGAAGCTTTCTCTCCCAGAGACTCTTTAAAAGCCATCTGGTATCTGCCTCTTTTCCACAGGAAACATAACAGTAAATTGGATCCTTCCCATCTCCCTGCAGCCTTAGAAGCTCCGTAAGCAGCCGTTTTCCCAGAAGCTCATCTAACTTCCGCTTTGTTTCCGGAGATAACTCCTGCTCCCTTTGCCGGATCTGGCGGCGTATTTCCTTCTTATGACTGGATATCTTTGATTCCACCATATTTTTTCCCCAGATCCGTAATCGTTCCATCCTTTTCCTGAATGGAAATATTATTTAAATGAGCCCGCATATTTTTGCGAATGGTTTCAATATATTCCTTCCGCAGAGCTGCCTGCTCCATTTTTTCCTCTTCAGTCAGGCCAACCGCCTTCGATTTATGATAAAGCGCGTTAATGCGGTCAATTTTATTCTGATCCATTTTGTCATTCTCCTTATCTGCTCTTTTTTATTCTGTATTTGGTATTCGTATCTCGCATCTCATGCTCTAAATTAGTATTTCGTATTAATATAATCCATCAAATCAAAATCCAGGTTCGCATGAGCCATAAACAGGGTTCCCCTGTCCTCCCCCTTCATCAAATCGTGGATAATATCCACATCCTCTCCATTGGCAATGATCATATCTGAGCCGCTGTCTGTTGCAATCCTCGCTGCTGCCAGCTTGGCAGACATTCCCCCGGTTCCCACATCGCTTCCGGAGGTATCCTTTCCCATAGAAAGCAGCTCTGGTGTAATCTCCTCTACCAGACTGATAAAACGAGCCTGAGGATTAGTCCGGGGATCATCTGTGTACAAACCGTCAATGTCCGAAAGCAGAATCAGGAGATCCGCTCCAATAAGAGCTGCCACAATAGCAGACAGTCTGTCATTATCGCCAAACTGAATCTCATGTGTGGAAACTGTATCGTTTTCGTTGACAATCGGAACAGCGCCCAGACTTAAAAGCTCATCAAAAGTATTCTGGGCATTGTACCGGGAAACGTCATTTGTCATAGTGTCCTTAGTTAAAAGAACCTGGGCTGCCACACAGTTATACTCCGAAAACAGCTTCTGGTACACCATCATCAAACGCGCCTGTCCCACTGCCGCATAGGCCTGTTTTTCCGAAATGGTATCCGGACGTTTCTGACCGCCCAGAGCCTGACGGCCTGCAGCTATGGCGCCGGAGGAAACAAGAACTACCTCTTTTCCCTCTCCTTTTAGATCACAGATAATCCGCACCAGCCGCTCTATCTTCCATAGATTCAATTCCCCTGTGGCCGGATGGGTCAAAGAAGAAGAACCTATTTTTAAAACGATCCTGTTTTTTTCCATCAGGCTCTTTCTCGCTTCTGTCATAATCGCTTCCTCATTTCCCGGCTGTTTTCACAGCCGATTTTCTTCTGTCATTTTCCAGAACCAGACTTCCCTTATCGGGGAAGTCCAAACCGTCTCACAACTGCCTCTGCCACCTTAACGCCGTCCATAGCTGCCGACGTAATTCCGCCGGCATATCCGGCTCCCTCGCCGCAGGGGTACAAGCCCCGAACCTGGCTTTCCATCTCATCATTTCTCCAGATACGAACCGGTGAAGAGGTACGGCTTTCAATTCCTGCAAACAGGGCGTCTGGACGGTCAAAGCCGCGAATCATCTGCCCAAAGCCCTCCATGGCTTCTAACAGCGCCAGATTCAGGTTTTCCGGCATAACCTCTCTTAAATTGCCAAAGGCCCATCTGCCCCGCATCTGCGGTTCAATCTCCCCCAGCTGTCTGGACTGCCTTCCCGCCCGGTAATCTTCATAAAGCTGAACAGGAATATGTCCGTCTGCTGCCTGGAAAGCCAGCCTTTCCAGACTGCGCTGAAAGGCCACTCCTCCCAGAGGACCTGGTTGCGGGAAATCTTCCGGCGTCACCGTAACAATCAAAGCACTGTTGGCATTTTTTCCGTCCCTGGCATGATAGCTCATACCATTTACTGCCAGGTGCTCTCGTTCTGAGGAGGCATCTACCACATAACCGCCCGGACACATACAGAAAGAGTAAACTCCCCGTCCAGTACTGGTCTGCCTGGTCAGCTTATAGCTGGCAGCGCCGAGGCTTCCCCCATCCATCCGTCCGTACTGAGATAGATTGATCAGAGACTGGGGGTGCTGAATCCGCAGTCCTACGGCAAAGGACTTGGCATCCATGGGTATTTTTTTCTGTTCCAGCATAGAAAAGGTATCCCGTGCGCTGTGACCAATTGCCAGAATCACAGCCTGAGCAGAAAGGAACTCCTCCCGCTCCTGATTTTCATTTCCAGCCATGTTATCATCCGGCCTTCCTTCCTGCTGACGCACCCTTACCCCTCTGATCTGCCCGCCTTCCGTCACAAGCTCTGTTACCTGACAGCCAAACCGCACATGACCGCCCAGTCTGACAATCTCCTGCCTCATGGTCTTCACAATACCGGAAAGCACATCGGTACCAATATGAGGCTTACTGTCATAAAGAATCGACGAATCGGCTCCAAATTCACAGAACACCTCCAGCACCAGCCGGTTTCTCATCAGCGGATCCTTTACAAGCGTATTCAGCTTTCCATCAGAAAAGGTTCCGGCTCCGCCTTCTCCAAACTGTACATTGGAACGGACATCCAGTTTCCCTGTTTTCCAGAACTCGTCCACCCGTTTCCGGCGGCTATCCACATCCTCTCCGCGCTCCAGAATCACCGGGCAGTATCCTGCTCTTGCCAGCATCAGACCGGCAAAAAGTCCGGCCGGACCGGCTCCCACAATAATCGGAGGAGAAAAAAGCATCTCCTCTCCGGGCTTTGGAAATACGTATGGTTTTTCCTGGCAGATTGCAGCCTGAGAATTCTTTGCCCTATGTAATACCTGCTCTTCCCGGGCAGTTTTTATATCAACGGTATAGCTGTAAAAAAGCTCCGGCTTTTTTCTCCCGTCCAGGGAACGCCGGCGGATTTCCAGCTTCTCCACCTGTTCCGGAGAAATCCGAAGAGCCTTGGCCGCCTTTTTCTTAAGCTCCTCCGGCTTATGCTCCACGGGAAGCTTTAACTGATTAATTCGTATCATTTTTCCGTCCTCCCTGCACATCTTCCTGCTGTAATTCCCGTAGACCAGGCCCACTGCAGATTATATCCGCCGCAGATTCCGTCTACATCCAAAAGCTCTCCAGCCAGATAAAGCCCCTTCACCAGCTTTGACTCCATAGTTTCCGGCCGGACATCCCGGGTGTCCACTCCTCCGCAGCAAACCTGCGCCTGCTCAAAGGAATTGGTTGATGTTACTGGAAGCTCAAAAGCCTTAATCAGGTGAACCAGCCGTTCCAGCTGCTGGTTTTTCAGATTTCCTACCAGCTCTGCCCCATCAATCTGAGACAGCTTTAACAGCACCTGAGACAGCTTTTTATTTAATACACCAGTCAGAAAATCCTCAGATTTCCGGTAGGCAAGTGCCTTTGCCCGGTTCCGAATAAACTGTTTTGTTTCCTCCATACTTTTTGAAGGAAGAAAATCAAGGATCACCGAAACTGCTTTTTTCTTATGAAGAGCCACTGCAGCAAAACGGCTTACCTGAAAGGTGGGGATACCGGACACACCGTAATCCGTCAACTGAAGCTCTCCCTGATCCGCAGCCAGAACCTGCCCCTCAGAAACCAGCTTCACCAAGGCATCACAGCGAATACCTGCCAGCTGTTTCAAAAACTTCCCCTGACAGCGAAGCTGTACCAGTGCCGGAAGAGGCGTAATCACCCTATGGCCAAAGGCCTGTGCCAGCTGATAGCCACTGCCGTCAGATCCGGTCACAGGAGCCGCCTTAGAACCTGCTGCCAGAATCAGCCGTTCTCCCTGAAACACACCCTGGTCTGATTCAATCCGGAAGCGGCCTTTTCCAGCACAGGCTGCCCTGCTGATATGACACTCTGTCACAACCCTCACACCCAAACGTTCTGCCTCCATTCGCAGGCTGTCCAAAACAGAAGCGGCCTGATCGGAATTGGGATAAATATATCCGTTTCTGCTTTTTGTCACAATTCCGATTTCATCAAAAAATGCCAGGGTATCCCACACAGAAAAGTGATCTAGCACCTTCATGGGAAACTGTGGCTGGCTACAGCGGTAATGCTCCGGCCGGAGAGACAGATTAGTCAGATTGCAGCGTCCGTTTCCAGTGGAAAGTATCTTTTTTCCCACCCGATCCATATGCTCCAGAACCGTCACTCCCGCTCCTTCTCTGGCTGCTGCAATGGCTGCCGCCAGTCCGGAAGCTCCGCCTCCAATAATTATCACCTGTCTCTTCATAATATCCTCCGTACCCATGATTTTTGTTCTTTCCTATTGTATCCAGTTTGCCGTCCCTTTTCAAGTATATTTTTCCCTAGCTGGTATAAGACTCCAGATAGTGGAACACATCCATCATAGAAGAAAACCAGATCCCCTCTCGCAGCCGCTCCTGTTCCTCCTGAGGAAAATCCATCAAAGGTACATGGGTATAAAGACAGATCGTTTTCTGATCCTTTAAAAATACCAGCAAAAACCCATCCTCTGCTACCAGATAATATTCCTCTCGAATCACCACAGGTTCCACCTGCTGCCCATTTGCCGCCTCATAATCCGCCATCTCTGTCTCCTGAAAAGAGGAAGACTCGGACTGTGATGTCTCCTGCAGCAGATTTTTTTTGCAGCTCTGCCTTGTTCCGATTCCAACTCCCAGGCAAAAAGCAGAAACTGCCGCAAATAAAAATAAACAGATCATATACTTTTTCATCGTAAACCTCCATAAGTACAGTATCTGCTTATTTTTACTTTTTTATCCAGCATCCCGTCCTTCAATCAGAGCCGGCTTCATATTTCTTGTGGGAACCACACAAATCCAGGTCTTTCCAGGCGTCAGAACAATTTCATTTCCAGATGCATCGTAATAATGGGTAATGCCAAACTCTCCGTCCTTTTTCCAAGTAATATCCTCTGCCTTTCCTCCTGTAATAAAGTATCCCCAGGAATCGTCATGGACATTGATATTGAGATATTCCGTAGAAGCATAAAACCCGGAAGGGCAGTATTGAATAATAATATTGCGTACCGCAATGGGACCGCCATCTCCCATGTGGGGACCTCCGTACTGATACCGGTAGTACAGGCCGTCATCCTCGTGATATTCAAACCATGGCTGATTCAGCTCATATCCTGGCGTCACCTTCCAGGCATCTCTGGCATCTGCTCCCTCCAGAACTGCTGCAGTTCCTGGCGCCGTAAAACGGAAATGTCCCTGATAATCCTCGGAATAATCCCAGGAATACCCCAGCTTTTGCACCGCTTTCTGAATACCTGCTGCGCTTGTATAGGCATTGTGAGGTTTTTTTCGATCGCCGGAGCGGTAAAAAGCAGTTCCTCCCGTTCCATCAATTCCGTTAATATTGTCAATATATTTCAGATAAGGCTTTGCAAAGGTACTCTGTCCAAAATGGGCGTAAATTCCGTCAAACTCTCTGGCAAAATAAACATAGTAGGTCCGGCAGCTGCGTACCGAGCCAATCCGCTCCAAATCGTCAAAATTTTCAATCAGAGCCATATAGCGGTTCATCCCCGCTTCCACCGGCACCTCATAAATCACCCCCGCCCTGTTTAGACCATACTGGGGCAAAGCTGCCCGGTCATTGCTCATCATAACAGCCAAAGGTCTGCGTTTTCCCTGCTCTGCAGGAACCAGTTCTCCTGTCAGATAGCTGTGAATCATGCCGTCTGTTTCCGTCCGCTGCTGAATTACATTTCCCTTCACTGGCTCCTGGGCTTCTGTCTCTGGCTTAGGCTCTGTCTCAATTACTACTGGGCGGTGCTCCGTCTCTTCCATGTTTTCTGTCTGTTCCTGAATAATTCTCTGAGATTCAGAAACAGGGGCCTGAACCGGCCCGGAACAGCCTGCAGCCATTATGCACAGCAAACCAACCAGCAACCAACCCAAAACCCCTGTTCTTTTTCTCATCGGCAATATCCCTTTTCTGTTAAAATTTCACGCTGCTTCTGTTCCATAATTTCCCGCTCAGCATCTTCCATATGATCATAACCACACAAGTGAAGCATACTGTGAGCTACCAGAAAAGCCAGCTCCCGTTCCTGGGAATGACCGTATTTTTCTGCCTGTTCTATTACCTTCTCCACGGAAATGATAATATCTCCCAGCACCAGCTCGCCGGTTTCCGGATCAAAATAATCCTCTGCTGCGTCCTCCACATGAGAAAAATCTGATTCTTTTTCAAAATCCACCATAGGGAAGGAAAGCACATCGGTCGGTGCATCTATCTGCCGATAGTCCCGGTTAATCTCCCGGATTCCCTCATTATCTGTAAGAATCACACTAACCTCTGCCTCGTAAGGGCATTCCTCATAATCCAGAGAAGCTAAAATAATCTCCCGGATAATCCGCTCATAATCCAGCTCTAATTTTTTTTCTGTCTCGTACTCAATACTAATGGTCATTTTTCCTTTCCTCTTTTCCCCGGGTATGTGTCTTATTTTTTCCGTCCTTGACCTTTTTGGGCAGCCGATCCTGAAGAAGAGGCTTTGCCGCCTCAGTTCTGCGCTCATAGTCATCATAAGCCTGTACAATTTTCTGAACCAGAGGATGGCGGACTACATCACTGCTGGTCAGGCTGCAGAATCCAATATCATCAATCTTGCCCAGCACCTTCATCGCCATATCCAGACCGGAAACAGCTCCGGCTGGCAGATCCTTCTGCGTCTTGTCACCAGTCACAATCACCTTGGAGCCAAAACCGATACGGGTTAAAAACATCTTCATCTGAGCCGGCGTGGTATTCTGTGCCTCATCCAGAATGATATAGGCGTTGTCAAGCGTCCGTCCTCTCATGTAAGCTAAGGGCGCCACCTCAATCAGGCCTTTTTCAGAATTATGGAGGAAGCTTTCTGCTCCCATAATCTGGTACAGGGCATCGTAAAGCGGACGCAGATAGGGATCGATCTTACTCTGCAGATCTCCTGGCAAAAAGCCCAGCTTTTCTCCCGCCTCAATGGCAGGACGCGTTAAAATAATCCGGTTCACCTCTCCGTTTTTAAATGCAGAAATCGCCATAGCCATAGCCAGATAGGTTTTTCCGGTGCCGGCCGGTCCAATACCAAAGACAATCATCTTTTTCCGGATGGTATCCACATACTGCTTTTGTCCCATGGTTTTCGGCTTTACCGGTTTTCCGGTAACTGTACGGCAAATAATATCCTTATCAATCTCCAGAATCACATCATCTGACTCTGTAAATGCCAGAGACAGGGCATAGTCCACATTCTGTTCTGTAATGGCATTGCCCCGTTTTGACAGCTCTACCAGGTTGTTAAACACGCTTTTGGCCCGCTTAATCATGGCCTCTGGTCCTATCAGCTTTAAGGCTCCATCCCTGGCTACAATCGTCACATGGAGGGTTCTTTCTATTTTTTTCACATAGGCATCAAACTGTCCGCAGACATTTTTTTCATGCTCTGCGGGAATATCAATTATCGTTTCTATTACGCTCATCCAGTAATTCTGACTCCTCTTCCTGTTCCATATTCAGCAATTTTTCCTGAGAAATATTCTGTCCCGTGGCTGCCGGCTCCTCCAGTACAAAACTGCCCTGCACCTGCCAGCACCCACTCTTCTCTTCTATTCTAACATTATTTTCAATTATTGGTACCCCTTTTTCCATAATTTTTTGTATCTTTGCCTGATGCAGCTGCTCACCAAGAGCCTTCGCCTCCTCTTGTGTACGATTTCTCTCATAAATTCCATACTCCCGCGCTGTGATCCAGTCTGCCCAGACAGGAACATAAAAATCACCGAACAATACCAGCTGCCTTGTTTTTCCTGTAATTTCCCAGCAGGTATCCTCCTTTTTCGGAAGCATCCAAAGAAGCTCAAAAGCCCCCAGACGAAGGCGAAGCCCTTTTCTCACTTCTCCGGTTCTCACCCGCTCTGTTATCTGCTTTGAAATAGATTCCGTATAGCTTTCCCTTGTTCTGACAAAAATATCGCCATCCGCCCGCACAAAATGTGTGTTCAGCAGTTCCCCTCCGTCTCCCAGAATCGGTATTTCACCACTGATCAGAACCTGTCCCGGCTCTACCTCCTCCCCTGGCAGAACCTGAGCCTTCCCCTTTCGAACCACCATTTTTACAACAGTGCCTGCCTTGTCTGCTACCAGATTCCGCGGTGTTTCATCCTTTTTTGGAATAGTTCCCACTACATCATTTTCTTTCATCCGAATCAGCAGCCTGGTACCAGATACCCGTGCTGATACCCAAATTATTTCCGGATAGGCGCTGCGGATAGATTCCTCCAGTATATCACAGTCTATTGCCGATTTTGCCATTCCATAATGAATCTTTTGACTGTCCAGATAATGAAGCAGCATATCATCGGTAAACCGTCTGTTTCCCTCCAGACTGATATTCCAGATAAACCGGGACATAATGAATAGAACCAGAAAAAAGGCCGCCACTCCTGCCCCATACAGCTTTCGCCTTCTGTTTCGGTATAAAAAAAAGGGAAGTCCAAACCTCCCCGTAATTTTCACATGCACACCAGCTTTTTTCACCAGCGGTCCAATGCGCCGGAAATCCTTAATCGAAATAAAAAAACAGAGCGCCTCCCTATCTGAACGGCTCAGCTCCCACAGCGTAATTCCTCTTGCCATACAGAGATTTAAAAACCGTTCGGAGGTCAGACCGGTCATCCGGACTTTCAGATATCCGCCTGCATACCGCAATACCCTTTCCTTCATCTGCCCTCTCCTATTTCCATTGTCACAGGTTCCTCCCCTGTGATTACTCAAACTCCATTGACTGTATCTGCCCGGTGATTTTCATCTCCTCATGATTGTAATAATCAATATGCAGTCGTTTTCCATGAATAGACAGCCTGCATTGTCTGGCCTGCAGCCGGATGGTATTGTCATTATAAAGCAGGATCCCACGATAATTCTCAATAACCACACTGCACCGTCCAACAAAAGAGAGGAGCACTTCTCCCAAAACGGCATCCTTCGGCAGTTTCAATTCTTCTGCCGCAGCTACTTTCATCTGTTCCAGCAATCTCTGTTCACCCTGCCGTCTTTCTCTTTATAATACTACGAAAAAATCCCCAGTCTTATGACTGGGGATCGGAAAACAATTAATTAAATTTGCGTTTTCTTGCAGCTTCGGACTTTTTCTTCCGTCTTACGCTGGGCTTTTCGTAATGCTCTCTCTTACGAATCTCCTGCTGAATACCAGCCTTTGCGCAGTTTCTTTTGAATCTGCGTAACGCGCTGTCCAGACTCTCGTTCTCTTTAACGATAACGTTTGACATAGCTCACACCTGACCTCCCTCCAGTTGTGTACTTGTGCATAATACAACTGTTTGGGTATTTTTTAGCACTGAAATGATTATAGCATAAAATTCCCATTCGTCAACACCTTTTTTCAAAATTATGCAGAAAACGCCTTACCGGAGGCTTTTTTTCAGGTTTTCCTTTCAAAAACTGCCGGTAAGGCATCTGTTTTATCATTTTATCAGGCTGATTTCTTAGTCATGAAGCTGCTGGGCAGCAGTCTCATAGGCCTTCTCCAGTGCACTGTCTACGCCTGCCGGATTCTTTCCGCCGGCCTGAGCCATGCCAGGACGGCCGCCGCCGCCGCCGCCAACTAAGGCAGCAATAGCCTTAATCAGATTGCCTGCATGGGCCCCCTGCTTCTGTGCTGCATCTGTAGCCGTCGCCATCAGATTGACCTTATCTCCCTGTACAGAAGCAAGAACAATCACGCCTTCGCCCAGTTTTTCCTTTAACTGGTCGCCCAGGCTGCGCAGACCGTTCATATCTGCGTCGCTGACCTTGGCAGCCAGAACCTTCACACCGTGAATTTCCTTTACCTGGTCCATAACATCTCCCAGGGATTCCTTTGCAAGCTTGCTCTTTAATTTATCATTTTCTGCCTGCAGAGCCTTAATCTCAGCCATCATAGCCTCAATTTTGGACTTCAGATCAGCCGGTGTTGTCTTTGCCGCATGAGCTGCTTCATGAAGTTCTTCCTCTGTCTTATGATAATAAGCCATCAGACCTTCTCCGGTCAGCGCCTCGATTCTGCGGACTCCTGCTGCAATTCCGGCCTCAGAAACAATCTTGAATGCATGAATTGTACCAGTGTTGCCCACATGAGTACCGCCGCAAAGCTCTGTAGAGAAGTCGCCCATCTTAACCACACGAACCTTCTCGCCATATTTTTCACCAAACAGCGCCATAGCGCCCGTCTTTTTCGCCTCATCCAGACTCATCTCCTGTGTCACAACATCCAGGCCTGCCTGAATCTCCTGATTCACCAGCTCCTCCACCTTTTTCAGTTCCTCTGCAGTCATGGCAGAGAAATGGGTGAAGTCAAAACGCAGTCTGTCCGGTGTTACTAAAGAACCAGCCTGTTCTACATGCTCTCCAAGAACCATTCTCAGCGCTTTCTGAAGCAGATGAGTTGCACTGTGATTCTTCTCTGTGGAACGGCGCGCAGACTCGCTAACCTTCATTGTAACAGTTTCACCGACCGTAAGCATACCGCTGGCCATATAACCTACATGGCCAACCTTTCCGCCCTGCAGATGAATCGTATCCTCTACTACAAAACTGCCGCCCGCGCCGGTAATCACACCAGTATCGCCAGTCTGTCCGCCCATAGTGGCATAAAACGGCGTTTCCTTCACCAGAATCGTTCCGTGCTGTCCATCTGTCAGCGCCTCTACAATCTCGCTTTCTGTTGTCAGAACGGTAATCTCTGAATCATGAACCAGGCGATCGTATCCCACAAAGTCCGTTGTAATCTCAGCCGGAATAGACTGATATACTGTAACATCAGCACCCATGTAGTTGGTTGTCTTTCTTGCTGCACGAGCCTTCTCACGCTGCTCCTTCATAGCAGCCTGGAAGCCTTCCTCATCTACTGTCATATTCTTTTCTTCCAGAATTTCAATGGTCAGATCTAACGGGAAGCCATAGGTGTCATAAAGCTTAAATGCATTATCACCAGAGAGAACGGTCTCACCCTTTTTCTCCATCTCTGCTTCCATCTCTCCAAGAATAGCCAGTCCCTGATCAATGGTCTTGTTAAATTTCTCTTCTTCCTCTGCCAGAACCTTTAAAATCATAGGCTTCTTTTCTTCCAGCTCTGGATAACCGTCCTTAGACAGCTCAATTACTGCCTTAGACAGCTCTGCCATAAACCGGCCTTCGATTCCCAGCAGTCTTCCGTGACGGGCAGCCCGACGCAGCAGACGGCGCAGTACATAACCACGTCCCTCATTAGACGGCATAATTCCATCGGAAATCATAAAGGTACAGGACTTAATATGATCGGCAATAATACGCAGAGAAACATCCGTCTTATGAGCTGCCTGGTATTCTGTATGAGCCAGTTCACAGACTGCATCCAAAAGAGCCTTGTTGGTATCTACAGTGAACAGAGAGTCCACATCCTGAACCACAACAGCCAGACGCTCCAGACCCATACCTGTATCAATATTCTTCTGTACCAGCTCGGTATAATTGCCATGGCCGTCATTCTCAAACTGAGTAAATACGTTGTTCCATACCTCAATATAACGATCACATTCACAACCTACAGTACAGCCAGGCTTTCCACAGCCATATTTTTCTCCCCGGTCATAATAAATTTCAGAACAGGGGCCGCAGGGACCTGCGCCATGCTCCCAGAAATTATCCTCCTTGCCAAAGCGGAAAATCCGATCTGCCGGAATGCCAATCTCTTCATTCCAGATGCGGAATGCCTCATCGTCATCCAGATATACGGACGGATAGAGACGCTCCGGATCCAGTCCTACCACCTCCGTCAGAAACTCCCAGGACCAGTGGATGGCTTCCGTTTTGAAATAGTCACCAAACGAGAAGTTTCCCAGCATCTCAAAAAATGTGCCGTGGCGGGCTGTCTTTCCGATATTTTCAATATCACCGGTGCGGATGCACTTCTGACAGGTCGTCACACGTCTGCGAGGCGGGATCTCCTGTCCGGTAAAATAGGGCTTTAACGGAGCCATACCGGAATTAATGAGCAGCAGGCTGTTGTCATTGTGCGGCACCAGCGAAAAGCTCTTCATTGCCAGATGTCCCTTGCTTTCAAAGAATTCAAGAAACATCCTTCTCAATTCATTTACACCATACTTCTTCACGTCTTTTGTTCCTCCGTACTATTGTTCTTTCCGGCGCAGCCTCCTGTAATAAGCTGCGTCCTCCATTCATTCTGCAGCAGCTCAGCCATGCATCTTCCTAGCTTCGCCTGGCTGAACTGTTGCTTAATTCTTTTTCTCCGTGCGGGAGTCTCTGAACTTCTTACCGCAGATAATTCCTGCGTAGGCAACTGCTACGAAAATAACTGCCTTAACCGTATATCCGATAAAGCTTGCTGCGATAGCTGACATAGAATTTTCCTCCTTACGTTCAAATAAACACACACTTTCATCCTTGTATCATACCATAGGCAAAGGCATTGTTCAAGATACAAAATTGAAAAGAGACGGATTTTACTCCGTCTCTGATAACACATCATAATACTCTTCTGCCAGCTCATAGGCTCTGTCCCGTGTGATTTCTGTCAGGGAACGGGTATATTCCAGCTCCTGCATAGCACTGCCGGAATTGCCGGACAGGGCGTCTACCGCCATCGCCTCCCTGCTTCGGATCCACTCATTCTGATCCTTCATAAATACATCCCAGGTGTCCGATGACATGTGGCTGCGCAGTCCGCTCAGAAGCTGGTTCAGTTCATTTTCCCAAAGCTTTCTTTCGCTCTCTGCCATTGCCTTGGCAGAATTAGCTGTAGCGTCCTGCTTTGCGGAACGTTTTTTCTCTATCTGACGATCCAGCTCCTCCAGCCGTTCCAGAACATCCTGTCTCCCCGGCTGCTTTGCTGATGAAGCCTCTGCAGAAATCGCAGGTAGCGAAAGAGCTCTGCTGCTTCCGGACGATTCGGCTTCCTTCTTGCTGTTTCCGGCAGATAACACCGGCGAGCGGTCTGCCTGAACTGGCTGCTGAATCTCTGCTGCCGGAGCCGGCATCGCTATGTCTTCCTGAACAAAACCTGCGCCTTTCTCAAAAGCTGACTTAGTTTCAGATGCTGCCTGTTCCGGTACTGCCTCCGCCATCGTCGCAACAGGTGCCTGTCCGTATTCTAATGCAGTTTCTGTGGCGGCCTCTGTCTCCGCTTCTTGCTCTGACTCTTTAAGCTGCTCCATAGCAGCCTCCGGAATCCGCACGGTCCGTTCCAATGACTCCTCCTGCTCCAATCCTGCCGAAAAGGCAGCAATCTCTGGAACCTCCTTTTCCATGACGGTTTCCGCGGCTTTTGTCCGCAGCGGCTCTGATGTATACTGTCTGACTAATCTGGTTGAGCTGATGCCTACTGCCAGAATCAATCCTATTGCTATCCAGATTCCTTTTGGTCTCATATTTTCTGCCCCACTCTGTCTGTTCTTTTGTCTTTCTGATAATAACATAAACAGAATGGAAAGAAAATACAAAACCGAAAGAAGTAAGCATTTGTAAGATTTTCTTTAAGATTGCAGACCTTAACCTTCCAGCCCTTCATCTACCAGAAGATCCATCCCGTCTGCCGCTGAAGTAGCAAGCAAATCGCACCGTTCATTCTGCGGATGTCCGGCATGGCCCTTTACCCAGATAAACTGCACCTGATGCGGTTTTTTTGCATTTAGCAGCCGCTTCCACAGGTCAATGTTTTTTACAGGACCACTCTTTCCACGCATCCAGTTTTTTGCAACCCAGTTGTCAATCCAATGCTGGTTAAAGGCATCTGTCAGATATTTTGAATCCGAATAAAGCTCCACCTGGCAGGGACGGTTTAATGCCTCCAGGGCCACAATAGCCGCCATCAGCTCCATCCTGTTATTGGTGGTTTTCCGGTATCCGGCTGACATAACCTTTTCATGCAGCTCCCCCTTGCTGTCGAGAAACTGGAGCACTGCCCCATATCCTCCTGGTCCGTCCGGGTTTCCCCGGGCAGAACCATCTGTATAAATCTGTACCTTTGACATCCGTTTTTCTCTCCTATCTATCCCATTTGTCACACAGGGCATTAATCTGATCGGCAAATCTTGCCAAATCCTTATTTGCGCCTCCCTCATTGTGAAGAATCACCGCCATCAGGCGCTCACCGGCTGCCACAAGACGGGCAAAGACACCGCTGGCCTTCTTAGACGCCGCAGACTTGGAAGCAATGGGAATTCCTGCGGTTTCTTTTATCCAGACACCCTTTGCCAGATCATACTCTGCTCCGGAAAACGGCGCCTTGGCCAGAGCCCCCGTCTTTTGTGTAACCAGCTCTGCAAAGCGGTCGCAGACATCATCGCTGCCATGGACAATGAAATACTGCTGCGGTTTTTTCTGAAAACCGCATGCCCACTCAATCAGACCGTCTCTGTCTGCGTGTCCGCTGATGTCATGCAAAACCTCGATATGTGCCTCTACATCTATCGTCTCGCCAAAAAGACGGACCGTCTTGTTTCCATCAATCAGACTGCGTCCAATGGTTCCCTCTGCCTGATAACCAGCAAACACCACCGTACATTCTTTTCTCCAGAGGTTATGCTTTAAGTGGTGGCGGATACGTCCGGCATCGCACATTCCCGATGCGGAAATAATAACCTTCGGCGCAGGATCAAAGTTAATATTTACCGATTCGTCGCTGGTAACAGAAAGCTTCAGACCCGGAAAAGAAATGGGGTTAATGCCCTGCCTTACAAGCTCTCTTGTCTCATCGTCATAGCATTCCAGCTGATTTTCTTTAAATACATGTGTTGCCTCTACGGCCAGGGGGCTGTCTACATATACCTCAAACCGGTCATGTCCATGGATCAGCCTCTCACTTTTTATATGACGGAAATAATACAGAAGCTCCTGAGTACGCCCCACAGCAAATGCAGGAATTACCACATTGCCGCCCCGATCCAAGGTTTCCTGGACAATCCGAACCAGCTCTCCAATATGATCCTTTCCCTTTTGATGAAGCCGATCGCCATAGGTTGATTCCATTACTGCATAGTCTGCTTCCGCAGTATAGGAAGGATCACGAATCAGCGGTTTATTTTTGTTTCCGATATCTCCAGAGAACACAATTTTTTTCTCTACATCGCCTTCTTTCATCCAGATCTCAATAGAGGCAGACCCCAGAAGATGCCCAATATCCGTAAATCGCACCGAGATCTGATCATCCAGCTTTACGATTTCCCCATATTTATAGGGTTCAAAATGCTCTAAAACGCCAAGAGCATCATTCATTTCATAAAGCGGAGGCACCTCTGGGCGTCCTGCCCGACGGGCCTTTCTGTTTTTCCACTCAGCCTCTGTTTCCTGAATGTGAGCACTGTCCTTCAGCATAATATTACAGAGATCACAGGTAGCCTCTGTTGCAATAATCCGTCCGCGAAATCCCCTTGCATAAATGTAGGGAAGCATTCCCACATGGTCTATATGAGAATGTGTCAGAAGCACCAGCTGAATCTCAGAATAGGGAACCGGCGGTTCCAGATTTTCATACAGATTAACACCCTGTTCCATACCGCAGTCTACAAGCAGCTTTGTCGGTCCCACTTCAAGAAAATGGCAGCTGCCGGTTACTTCATGGGCTGCTCCGCAAAATACAAGTCTCATACTAGCTCCTCCTTTTTTGTAGTTTTATTTCGGCTTTCTCACCCTCGCAGTGCACACCTCCATTCCGCTTCGCTCCATGTCGGTGGCGGGCTCTCGCCCTATCGCCCTGTCCCCTCCTGCACCTCCTTTTGTGCAAGCACAAGGGGGTGCAGGAGGGGACAGGGCGGCACTGCTAGATGATGATGCATATCATTCCGCCGTTGCTGTCGTTGATGATTTTCTGGAGAGCGTCCTGGAGACGGGACTGGCAGTCCTCTGTCATCTGGCTGATTTTTGCCTGAATGCCGTCTTCGACAATCTGTTCTATGGATTTCCCAAAAATATTGGTATCCCAGATGCCGTTTTCTTCCTTTTTGGCGTTTTCCTTCATATAGGCAATCAGATCCCTGGCCTGCTCCTCACTTCCTACAATCGGCGCAATTTCCGTCTGAATGTGGGCCTTAATCATATTAATGGAAGGTGCCTCTGCCCGCATTTTTACCCCATAACGGTTCCCATGACGGATAACCGTCGGTTCATCCAGAATAATTTCCGAGCGTTCCGGAGTCACAACGCCGTACCCCTTCATCCGTACCTGATTCATTGCATTGAGAACCTTGCCGTACTCTCCCTGCATAGCGGAAAGCTCCTTTAGCTTTTCCATCAGCTGATACTCATCTTCGATTTCAATGCCTGCATAATCGCTCAGAATCTGGTAATAATATCCGTCCTCCAATCCCACCTGCACCCGGATTCGACCATTTGACATATCCATTTCTTCTGTCTTCATAGAGCGAATCGCCGGCTCTGAGCCATCATTAAAATCCTGAGGAACATCCTTCATATGACGTATTTTCCCCATTAATTCCCCGGCCTTCCTGATGATCTGCTCCTTCAGCCAGTGTGTAGACGGGAGAATCTCCACCCATCTGGGTATGTAAAAATCCACCTCAGTTACAGGGAATTCCTGCAGCACCTGTTCCAGGATCCGGTTAATATCCTCTGTTTTCAGCTGTTCACAGTTCACTGCCATAACAGAAACGCCGTACTCCTTCTCCAGACTCTTTTGCAGAGTTCTGGTATCCTCAGAATACGGGCGAGCAGAATTAAGAAGAACTAAAAAGGGCTTTCCAATGGCCTTCAGTTCACTGACTGCCGTCTTTTCTGCCTGAATATAAGAATCCCGTTTCAAATCTCCAAAAGAACCGTCTGCAGTCACTACAAGGCCTATGGTGGAATGATCCCGAATCACCTTTCTTGTTCCAATCTCTGCCGCCCTGGTAAAAGGAATTTCCTCTTCGAACCAGGGCGTTTTTACAAGACGTTCTCTCTCCTGCTCCATGTGGCCTCCAGCGCCGTCCACCATAAATCCCACGCAGTCGATCAGACGTACCTGTACAGAAATCCCGTCCCCCAGCTGAAGTCTGGCTGCCTCCTTTGGAATAAACTTTGGCTCTGTAGTCATAATGGTCACTCCGGCTGCGCTCTGAGGAAGTTCGTCTCTGGTTCTTGCACGATGATGCTCATCCTCTATCTCCGGCAGAACCATCCGTTCCATAAACCGTTTGATAAATGTAGACTTTCCTGTCCGCACAGGCCCAACCACTCCCAAATACAGTTCGCCGCCTGTCCGCGCCTCCATATCTTTATAAATATTATACTGATCCATGAAGATACCCCCTCGCTATACTGATACAGTATATGCCAGGGGGGACCAGATTATTTATAATCGTTTTTCACATTTTCACCCCGCAGAATTGCCAGAGCCATTTCTGCGCGTTTTTCCGTTGAATACGTCCGGAAAGACATTTTTTTCACCCGCATGATATCGAGATTGTCTTCAATTTCGGCAATCTTAATCTTTGATGCGGTTTCACTCCAGTGAATGTCATCAATATAATCAAAATATGTCATATCCTGCCTTTTTGTCAGAATCTCAACGGTTTCCACCACTTCTCTGGAGAAGCCGGCATCACAGAGATCCTGCAGCGTAATCTCTGTATCCTCCACCACATCATGAAGGACTGCAGCCATCTTTTCCTCTTCCGTATCCATCCTCTCCATGACTCTTAAAGCATGGTTAATGTACGGACTGCCCTTATCATCCACCTTTTCTGCAAGAGCTGCTGTTGCAAATTCAATCGCTGCTGATAAGTTCATAGGCAGCCTCCTTTATCTTTTTGCGGACATATACAAATGGCGCGGAATACCATCTACCATTACAGAAGGAGAATCGCCCTGAATCAGAGGTTTTACATAATCAATAAATTCCTCCGTTACATAGGTTCCGTCCTTGGTAATCCACTCTCTGGGTACCAGCTTTTCTCCGTTCGCAATCTTATGTACATCATAGATACCTGTTGCACACTGATAAGGATCATCGGAAACACGATCAATGACAACCATCTTTCCAGAATCACCCTCATCTGCCGCCTTCACAGCTGCTCCTCCCACCATAAATGCCTCATTCACATCTACTCTGGAGGCCAGATGGGCTGCGCTTCTCTGGAGAGTACTGAATTCTACCGCTCTTGTCTTGCAGCCGATTTCCTGATTGATTACATTTGCCAGATAGCTGGCTGTTCCCGTCAGCTGCTTATGACCAAAAGCATCCACATAATCTACGCCCGTTCCCAGTTCACTGACATAGCGGCCGTCAGCTGTACGGATTCCCTCAGAAACAGCAACCACAACCACATCCTTCTTTTCCAGAAGATGGCGTACTCTTCCTTTGAATTTTTCAATATCAAAAGCAATTTCCGGAAGATAAATCAGATCCGGTCCATCACAGTCCTCACCGCGGGAAAGTGCCGATGCGCCAGTCAGCCAGCCCGCATTCCGTCCCATAATTTCAATAATAGTAACCAGCTTTTTCTTATAGGAGAATCCCAGACCATCCCGAATAACCTCTTTCGTGGAGGTGGCAATATATTTTGCCGCGCTTCCGTATCCGGGCGTATGATCAGTCAGAGCCAGATCATTATCAATTGTCTTGGGAACACCTACGAACTTCTGCTTTTTCCCTGTCAGAATCGCATAATCCGATAACTTTTTGATGGTATCCATGGAATCATTTCCACCAATATAAATAAAGCACTCAATATTCAGCTTTTCCAGAATTTCAAAAATCCGTACAAAGGTTTCCTGATTCTCGTGAATTTCCGGCAGCTTATACCGACAGGTTCCTAAAAAAGCAGAAGGTGTCCGCTTTAAAATCTCCACATCCAGATCACTGTGGATATGCTTTGACAGATCTACATACTGTTCATCCATGAGCCCCTGAATCCCGTACAGCATACCATAAACCTTTTTTGCCCCACGATCGATCGCTGTTCTGTACACTCCTGCAAGACTGGAATTGATAACTGCTGTTGGGCCTCCCGACTGTCCTACTATCACGTTACCTTTCATGATGAACCCCTCCTCTTATACATTACAGACTATTCTCCAAAAATAACCCCCATTCCAGGAAACAGTCTGTTTTTCTTATAGCAAATCATACCATAAAAATAAGGGAAAAGTCTACAACTTTTCCCTTAAATTTGATTTATTTTCTGATATTTTGCCACAATTTTTACGAATCAAGGTGATTACTCACAGATTTATCCCTATTCGCTTAAATATGCCTTCTTTACGGAATCATCATTCATCAGCTTTGCAGCATCGCCTGAAAGAGCGATAGAACCTGTCTCAAGCACATAAGCACGGTTGGCAATGGAAAGTGCCTTCTTTGCGTTCTGCTCAACCAGAAGCACCGTTACCCCGTCTTCATTGATTTTCTGAATAATATCAAAAATCTCATTGACATAAATGGGGGACAGTCCCATGGACGGCTCATCAAGAACAATCAGCTTGGGATGAGACATCAGCGCCCGTCCCATAGCCAGCATCTGCTGCTCTCCTCCGGAAAGAGTTCCAGCCATCTGATTTTTTCGCTCCTCCAGACGGGGGAATCGCTTATAAATCATCTGAAGGGTATCCTCCAGCTCTTTTTTGTCGCTGCGGGTGTATGCCCCCAGCTTCAGATTCTGCAGAACGGAAAGTGATGCAAATACCCGGCGTCCCTCCGGCACATGAGCAATCCCCATAGATACCAGCTTGTGTCCCGGAATTTTGGTAATATCCTTGCCTTCATAAAAAATCTTTCCGGACTTGGACGGAATCAGACCGGTAATCGTCTGCAACGTTGTTGTTTTTCCGGCTCCATTGGCGCCGATGAGGGCAATAATCTCCCCCTGTTTTACTTCAAAGGAGATTCCCCTTATGGCCTGGATCACGCCATAATAAACTTCCAGGTCTTTTACCTCAAGAATTGCCATAATCGCTTCTCCTCCTACTCTCCAAGGTAAGCGGTAATTACACGCTTATCATTCAACACTTCCGACGTATCTCCCTGGGTCAGAACCTGGCCGAAGTTTAATACAGTCAGCTTTTCACAGATACCGGAAACCAGCTTCATATCATGCTCAATTAAAAGAATCGTCATATCAAACTGATCCCTCACAAAACGAATGGTATTCATCAGCTCCATGGTTTCATTCGGGTTCATGCCGGCTGCCGGCTCATCCAGAAGCAGAAGCTTGGGCTCCGTAGCCAGAGCACGGGCAATCTCCAGCTTTCTCTGTTTTCCATAGGGAAGGTTGGATGCCTTGTAATCCCACTCTCCATCCAGATCAAAGACCTTCAAAAGCTCCATCGCCCGTTCATTCATCTCCTTCTCTACCCGATAATACCTGGGCAGGCGAAGAAGTCCTTCAATGGTAGAATACTTATGGTGATTATGAAGACCTGCCTTTACGTTGTCCAATACAGACAGTTCCTTAAAGAGACGGATATTCTGGAAGGTTCTTGCAATTCCAGCCTGATTAATTTCTATGGTCTTTTTTCCAGTCAGATTTTTTCCGTCCAGAAAAATAGAACCGGTATCAGGCTTATACACGCCAGTGAGCAGATTGAATACCGTTGTTTTTCCAGCTCCATTCGGTCCAATCAGACCGTAAAGCTGCCCTTTTTCAATGGTGAGGCTGAAATCATTAACCGCCTTCAGGCCACCAAAGGAAATCCCTATATTCCTTACTTCAAGCAGTGCCATCTTACGCAGCCTCCTTCGCAGTGGATTTTCTCTTTTGCTTTATTTTATCCAGCACAACAGAACGGATTTCGATCGCCTTGGGACTGGAATTAAACAGCATCATTACAATCAGGACAACCGCATAAATCAGCATACGGTAATCGTTCAGTCCACGGAGCAGCTCCGGAAGTACAGTCAGTACAACAGCGGCAATCATAGAACCGCGGATATTGCCCAGTCCACCAAGAACCACAAATACCAGGATCATAATGGACATGTTATAGCCGAAATTTTTCGGAGTAGCTGCCAGACTGGACAGGTTGTGCGCATACAGAACGCCCGCAACTCCAGCCAGAGCTGCTGAAATGGAAAATGCCATTAACTTATATTTGGTAATATTAATGCCAATGGATTCCGCTGCAATCCGGTTGTCACGAATGGACATAATCGCCCGTCCCGCTCTGGAGTGAATCAGGTTTAGTACGATAAACAACGTCAGAAGCACCAGCAAAATTCCAATGGTAAAGGTTGCCGCCTTCGGGGTTCCTGTAATTCCCTGCGCGCCTTTGATCAGGACAACTCCTGTCTCATCCATTCCCAGAGACAGGGTATCCTTAATGGAAAAGTGAAATCCTGTGCTGTCACGGCCCACATACATGGCATTGATCAGGTTTTTGATAATCTCGCCGAAAGCCAGGGTTACAATCGCCAGGTAATCGCCCTTCAGTCTCAGAACCGGAATTCCTATAAGGATTCCAAATATTCCTGCAACTGCTGCGCCCAAAAGAAGAGCCAGGAAAAAGCGCAGGCCCACGCTGGGAATCACATTTTCCATACAATTCGTAAAAAATGCGCCTGAAAATGCACCTACACACATAAATCCGGCATGTCCCAGGCTCAGCTCTCCCAGAATTCCAACAGTCAGATTCAGAGATACTGCTAAAATCACATAAATACAAATAGGAACCAGAAGTCCCTTCATCAGGCTGCTCATATGACCAGTTGAGGACAGAACCGTCATCAAAGCCCAGGCGCCGATTACGATTGCGTATGTGATACTGTTTTGAATCAGAGTTTTATTTTTCTTCATCACACACACCTACACTTTCTCCATAATTTTTTTACCCAGAATTCCTGTGGGGCGTACCAGAAGCACTACAATCAGCACAGAAAATACAATCGCGTCCGAAAGCTGAGAGGAGATGTACGCCTTAGACAGGTTTTCAATAACGCCCAGAAGCACGCCTCCAATCAGGGCGCCGGGTATGGAACCGATTCCCCCAAATACCGCAGCCACAAAGGCCTTGATACCGGGCATAGAGCCAGTATAAGGAGTCAGAGACGGATAGGTTGAGCACAGCAGAGCGCCGGCAATAGCCGCCAGAGCAGAGCCGATAGCAAAGGTAATGGCAATCGTCCTGTTTACATCAATTCCCATTAAGGTTGCCGCTCCCTGATCCTCTGATACAGCAAGCATAGCCTGTCCCACCTTTGTCTTATTGATAAACTGAGTCAGTCCAACCATAATTATAAGGCAGGTCGCAATCGTAACCATTGTAACGCCGGATATAGACAATGCGCCGTCTGCCAGCTTCAGACTGGGAACATTAACCACGGAAGTAAACTGACGGGCATTGGATCCGAAAATCAGCAGAGCCACATTCTGAAGCAGATAACTGACGCCGATAGCTGTAATCAGGACTGCCAGAGAGGATGCCCCCCGCAGCGGCTTATATGCCACACGCTCAATCACAACGCCAAGCACCGTACACGCTGCAACTGCTACAAGAATTCCCAGCAGCGGCGGCATACCCATGGTGCTGACAATGGTAAAGATGACAAATCCGCCCACCATAATAATATCCCCGTGTGCAAAATTCAGCATCCTGGCAATTCCGTAAACCATGGTATAACCCAGAGCAATAATCGCGTAAATGCTGCCCAGGCTGATTCCATTGATCAAATAAGACAGAAAACTCATGTATCCCACACCTCTTCATTTTATTTGTATTCTGTAAAATCAGGAAATAAATTCCTATTATACAAATAAGGGCCGTCTGCTCTGACGCCCCTTATTTGTATCCGCATTCATGATTACTGCATTTCGTAAATACCATTTACAATCTTTGCGGCCTTCGGAGCCTTATTGGGCTCGCCTGCTGCATTCCAGGTCATTTCCGCACCAGTCAGTCCATCAATGGAGATCTCTGTCATGGCTTTCTTCATAGCCTCACACATATCGGAAATTTCCATGTCTGCAGTTACTCCGCCCTGTTTTACGGCAGCTGCAATTGCGTATACAGCGTCATAAGAATCTGCCGCAAACTGGTTCGGCTCTACGCCGTAGGCTGCAACATAATCCTCTGTGAACTTCTTGCTGCTTTCCTCAGTTACAGAGAAAGGAGTCAGAAGCATCAGCCCCTCTGCCAGAGAGGTATCAAAGTTCTCTACAGAAAGAATACCGTCCATACCGTCACATCCGAAGAAAATCGGATCAAAGCCCTTGTCAGATGCCTGTTTCAGGATTACAGATGCCTCCTGATAGTAAATGGGCAGGAATACCAGCTCAGCGCCTGCTTCCTTTGCCTTGTCCAGCTGTACAGAAAAATCGGTGTTGGTGTCAGCTGTAAATGCCTCATCTGCAACAATCTCAATTCCCTCATTGGGTGCTTCCTTTACAAAGGATTCACGAACACCAGAGGAATACTCGGTAGAGCTGTCATAAATAATAGCAACCTTGGTAGCCAGCTTGTTCTCACCAATGTACTTGGCAGAAGCAGTACCCTGATCCGGATCAGCAAAGCATACACGGAATACATTGTCATTGGCAACGCACTCTACTGCAGAACCGGAGGGAGTCAGCTGAAACATATTGTCATTGGCTGTCTCTGCAGAAACTGCAATGCAGGGTTTGGATGTGGTTGCACCTACCAGCATCTGCATACCCCAGTCTTTTAATGTATTGTAGGCGTTGATCGTCTTCTCAGGATCGTTCTCATCATCCTCCGCCTTGAGCTCAAACATCATGCCGTCTACGCCGCCTGCAGCGTTGATTTCCTTTACTGCCAGGTCTGCACCATTCTGTACGGCAATTCCGTAGGTTGCAGCCGGTCCTGTCAGCGGCCCAATCACGCCCAGCTTAATGGTGTCGCCCTCAGCTCCTGCTGCCTCACTTCCAGCAGCCTCGCTTCCTGCCGCCTGAGTACCTGCTGCCGGTGCATCGCTCTTGCCGCCTCCGCATGCGGTCAGGGACATCGCCATCACTGCTGCCAGACTTAATCCAATTGCTTTTTTCATAATAGTCTCCTCCTCGATTTCTGAAACAGCCTTCCAAAAAAATCAAAAAGCTGTGCCATTCAAGCTGTCATAATTATAGTTGTACCGCAAAATAATGTCAAGCACTTTTTCACATTAAATTGTTAACATGCTGATATTTTTACAAAAATAAAGTTCGCTCGCGAGCTTCTCCGCCTGCGGCGGGGCTCTTCTTCGACAAAATTCTCTTCCGACGCATGGCGATCCTCACGGAGCGTTTTTATGTCATAGGACGCACTTTCCTATGGCATAAAAAAACACTAAGAATGATTCCCGTCCTGTACTAAATCAAGAACCAACAGAGACAGCCGTGTATTCTTTGATTTTCTGTTTCTGAAATTCAAAGAATACACGGCTGTCTTTTCCTGACAACTATATAATAAAAATTCGCAGCTACTCCTAGATTCTGTCTGGCCAGGGAATTGCCTGATTCTCCATGGTTTTATCACGAAGCATCAGCTCCTCTACTGCATCCTGTGCTGCCTTTCCCTCAAACAGCACCTGATTTACCTGTTCGATAATCGGCATGGGAACCTGATATTTTTTTCCAAGGGCGCAGCCTGCCTTTGCTGAATACACGCCCTCCACAACCATCTGAACCTCATCCATAGCTTCCTTCATGGAATAACCCTTTCCAATCAGAATCCCTGCCCTGCGGTTGCGGCTGTGCATACTGGCACAGGTAACAATCAGATCTCCAATGCCGGAAAGACCGCAGAAGGTTTCAAATCGCCCTCCCATGGCAATGCCCAGCCTTGCAATCTCGTAGATTCCCCTGGTAATCAGAGCTGCCTTTGTGTTATCACCGTATCCCAGGCCGTCTGCAATTCCAGCCGCCAGCGCAACTACATTTTTCAGAGCGCCGCCAATTTCAATTCCCTGAATATCCGGACTTACATAGACACGGAACTCTGGACTCATAAACACATTCTGAATGTATTCCGCCGTCTCTTTTTTTGACGCTCCTGCCACACAGGTCGTAGGCAGCCCCCGGCTGACCTCCTCTGCATGGCTCGGTCCTGAAAGAACTGCAACCTCTGCCTGAGGAATTTCCTCTGTCAAAATGTCAGAAAGAGTCATTAAGGTGGACTCCTCAATTCCCTTTGCCACATTGACAATAATCTGTCCTTCCCTGCAGAACGAACGCATTTTTGCAGCTGTCTCCCGCACATAAACAGAAGGAACCGCCGTTACCAGCATATCCCTTCCATCCATAGCCTGTTCCAGATCTGCTGTAAATTCCATGGAATCCGGAAGAATCAAATCCGGAAGTGTTTTCAGTTTTCTTGTTTTTTTCAGAGAATCGATCTCCGATTCAAGCGCTGACCATACTGTAACGTGATGACCATTGTTGTGCAGCAGGGAAGCCAGGGCAATGCCCCAGCTTCCCGATCCGATGATACCAATCTTTGCCATTTTGTCTCAGCCTTTCTTCTTTGCTCCGATTTTATTTTCTGTCCCGGCTAACAGACGTTTAATATTTGTATGATGACGCCAGATTCCCAGACCGCCGATAATCAAAGCCAGAATGCAAAATTCCGGCACCTGAGCTGCGCCCAGGCCATAGCTTCCCTGTACAGCAAAATAACTCATTCCTGCCATAAAAAGAATCATGACAAAAATGGAACCCAGAGAAACAAACCGGGTAATTGCCACAGTAGCCACAAAAACAACCAGACAGATCAGCATAACCCGCCAGTCCAGGGAAGCCAGGAGTCCGGCAGATGCCGCAATGCCCTTTCCGCCCTTAAATCCCATGTAAAACGGATAATTATGTCCAAGAATCACACCAAGCCCTGTATACAGCAGATATACATAAAGCATTTCCGTCTGACCTGCGTAAAGGATCCGGGTCAGCAGACATGCCAGAATCATCTTGCCTGCATCTCCCAGAAATACAATAAGTCCAGCTTTCACCCCCATAACCCGCAGCACATTGGTGCTGCCGGCATTGCCGCTTCCATAATTCCGAATATCCATATGTTTTGATTTGCTGTACAGATAACCGGTTTGAAACAGACCAAATACATACCCCATTGCCAGACAGATTGCTCTTTCCATTTACTGCTCCTTTCCTGAACGCTCCCTGATAATAAACCGCAGAGCCGTGCCGCGGAATCCAAAGGATTCTCGGATCTTGTTTTCCAGATACCTTACATAGGAGAAATGCATCAGCTCCTTGTCATTTACAAAGATTACAAAGGTCGGCGGTTTTACCGCAACCTGAGTCATGTAGTAAAGCCGCAGACGTTTACCCTTATCAGACGGCGGCTGCTGCATCGCCACAGCCTCAGTCATAATCTCATTCAATACGCCTGTTGCCACACGCAGCGTCTGGTTCTCCCGAACCATATCAATCAGCTCAAACATTTTGTTCATGCGCTGTCCCGTCACAGCAGAAATAAACACCATTTCCGCATAAGGCATGAAGGAAAGCGTGTCCCGTATTTTCTTTGTGTGCTCATAAATCGTCTTGTCATTCTTCTCAATGGCATCCCATTTATTCACAGCCACAATGATTCCCTTGCCCCGGTCGTGGGCAATACCGGCAATCTTTGCATCCTGCTCTGTGACACCCTCTGTAGCATCAATCACAAGGATCACCACATCTGCCCGCTCTACGGCAGAAACCGTGCGGATAATGCTGTAGCGCTCCAGATCCTCCTTGATTTTGCTTTTTCTGCGCAGGCCGGCTGTATCAATAAATACATACTCTGTGCCATTGTGAACCACCTCTGTGTCTACTGCATCTCTGGTCGTTCCTGCAATATTGGAAACAATCACACGATTTTCACCCAGAAGCTTATTGATAATAGAAGATTTGCCCACGTTGGGTTTTCCCACAATCGCAACTCTGGGACGCTCATCCTCCGCATCCTCCATCTGCTCTGCTCCAAAATGCTTGGTTACCTCATCCAGCAGATCTCCAATTCCCAGACGGGATGCTGCAGAAACAGCCACAGGATCTCCAATTCCCAGATTGTAAAACTCATAGATGTCATTTCCAAATTTCTGGAAGCTGTCCACCTTATTAACAGCCAGAACCACCGGCTTTCCGGATTTTCTCAGCATGTCTGCCACTTTGGAATCCGAGTCTACCAGTCCCTGGCGTACATCTACAATAAAAATAATCACGTCTGCCGTATCAATGGCAATCTGCGCCTGCTCTCTCATCTGAGACAGAATAATATCCTTGCTGTCCGGCTCAATACCGCCGGTATCCACCAGCGTAAAATTCATATTCAGCCAGGAACAGTCTGCATAAATCCGGTCCCTGGTTACGCCAGGCGTATCCTTTACAATCGAGATCGTCTCCCCTGCCAGTACATTAAACAGGGTGGACTTTCCCACGTTGGGGCGCCCTACTATGGCTACAATCGGTTTGCTCATACGTTATATCTCCTTTAATTCATATCCTTCATACTCAGTATCTTCTTCCAGTTCAAGACCCAGAACTGCACCTACCAGATCCTGTCCGCTTGATTTTACAATATGGATGGGAACTTGTAAAGCATTTTGAACCTGCTCCCTTGTCATGTCATCCAGAAAGGTCTCTTCTCCGCTGCGGAACATACAGACTGGAAGCAAAAGCCTGTCTCCCAGATCCTGGCCGGAAAGCTGCTTTACCAGATCCTGGCCTGTAATCAGCCCGGCCACTGTAATCTGCTCTCCAAAAAACTCATTGCGGATGGGGAATATCTTTATCTCCACCTGAGGATACTGTTTCATAATCCGGTCTGCCTGTTTTTCCAGATAAGGAGCTGCAAGAAGTCCTGTAGCAATAGAAATCCGTTCTGGCTCTGCCTCTCCCTCAAACTCCTCTTCCACCATATGAAGAGCCTCCTGAACCTCCGTATCCAGAAGACGCAACATTCCCACTCCGTTTTCCAGCTGAGGAAATCCGTCATACCGTCTGCTTTCCGGAAGCTCCCGCTCTGCAAGAATATAAAACTCATCACTGGCATGGATAAAATGAATTCCATGCTCCTGGTAAATCCGCTTCTGCCATCCTTCAATAATCTCCAGAGCCGCCTGCGCCGATTCCCGGTCAAAGGCCTGCAGCGGGTAAAGACCCTGGCGGAATTTTGACAGACCTACCGGCACTACAGACACGCTCTCCATACAGGGAATATACTTCGTCAGATCCTGAATTGTCCGATCCAGTTCCTTTCCATCATTAATACCAGGACAAAGTACAATCTGCCCATTCATGGGAATACCGGCCTCAAACAGGGTATCCATTTTCTTCAGGGATTCTCCGGCAAACCGGTTGTGAAGCATCTCGCACCGCAGCTTTGGATTAGTCGTATGGACGGAAATATTGATGGGTGCCAGCTTAAACTCAATAATTCTCTGAATGTCATGATCCTTCATGTTGGTAAGGGTCACATAATTGCCCTGAAGAAAGGAAAGGCGGGAATCATCATCCTTAAAATAAAGCGTATCCCGCATACCCGGGGGCATCTGGTCAATAAAACAGAAAATACACTGATTGGTACAGGACTTGTAGTCGCTCATCAGACCGTTTTCAAAGGTAATGCCCAAATCCTGGTAATCGTTTTCCACCTCCAGCTCCCACTGCTCTCCATCCGGCTTCTCCACAAGAAGCGTCAAAGAGGGGCTGTCTACATAATATTCATAATCAAAAATATCTTCGATCTCGTTTCCGTTGACAGACAGGAGTCTGTCCCCCGGCTGAAGCTCCAGTGCATCGGCTATGGAGCCGGGATCTACGGACTTGATCGTATGGCCTTTTTTATTCATATCTGTCTGTCCTCTCCTGTTTCTTGATTCATTCTAACATTTTTTGTCAGATATAGCAATGCCTGTCCCTTTTGTATTTTTTTCAGAAAAACCCTGCTTACTATTGACTGAGGCCTTTCTACAATGGTATAAATAAAGTGTATTGAACAAACTGTTCACCACCTTATGATAAAGGAGTCATTATTTATGGCTAATAATTATGTTTTTAACAACATTTTACCAGTTGCACCTTTGAAAATTGCCGCCCTGGAAAGCTGCTGGGAGCTGGCTCAGAAGGTCAATAACCACATTGTAGAATTCCGCAGAAATGATACAGAAGAGCTGATTCGCCGCAAGCAGGATCTGAACTATCGGGGATATGATGTGGATTCTTATCTTTTAGACTGCAAATGTCCCCGTTTCGGCTCCGGTGAAGCCAAGGCTGTCATCAACGAATCTGTGCGGGGCGCTGATCTGTTTGCTATGGTAGATATAACCAACTACAGTATTCCTTATACCATGTGCGGTTATACCAACCATATGTCCCCGGATGACCACTTTCAGGATCTGAAGAGAATCATTGGCACCTCCGTGGCTACTGCCCACCGGGTCAATGTGATCATGCCATTCTTATACGAAGGACGTCAGCATAAGCGGAGCAAGCGGGAATCCTTAGACTGCGCCATGGCTCTTCAGGAGCTGATTAACATGGGTGTTTCCAATATCATCACCTTTGACGCCCACGATCCCCGGGTACAGAATGCCATTCCCTTAAACGGCTTTGACAACTTTATGCCCACCTATCAGTTTATCAAGGCTCTCTTTCATCACGATAAGAGTCTGAAAATTGACAAAGAGCATCTAATGGTTATCAGTCCGGACGAGGGTGCCATGAACCGTGCCGTATATCTGGCAAACAACTTAAGCGTAGATATGGGTATGTTTTACAAGCGCCGCGACTACTCCAGAGTCGTAGACGGACGCAATCCCATTGTTGCCCATGAATTCCTTGGTTCCTCTGTAGAAGGAAAGACGGTTCTGATTATTGATGACATGATCTCTTCTGGCGAAAGCATGCTGGACACTGCAAAGGAATTAAAGGAGCGCAAGGCTTCCAAGGTTATTGTGTGCTGCACCTTTGGCCTGTTTACCAACGGACTGGAGAAATTTGACGAGTTCTACGAAAAAGGTTACATTGACTATGTCATTACAACCAACTTAAACTATCGTCCGAAGGAGCTTTTGGAGCGGGCATGGTATCTGGAAGCAGATATGAGCAAGTACATTGCTGCCATTGTCAATTCTCTCAACCATGATGTTTCCATTGGAAAAGCACTCTCTCCTACTGCCAAGCTGCAGAAGCTGGTACAGAAGTATCAGGCTGGCGGATATGAATATTTCCAGACAATCGAATAGCAAAAGAAAGAGGGCTGTTTTTGCAGCCCTTTTCTGATCCCTTCTTATTTCCCAAGACGCGCCTTTAATTCTGCCAGCCTTTCTGATGCAGAGGAAGATGCCGTGCCGTATTTTCTCAGCACGTCCTCGCCGAAATCCGGAAGCGGTTTTTCCAGGATGGACAGAGCCTCTGCCTCTGCCCTCTCATTTGCTGCCCGCTCGGCCAGCTTATCAAAACGGGAAAATGCATTTTCTGAAGATACCTTCTGCACCTTTGACACAGATTTTCTGCTGCTTTTTCATACTGCGTGTGTTTTTTCTCATACTCTGCAAGCGTATTCTTCGCACTGGTTTCTCCCGCAATGACTTTTGCTGCCGCTGCTTTCACTTTGGCATATTCAACCAATGCGTCAGCGATTGTCTGGTTGATAGCCTCCTGAGGATCCTCCAGACTGTCCATGAGGGCATTGGCCTTACTGCGGGTAATAAATGCAATTTTGTCCCATAATCCCATACTTACTCATCTCCTTTATATTTTTCCAATACACTTTCTGCTATGTCCTCCACAGACGTATTTAAAATTTCTTTTGTAGTTTCCAACATTTTTCTTAACTTACAGCCATTCAGCCATGCGAAGCTTCGATCTGCTGCGTTCACATGTAAACACCTCAAATTCCCCGGTTATCCACCAGAAGCATATTCAGTCTCTGCCACCGCTGCAGCTCTTCTTTTGTAATCAGAAGACGTTTTTTCAACTCTTCCGTATTCTCCTGAGGAGTCAAGGTCACCAGACATCGAAACGCACAGGGCATCAGATCGGCGCTAGAGATACCGCAAAGAAGCCCGTCTGTGGCCTCCCGAAATTCCAGCGGATTAAAAATATACAGCAAATCTTCTTCCAGAGAATTGTACTGATTTACAAAAGAAAATCGAATCAGCATATCACTGTAAACGACTCTGCCAGTATAATAGATATCACTGCTTTGTCCGTAGGAATTGCTGGATCGAATTGACAGAGCTGCGTGGTAATTTCCAGGGGCATCCTCCTCCTCCCGAATATCGATGAGTCCGTTTTTTAATCGCTGATACCGACCATCATAAAAATAAAAATACAGCCTTCTTGCGCAGAAAAACGGGCTCATACCGCTATAGGCTGAGGGAGGGGTCTGCAGAAGCTTCTGTTCCTCCTGAACATCAAGAAGCTGTCCTGGACTGACCTGCAGAACCCTTGCAATCTCTCCAAGCGTTTCAATGTCCATGGCAATTTCCCCATTTTCGTATTTACTTACACTGGCTCTGCTTTTATGGATTCTGTCAGCCAGCTGCTGAAGAGTCATAGATTTCATTTTTCGGTACATCCGGATACGTTCTCCGGTCTGTTTACTGTAAGCACTCACTCTGTTTCTTCCTCTCTTTTGCATGGATTCCTATTTTTTTCTTACACCTTTTTTTGATTATCGCTGTTTTTCTGTGTTTCCTATAAATATACACAATTAAAAAAACTTCCTGTTTTTCTGACTATTATACAGGATAAATCCGCATTATTCCAGTATAATTCAACTTTTTAACAAAAAAGTTTCATAAAACGAAATTTTTTAAATTTGCCTTTTCCGTATATTTCATTATAATAGGCAGAGCAGATATGCAGAATCTGTATCATTTTGACAGCAAAGGGGTTTGCAAACATGAACAAAAAGAAAAAAAGCAGCTTCACAGGATCTCTTGGATTTGTACTTGCCGCAGCAGGAAGCGCCGTAGGCGTAGGAAACATCTGGCGTTTTCCCTATCTTGCTGCAAAAGACGGCGGAGGCCTGTTTTTACTTGTTTATCTGGGGCTTGTGGTAACCTTTGGCTTTACCCTTCTGGTTACGGACGTAGCCATTGGAAGAAGAACAAAAGAAAATGCGCTTCACGCATTTGAAAGCATGAATCAAAAATGGAAGTTTCTCGGATATCTGACTTTCCTGGTTCCTGCACTCATCATGACCTACTACTCCGTAATCGGAGGATGGATTTTAAAATATCTGGTTACCTTTTTCAGCGGAAACGGACAGGCTGCCGCTGCTGACGGATATTTTACTTCTTTTATTACGTCAAAAGCTTCCCCCATCGTATTCATGCTGATTTTTCTTTCTTTAACAGCGTTGATTGTATACCGGGGAGTTGAAAAGGGAATTGAACGTTTTTCCAGAATTGTTATGCCTGGTCTGCTTCTGATGGTCATCGGAATCGGAATATTTTCACTTACGCTTTCCCACAAAGGCGCTGACGGAGTGGTTCGCACTGGTCTAGACGGGCTGGCAGTCTATCTGATTCCAAATTTTGAAGGCCTGACTCCCGGACGTTTCCTGGAAATTCTTTTAGATGCCATGAGTCAGCTGTTTTTCTCCCTCAGCGTATCTATGGGCATTATGATTACATATGGCTCCTATGTAAAAAAAGAAATTGATTTAAGCCGTTCCTTAAGCCAAATCGAAATTTTTGATACGATAGTTGCTTTTTTAGCCGGATTGATGATCATACCTTCTGTGTTCGTCTTTTTCGGAACAGAGGGTATGGCTTCCGGTCCCAGCCTGATGTTTGTTTCACTGCCAAAGGTTTTTGAAGCTATGGGGGCAGCCGGGGGTATTCTGGGACTTGTTTTTTTCCTGATGGTTTTGTTTGCTGCTCTGACCTCTTCCGTATCGATTATGGAAACTCTGGTCGCCAACTGCATGGATATTTTCCATACCTCAAGAAAAAAAATGAGCCTGATAATCAGCCTTGTCTCTGCAGCCGCTTCCATCCTGATCTGTCTGGGATATAATATCTTTTACTTTGAACTGAAGCTGCCTAATGGAGCGACTGCTCAGCTTCTGGATCTTATGGATTATATCAGCAACAGCTTCCTGATGCCGTTTATCTCTCTCCTTACCTGTATTTTTGTAGGATGGATTATGAAACCGGAATGGATCTGCGAGGAAATGGAAGCCAGCGGTCATCTCTTCCGGCGAAAAAAAATGTATTCCTTTACGATTCGCTATGTAACACCGATTATGATGACGGTTCTCTTTCTCCAGTCCACAGGTTTTTTTTAATTTTTGTAAAAGACATTGTTTTCATTCCACTTAAAAAGGAGGGCCCCCAGGGTACCCCTCCTTTTTACTATTCTGCTTCATACAGCTGCAGCAGAAAATTTCCCGTTTCTTACGGGGTAGTGATTTTTTCTGCCAGCTTCAAAAGCAGTTCTACAATTTTTTCCATAGACTGAATACAAATATACTCATACCTTCCGTGGAAGTTGTGTCCTCCGGTACACAGGTTCGGACAAGGCAGTCCCTTAAAGGACAGTCTTGCTCCATCCGTACCTCCGCGAATAGGACGAATGATTGGCTGAATATCCAGCTCTCCCATTGCTTCCTTTGCTGTTTCAATCAGTTCAAAATGCGGTTTGATCTTTTCCAGCATATTATAATAGCTGTCCTTCAGCGTAAGCTCTACGGTATTGCTGCCATATTTGGCATTTAAATAAGCCACGGCCTGTTCCATCAGCGCCTTCTTCTCTTCAAATTTTGTCCGATCATGATCGCGGATAATGTATTTCATGGTGCAGGCTTCTACGGAACCTTTCATATCGTCCAGGTGGAAGAATCCTTCATATCCGTCTGTACATGCAGGATTTTCAAATACGGGAAGAAGAGACTGCAGCTCCATACCCATTAAAATAGCATTTTTCATTTTTCCACGGGCTGTTCCTGTATGAATACTCACACCGTGAATGGTAATAAAGGCAGATGCTGCATTGAAATTTTCGTATTCCAGCTCTCCCAGAGCGCCGCCGTCTACCGTGTAGGCAATATCTGCCCCAAATCCTTCCACATCAAAGAAGTCCGTTCCCCGTCCAACTTCTTCGTCTGGAGTAAAGGCAACGCAGATTTTTCCGTGTTTGAATTCCGGGTGAGCCATCAAATAAGCGGCCATTTCCATAATCTCAGCAACGCCTGCTTTATCATCAGCCCCTAAAAGCGTAGTACCGTCTGTTGTAATCAGATCCTGACCCACATAATCTGCCAGTTCCTCATAATCCTCCGGCCCCATAGAGATTCCCAGTTCCCGGTTCATTACAATCCGGCCGCCGTCATAATTTCTGATAATCTGCGGCTTAATATCTGTTCCTGGACTTGCAGGCGCTGTATCCATATGTGAAATAAAGCCAAGAACAGGAAGGTCTGCCTTCGCTGCTTCCCCCTCCAGGTTGGACGGAATTTCTCCGTATACATAACCATAGGAATCCATCCTTACGTTGGAAAGTCCCATTGCTTCCAGCTCAGCTTTTAACATGTTTCCAAGATTTTTCTGCTTTTCCGTGCTGGGGAAAGCCTCTTCATCATCTTTAGACTGAGTATCTACGGATACATACCTTAAAAATCGTTCTGTTACTGATGACATATCAATTGTGTCTCCCTTCTGTATCATCGATAATCTGCCCGCCTTCTACATGAGGGCGTATCAGCTGCTCCAGAGAATACTTCCACAGGGTTTCCGACCCCAAGGCCGTTATTTTGTTTCGGTTGAGAATTCCGCTGAGGCGCACCTGTTTTTCCTTCCACATTTTTCCATTGGTTGCTGCATTCAGCATCGTAGGCTGTAAATTGTCCATAGTATGGGCAAATAATGCCTCCGGAGAAGTTCCCTCCTCAAACTCATCCCACAAACTGCGGAATTTATCCCGCTGATCCTCTGGCAGAATAGAGAAAATCCGATCTGCTGCCCGAAGTTCTCTTTCTCTCTGCGTTTTCTTTCCTTCCTCGTCATAGGCAAACGTATCTCCTGCATCAATTTCCACCAAATCGTGGATTAACAGCATGGAAATGGTTTTCAGTACATCTATCGGCTCATTGGAGTATTCACTGAGCAGAAGAGTCATCACTGCCATATGCCAGGCATGCTGAGAATCATCCTCTCTCTGGATTCCATTGCTCAGAATTGTCTGACGCAGAATCTGTTTTTCTTTATCAATTTCCCGGCAGAACTCCATCTGGCGGGAAAGCCGCTCTTCCTTATCCATATTTTCTCTCTTTCCTGCGCTTATCCATAAACTGCCGCATATTTTGCATCAGTTTACATAACTTAATTATGTAAACTAATATTTTTTCCTGCTGCTTCATCGATTGGCCAGCTCCTGTGTAATTTCTTCCCAGGTTACCCCCTTCTCTGCCATTAACACCATGACATGGTACAGAAAATCTGAAATCTCATACTTCACCTCTTCCGGATCCGGATTCTTTGCCGCAATGACAATCTCTGTTGCTTCCTCTCCTACCTTTTTGAGGATTTTATCAATACCCTTGTCAAACAGATAATTGGTATAAGACCCTTCCTTCGGATGAATCTTCCGATCCTGAATCACTGCAAATACATCCTCAAAAACCTTCAGCGGATTGGATGTCTGATATTCCTTTTGGGCCAGAGTCTGGAAAAAACAGCTGCGGCTTCCTGTATGACAGGCTGCTCCAATCTGATGAACCTTTGCCAGAAGGGTATCATTATCACAGTCCAGAAACAGGGCCTTCACATACTGAAAATGACCGGAGGTTTCTCCTTTTTCCCACTGGCTCTGACGGCTCCTGCTGAAATAATGCATCTTTCCGGTGCTAAGAGTATCCTCAAATGCCTGCTCATTCATATAAGCCAGCATCAGCACCTCCGAGGTTTTGTAGTCCTGAACAATGACAGGAATCAGGCCGTCCTGATTAGTACGAAACTGACTCCACGGAATCTGACTGTTTAAGATATCTACGGAAATCCCCTGCTCTGACAGCTTCTTCTTTTGCCTCATATACCAGCCGCTTTCCGGCTCTCCGGCCGGGTAAACCACACCTTCTATGTTTTTTTGCCTCAGCAGCTCTGCCGCATCCTGGTTTTCGGTCAGAATCAGAACTGGTACCGGAGTCTCTTCTGTAAGAAATGTCTCTCCTGCCAGAAATGCCTGTTTTTCTGCAAAAATTTTACCAGCGCCCAGCTGATGAAATTCCGCCACTCGCCTCATCTGCTCTGCAGAAGAAATCTGAACCCATATTTTTTCCGTTCCGAACCGGTCCGCAGCCTCCTTAATTAAATCAATATTATCTTCATTTCCTCCGTCTAAAAATACCGCCTCTGCACCTGCATAGAGATATTTTTTTACATCCTCCAGTCGTTTGATCCGTCCGCCAAGAAAAACAGGAATATCAAGAAGTCTTACTGCTTCCTTGACTGCATGGATGGTTTTCTCATGGTCTTCCTCTGATTCCGATAGATCAAATACACAAAGTCCATCCAGCCCACTGTGGCTGCACGCTTCTGTAAAAGAAAGAAAGGGAAGCTCCTCTCCATTTCCATAAGCAAAGCCCTTTCCCGAAACCGGCAGTACCGCCTTTTGATTCCGGCAGCCCACTGCTGCCATCAAATATTTATCACCTGCCATACGATTTTTCCTCCTTACTGAAATCTGGCTACCGCATCCGGAAGGCTGATTCGTTTTTCATAAAGGGCTTTTCCGATAATTACCCCCGGAATCCTGTTTTCGCTGAGGGTTTCCAAATCTTCCATAGAAGACACGCCGCCGGAAGCAATCACATTCAGTCCTGTTTTTTCTGCCAGCATTCTGGTATATGGAATATTGGGGCCTGTCAGCGTTCCGTCTCTGGAAATATCCGTGTATACAATATGCCGAACTCCGTATTCCTTCATTTTCATACAAAGCTCCAGCGCAGTCACGGAACTGGTTTTCTCCCAGCCGGCCACTGCCGCCATTCCATCCTTTGCATCCACTCCTGCCACAATCCGCTCCGGTCCAAAGGCTTCCACCAGCTCCCACATAAATTCAGGACGCTCTGCCGCCTTTGTGCCAATGATACACCGGGATATTCCCAAATCCAGCATCGCTTTGACATCCTCGGCACTTCGAATTCCGCCGCCCAGCTGAACCGGAACGGAAACCTGGGAAAGAACCTCTCGAATCGCCGGAGCATTGACGGAGTGACCGGCCAAAGCTCCGTCCAAATCCACCAGATGAAGAAAGGTTGCTCCCTGGCTGACCCATAGCTTTGCCATATCAGCAGGCGTGTCGGAATATACCGTAATATTATCAAAAAGTCCCTTTGTAAGGCGGACACATTTCCCATCCTTCATATCAATCGCCGGATATAACTGCATGACTTTTCATCCTCGTCTTTCTGTCAGAGTACACCTTTGGTAGACAGCACGTCTGTAATCCGGCCATCCAGCCGGGTCGCACTGTCTAAGGCCTTGGCAAAGGCCTTAAAAGCTCCCTCTATAATATGATGATTGTTGCTGCCGCTCAGCTGTTTTAAATGGAGATTCATCTCTGCTCCATAAGAAACCGCATAAAAGAATTCACGAATCATTTCTGTCTCCAAATCTCCTACAAACTCCCGATCCAGCTTCAAATCGTATACCAGATATGGCCGTCCGCACAGATCCAGAGCACAGAGAATCAGAGCCTCGTCCATGGGAAGAATCATGGAGCCATAGCGTACCATTCCCTTCTTATCTCCTACTGCCTCCTTAATGGCTTTGCCCAGTACAATTCCCGTATCTTCGATGGTATGGTGGGTATCCACCTGCAGATCCCCTTCCACCGAAAGGCTGAGATCAAAGAGTCCGTGGCGGGCAAAGCCCTCCAGCATGTGGTCAAAAAAACCGATTCCCGTATGGATATCTCCTTTCCCGGTACCGTCCAGACAAAGGCTCAGACGTATCTTTGTTTCTTTTGTGGTTCGTTCCATCACTGCAGTGCGTTCCATAACTCCTCCTTCTACTCAAAACGGACACGAATGGAATTGGCATGGGCTGTCAGATGCTCTGCCTCTGCAAATGTCTCAATATCCTTATGAATAGGCTCCAAAGCCTCTCTGGAGTAGTAAATAATGCTGGATTTCTTAATGTAGTCATCTACCCCCAGAGGTGAGAAGAACTTTGCAGTTCCGTTCGTAGGAAGCACATGGTTAGGACCTGCAAAATAATCACCCAGGGGCTCAGAGCTATATTCGCCCATAAAAATAGCTCCTGCATTCTGAATTTTTGTCATAACCTCAAAGGGATTGCGGGTTACAATTTCCAGATGCTCCGATGCAATCTCATTGGCTGTGGAAATGGCATCCTCCATAGAATCGGCAACCAGAATATACCCATAGTTTTCCAGAGATTTCTCCAGAATATCCCTTCTGGAAAGAGTCTGCAGGAAAACCTCAATCTGGCGGGATACTTCTTCGGCCAGTTCCATGCTGGTGGTCACCAGAATAGCGCTGGCCAGCTCGTCATGCTCTGCCTGGGACAAAAGATCTGCTGCCACATACCGGGGATTGGCCGTTTCGTCTGCCAGAACCAGAATCTCGCTGGGACCGGCAATGCTGTCAATGCTCACATGTCCATACACAGCCTTCTTTGCCAGAGCCACAAAAATATTGCCCGGTCCTACGATCTTATTGACCCGGGGAATGGATTCTGTTCCAAAAGCAAGGGCCGCCACTGCCTGAGCTCCGCCTGCCTTGTACACCTCTGTAGCACCTGCCAGATGGGCCGCAATCAGTGTAACCGGATTGACTTTTCCGTTTTTGTCCGGGGGAGTTACCATTACAATTCGCGGAACCCCTGCAACCTCAGCCGGGATAATATTCATCAAAACGGAGGAGGGATATGCTGCCTTGCCTCCAGGAACATAAACGCCCACACTGGAAAGAGGCGTTACCTTCTGTCCCAGAAGAGTTCCGTCTGGACGGGAATCAAACCAGCTGTACTGCTTCTGTTTTTCGTGATATTCCCGAATATTTTTCATAGCCCGCTTCATAACTGTCAGCAGCTCCGGATCTACCTGGGACATAGCCTCCTGAATCTCTGCTTCCGTAACGCGGATATTGGAGCTGTCCAAATCTGCTCCGTCAAATTTCTTTGTATAGGCAAACAGAGCCTGATCTCTGTTTTTTCTTACGTCCTCCACAATTTCCTGCACTGTGCTTTCGTAGGCAGTATAATTATTTGGATCTCGCTTTAACAGATCTTCCAGAATATTTTTTCTGGTTTCTTCATTCAGTTGAACGATTCTCATTATGTTTTCTCCATTTCTCCGCCTGTCGAGACGTATCTTTTATAACAGACACGCAAAGCGGGCTGCTTCTCTTATCAAAGAACGACCAGCTACCGGTTCTGAATCAGAGGTCGAAGCTGCTGAATCAGTCTGGTAATCCGTTCATTTTCCATTTTCATACTAACCTGATTGACTACCATGCGGGCAGACAGGGGACAAACCTCCTCCAGCACGCTTAATCCATTTTCCCGAAGAGTCGATCCCGTTTCCACAATATCTACAATCACCTCGGAAAGACCTACAATCGGCGCCAGCTCTATAGAACCGCCCAGCTTGATAATCTCTACTGTCTGGTGCTTTTTATTATAAAAATAATCTTTTGCGATAGCGGGATACTTGGTTGCCACACGGATCTGTTCATGGTTATTCAAATAAGCTCTGGCTGACTCCGGTCCGCAGACACACATCCTGCACTGTCCCATTTTCAGATCCAGAACCTCATACAACCTTCTGCCCTCCTCCAGAAGCGTATCTTTCCCTACAACTCCAATATCGGCAGCCCCGTATTCCACATAAGTAGGCACATCGCCTGCCTTGGCCAGAAAAAATCGGAAGCCCAGCTCCTCATTCGTAAAAATCAGTTTTCTGGAACTTTTATCCTTCATTTCCTCGCAGGTAATGCCAATCTGTTCAAAAAGAGACAGCGTTTTATCTGCCAGCCGTCCCTTAGCCAGAGCAAAGGTCAGATATCTCACGGTTGCGCCACCTCCTTTTTTTCAGCTAGAATCAGTTCCCGCCTGGTCAGACTCTTCCTCTGCCCGGTTTCCAGATTCACTTCCAAAACATCCTTCTCTTCGACAGATAAAAACAGCAGCCGGCCGATTCCCTGTGCCGCCGCCCACTCCTCATAGGCTTCCACCGTTTTTCCTTCTTTCCGGCACACCATCTGCAAAGTTTCTCCCTGGCTCCGGAGACTGCAGGCCATGGGGATGGCTTCCATTGCCATCTCTGGCTCGTAAACCAGGGCCGTACAGACGGAAGAAACAGGAACCTGAATTTTCTGGCGGGACAGCGCCAGCATCAGCTGATCTACCACAATGGCAAAGCCAACAGCCGGAGCCTTTTTTCCAAACTGCTCCAACAGCCGGTCATAGCGTCCTCCTGTCACAATATACTCTCCTGTACCGTAGGTGTAGGCCTTAAAAATAATACCAGTATAATAGGAATATTTGCTCAGCATACCCAAATCATAGGAAACATAGTCTCCCAGTCCATAGGCATCCACCAGCTCCTGAACCCGCTCTAACCGGTCAATGGCCTGGAGCGCACGGGGATTGGAGGTCATGCATCTTGCCGCGCGAATCTGATCAATATCTCCAAACAGCTCCGGAAGCTTTAAAAAAAGCTGCTTTTGCTCCGGAGTCATGATCTGCTCAGACAAAAGCTCCTCTACGCCGAAATAATTTTTATTTTCAATCAGAATGCGAAGCTTTTCCCGGGTTTCCTCATCCATCCCCACTTCCTCGGTCAGACTCCGGTAAAATTCCACCTGCCCCAGCTCCACCTGGAATTCCGTCAGTCCGGCCTCCTTCAGAGACTGGATCACCATGGCGATCATTTCCGCATCCCCCTGGCAGGTATCATCTCCAATCAGCTCAACTCCCGTCTGGGTTGCTTCCTTTAAACGTCCCTGATAACTGGAGCTGTTAATAAAAGAAGGACCTACATAGCACAGGCGAATGGGATTTTCCTCTTCCATAAAATATTTGGCCGCACACCGGGCAATGGATGGCGTCATATCCGGCCGGAGCACCAGTGTATTGTTATCCCGGTCAAAAAATTTGTACATTTCCTGGGCTCTGACGCTTCCGCGCTCCTTACTGAAAATATCAAAGTATTCAAATACAGGCGTCTCGATGGCTTCATAACCATACAGGCGGAACACCTGAAGAATTTTCTCCTGAACCGCCAGTTTCCTGGCACACTCTGATCCATAGATATCCCGAACCCCCTCCGGGGTGTGAAGCAGCTGATGATTCATAAATACTCCTTTCCCTCCCGAAATTCACAGATTGCCGTTTTGCTTTCGCGCGGTAGAGTGATAATTTAGTAACGTGGTTACTATTATAGGAGATGGAATCTGAATTGTCAATCAACAATAACCAGATTGGGGTAAATTTTCTCAATCCTTTCATCTGGAAAATGCTCATCAAGCGCCTCTGCCGTTTTTTGCAGGAAAATCCCCATTGGCTCCTCTCCTGCCTGTCTCTGTGTATACCGCGCCAGGGCCATTCCTGACAAAAGCATATTGTACAGCATGAAAACGATCAGCAGATTGGTTACAATTTTTCCAGCCCTCACTGGAATCTTTTCAATCCAGCGGGAAAGAAATGGATAGATCCCCTTCAGCCAGACCACGGCTACAATTCCCCAGAAAAAACAGTACAGCAGATTGATCCTGCCCCCCAGATTAAAAGGAATCTTACTGTAATCCCAGAATACCGTTCCAAAAACCAGTTCTGTAAAAACACTGCAAAAATATTCATAAGCACCGCCAAGAATGGTTCCCGCCAAAAAGATATGGCGATCCGCCGTATTTCTGACCCGATAAAGCACAGCAGTCAGCATCACACAGCCCAGCCCCCACACAATGCTGAAGGGGCCATAAACCACACTGCTCCGGCTCATAAGAACCCCGGCAGTAAAATATACAAAAATAGTTTCTACCACATCTCCCAGAAATGCACCAATGAAAAACAGAGAAACCAGCTTATAAAAGCTGCACCCATATCCAAAAACAAAGGCCTCAGCCACCCTGCTGCGGGCTCTCTCCCGTTTCTGCTCCTCCCTCAAAATTTTTAAAGAGATATTGGGATAGGCTTTCATCATGCGCTGCTGAATCCTGCGGGCAATCCTGCTGTTTAAAAATACCGACAGCTCCAGAAGTTTTCTGCGGACAGGTCCCATTGTCTGTCTCGACGAGGCTTCTAAAAGCTCCTCCGGCGTTATATCTCTGCGCAGCTCCTGACGCAGCTCCAAAAGAGCTGCCGCACTTCCCAAGGCATCTGCGGCCAGCGCCAGAGTTAAAATCCAGAGAAGAACCACGCCTATGGTATGAGGAATCAGCCCCACTGCCGCCAGCAAAAGGGAGTTAAGCCCTTTCATCATCAGAACTGCTCCCAGACCCCATATCGCTGAATAGGTCAGGCAGACATAACCGTCCAGATGGAATCTGTGACTGGAGTAATCCCACCATTTCCGGTGAAAAATCCGTTCAATGATCCGCCCGGACCAGTATTCCAGAAAGCTGGCCAGTACCGCGCCTCCCAGAAACAGAAAAACAGGACGCTCTCTCAGCTCTGGAAGAAACAATGCAAAGGCTGCAGCAGAAAAACCGTACAGCATACAAAACGGAGCGTTTAAAATTCCCCTGTTTACAAAGGTCTTTCGTCGGAATGTAGCCAGACATACCTCCAGACACCAGCCAAAAAAGGAGTACAGGTAAATCAGCCATAAAAGTTCATATCCTGTCATCTTTCTCCCCACCCTTTCTGCGGAATTTTCTGATCCCATTTTACATTTATAATACTGGTTCGTCAATCGTTTTGCCAAAAGGTGATTTTTGAGATTATATATAAGTATTTTTAATAAATAAGACTGATTGTATTACATGTGTAATATATGTTACACTATTGAGGTATGCTATTTACATATTATATGGAGGACATGATACATGGGCGGATTTTTTGGAGTTGTCTCAAGAAATGACTGTGTTATGGATTTATTTTTTGGTACGGACTATCATTCCCATCTGGGAACACGGCGGGGAGGTATGGCGGTTTATGGACCGTCTGGATTCCAGCGAAGCATCCACAATATTGAAAATTCTCCGTTTAGAACAAAATTTGAACGCGATGTAGAAGAACTGAAGGGAAATTCCGGAGTCGGTTCTATTTCTGATAATGAGCCTCAGCCGCTTCTGATTCAGTCTCACTTAGGCAGCTATGCCATTGTAACTGTGGGAAAGATCAACAATGAACAGGAGCTGGTAAAGCTTGCTTTTGAAAATGGTCATATTCACTTTATGGAAATGAGCGGCGGACGCATCAATGCCACCGAACTGACTGCTGCTATTATCAACCAGAAGCAGAGTCTGGTGGAAGGGCTTGTTTATGCCCAGGAAATGATTGAAGGCTCCATGACCATTCTCCTGCTGACTCCGGAGGGCATTTATGCTTCCCGTGACCGGTACGGACGAACTCCGGTTGTCGTAGGAAAGAAAGATGATGCCTGCTGCGTTTCCTTTGAAAGCTTTGCATATATTAATCTGGGCTATCATGATTACTATGAGCTGGGCCCCGGCGAGGTGGTTTTAGTAAATGCAGGCGGTGTACAGTCTTTAAGCGCCCCTCGCAGAGAAATGAAAATGTGCTCCTTTTTATGGGTTTACTACGGCTACCCCACCTCCAGCTATGAGGGGATCAATGTGGAGCAGATGCGTTACAACTGCGGACGGATTCTGGCTGACCGGGATCTGGGCTGTAAAGGCGGCTGCTCCGGCTGTCCGGGACACAGCCAGCCGGCGGCAGACAGCGGGGAAGCTCCGATTCATCCGGACATTGTGGCCGGAGTTCCCGATTCCGGCATTGCCCACGCTATCGGCTATGCCAATGAATCCGGCATTCCCTTTGCCCGTCCCTTTATTAAATACACGCCAACCTGGCCCCGTTCCTTTATGCCTCAGAATCAGAGCCAGCGTAATCTGATTGCCAAAATGAAACTGATTCCAGTAGATACTCTGATTCGTGACAAGAGCCTTTTGCTGATTGATGACTCCATTGTCCGCGGTACTCAGTTAGGAGAAACAACGGAATTCCTGTATCAGAGCGGTGCGCGTGAGGTTCACATTCGTCCGGCCTGCCCGCCGCTGCTCTTCGGCTGCAAATACTTAAACTTCTCCCGCTCCAATTCGGATCTGGATTTGATTACCCGCCGGATTATCCGGGAACGGGAAGGGGACAATGTTTCTCCTGAGCTGCTGGCTGATTATGCAAATCCGGACAGCCAGAACTACAAAGAAATGGTGGAGGAAATCCGCAGACGGCTGAACTTTACATCCTTAAAGTTCCACCGCTTAGATGATTTGATTGAATCCATCGGACTCCCCAGAGAAAGACTCTGCACCTATTGCTGGGACGGAAAAGAATAAAAACAAAACATAAAACACGAAAGTCAAAAGGCACGGTCTGCCGGAAGCTTCTTCCGACAAGCCGTGCCTTTTTGCTGTACATATATTAAAGCTTTTGCCCCTAGCGATCGTTGGTCAGCTTTAAACGATCCAGTGCAAAGAAGATCAGACTCAGGGCCATTCCTACCACACAGGCCAGTACCATACCAGTCAGCTGAATATTGCCGATTTTAATGGCAATGCCAGACAGTCCTGTAACAAAAATTACAGAGGTCAGAGCCTGGTTTCTTGATTTTCCGTAATCTACCTTAGAATCCACCAGAATCCGCAGTCCGGAAGTACCAATCATACCATACAGCAGGAAAGAAATTCCTCCGATAACCGGTCCGGGAATAGTACTGATCAGCATAGACAGCTTTCCCATAAAGGAACAAATAATAGACAGCACTGCCGCACCTGCAATGACTCTGACACTGTATACCCCTGTCATAGCCATAACGCCGATATTTTCCCCGTAGGTTGTGGTGGGAACAGAACCAATGCATCCAGAAAGCATGGTAGAGAAATTGTCTCCAAACAGGCTTCGATGAAGTCCGGGCTCCTTTAAAAGATCCCGTCCCACAATCTTGCTGGTAACTACCTGATGACCAATATGCTCTGAAGTAATCACCAGAATAACTGGAAGAATAATCATGATTGCTTCCAGATTAAACTTGGGAAGGGTAAAATTGGGGATGGCAAACCAGGGCGCAGCAGCAACCTCCTCAAAGCTTACAATTCCACATGCCACTGCTGCCCCGTATCCGGCCAGTACCGCAATCAGAATGGGAATTACGGATAAAAAGCCTCGGAATAAAATAGAACCGAACACAGCCACACCCAGAGTTACCAGGAATACCGTCAGATTTGCCGGATGAATGGTTTCCTCCAAAAGTCCTGCATTGCTGGCTGCAGTTCCCGAAAGCTCCAGACCAATCAGGGCCACTACCGGTCCCATGGCAGCCGGCGGAAGAACTACATCAATCCAGTCGGTTCCGAATTTGTAAACAATCAATGCCAGTACGCAGCCACAGAATCCCACTGCAACGAAACCGCCCAGGGCATATTCATAGCCAAAATTGGCAATTACAATTCCTGCCGGAGCCAGAAAGGCAAAGCTGGAGCCTAAATACGCGGGAGCTTTTCCCTTTGTAACAAGAATAAACAGCAGTGTGCCAAGACCGTTCATAAACAGAACAATTGCCGGACTGATACCAAAAATAAATGGTACCAGAACAGATGCCCCGAACATGGCAAACATGTGCTGGATGCTGAGAGGAAGAAGAAGCTGAAAGGGTACCTTCTCCTCTACCTGAATAATGCGTTTGTTAGACATAATAAAAAGTCCTCCTGTTTATTAAAATATAAAATCACCCATGAACCAGCAGTAGGCCACTGCCAGAATCAGAGCTGCCAGAATAATAAAAAGCCTCTGACGCAGTACATTGCCTGGATTTGAAACCTTTCCCTCATCCAGCCACAGACCGGCATCTCCACTCTTTTTAACCACGCCGAAGCTTACCATTTTGCGGATCATCTGCCGGTCCGCCGCTGTGGGCTTCGTTCCGTCAAACAGCTTCTCCATAGTAACTGCCATGTCAGAAGACAGCGCCTTCTGTTTCCGAAACAGGTCGTAATACCCGCCAAATGCATTGTCCATCATGGTTCCATAACGTTCTTTTACTGACATTCGTACTTCCTCCCGGTTTTATTTCTCTGTATGTTCGTAGGTGTAGCAAAGAAGCTCGTATTTCTCATCATCTATTGGAAGCTTTGGTTCATAATCATCAAGAATCTGCTCCAGCCTGTCCATTCGCTCTGTAGACGGCAAATCCCTGGTCTGCTCCTTCAAGCTTTCCCGCATCCTGGTCAGCTGCTCCTGACGCTGCGGTACAGGGAGACCATATAACTTTGCCAGCATACCGATTGCCGCCGCGCACTCAGTATCTGCCGTCATTTTGGGCGTATGGGGAAAGCTTAACCGAATATCCAGAGACTGTTTTACAATAGAAAATACCATCGCTACTCCCCCTCTCTCAGATCCAGATCCCGCTGAATCGCCGCCAGGTAGTGTACCAGAATATCACGGCTGGACAGAACCCGAAATTCCGGATCGATCTCTTCATAAGTAAAGCTTTTTCTTCCCCCATTCTCCATTCGTTTCCAGAACTGGTACATTCTCCGAAAGGGAATGTAATAAATCTCGTCCTCAGACGTAAAATGAAGAATAAAAAAAGCAATGCCTCCCTGCTGCTCAAAGTCCTTCATAAACATCATCTGATGCAGATGAACATTCTGCAGGGGAAATGTTTTTGCCGCGCACTCCTTCGCATCAAAGCATACAGGAATTCCCTGAACGGCTCCAATATAGTCCACCGTGCTTTTCTGATCAAAATAGGCCAGGGTAATGTGACGGCTCTCTTTATCAATCGTAATGGGCGTAATGGGCGTTGGAATTTTCTGGATCAGAGCCAGATTTTTTTCCCGGTAGATCTCATTGCTCCGGTTAATCATATCCTCCAGTGTCGATCCCCGCAGTCCCCTGCTTTTCCAGGTTCCCATTATGCCTCCCCTCCCAGATAATTCTCCATATCACCAAACACTCTCCGGAAGGTATCCGGTACGGGCGCTGTAAAGGTTCGTCCGCTGAGGTAGGCAAAAGGCTCCTCCATAACAGGAAATTCCATTTTCCAGGAATGGAGCATCTGGCTGTGAATACCAAACTGCTTTTTCATTCTGGCATTCAGTTCTTCCCTTCCATACTTGTAATCCCCTGCAAGCGGATGACCGATGGAAGCAAGATGAGCGCGAATCTGATGGGTTCGCCCTGTAATCAGACGAACCTTCAGCAGTGTGCAGCCACTTGCCTGTCCCAAAGGCTCATAACGAGTCAAAATCGGAACACTGTCCGGCACCTGTTTTTTTGTTATGGATACCTGATTGGTTTTCTCATTTTTCAGAAGATAACCATCAATGGTTCTCGGCTGATCCATAATCCCCTCTACTGCACACAAATAATCCTTATGAAGGCTTCTATCCTGAAACAGGGCAGAAAGCATCTGAAGGCCTGCCAGGGATTTGCCTGCTGCCACAAGACCGCTGGTATTGCGATCCAGCCGGTTGCAGACAGAGGGATGGAAGCTGCGAAGCTGCTCCACGGTCAGCTGTCCTGTTTCCATCAGATAGGCAATCACATATTCCACCAGCGATTCATCTGTATCCTTTGCTTTCTGTGAAAGCATTCCTGAAGGTTTATTAATCAGCAGAATGTGGCTGTCTTCATAGACAAGATCCAGCTTTGTTTTTCTGACCTTCTGTACCCGGACCTGGGAAAACTTTTCTATGGTTTCGTCAGAAAGAAACAGGCGAATCTCATCCCCCTCCGACAGCTTCTCTGAGCCATCACATTTTTTTCCGTTGAGGGTAATATTCTTTTTCCTCATCATTTTGTAAAGAAAGCCTTTTCCTGCCAGATTCAAATACTTTCCCAGCAGCTTATCCAGCCGCTGTCCGGCTTCGTTGCTGTTTACAATTACACTTTTCACAATGCTTGTCTCCTTTTATCCGGCTGCCGCCAAAAATCTCTGTTCCTACATGGACAAATTTTTCAAAAGCCGGGCTGCATATTCCACAGTTCCGTCATCTTCATATTCAGAAGCAGGCTTTAAAGAGTCCAGGCGACGGAAAAAACTTTTTTCATCCGTAATCAGGCGAATCTTTAAGTTAATTCTGTTGTTTTTCAGAAGCTCCTGAAGCTCCTTTTCTGCCTTTCCCGTATTCAGCCTGGAGGAGGTGCAGTAAGCAAAAATTCCAGTCGGATGAACTGCTGCGGCATCCAGGGGGATCACATGATCCTTCGTAGTTACAATCAGATCATAAAGCACCTCTCCATTCTTCTCATAGGGAACCATTCTCTGGTGGAAGGCTTCGGAGGGGGTACGGTATTTCCAGGAAGCAATCAGAGGAGACGCCATGTTTGCCATGGGCAGCACCGTAAGAATTGCCATTACTGTAAGAATATTTTTGGCTGCCTGATTGTCTGTAAAGGAACGGGCGAAAAGCTGTGCCAGAATGGCTGCTGCCAAAAGTCCTGTCAGAAGAACCCGCACCCTTTTGTGGCTGTCACGGTAGCCGTATTCACCTTTGTTTATTTTCATTGCTGCGTTTTGCTCCTTCATCGTTCGTTTTTTCATTCTTCTCCCGGTTCGCAGAAGGGATGTTCCACGCCTCCATCACTCCAAGAAGGAAACGGTGGGGAACCAGGCGGCAAAGCAGGAAAAATGCCTTCATGAGAGGCCCATAAACGGAAATCGTTTTCCCCATCATACTGTCTCTGACAGCCAGCTTCACAACCTTTTCCGGCCTTGCCATAGAAAGGCGTTTGTACAGCGGAAGCATCCCGGAAGGCGATGCCACCTGGAAAAACTCTGTGGCTACGGGCCCGGGACAGACTGCTGTTACCGTAATACCCCTGGGCTTTAACTCACTGTTTAACGCCTGGCTGTAGCTGAGCACAAAGGCCTTTGTGGCTGCATACACGGCAAATCCCGGCTGAGGAAGAAAGGCAGCAGCTGAGGCAAACTGAATGATGCGGCTTTCCCGGGACATATAGGGAAGCACTGCCGAGGTTACGCCGCAGAGGGCTTCGCAGTTTAACCGAACCATGCCGGTTTCCTCTTCTCCTGCAATGGAGCCGACGGTTCCTGTCTTTCCATATCCCGCTGCATTTACCAGAATTTTCACATCCGGCTTCTGCTGCTTTAACTGCCAGCCAAGCTGTTCCAGGGCATCAGGCTTCTGCAGATCCAAAGGAAGAATTCGAAGCGGCACAGGAACCTGACTGCGCAGCTCTTCCAGCCGGTCTGCTCTTCGGGCAACCGCCCAGATTTCTCCCAGTCCTCCGCCAAAACGGTCTGCCAGCTGAATCACAGCCTCCCTTCCCATGCCGGAGGAAGCGCCTGTTACAATTGCAATTTTCATTCCATATTCCTGCCTTTCCTGACTGGTAAATGCTTTATTTCTGCTTCTTATGATGAACATTGCGGATGGTTTTCTTTTTTCCGCCTGACTGTTTACCTGTATTTGCTCCTGCTCTTCCTTTTGCATCCTTTCCCCCTGGTGCTTTTCCATTTCCGGAATGTCCCCAGGAGCCGCCGCTCATGCCAGCTCTCGGACGAATCAGACATTTCTTGTCAAAACCAATCAGATCCGTTCTTCCGGCCTGAATCAAAGCCTCCTTTACCAAATCATAGTTTTTGGGATTCCTGTACTGAATCAGAGCTCTCTGCATTGCCTTTTCATGGGGATTCACTGGCACATAAACCGGCTCCATATTTCTGGGATCCAGTCCTGTATAATACATACAGGTAGAAATCGTAGAAGGCGTCGGATAAAAATCCTGAACCTGCTCCGGCATATAGCCCAGATCCCGCAGATATTCGGCAAGCTCCACTGCTTCTTTCAGCGAAGAGCCTGGATGGGAGGACATCAGATACGGAACCAGATACTGCTCCTTATGAATACGGGCATTCATTTCTTTATATTCTTTTACAAACTGGTTGTATACTGCATTTTTCGGCTTTCCCATTTTGGAAAGTACAGCGTCGGATACATGCTCCGGAGCAACCTTCAGCTGACCGCTCACATGGTGCTCACAAAGCTCCCTCAGGAAAAGACGGTTTTTATCTGCCAGCAGATAATCAAACCGGATACCGGATCGGATAAAGACCTTTTTTACCTTCGGAAGTTCTCTCAGCTTTCTGAGAAGAGCAATGTAATCACTGTGGTCTGCCCGGAGATTTTTGCAGGGTTCCGGGAACAGGCACTGTTTATGGGGACATGCCCCCTTTGTCAGCTGCTTTTCACAGGCCGGGAAACGGAAATTGGCTGTCGGCCCTCCCACATCGTGAATGTACCCCTTAAAATCCGGTTCCTCTGTCAGAAGACGCGCCTCCTGAATCAGAGATTCGTGACTTCTTGCCTGAATAATCCGCCCCTGATGGAAGGTTAAGGCACAGAAGCTGCAGGCGCCAAAGCATCCACGGTTGCTGATCAGACTGAATTTAATCTCACGGATAGCAGGAACCCCTCCCAAGGCCTCGTAGGATGGGTGATAGCTGCGCATATAGGGAAGCGCATAAACCTGATCCATCTCTTCCTGAGTCAAGGGCTTTGCAGGAGGATTCTGAACTACAAACTCCTTCCCAAAATAAGGCTCCACCAGACGTTTTCCCATAAAAGGATCCGTGTTGCTGTACTGGACATAAAAGCTTTTCGCATATTCTTTTTTATCCCGCTTCATTTTATCATAATCCGGAAGCATCTGATAGTCATAAACCACGTCCAGATTCCGGGTTATGAACACCGTTCCGTCAATAAAGGTAATATCCTTTACCTGAATTCCGCTGTTTAAGGCATCTGCAATTTCCACAATAGAATGCTCTCCCATTCCATAAGAAATCAAATCTGCCTGGGAATCCAGAAGCACAGAACGCTTCAGCCGGTTGGACCAGTAATCATAATGAGCAAGTCTTCGCAGGCTCGCCTCAATGCCGCCAATAATAATCGCCGCATCACGGTATACAGAACGGATCAGGTTACAGTAAACCACAACCGCATAATCCGGTCTTTTTCCCATCACGCCTCCCGGAGTATAGGAATCCTGCTGACGGCGTTTTTTTGACACCGAATAATGATTAACCATAGAATCCATATTTCCCGCAGAAACAAGGAATCCCAGCCGTGGTTCCCCAAGAATCTGGATGCTGGACGGATCTGTCCAGTCAGGCTGGGCAATGATCCCTACTTTATAACCATGGGCTTCTAACAGACGGCTGATAATGGCTGTTCCAAAGGAAGGATGATCCACATAGGCATCTCCCGAAACATAGACGAAATCACACTGCTCCCATCCTCTCTTTTCCATGTCCGCCCGACATATCGGCAAATAATCATGCATATTTATTGTCCTCATTTTTTATCGAATATTTCATCGTAGTCTTCTATATAATAATCAGCCAGAGCCAGCTTCTCCTCCCGCATCGGCGCAGAGAATTCATCTTCTATGGCGCAGACTGTCATTCCAGCTGCCTTACCTGCCATAATGCCTGCAGGAACATCCTCAAAAACCAGACATCTCTCCGGAGGTACCTGGAGCGTTTTTGCAACCTTTTGGTAAATATCCGGAGCCGGTTTTCCTGCCGCTACCTCACAGGCTGTCGTAATCACCTGGAAAAATGCTTCCATATCCAAAGAATGGAGCACAGCGTCTACCATAGCACGACCGTTGCTGGTGGCAATACCTGCCCGGAAACCATTCTCCTTCAAATAGCTGAGAAAACGACGGACTCCTTTTTTCATCGGTACCTGGCAGCGGTATTTTTCAATACTCATATCAACCCAGCACTGCTTAATCTCTTCCAGACTGTCCGGTATCTGAAACTTTTCCTTAAAATAGACAGCTGTTTCCGAAAAGCTCATTCCTTCGATTTCTTTCTGCAGCTGCGGAGGACATTCGTATCCAAATCTTCCCAGATACTCAATATCAATCTGCTTCCACATCCACATGGAATCCACCAGTGTACCGTCCAGATCAAAAATAACCGCCTCTTTTCCCTTTAAGAGCTCGGGAATCTTCTGTCCTGTCTCCTTCTGTTCATAGTCCAAATCAGGATGATCCGCCTTCTCACTTCCCTCCTTCAGCCCCTCCAGCTCTTCCTCTGTCAGCTTTCGAAACTCTCCCGGCCTAAGCGATTCATCCAGCCGCAAGCTTCCCATGGAAAGACGTTTTAAAAACACCACCTGACATCCAAGTGCCTCAAACATTCGTTTAACCTGGTGAAACTTCCCTTCCCGGATAGTAAGAAGAATCTCCGTCTCAGAAGAAGCTTCCCCGCATTCACAAACGGGTGTCAATATGGACAGCTCCCCAGGCATCACCTGGGTACCGTCAGACAAGGTCATCCCCGCCGCAATCTGTTCTTTGCTGTCTGGGGGAAGCGTTCCGGCTACCCGGGCATAATACTGCTTATCTACATGTTTTTTTGGAGACAGCAGCTGATGAGCCAGCTCTCCGTCATTGGTAAGAAGCAGCAGGCCCTCTGTATCAATATCAAGACGGCCCACAGGAAACAGATCCCGTCTGATTTCCCCGCCAAGCAGATCGATTACCGTTTTGTGAATCCGATCCTCTGTTGCAGAGACAACCCCCTGCGGTTTATTCAGCATATAGTATTCATACGCATGATAGGCAACCGGTTTTCCATCCAAGAGCACTTGATCCGCCTGTGGATCGATTTTTCGATCCGTCTTTTTTTCCGTCTGTCCGTTTACCTGAATTCTTCCCTTTTTTGCAGCCTCCTTAATCTGAGAACGGCTGCCTTTATTCATTTCTGTAAGATATTTGTCAAGTCGAATTGTCTTTCCCATTATTGCCACCGCCATCCCGGATAATATTTATTTTTCAAAACTGCTCCTGCGTTTTTTGCCCATCCCAGAGGCCAGCCATCCACACATACTAAAATCCAGCCATTTTTGGGCCATGCATCCTGTCCTGCTTCCTCCTCTGTCAGACTGACTGTCTCTCCCTTCAGATACCGGATCACCCGCTCATCTGACCGTTTCATGGAAAAGCAGCAGGCGTACCGGGACGGACTAAGTACCATAGCAGCCGCCTGAGACGGCTCAAAACGCTGTTTTTTCTGTTCTCCCAGAAGAAGGCCCGTTCTCAGATACCGAAGCCTCCATCCGGGCTCAAAGTCCTCTGGAAGCAGATAAACCAGCTGATCCCTGATCATCATCCTCTCTCTGGGAAAAGGACTGGAAAGCTGCTGTTCCCACTGCAGAAAGCCTTCTCCCAGCTCTGCATCGGAAGGTCCTTTTCTCAAAGCTCCTGTCTGACCTTTCCTTCTGGTTTTCCCAGTCGCCTGTTCTTCCGAAATTTTCTGAGAAGAACTGCTGCTTTTCTTATGAAAAAGGGCTGCAAAATGTCCTTCTCCTTTTATTTTATGGGGAAACAGGCGAATCACCGGTTCTTTGTTGATTCCCGGCTGCGCCCCCTCCCACAACAAAAGAGGCATCAGTTCCAGCTCCGACTCCTGGTCTAAAAGCCAATGAACTGTATCCTCATCCTCACAGGCCGCAAAGGTACAGGTAGAATACAGCAGATACCCGCCGGGCTTTAACATCCGCACTGCCTGAGAAAGGATCTGCCTCTGGATCGGAGCATAATACGAAGGTCCATGTTCCTGCCAGCTTTTGATCAAATCCGGATCCTTCCGAAACATGCCTTCTCCTGAACAGGGGGCATCCACAAGAATCTTATCGAAAAACGGCCCAAAAACATCTGCAAGCTTTTCCGGAGTCTCGCTGGTTACGCACAAATTGGAAACTCCGGCCAGCTCCAGATTCTTCAGCAGAGCCTTTGCCCGGGAATTGCTGATGTCATTGGATACTAAAAGCCCCTGTCCCTTCAGCCGCGCTCCCAGCTCTGTGCTTTTCCCTCCAGGCGCTGCACAGAGATCCAGAACCCGATCTCCTGGATCAACGGGAAGAAGGGCAGCAGGAGCCATCGCACTGGGCTCCTGCAGATAATAAAGCCCTGCATAATAATAGGGATCCCTGGCTGGTCTGTCCTGATCCCCAATATAATATCCATTGCCTGTCCACAGAACCTGCTCCGTTCCGTAAGGACTTATGGACTTCCAGGTTTCCGCAGTCAGCTTTCCTGTATTGATGCGCAGTCCCTGATGAGGATTTTCCTCATAGCTGGCCAGCCAGGCGCTGTACTCCCCGCCCAGAAGCTCCTTCATGTTTTCTAAAAATGTTTCCGGAAGTTTCATCAATCGCATATATTCCTTTCAGGCGAAATTTTATTTAGTATACCACAGATTCAGGTTCATTGAAACTGCTGGACGCATAAATCCCCCGGTGTCTTCATAAAAAATAATAACATTGTAGCCGGAGGTTCTCCCATGACTGTCAAAACCATCCCCATTGTCCTTTTAGGACTGGTGCTTGCTTTTCCCGCCTTAGCCGTCCAGGGTGCGTCCGAGGGGCTGCTTTTATGGTATCAGACCGTGCTTCCTGCCCTGGCGCCTTTTCTGATTCTCACACAGCTTCTCACAGTCTCAGGCGGCGCCGGGCTGCTTGTAAAACCTGTTTATCCCCTGGTTTCCCGTCTGTTCCATGTTTCCGCATCTGGGACCTACATTCTCCTTTGCGGGCTGCTCTGCGGTTATCCTCTGGGGGCAAAGCTATGCGGCGATTATTTCCGTCAGGGAAAAATCTCACAAAAAGAAGCCCAGTATCTCCTGGCCTTCTGCTGCCATCCCAGTCCCATGTTCCTTCTTGGCTATGTCAGACAGCAGCTTCCGGTTGGCATCAATTCCGGTCTGCTTCTGCTTTCTGTCTGCCTTCCGGTTCCCCTTCTGTCCTTTCTGGCACAAAAGCTGTACCAGCCTCAAACTGGCGGACAAAGGACTTCCTCTCCCATCCGCCTGGAAACTGCACCTGTCTGTCTGGAGTCCATTCTTTTATCCTCCGCAGAAACCATGGTTCTTATCGGCGGCTGTATGATGATGTTTTCCATCTTTGCCCTGTGGATTCGGCAGCTTTCCATTCTTCCCGTCCGCCTCCAGGCCCTTGTTGCCGGAGCAGTGGAAATGACCACAGGAATCCATCAGATCTCCACGGTATTTCCAAAATACACAGCTGTTGCCCCTGCGCTGTCTGCTGCTGCCTTTGGAGGGATCTCCGGGATTTTTCAGACAAAAAGTGTCCTTTCTGATTCCCTCATACAAGAAAAACACTCGCAAGAAGGCCTTCCTGTGACATCAAAAAATGCCGGAGGGCTGTCCATCCGGCATTATGTACTGTGGAAACTCATTCACGCGGGACTCACCTGCATAGCGGCACAGCTGCTCATCCATCTCATGCAGCCGCTTGGGCTGTAAGAAGAATTACTGCTGCTCTTCTTCCTGTACAGGCTCCTCTGCCGGAGCAGAAATACTTCCGGACAGCTCATTGCGGTTATTGGTAACAATATCATAGCTTTCCTGCATGGAAGCGCGGAAAGAATCAAAACGTCCCTGAGCTTCTTCAATAGAATGGTTAATGATTGCCTGCAGACTCTGCAGCATACTGTCTGTGTAATCAATCGAGCCCTGACGAACGCTGTTGGCCTCATCTACTGCATTGTCAATAATTGCCTGAGCCTGCTGCTGTGCTTCCTCAATGATCTGATTGGCATTGGTATAAGCCATCTGCATAATTTCGTGCTCATTTACCAGTTCATTGGTCTGCTGGGTTGCATCCTTTAAAATGGCATCTGCCTGCGCGCGGGCATCATTCAAGATAGCATCCTGATTGCTGATAATCTTCTGGTACTTCTTTATCTCATCAGGAATCCGAAGACGAAGCTCTACCAACAGCTCCTCCAGCTCCTCTTTATTGACCAGAATCTTGGTTGTGGAAAGGGGCTGAAACTTACAGCTGTCAATATATTCCTCGATTTCACCGATTAACTGTTCAATTCTACTCATGTTTCTTCTCCTCACTTCTATGTGTACTTGGCTGCAGCCATTATTTTCCGAGCTTTTGCTTTACCTGAACAGCAATATCCGGATGAAGGAATGCATTAATATCTCCATTAAAAAATGCAATTTCTTTTACAATGCTGGAACTCAGGTAGGAATACTTCAGATTGGTTGTCAGGAATATAGTGTCAATATCAGGAGCAATTACCCGGTTGGTCTGCGCCATCTGAAGCTCGTATTCAAAATCTGTAATAGCCCGCAGACCTCTCACAATCACATCAGCACGGCACTGGTGGACAAAATCAACCAAAAGCCCGTCAAAGGAACGAACCTCAATATTTTCCAGATGTGATGTAATACTCTTTATCATATTAACACGTTCTTCCACAGAAAACAACGGAGTTTTTGAATTATTCTGCAAAACTCCGATGATTACATGATCAAACATGCGGGCAGTACGCTCGATAATATCCATATGTCCCAGGGTCACAGGATCAAAGCTGCCTGGATAAACTGCTGTCGCCATATCATTCACCTCGATAGACAAACACATGCCGGTTTGTCTTGTATTGTTTATTTTTTTCCATAAGAAAGCCCATGGATTCCAGATAGTCAAAGGAGGTCTCCAGAGATGCTTCTATAATAATGGTACTCTGTTTATCAATCAGAGCAGATGTCTTCAGGCAGGAAAGTGCCTGACGCTCCAGCTCCTGATTGTAGGGAGGATCCATAAAAATATAATCAAACCGGTATTTGCCCTCTAACCGCTTTAAGGCAGAAAGCGCGTCGCAATTCATCACCAGAGCCTGTTCTTCCAGCTTCGTGGCCTTTAAATTCTCCCGGATAATCTCTGCCGCCTTTGGATTTTGCTCTACAAATACCGCAAATCCGGCGCCGCGGCTTAATGCCTCGATTCCAATTCCACCGCTTCCGGCAAACAAATCCAAAAAACAGCAGTCTGCCAAATCGTACTGAAGCATATTAAAAAGCGTTTCCTTAATCCGATCTTGAGTGGGCCGGGTGTCCATTCCTTCCAGAGTTTTTAACGGAACCCGTCTTGCCTTTCCGGCTATCACACGCATAGCATAACTCCTTCAAACTTTTTCATGTACCATTATATAGTTAAAATTCAGGTTGCACAAGCAGTTTATTTACAAAAAATAGAAAAATCCCGGAGCTTTCTGCCCCGGGATTCCTCCTCCTGTTTGATTGAAACAGAAAAATCGGCTGAAAGTCAGGCCTTACTTACCGGCCATCTGCTTCTCCTGAGCTTCAATCATTTTCTTAACCATATAACCGCCCACAGATCCATTCTGTGCGGAAGTCAGGTTTCCATTGTAGCCGTTAGATAAGGGAACGCCCAGTTCGTTTGCAACTTCCATTTTGAAACGATCCAGTGCCTCTTTTGCCTCAGGTACCTCTGCTCTGTTAGAAGATTTGCTTGCCATAAGTGTAGTCTCCTTTCAAATTCGCCTGTCATGGGACAGGCGAACACTTGCGTTCTTTTCCTGCCTCACGACCGGTTTGTTTTTTGTTACGTTCCTAGTATATGTACGAAACAGAATAATACACTGGCATCTTCTGTGTGTTTTGTCAAAATATAGCAGTCCTGAAAGAAAGCATATCTTTCACTTTTTTCCTGCCATTCTTTGTGCTATAATTCTAAGTAAATCGGAACCGCCGTCTTCTCTTCCTGCTATTTTGTCGGGAGAGTTGGGCAGTCCCAAACAGCTATCATTTCATAAAACGAAAGGACAGAAACGATTATGGCATGGAAAAAAGAAGCATTCGGCACTCTGGAAAACGGAGCAGCAGTCAGCAAATATACGCTGACCAATGAAAATGGCGTATCTGCCGCATTTACAGATCTGGGCGGCACCTGGCTGGAGATGAAGGTTCCGGATCGGAACGGAAAACTGGCAGACGTATTGTTAGGGTACGATTCCGTAGAAGATATTCTGACAAAAAGCGGTCATCTGGGAGAAATTGTGGGCCGCAATGCAAACCGAATCGGAGGCGCAGCCTTTACTTTAAATGGCATTACCTATGCCCTTGTGATAAATTCCGGAAGCAAAAACAATCTCCACAGCGGCCCGGACTTTTACAGAAGCCGTCTCTGGGATGCTGATGTAGAGGAAACCGGTCTTGGTACCAGAATTACCTTTTCCCTGTTCAGCCCTGACGGAGATCAGAACTATCCCGGCAATGCCAATATTGCCGTCAGCTATACTCTGACTCCGGACAACAGTCTCCGTCTGGATTATCTGATGGTTTCCGATGCAGATACCATCGCCAATTTTACAAACCACGCTTACTTCAATCTGGCCGGTCACGATGCGGGAAGCGTCCTGACACAGAAGGTATGGATTGATGCAGATACATATACTATTCCAGATGCAGAATCCATTCCCACCGGAGTTCTGGAGCCTGTCAAGGGAACTCCCATGGATTTTACAGAATTAAAAACCATTGGCGATGAGATTGACGCAGACTATGAACCCTTAAAAAATGCCGGCGGCTACGATCATAACTGGGTTCTGAACCATGCCCCCGGCGAGCTGGCACTTTCTGCCAGAGCCGTGGATGAGGCAAGCGGACGAACCATGGATGTGTATACGGATCTTCCTGGCGTTCAGTTCTATACAGCAAACGGCCTGAAGGGACAGATTGGAAAGGGAGGAGTCCTTTACGATCCACGGTACGGATACTGCTTCGAAACTCAGTATTTCCCGGATGCTGTCAATAAACCCCAGTTTGCTTCTCCCATTGTAAAAGCAGGCGAGGAATACAAAACCACTACCATTTATCATTTTGATGCAGAATAATCCATGCCTCAATGATTCTTTACTGACAATCAAACATATCCCTGATTTCTGCCGCCAGTCCAAAAATGCTGGCGGCAGTTTCCATCTGCACAAAAAATGTTCCTCGGCACATTACCGTGCTGAAACGCGGCTGCGTTAGCAGCCATTTTCTCTGGCGCGCAGTGCGCATCCCTGTGGCGCGTTTTTGTATCACAGGACGCACTTTCTATGATCAAAAGAAAAACGGACTCCAAAGAGTCCGCATTTTTTATTTTATTTTGCTGCAATATATCCCTGAGCAGTCAGAAGCTCTGCACAGAGAACTGCTCCGCCGGCTGCGCCGCGGACAGTATTATGAGACAGGCCGACGAACTTATAGTCATAAACCGTATCCTCTCTCAGACGGCCTACAGAAATTCCCATTCCGTTTTCAAAATCTACATCCAGAGATACCTGGGGACGGTTGTCCTCCTCCAGATACTGAATAAACTGCTTCGGTGCGCTGGGCAGCTCTAATTCCTGAGGAAGTCCCTTAAAGCTTACCAGACGATCAATCAGCTCCTCTTTGGTTGGCTTTTTACGGAATTTTACAAATACGGCAGCTGTATGTCCGTTTAATACAGGAACACGGATGCACTGGCAGGTAATCACCGGCTCAGCAGCCTTGACAATTACGCCGTCCTCAATCTTACCCCAGATTCTCAGAGGCTCCTGCTCGCTCTTTTCTTCCTCGCCGCCAATGTAGGGGATGATATTTCCCTCCATCTCCGGCCAGTCCTGGAAGGTCTTTCCTGCGCCGGAAATTGCCTGGTAGGTTGTAGCTACCACTTCATAGGGTTCAAACTCCTTCCATGCTGTCAAAGCAGGTGCATAGCTCTGAATGGAGCAGTTGGGTTTTACTGCAATGAAGCCTCTGGTGGTACCCAGACGTTTTTTCTGGAATTCAATCACCTGGAAATGCTCCGGGTTAACCTCCGGAACAACCATGGGAACATCTGGAGTCCAGCGGTGTGCGCTGTTATTGGAAACAACGGGAGTCTCTGTCTTTGCATATGCCTCCTCAATAGCCTTAATCTCATCTTTTGACATATCAACGGCGCTGAATACAAAATCTACGCTGGCAGCTACCTTCTCTACCTCGTTGACATTCATAACAACCAGCTTCTTTACTGCCTCAGGCATAGGAGTCGTCATTTTCCAGCGTCCGCCTACTGCCTCCTCGTAGGTCTTTCCGGCAGATCGGGGGCTGGCTGCAACCGTGACTACCTCATACCACGGATGATTCTCCAACAGGGAAATAAATCTCTGGCCTACCATACCAGTAGCGCCTAATACACCGACTTTTAACTTCTTTTCCATAATTGTACACTCCTTATTCTCCTCATATTGCAGTCCCCGGATGCGCCGGCTGTTTCTTATGGCCTGTTCGGAAACCACGGTAAAAACATGTGACCTATACTACTCCTATTTCAGAAAAAAATCAAGAGGAATTCGCGAGAAAAATACATTTGTCTTCATTGCAAGGACATACTCTCTTTCCTAAACACAGTTGTTCGCCACACAAAGACTTTCTTTCATGTCTGCTTACAGTCTTACCTTGCTTCCTTTTCCATCCCGCTTTGCTATTTTCAGGCGGTTTAAATGAACCTCTTTCTTTTTATAAGTAATCACCGGATTCTGGCTGACAAAATAAATCTCCTCCAGCGCCTCACCCTCGCTCATACGAATGCCCCGCACACCGCGGGAAGCCTTCTTCATCTCCGGAATCTCCTCCATAGAAAACCGCAGGAACACATCTCCCGTCGTCTGAATAACCAGATCTGTTTCTGTTCCAACTACCCGGATCACAGCTACCTGATCTCCTTCCTGAAGCTTGGTCGCCACTACCGTCCGGTTATTTGTGATAAATTCCTCAGCAGGCACCTGCTTCATCATACCCATTCTGGTAGCAAACAGAAGCATCTGTCCTGTCAGACGGCCAAAACAGGTAAGAAATACAATCTCCTCCCTGCTGCCGTCATATTTGCTTACGTTATCAATCGGCGTACCCTTGTCACGAAGCTTGCCGAAAGGAATTTCCATAACCTTTACCTGGTGAAGACTTCCTGTGTTGGTAAAAATACAGATCTTATCTGTATTCAGACAGGGAATCCTGTGCTTGTACTCCTGATCTACCGTTTCCTGATTTCGCTCATAAGTCTGCCGATCCAGGAGCTTGCAGTAGCCAAACCGATCCATAACAAACACAACCTCCTGCACCTCCATCGGCGCCTCCTCATAAACAGCTTCTTTGCCGTCTTCAATCACTGTGCGGCGGGAAACAGCAAACTCTTCCTTAATTTGTTTCAGATCCTCCTGAATCACCTGATTCATGGCATCGCGGCTTTTCAAAATCTTCTCATACCGGGCAATTTTCTTCAGGCATTCCTTGTATTCCTTCTCCAGCGCCATGATTTCCAGGCCAATCAGCTTGTAAAGCCGCATTTCCAGAATGGCTGCCGCCTGCTTCTCTGTAAAATGGAGCTGTTTGGCGTCCTCTTCAAAGCCGGGGTGCTTAAACTGAATTCTGGATATGTCTCCATACATCAGACATGCCTTCGCATCCTTCAGATTTTTGGATCCCCTTAAAATGGCAATGATCAGGTCAATCACATTACAGGCCTGAATCAGTCCTTCCCGAATCTCCTTCCGTTCCAGCTCCTTATCCAGAAGAGCCTGGTATTTGCGGGTCGTATTCTCATACTGGAACTCCAGGTAATGATCCAGAATCCCTTTCAAATTCAGAGTCTCCGGTCGTCCATGGGCAATCGCCAGCATATTGACGCCAAAGGTATCTTCCAGCTTCGTTTTTTTATAAAGAATATTTTTAATTTTGTCAATGTCCGCATCCTTTTTCAGCTCCAGAACAATGCGGATTCCTTCTTTGCTGGACTGGTTGGAAATATCTACCACATCTGTCAGCTTCTTACTTTCCACCAAATCGGCCACGTCCATCAAAAATTTGTTAATGCCCGCGCCAATCATAGTATAGGGAATTTCGCTGATGACTAACTTATCACGATCTGCCTTTCTCCGTCCCAGCTCTACTTCAATTTTTCCGCGGAGCTTGATTTTTCCGACACCTGTTTCATAAATTTCCTTCAGATCCTTTTTGTTTGCAATAATACCCCCGGTAGGAAAATCCGGGCCGGGAAGATATTCCATCATCTGAGCAACATCCATTTGCGGCTGATCAATATAAGCCTGAACCAGCTCCACCACCTCGCCCAAATTGTGAGGCGGAATGCTGGTGCTCATTCCTACGGCAATTCCCTCAGAACCATTGATCAAAAGGTTGGGGACCCGCACCGGAAGAACCTCCGGCTCCTTTTCCGACTCATCGTAGTTGGGAACAAAATTTACGGTCTTGTCCAGATCCTTCAGGTAAACCTCTTCTGCAAATTTCTGAAGCCGCGCCTCTGTATAACGCATGGCTGCTGCACCGTCTCCCTCAATGGAACCGAAATTTCCGTGTCCGTCTACCAGGGCCATACCCTTTTTAAATGCCTGCGACATGACAACCAGTGTATCATAAATGGAACTGTCGCCGTGAGGATGATATTTACCCATGGTATCGCCTACAATACGGGCCGATTTCCGGTGTGGTTTATCATGCCCCAGCTTCAGCTCACTCATATCATAAAGAACCCGGCGCTGAACCGGCTTTAAGCCGTCCCGGGCATCAGGAATGGCCCGCGCAGTAATGACACTCATGGAGTAATTCAGATAGCTGCGCTGCATTTCCTCTGAAAATTCTGTTGTTAATATTTTTTCCGCCATGATCCTTCTCCTTCTTATGCGTCAATTTCCGCTTCTTCTGCGTGGTCGTAAATAAATTTCCGTCTGGGGGGAACGTCACTGCCCATAAGCATTTCCGTTACCTCTGAAGCCATGCGGGCATCCTCAATCTCCACCCGTTTCAGAACCCGGTGCTCCGGATCCAGGGTTGTCTCCCAAAGCTGCTCTGGATCCATCTCACCAAGACCCTTGTACCGCTGCAGGCGGAACTCTCCTGTGTGTGTTTTCCGGTAACGCTCCAGTTCCTTGTCATCATAAAGATACTGCTCCTGCCCTCTGGAAGGAATCACCTTATAGAGCGGCGGCATGGCAATAAACACATGGCCATTATAAATCAGCTCTGGCATAAAACGGTATAAAAAGGTCAAAAGAAGGGTGTCAATGTGGCTGCCGTCCACATCCGCATCCGTCATCAGAATAATTTTATGATACCGAAGTCTGGAAATATCAAAATCATTGCCGTAGCCCTCGGAAAAACCGCAGCCAAAGGCATTGATCATGGTTTTAATCTCCGCATTTGCAAGCACCTTGTCCATAGAAGCCTTCTCCACGTTCAGGATCTTTCCACGGATAGGAAGAATAGCCTGATACATTCTGTTTCTGGCTGTCTTGGCAGAGCCGCCTGCAGAATCTCCCTCAACAATAAAAATTTCACACTTCTCCGCATCCCGGCTTTCACAGTTAGCCAGCTTTCCATTGCTGTCAAACGAAAATCTGGACTTGGTCAGCATATTAGTCTTTGCCTTTTCCTCTGCCTTCCGAATTTTCGCAGATTTTTCAGCACAGGCAATCACCGATTTTAAGACCTCTACATTCCGGTCAAAATAGTGCTGCAGCAAATCTCCCGTAACCGTAAAAACCGCCTTTGTCGCATCGGCGCTGGCCAGCTTGGTCTTCGTCTGTCCCTCGAAAATCGGATCCGGATGCTTCACTGCCACAATGGCTGTCATTCCATTTCTGGTATCTGCGCCGGTAAAGTTGGGATCCTTTTCCTTCAGGATGCCCAGCTCCCTGGCATAGGAATTGATCAGCTGAGTAAATCTTGTTTTAAAACCAACCAGATGGGTACCGCCCTCCTGGGTAAAAATATTGTTGCAAAAGCCCAGAATATTTTCTTCAAAGGTATCTACAAACTGAATCGCAACCTCCACTTCAATCTTATCAATCTCACTTTTAAAATAAATTGGCTCATGAACGGCATTTTTTCCGTTGTTGATTTCCTTTACATAAGAAATAATTCCTTCCGGCTCATGATAAACAACCTCCTCCTCTTCTCCTGGCCTGCGGTTGGCATAGAAAATAGTCAGTCCGGGGTTCAGATAAGAAGTCTCGTGAAGACGGCTTTTCAGCCAGTCTGCCTTAAACCGTGTCTTTTCAAAAATTTCTCCGTCCGGAAGAAAATTAATCTCTGTTCCAGTCTCCTTTGTCCTTCCCAGAATAGGAAGAAGGCCATTTTCCAGGGAAATTACCGGAATCCCCCTTTCATAGGCATCGTGATGAATATAACCGTTTTTATAAACCTTCACATCCATCCGGGCAGATAAAGCGTTCACCACAGAAGAACCTACGCCATGAAGTCCTCCGCTGGTTTTGTAGGCGTCATTGTCAAATTTACCTCCTGCATGAAGCGTAGAAAGAACAATTCGCTCTGCAGATACACCCTTTTTATGCATTTCAACAGGAATGCCACGACCACTGTCCCTTACGGTGCAGGAACCGTCCGCCTCCAGCGTTACCCAGATCTGGCTGCAGTATCCGGCCAGGTGCTCATCCACCGCATTATCTACGATCTCATAGATCAGATGGTTCAGTCCCTTGGTGCCTACGCCTCCGATATACATGCCGGGCCGCTTGCGGACTGCCTCCAATCCTTCCAGCACGGTAATACTGTCTGCATTATATTGTGTCTTTGCCATGATATTCCTCCATTATTTCCTGTAATCCCATGCTATTATAAACAAAATGTCAGGCAAATTGCAAGCCTTCCTTTAAAAAAAGTTCGAACATATGTTTTATTTTATAAAAATTCCCTGTTCCGTCACAGCACTTTCCTGTAACAGAAAAAACCTGCGGAATCCGAAAGATATCGGATCACGCAGGTTTTTTGATTATAAAACTTTATTTAAGAAGCTGATGGTTCTCTCTTCCTTTGGATGAGAAAAAATTTCCTCTGGAGTTCCTTCCTCCACAATATAACCACCGTCCATGAAGATTACCCGATCGGCAACCTCCCTGGCAAAGCCCATCTCATGGGTTACAACAACCATGGTCATTCCCTCTGCTGCCAGCTGTTTCATAACCTCCAGCACCTCTCCCACCATTTCCGGGTCAAGGGCGCTGGTTGGCTCGTCAAACAGCATAATATCCGGATTCATTGCCAGAGAACGTGCAATAGCTACCCTCTGCTTCTGTCCGCCGGAAAGCTGAGCCGGATAAGCATCCGCTTTATCTGCCAGCCCTACCCGGGAAAGAAGATCTCTGGCCTTTTCCTCTGCTGCCTTCTTATCCATAATCTTTAGCTCAGTAGGAGCCAGCGTAATGTTATCCAAAACAGTCAGATGGGGAAACAGATTAAAATGCTGGAATACCATACCGATGTTTTCCCGAACCTTATTAATATTCACATTCGGATCTGAGATGGGATGGCCGTCTACGATTACCTCGCCTGCTGTAATCTTTTCCAGGCGGTTTAAGCACCGCAGAAAGGTACTCTTTCCAGAACCAGAAGGACCAATGAGGCAGACAACCTCTCCCTCCTTCACCTCCAGGCTGATTCCCTTTAAAACCTCCAGCTTTCCAAAATTCTTTTTTAAATGCGTAACGGAAATTTTACTGTTTTCCATAAGATACCTTCCTTTCTACTATCACTGCAATCCTGGAAAGGATGGTGCAGATCACTAGGTAATACAGGGCAACTGACACCCAGATAGCCATAACCAGAGAAGCCGAGTTGGCGGCAATAATCTTACCGTTCTGAGTCAGCTCCCGGATTCCGATTATAGAAATCAAGGAGGTATCCTTCATGGAAATAATAAACTGATTGATGATTGAGGGCATCATGGTGCGGAATGCCTGGGGAAGAATGATCTTGCTCATAGCCTTTCCATAAGGAAGTCCCAGACTGCGGGCCGCTTCCATCTGCCCTTTGTCAATGGCTTCAATACCGCCACGGATAATCTCTGCCATATATGCGCCTGCATTGAGACTTAAAGTCACGGCGCCTGCCGTAAAATTCCCACCAATGGCGCCCCAGCTAAAGCCATAAGGACGCAGCACCTGGCTGAGACCATAGAAAATAATCATAGTCTGAACCATCAGAGGGGTACCGCGGATAATGTCAATGTAAATATTGGCAATTACCTTTAAAGGCTTTATGCCGGAAACTTTAAACAAGCCGAAGATTACACCCAGTATCGTAGCAAAAAATAAAGATACTGCCGTAAGCTTCAGGGTTTCGCCCAGTGCAACGTTAAAGGACGGAAAATATTTAATCAGTACGTCTATTACAGCCATTTCATCATCACCTTATTTGTCATTATTTAGAGATATAAGTATTTAAAATCTCATCGTATTTGCCACTGTCCTTGATATTCTTAAGACCAGCGTTGAACATCTCTACCAACTCTGTATTCTGACCCTTCATAACAGCAAAGCCGTAAGAATTGCCGTTTTCCATAGGAAGCGGAAGCTTAAAGGCAACGCCTCTGGAAATCTCATAGCCCAGTACCGGGTAGTCCTCAAAGCAGGCTACGGAGTTGCCGGCTAAAACGTCCTGATACATACTGGAGGAATCCTCAAACTGGTTGATGGTAAAGCCATACTGCTCTGCAATAGACTCTGCAAAGGAGCAGCCCTCAGTACCGATCTTTGCTGCTACTGTTTTATCCTTCAGATCCTCATAAGATGCAATATCGGAATCTGCATTAACTGCCATACCAACGCCGGAATCGTAGTAGGGCTCAGAGAAATCATACTTTTCTTTTCTTTCATCTGTAATAGACATGCCGGCAATCACTGCATCATACTCTCCTGCCTCCATACCGGTACATGCGGCAGAGAAACCTGCTACAACCAGCTCATATTCAAAGCCCTGATCATCAGCAATCGCCTTCAGAATATCCAGGTCAATACCAACCATCTCCCCCTTATCATTCTCAAACTCAAAGGGTGCAAAGGTTGTATCTGTTGCAATTTTGTAAACCTTACCGTCTGCAGCTTCTGTGTCTGCTGCAGCCGTATCTGCCGCTGTGGTATCAGCCGCGGTAGTATCAGCTGCCTTCGTCTCTGCTGCTGTGGTTTCCTTTGTGTTTCCACCACATGCGGTCATGGATGCTGCCATTACAGCTGCCATAGTAAGTGCTAACGCCTTTTTCATCATAATCAATTCCTCCTCGTTTTTTTGTGAAATAAAAAAGAAGCTCGCTCGCGAGCTTCTCCGCCTGCGGCGGG